>JAEWEG010000041.1 GCA_023389575.1 Chloroflexota bacterium | reverse complement strand
AGGGGACCCTGCCGCTCACCGGTCAGCCGGCCGAGCCGTGGCAGATCGCGAAGACGATTTCGTTCCTGCTGTCGGACGACGCCAGCCATATCAGCGGCACCGAGATGTGGTTCGATTCCGGGGCCAGCCTCATCGTCGGCTGACGCGAGGTTCGCGGATCAACGCCGGGCGGACACCCTTCGTTCGCGCGCGGAATGTCCCTGAATGAACTTGAAGCCGCCCGACGTATGCAGACGCGGCATTTCAGGGGAGTAGTTCGCGACGGTAACGCTGCCTGGCGAAGACAAGCTTCGCCGCTACCAGTGACAGGGCGTGTTCCACCGGAGGCGGCCTTATCCGCGCCCCGGTTCACGGCATTCTCCCGGGCGGACCACGGGAACTTCACAGCAACAGCCGGAGGGTGATTTCCCTCCGGCTGTTGTCATTTCGTGCCTGGAAAGCCGACGTTGCGTACGTACGCGACTGACGGATCCGGGCATTGTCGAGATTGAACGAACACGCCGAACAAAAGCGTTCGTACATCTGGCGGTAGTGACCGTTCAGCATAGACAATCGGTTCCAGGTCTGGTCTGGTGAGGTCGATTTCCGTGGATGGAGCCGGGAACGGCCAGGACACATCGAGGCTGTGCAGGACCGATTTCACGTGGCTGGGGTGAGCACCGCTCGATACCGGCAACGACGTTCAAGGCGCCCGGGTGGGATCGCCTGTAGCTACCCGCGATCCACTGGTCAACGCGATCCAGCGGGATTTCGGGCGGAAGAAACATCACTGGGCGGGTTGCTGGAAGGCGTGTGGAGGGGTTTCCCCGTGTCACGCCCTGGCGCCCGCGGGGGGAAGGCATGAAAACGCTCCGCAACCGGGTGTGCAATGCACGCCTGTTTGGTCCCGCAATCGCCGTGCTGCTGATCGCCGGCACGCTAGGACCGGTTTCAGCACACGGCGACCATTCGGTCACGACAGGCGGCACCGCCATCATCGCATTCGCGCAGGGCGACAACGTTCGCCTGCGGAGCGGACCAGGCTACGACACATCGGAGATCGACCGGTTAGCCGAGGGCACCAGCCTTGAGGTGCTCGATGGCCCCATCGCGGCCGATGACGGCACCGAGTGGTACCAGGTGTCCGTGAACGGCCAGACCGGCTACATGGTGGCCGACTACCTGGCCAGCAGCTCGTCGTTCACCTCCACCAGCGGCCAGGCGGTCGCGAACGATTCGGTGAACGTGCGGGCGGGAGCCAGCACGTCCGACGCCGTGGTGACCACCCTCGCCAAGGGCGACGTGGTGACACTCACCGGCGGGCACCGGAATGGATGGATTTCGGTGTCCGCCCGGGGCGGCGATGGATGGGTATTCGGCGACTACCTCGGCGCCACCAGCGCCCCGGCTCCGGAACAGCCCGGCGAACCGACCGAGCCCGCCCCACAGGAGCCGACCGGCGAAACCCGCTACGCGCTGGAGCAGGTGAACCTGCGATCTGGTCCCGGCACGGACTATCCGTCCATCGCCTCGCTCGTGACGGGCGTGGAGATGCAGCTGACGGGCAAGGTTGAGAACGGCTTCGCCAGCGTGACCTCGGCCTATGGCGAGGGCTGGGTCTACGCGCAGTTCATCGGCCCTGTCTCCCCGGGAGCACCGGTCAACCCGGAACCGACCGCCGCCCCAACCGAGGAGCCAACTCAGGCACCGGGCGAAACGGGCACGCGCTACACGATCGACACGGTTCACCTGCGAAGCGGCCCCAGCACCGGATTCGACTCGATCACCTACCTGGAGATCGGCGTCCGCCTCGAACTGACGGGTGAACTCTCGAACGGCTTCGCGCAGGTGACCTCGGACTTCGGCACTGGCTGGGTGGCAGCCGAGTTCATCGGCCCCAACGCGCCGTCGAACCCCGACCCCACCACCACACCCGAACCTACGACCGAGCCAACGACGACTCCGGAGCCGACCACCGAGCCTGAGCCGACGACCACGCCCGAGCCAACCACCACGCCCGAACCCCAGGAGCCGGTGTCACGGTGGACGACGGCGAACGTGAACCTGCGGTCGGAATCGAGCGCGACATCCGGCGTGATCACCGTCATCACGGCGGGCACCGAGCTCAGTTTCACGGGCGTGACCGCCAACGGCTTCTCGCAGGTAACGGCAGCCGCCGGAACCGGCTGGATCGCCTCCGAGTTCCTCTCCGAAACCCGGCCTGATGTCCCCGCGAATCCGGATCCGTCCGGCTCGCTCCTTACCTGGCCCGTTCGAGGCGGCGAGTGGCGAGTCCTGCAGGGGTACAACGGGAGCAGCCACCAGAACCGCTCGTCCAGCTGGCAGTACTACTACTCGCTCGACCTCGTGCGGTCGGATGGCAACACGGCGGGGCAGCCGGTGTATTCCCCGGTGGGCGGCACGATGCGCTGGATCGACGAAGCCTCGGGCGGAGGGTCGATTTACATGGGTGACGGCCTGGCCTTCGCGTTCTTCCACGTGGTGATGGACCCGAGCATCCAGGAAGGCGACACCATCACGCAGGGTCAGTACCTGGGAACGATCGCGCCTCGCGGGCAACTCGGAGCGGGCAGCACGCCGCACCTCCACATCACCATCTGGCAGACCTCGGACGGCGGCAACTGGAGCCGGGTCGCGATTCCATTCACCGGCAACGTCTCCCTGGCGGGAACCTCGTTCCCGGCCACCAGCGGCGGCAACCAGTGGCGGGGCTTCACCTTCACGCCGTAGAACGACCTGGCGGGCGGGTGCCGAATCCGCCCGAACGGCTTACACTTCAGAAGGAATTGGTGATGGAGGGCGCGACCCAGGTCGCGCCCTCCATCACCGTTGTTTACCGGGACACATTCATCAGGAAGCGTGATTTCACTCCATGACAGACGTCGAAGCCGAACGCGCGGACGTCGCGGCTCCACCCCGCGACGACTCCGGGCGCAAGAAATCCGGCGGGGCATTCAATGCCCTGAAGAAGTACCGCGATTTTCGGCTCCTCTGGCTCTCCACCCTGTTCGTCGGCACCGCCCAGTTCATGCAGCAGGTGGCGATGGGCTGGATCGCCCTGGAACTCACCGACTCTCCCCTATTCGTGGGCGCGGTGGCGTTCGCGGCCGGGCTCTCCTTCATCCTGGTCGCGGTTCCGGCCGGCAGCTTCATCGACCAGATTGACCGGCGGCTGATCTACCGCATCGCGCAGGGAACCTCCGCGGCGACGGCGCTGTTGCTGGCGATCAACGTGCTCACAGGGTTCGTGCAGCCGTGGCACCTACCGATCTTCGCGTTCGTGACCGGCGGGTTGCAGGCGATCATGTTCCCGACGCAGCAATCGATCGCGCCCAACCTGGTCAGCAAGGACGAGCTTTCGAACGCGATCGGGCTGATGAGCGCCGGGCAGAGCCTCTCCCGGGTGGTCGGCCCCACACTCGCCGGAACGATCATCGGCTTCGTCTCGACCGGCGGTTCGTTCCTGATCCAGGCGTTGATGGTGGGTACGGCGTTCGTGATGGCGACGCTGATCCGCATCCCACCACGGGAGAACGCCCACGGCGGCCCCAAGGGAATGGCGCGGGTGATGAGCGGGTTCTCGCTGGTACTGGGGCGGGCGGATTTGCGCGCGCTGTTCGCGCTGGGGTTCGTGACGCCGATCCTGATCCTGCCGTTCGTGCAGTTCCTCAACATTTTCGCCCGAGACATCCTTGAGATTGGCGCGAGCGGCCTGGGCTACCTGATGGCGGTGTCCGGGATCGGGTCGGTGCTCGGGGCGCTCTACGTGGCGCAGCGGCCGATTGGTCCGGGAACGGCCAGGCTCCAACCGTACCTGCTGATCGTCGTGGCCGTGTCCGTGATTGGGATCGCGATTTCGACGGTTCCCGCCATCACCTTCGCGCTGCTGTTCGTGGAGGGGCTGGTGGCGGCGATCATGCTCAGTACCAACATGGCGATCGTGCAAATGCGGATCACCGACGATATTCGGGGACGGGTGCTGGGCGCATATTCGCTGGGATTTGGCCTGCTCCCGGTGGCGGCGCTCCCGGTGGGGGCGGTGGCCAACCTGGTCAACACGCCGTTCGCGGTGGGGCTGAGCGCGTCACTGGCGCTGGCCGTCGCGGTGTGGATGGTGCTGCGGGTGCCGATCATCCGCGAGCTGTAGCGCGGATTGACTGGGTCCCGCCGGGAGCACCGGGCGGGCGCGAGCGGTTTACCCGCTACCTACGAGTCTACCTGGTCGTAGACGTCGCGGCCCGGGGTTGACCGGCCTCCCTCGTCGTCCACCTGAGCGATCTCGGCCCAGACTTCATCGAGCGACAGTCCAATAACAGTGGCGATAGCCGCAATGGTCGAGAAGGCCGGTGTGGCGATCCGGCCGGACTCGATCTTCCGCAACGTCTCCGGCGAGACTCCGGCGGCCAGCGCGATGTTCAACATCGTGCGCTGCCCCCTGGCCCGGCGCAGCAGGGAGCCGAGGCGCTGCCCTCGTTCAATTTCTGCTGGACTAAGCGGAAACCTGACCATGGACCCAATACTACCACCGGTATACTATGACCGGTATAGTTATTGGTACGTCATGCGAGGGCTCCGATGATCGAGTTGTTCACCCCCGCCGACCTGCCGCGAGCGAGGGACTCCGGCGCGCTGGTCGCCGACATTTTGCAGTCGTTGAAGCACCGCACGAAGGTTGGAACGAACCTGCTGGAAATCGACCGCTGGGCCCGGGCCATGATCGCGGAGGCCGGGGCGCAATCCTGCTACGTCGACTACTCCCCGAGCTTCGGACGTGGACCGTTCGGATATCACATCTGCACGGGCGTGAACGACGCCGTGCTGCACGCACGTCCTCGTGACTACGCTCTTCGCGATGGCGACCTGTTGACACTCGACATCGCGGTGTCGCTGGACGGGATCGTCGCGGACGCCGCCATCAGCTTCATCGTTGGCGAGTCACGTGATCCTGAGAGCATCGCGCTGATCGAGGCAAGCGAACGTGCGTTGGATGCCGGGATCGCCGTCGCCAAGCCGGGCGTTCAGGTCGGAGACATCGCCCATGCGATCGGCACGGTCCTCAGCGCAGCGGGGTATCAGATCAACACCGAGTTCGGTGGGCATGGCGTCGGGTCGACGATGCATCAGGACCCGCATATCCCCAACATGGGGCGACCCGGGCAAGGGTACCGGCTGCGTTCCGGACTGCTTCTGGCAATCGAGCCGTGGGTAATGACGGATACGGACGAGCTGGTCATCGATGACGATGGCTGGACGCTCAAGAGCGCGACCGGCGGCATGACGGCGCACACCGAGCACACGGTCATGATCACCGATTTCGGAGCCGAGATTCTCACCCTGCCATCGCCCAGGTAGGGGGCTTCGGCGCCCTTCGTGACCACCCTTGTGGGCGGCGTCGCCCAATGGAGCGCCTGACTGCCGTATAGTGCAGAAGCATGCTGTTTCGGCGCGAGGCGAAAGTCACTGGCCGCACGCTCCACCACCCGACGGGATGATTTCATGACCTTTTCACCGGATCCGGCGCGCTACGACTCGATGACCTACCGGCGAACGGGCCGAAGTGGCCTGCTGCTGCCGGCGATTTCGATGGGCCTGTGGCAGAACTTCGGCGACGCTCGCTCGCTGGGAACCCAGCAGGACATCCTGCGCCGAGCGTTCGACCTGGGGATCACCCACTTCGACCTGGCCAACAATTACGGACCGCCGTACGGCGCGGCGGAAGCCAATTTCGGGCGGCATATGGAGCTCGACTTCCGGCCGTTCCGTGACGAACTGGTGATCTCGTCAAAGGCTGGGTACGACATGTGGCCGGGACCGTACGGGGACCATGGTTCGCGCAAGTATCTCCTCTCCTCCCTCGATGCCAGCCTGAAGCGCATGAATACGGATTATGTCGATATCTTCTACCATCATCGGCCCGATCCGGAAACGCCAATCGAGGAAACGGCCGGGGCGCTGGCCTCGGCGGTGCAATCGGGGAAGGCGCTCTACGTCGGCGTGTCGAACTACTCGCCGGAGCAGACGGAGGCGATGGTAACGGCCCTGGCCGAGCACCGGATTCACCTGCTCATCCACCAGCCGGCCTACAACATGTTCAACCGCGCGATCGAGGATGGCCTGGTGAACGTGCTGGACGAGCATGGCGTGGGAAGCATCGCGTTCGTGCCGCTGGCCCAGGGGTTGCTGACCGACCGCTACCTGCACGGCGAGATTCCCGCCAATTCGCGGGCGGCAACCAGCCCAACCCTTGGGGCGGACCGGATCACCCCGGAGTACCTGGAAAGGGCGCGGGCATTGAACGAGATCGCCCGGGCGCGTGGCCAGTCGCTGGCCCAGCTGGCGCTGACCTGGATCCTGCGCTTGCCACAGGTGACGTCAGCGTTGATCGGCGCGTCGAGCGTGGCGCAGCTTGAGGCGAACGTCGCCTCGCTTTCGTTCCCGGCGCTGAGCGAGGACGAACTGGCCGCGATCGAGCCGCTGGCGAAACCGCTCGGTTAGTACCACCGGGAGCTTCCTGAAGATATGACCGTGCAGGAATAACACCAGGGTATTCCCTAGCCGGGATTGTGTCCGAAGAATCCGCGCAGGATCTCTTTCCGGGCGGTCACCTCCCTGCGTTCGAATTCGGCGATCAAGGCATGCCGGTCATATGGCACGGCACGCAGGTCGAGCGTCCAGTCGCCATCTCCCGTGATGTCGAGCACGGCGTAGCGGGCCATTCCATCCGTGCCGCATCCCGCCGCGCCGGGGTTCACATAGCGAGATCGCCCCTGTAGGTCCGACATCGGGTGATGGTGGCCATAGAAGACGATATCCGCCGCGCCCGGGCCGAAGAGTTCATCGAGATCGGCTGGCGCAGGGTCCAGGATTTGCGACGCGAATCCTGAGCCCCCCACTGGTGGTGCGTAGTGGCAGAATCTGACCCGCACTCCGTTTCGATCCAGGTCGAAGATATATGACCACGTCGCCACCGCATCGCGCATGTCGGCTGTGAGTTGGGCGTGATTCCACTGTTGATGGTAGTACTCGGCATCCCGCAACCCGGACAGGCGTCGTTCGGGAAGCCCCTGAACGAACAACTCATCGTGATTGCCCATCAGGCAGCGGATTTCCGGGTGTTCCAGCAGCGTGCCAAGCACTTCGGCTGGTTGAGGGCCGATGCCGATTGCGTCCCCGGTATGGACGATCATGTCGCACGATTCGCCTTCGAAGGCCGCCAGGATCGCTTCCAGCGCGAACTGGTTGGCATGGATATCGGTGAAGACGCCGATTCGTGTCACTGCATGGACTCCCGCGACTCAACCTGGTGGGTACCGCCGGACCGCGAGAGCGTCACCGGCGGGGCGGTGGGTAGTCGTCGCGGCGATAGGTGGGGGGCGCCCACGAGTGCCAGCCGTAGCGGAGCGATCCGATTCGGAGCGACAGGCCAACGACGTACCCGGCGATCACGATCAGGCCGCGCGGGCTGTCGAACTCGTTGAGGATGACCATGGCGATGCTGGCGCCCAGCGCGGAGAGGGCGTACAGCTCGGCGCGGCGGAAGATCATGGGCGTCGCGCCGGTGAGCACGTCGCGTATGACGCCTCCCCCAACGGCCGTGATGACGCCCAGCAACACGGTCGGCCACATGCCGAGTTCGTAATTCATCGTGCGGAGGCTGCCGGCCACCGCGAAGGTGATGAGGGCGAGGGAATCGGCGTAGACGATGGTCTTCCGGGTACTGTCGACCTTGCCCCCGTAAAAGGCGCCGGCGAAGGTGGCGACGGCCACGGTGGGGAGATAGGCGGGCTCGGTGAGGGCGAGCGGTGGCCCCTCCTGCAGGCAGAGGTCGCGGACAAGCCCGCCGCCGAGTCCGGCCACCAGCGCGAGCGTCCAGATCCCGGTGATGTCATAGCCCAGCCGGTAGGCAACGAGCGTGCCCGTGAACGCGCCGACGAAGACGCCAAAGACATCGATGACGGCGAACAGGGACCATGGATCGAACATGAGGTAACCGGAACACTCCCGTGACGCATCCATTCGTGTGACGCGGCCATTGCCCGGACGAATGATTGGGCCCACAATCGCCTGAGCGATTTACCTGGCCCCACTTGCGCCGGAAAGTACTCATTATGGCCGCCGCCGCCGCGACCGAACCACTGTCAGCCAGCCAGCGCCAGCGCGGGCTGGTCACGCTGTTCCTGACCACCTTCATCTCGTGGGCTGGGTTCCTGCTCGTCATACCCCTGGTGGCCGTGCATTTCGTGGACGACTTCGGGTGGGCGGCCGCGACCGTGGGCCTGATGCTGGCGATTCGCCAGTTCTGCCAGCAGGGGACTGGCTTCGCCTTTGGGGCGCTGGCGGACCGGATCGGCCCGAAGCCGCTCATGGTGGCCGGGATGCTGGTGCGCGGGGTCGGCTTCGCCGCGATGGGCTTCTCCACCTCGATCTCGATGATGCTGGTCTCAATGGTGCTCTCTGGAATGGGCGGCGCGTTGTTCGAATCGCCAAGTTCGGCGGCGCTGGCCACGATCGTCAGGCCCGAGGACCGGCAGCGCACGTATTCCCTGCTCGGCGTGATCGGCGGGATCGGGATGGTGGTTGGCACGCAGCTTGGGGCGTTCCTGATCACCTACGATTTCCGGCTGGTGTGCCTGGCGAGCGCGGCAGGGTACGTGATCGTGGGCATCGTGGTGGCGCTGGTGCTGCCGCGTCTGTCGGTGTCCACGGCGCGGGAGGAATCGCGGGGCGGCATGCGCGACGTGCTGCGCGACCGGCTGTTCATGCGCTACGTGGTACTCCTGATCGGGTTCTGGTTCTCCTGGTCGCAGTTTCACCTCTCGATGACGCTCGCGGCGACCGATGTCATCGGCACCAACCGGGCGGTCTCGTGGATATACCTTGTCAACACCGCGATCATGATCGGGCTCGGGTTCCTGCTGCCGCGATTGCTGGAGCGATGGTGGAAGCCGATCGACCTGCTGTCTGCGGGAACGCTGCTGCTTGGTGGCGGCCTCGCCGTGATCGGGCTGGCGAACGGGGTGCCGGGCGTGCTGCTGGCGGCGGGCGTGTTCTCGGTGGGCATGGTGCTGGCGCGGCCAGGGCAGGAGACGGTCACGGCCAACCTGGCGAGTCCGGCCATGCGCGGGACCTACTTCGGGGTGGCGATGTTGTCGCTGGCGATCGGCGGCGGATTCGGCAACCTGCTCGGTGGCATGGCCTACGACTTCGGACGCGAGCACAACGTGGAGCCGATGGTGGGCGGCTTTTTCCTGGCCGTGGCGGCTGTCTCGGCGCTGGGGCTGTTCCTCAATCGCAAGGCGTTCTCGGAGGTGCGCACCGAGCCTGTGGAGATCGCGCCGGAGCCCGAGGTCGAGGTGGCCGCCGTGCCAGCCGGGGCGACCGCCGGGAACTGAATCCCGGCGATCGCCGTCACTCCCCTTCTCCCGTCTTGGACTACCGCGGGGGCGTCATGAACCTGGCATGCCGGGAATGAGCGACATGATCCGGGCGGCGACGGCTCGAGGCATCAGGTAGCCGCTCTGCGCCTCCTCCCAGGGGCGGTCAAGGTCCTGGTTCGCGAACGCCCGGGCAACGACAATCGCGGCCCGCGTGACCTGCTCGTGGGTGTCCAGGCCCAGGTGCTTCTGGAGCCTGGCGCCATCGAACCGCTCCTCCGGATGGGTGGCGAGAAAGCGGAGCAGGCGTCCGGAAGGCTCGTCGCCGAAGGCGGTGACAACGGACGAGAGCGCGGCGTCCCCGGCGTCCAGCACCGGCGTCAGGGCGGGCTTTCCGCCACTCGCCACGGGTGAAGCTACGGCCTGTCCACGCAGACCGGGAAGGACGGCGCGGGCGACTTCCCGAAGGACCGGGACCTCGGCGTCGAGCCGGGGCCACGGCATGCAGATGTCCTGGAACCCGGCATCGACATAGGCCTGGACTCCGCTGGCGAATGCCTCGGGCGATTCGAGCAGGTTCAGCGACGGGCTGACACCACGGATCAGCGTGGCCGGATCACGGCCGATCTCGCGGCACAGGTCGTCCATCCGGGCATTGAGCGCCGCGCCGTCCTCGGGAGTGGCGATCACGTTCCAGAGGTCGGCGTATCGGGCGACGAGCCGCATCATCCGGGGGCCGGTGGAACCGATCAGCAGCGGCAGGCGCGGCGACTGGAGCGATTTGGGCTGGAAGGGCGCGTCGAGCAACTGGTAATGCTCGCCCTCGAAGGTTGTGCGATCGTTCGCCTGGAGCTCCTCCCAGATTTGGAGTGCTTCCTCGAACCGGTCGACACGCTCCTTCGCCGGCGGAAGCGGGAAGCCGTAGGCCTCGTGCTCCCGCTGCTGCCAGCCCGCGCCCACCCCGAAATCGACCCGCCCCCCGGAGACGTGGTCGACCGTGATGGCCTGTTTCAGCAGGAAGGCGGGGTTGCGATAGGTATTGCCGGAAACCATCATCCCGAGCCGCATCCGCTGGGTAAACGGGGCCAGCGCGGCCAGCATGGTCCAGCCTTCGTGGGTGGGTTCGTCGAGATCGACGCGGCCGAAGTAGTGATCGACCAGGTACAGGCCATCGAACCCGAGGCGCTCGGTTTCGAGGGTGCGGGCAAGCATCTCGGGCCAGGACACGCGCTGGCCGAGAACGATCATGATGCGGGGGAATGCCTGGGTCATGTCGATCCCTCGTGAGTGGAAATCGGGGTACGGGCGTTTCTCAGCCTCAGCATTGCACCTGGCCGTGACGCTGGCAAGCGGGCGTTGCCGGATTCCCGGATCGCGGCGAGAATGAGCCACGGTTTCAGTAGTCGATCGAAAGACCTTCCCCGCGATGACGACCAGCACCAACCTGACGCCCCACCAGCGCACCTACGGGCTCATCGCGCTCTACGTCACCACCGTTTGCACGTGGGGCGGCTACTACCTGGTCATTCCACTGCTGGCCGTTCACTACGTGGATGGCCTCGGGTGGGCGGCGGCCACGGTCGGAATCCTGCTGGCGATCCGGCAATTCACCCAGCAAGGGGTGGGGGTCGTCTTCGGCGTGATCTGCGACCGGATCGGGCCGAAGGCGCCGATCATCGCCGGAATGCTGTTCCGGAGCGCCGGGTTCGCGACGATGGCGTTCGCCGAATCCTTCTGGACGATGCTCGGTTCGCTGCTCCTGGCCGCCCTGGGCGGGGCAATGTTCGACTCGCCGAAATCGGCGGCGATCGCCTATCTGGCGCTTCCCGAGGACCGGCCACGGATCTACTCGCTGCTGGGCGTGCTCGGCGGGGTCGGGGTCACGCTGGGTACCCAGATCGGCGCGTTCCTGATTCGCTACGATTTCAGGCTGGTCTGTTACGCCGGCGCCATCGTCTACCTGATCGTGGCCCTCACGGTATGGCTGCTGCTGCCAGGGATGAAGGTCTCCACCAGTTCCTCCGCGCCGACGTCGGCGTTCGGAGGGGTCGGAATGGCGCTGCGCGACCGCACCTTCATGATCTTCCTGGTACTGCTCTCCGGCTACTGGTTCGTGTGGACGCAATTCTCATTGACGATCACGCTGGCGGCAACGGATATCGCGGGCACGGTGTCGGCGGTGTCGTGGATCTACCTGATCAACACCGGCGTCACCATTGGCCTCGGGTTCCTGCTGCCCACGTTCCTCGGGCGCTGGCTGCGGCCAATGGGGCTGCTGGTGTGGGGCATGGCGATCCTCTCGCTCGGCATCGGCATGGTCGGCCTGGCGGGCGGCGTTCCCACGCTCCTGCTGGCCACGTTCGTGTTCTCGATCGGGGTGATCCTGGCCAGGCCGGGCCAGGAAACGGTGACGGCCAACCTCGCCGATCCCGCCGCACGGGGCACGTATTTCGGGGTGGCCTACTTCTCGATGGCGGTTGGCGGTGGCCTGGGCAACCTGGTAGGCGGCGTGGCCTACGATTTCGGGCTGGAGCACGACCTGCAGTTGGCGACCTGGGTCATGTTCGCCGCCATCGGGGCCATCAGCACCCTCGGGCTGTGGCTGAATCGCGCGCCGTTCAGCGCGGTGAAGGGCGAAGGCGCCCCCGTGGAATCCCCCGAACCAGCCGCGACCGGCCCCATCCAGGCCGAACCCGCGCGATCGTGATCCGGCGTCGGCCAAACGATCCGGGGTAGGATTGACGGAATGCCGGGGCGATGTCGCCCCGCCTCTCCCCTATTCCTTTTCCGGAGGTTCCCATTGGATCATGTTGTGGCCTGGGTCGGCGTGGCCATGCTCGTCATCGTGACGGGCATGATGATCGCCGGTGTCATCTGGTGGATCGTGTCGATGATCAAGCGGCGGAACCGGGGCTGGTAGCGCCGTGATCATCGCCCCCTCGGCGCCGGGCGCGCCCCTTGGCATCTACATTCACATCCCGTTTTGCGCGCACATCTGCCCGTACTGCGACTTCGCGACCTATGCCGGCAAGGACCATCTGATCGGGCGTTACGTCGACTGCCTGGCGCGTGACATCGCCCGGGTGGGAGGTCGACATGCTGGGCGACCGGTCGCGACCGTGTTCTTCGGCGGCGGCACGCCATCCCTGCTGGATGGCGACCAGATCGGCCAGGTACTCAATGCCTGCCGGGAGCATTTCGCCCTGCTTCCCGACGCCGAGATCACGATGGAGTGCAATCCGAACGGGCTCACCGCCGAACGGCTGGCCGGCTACCTGACGGCCGGGGTGAACCGGCTCAGCATCGGAGCGCAGACGCTGGACCGGCGCGGTCTGCGCACGCTTGGCCGTCACCACGAGGCGGGAGACGTCCTCTCCTCGCTGGAGGCGGCCCATGGCGTGGGTTTCGACAATGTCAGCCTCGACTTCATCTTCGGCTGGCCCAACCAGTCGCTCGACACCTGGCGGCGCGACCTTGAGGGCGTACTTTCGCTGCCACGCCCGCCCGAACACCTCTCCCTGTACAGCCTGATCGTGGAACCGGGCACGCCCTACGCGGACGCGGCGGCCCGCGGCATCCTGGCGATGCCGGACGACGACGCCACGGCGGACATGTACGAACTGGCGATTTCGGTACTGGACCAGGCGGGGTGGAATCACTACGAGGTGGCGAATTGGGCTCGCGATCCGGAGGGATACTCCCGCCACAACGCGATCTACTGGCAACACGGCGACTACCTGGGCATTGGCGCGGGCGCCCATGGCACGGTGGGTTCGCGGCGGACCATGAACCACCTTCTGCCGGAGCGATGGTGCGCGGCGGTGGAGGCGGATGAGGAAACGGCCTCCAACGTGGAGGAGATCGACGCGGTCACGGCCCGGGCAGAGACGATGATGCTGGGCCTGCGTCTTCTGGACCAGGGCGTGAACGCCGATGCGTTCGCGGCGCGGCATGGAGTGTCGCTGGACGACGCCTTCGGGGAGCAGATCGCGGAGTTGCGAGGGATGGGTTTGCTGGAAGCGGGGGACGGAGGCATTCGGTTGACAGGGCGGGGCCTGCTGCTGGCGAACGACGTGACCGCGCGGTTCCTGTAACGACAACCGGGGTCGCGCCAGTCAAGGTTCCTCTACGAGCGGAAGCGACGTGAATGGTTCGGCAGGGCGGACACCCTCGGTGCGAGCACGGGGCGGCTCCGAATGAACAGGTCACTCCAGGGGAAGACCATACACTGGCGGGTTCGATCGGAGACCGCCCCCACCATGCCGGCTAGATCTTCCCTACTGTTGGTCGGGAGGCTGCCTGTGCGATGCGTTTTCCATCCGTATCACCGCGTGGGGACGGGTTCCTCGTCGACCTCGGCGGGTTCCGCGCCCTTCTTCGGCTTCTGCTTCATCATGTCTTCGATTTCGAGGCCGGTCATCTTCCCCACGGTGTTGAAGATGTAGAAGATGGTGATCATCAGCACGATCATCACCGGCAAGGTGATCACCGGGTAGCTGAGCGCGGTCATCCGCCCCAGTTCGCTATTGAAGGCGTCGGTGCCGGGATCGCTGGTAACCACGATCCGGGCCAGCACGAAGTTAAGCACCGCGGAGAGCACGAACGCGCCCGCCAGGAGGTAGGTGGCGATGGCGGTGCGCTGCTCAAACTCCTCGGCATTGCCGGTTTCGGCCAGCGCGGCGTCGATCCGTTCGCGGTCGAGGATCATGTTGAGGAACAGCCGGGCCAGCGGCTTGCCGATCCAGGCCGAAACGAGGATGGCCAGCGCGAGGGTGGCGGGGATCGCGGCTTCCTTGATGGCGAACCACTCGGGTGGAAGTTCGAGCAGCCGGAACCCGCCGGTGAGCAGCACGCCAACGATGCCGATGATCGGGTTGGCGCTGACCTTCCGGGTGCGGGCAAGCTCGTACAGCGCGTAGGCGACTGGTATCGCCAGCGCGGCGGCCAGCGCCCGGTCCGGGCCAAGCTGGTCCTCACTGCTGAAGCGGGTCAGGATGATCACGGGAAGCACGATTGTCAGCAAGAGATTGAGCATGCCGGTCCTTTGGCGTTGGTGAGATTCGACGCGAAATCCTGGTTGCAATCGTACAATGAGCGGCGAACGTGTCCGGGATTCCGTGCCCAGGTTAAGGGGTGGAGGGCCGGTTTCGCACGCCCAGACTATGGTACCCGATACGGGAACCAGCCTTGATCGACTGGAAGGCCATGATCGCCGACGACCAATCATCCGACCTCACCCGATTCCACCAGGCGACCGCGCGAATCGAAGCGCTGATCGAAGCCACGCCCACGCCAACGGACTCATCGCTTGAGGCGATTCGGGCCAGGGCCGTGTTCCGGGCCGACCGCCTCAGGCGGTTCCTGCACCGGCTGGGGAACCCGCATCAGGGATATCCCATCGTCCACGTCGGTGGAACCTCCGGCAAGGGATCGACGAGCACGGCGATCGCCGCCATCCTCACCAGCGCCGAGTTCACCACGGGCCTGCACACCTCCCCGTACCTGCAAACCCCCGCCGAAAAGCTCCAGGTGAACGGCAAGCTGATCTCGAGCGAGATGTACGTTGCGTTGTGCGACATGTTGCTCGACGAGCATGCGTCGTGGCTCGCCGATGGGGAACAAGCGCTCACCTACGGCGAGGCCTGGATCGCGTTGACGATGTTGTTCTTCCGCGAGTGCGAGGTGGACTTCGCGGTGCTGGAGGTCGGCGCCGGAGGGCGCTTCGACCTCACGAATATCGTGGACCCGGTGGTGGCGGTGATCACGTCGGTCGGGATCGACCATACCGCGACCCTGGGAACCACCATCCCCGAAATCGCCTGGCACAAGGCCGGCATCATCAAGCCCGGCGTGCCGGCCGTCACCGGCGTCACCAACCCGGAAGCGCTCCAGATCATCCGCGATGAGGCCATCGAGGTCGGAGCGCCCCTGACGGTGGTCTCCCCGGAAATCTCGGCCACGAATGTCTCCACGGACTTGCGGGGAACGACCTGGACGGACGGGATCACCGGCACAACGCACCATACCGCGCTTCGAGGCAGCTTCCAGGCGCGGAACGGGGCGCTGGCTCTGGAGGCGGTGCGGGCCCTTCGCGAACAAGGCTTCCACATCCCCGATGAGGCGGTCGAGCGGGGACTCCAAAGCGCGCGCATCCCCGGCCGGGTGGAGATCATCGACGAGCCAGGCCGGCTGGTGATGCTCGATGGCGCGCATAACGCGGAGAAGATCGCCGCGCTGGCGGAAGATGTCCCATCGCTCCTGCCGGTCGGCGAGGGCGGCACGCGGATCGGGGTGCTGGGTGTGCTGGAGGCGAAACAGGCCCAGGACATGGTCGGCAGCATCGTTCCGGTGCTCGACGTGCTGGTGGTGACCTCGCCCCAGGTGACGGCCAAGGAAGGGCGCTCGGCGGCGGACATGGCCGATATGGTCCGGGAGGCCGGATTCCACGGCCCAGTCCATATCGTGCCGGAACCGGCCGCGGCGATTGAGCAGGCGCTCGAGCTGGCTGGCGACGGCCATGGCAACGCCGTGCTTGTCACTGGGTCGCTCTATCTCGTCGGGAATGTGCGCGAGCGATGGTACGGCACCGACGACATCATCCGCGCGAGATCTTCCTGGCCGTAGGGACATCGAATCCGGACGAAGGCGCGCTGATCAGGAAGACGTTCCGTACCGGGAGGCGATCTCCGCCGCCCGCTGGCGCAGGGAGTCGCGCAGCCATTGCGGGCTGAGCGCTTCGCCGTCCACGGCGAGTTGCCAGAGCGCCCATTCGGCATGCCGCCCGTCCTGAAAGGTCACCTCCAGCCGGAGCCAGCCATCCGGGTCCTCCTCCTCGGAAAGGACGGCCACCGCAGTCCCCACCAACTCCTCCAGCCGCGCTGGATTCACCCGGAGCAGCACGGTCACCTGGTCGTCGCCAGCCCGAAAGCGCGCGCTTCGCTCCCGCCAAACCCGTTCCAGGTCGACCTGACCCGGTCGCTGGGAGGGTTCGGCGAGTTCCTCGGCGGCCAGGATCCGAGAGAGCCGGTAGGTGCGGTCTTCGCCGTCCCTGGTGGCCAGCAGGTAACCCTGGTCTCGCACGGTGACCAGGCCGATCGGGTCCACCGCGCGCCACTTCGGGGGCTGATCCACCGCCGCGTAGCGAATCCGCAGCCTGTTTCCGTTCAGGACGGCTCGCCGGACCTCGACCACCACGTGGTCAGGACTCTCCTCAGTGACCAGGCGGCGCGACAGCAGGTCGGTCTCCGGGTCGATGAGCAACCGCTCGGAAACCCCGGCGACGATGTGCTGGTGGCTTTCCGGCAGCGCGTCCACGACCTTGAGCATCGCCGACGCGAGGGGGACGCCGAGTCCGAACGCCTGCCCGCCACGGCGCGATCCCGCGACCAGAAGGGCAAGCGCCTCGTCGTGCGTGAGGCCCGTAAGCTCCGAGCGGAACCCTGGCATCAGCACGAAGCCGCCATGCCGTCCCCGCTCGGCGTAGACAGGCACGCCGGCCGCGGACAACGCGTCGATGTCCCGCAGCACGGTGCGGGTGGACACCTCGAGTTCCCGCGCCAGCGCGGATGCGCTCATCCGGCCGCGCTGGCGGAGCAATAAGACCAGGGACACCATTCGATCGCCACGCATGACCAGGATCATACCGAAATACACGACACAGGATGACGTGATTCGTGCATAGGCTCGTTTACAGGCGCATACAACGGCGCCCAGGTAGCTAATTGCCACGGGGTACCGTGGACGAACCGAATGGAGTTGATGTGGCGATTGAACGAACGGCGATCAATCCGGTGTCATGGTCGAAGGAGATGGGATTCAACCAGGGGGAGGTGGTCTCCGGACACACCAGAACACTGTATATCTCAGGGCAGGCGGCGATGAGCGACGATGGCGAGCCACGGCATGTGGGAGACATGGCGGCGCAACTGGCTCTGAGCATCGACAACCTGGAGGCCGTGCTCCGCGAGGCGGGGATGTCCCTCGCCAACCTCGTCCGGCTCAATGTCCATACGACCGATGTCGACCTGCTTTTCCCGCACTACGGCGTGCTGGCGTCCCGGCTGGCCGCCGCTAGGGTAATGCCAACCACCACGATGCTCGGCGTCACCCGCCTGGCGATCCCGGGTCTGATGGTCGAACTCGAAGGGACCGCCGTCGAATGATGCGAGTTCCGGGACAGCCACGACCGCCGGGAAACAGTCCGCGCCAATAGGGAGCTTTCGAGATGGTCTGGTACGGGCGGACCTGCCGCGATCGTGCGCGAAACAGTCCATTCAATGAGCAAGCGGCTGTGGTCCGCCCCGCCTGGTGGCGCGAGCACCAGGTGACATACGACAAACCCGCCGCCTGGAGGTTTCCGGGCGGCGGGTTTCGATGCGTGAATTCAATCGACCGAGGCGTTTAGTCCTCGGGATCGGGAATTTGCTTGCTCATGACGATGCCGATGGCGGCCATAACCACACCCACGACCATGCCGGCGAGAGAGAGCGTCGCCTGCGTCTCGGGCGTGTCCGTGAACGATGTCGCGATGCCATAGGTCGTCAGCGCCACCGACGCGATGACCAGTCCGAGCGCGGTCAAAATCCGACTTGCCTCTGCCATCTTCTTCCCCACCCGGGCGAAATCGCCCACCTATGAAACACGACCCACTCAAATCCCGGTAACGCCGGGGGACATCTCCAGTTAGCGTACCCAAAGTGTACCGCACCGTCGAGCGGCTTTGGGAACGCTTGCGCGGGTCGGCGTCGCACATGGGAAACGGCCACCGGGAAGTCCCGATGGCCGTTTCGAATCACTCGTTGGTGGCGCTGGTCGCCACGCTGGCGAGGATTAGCCTTCGATGGTGAACACCAAGTTCAGGCCGTTGGACGACTGGATGCCACCAGCGCTGTCCGGAGCCGCGCTGAAGAGCACGTAGGTGCCCGGCGCGAGATCGAGGGAGACGTAGGCGGTCTCACCCGGGGAAACCAGGCCGGAGCCATTCTCGATGACCGCGCTGCCCAGGTTACCGGCGGCGAAGGTCGGCGCCCACTGGACGGCTTCCTCGGCCGGGATGTCGTAGTCGACGCTGACCAGCATCAGCTCGGAAACCTGCGAGCTGTCGTTGGTGACGGCCCAGACCTGCGGACCGGCGACCGGATCGGAGCCGATGTTGAACGCGCCATCGGTGATGGAGACGGTTCCGTCAGCCGGGAGGCCTTCGACCACTGGAGTGGCTTCGGCGACCGGAGTGGCTTCCGGCTCCAGGCCGTAGATGTTGACCAGGTCGTCAGCCGAGGCGACGGCGACCGACTGGACCGGCTGCGAGGAGAGAACGTTGGTGCTGAAGACAGCCCAGGTGCCCGGGGTCACGTAGATGGCGGTCTGGGTGGTTTCACCAGCGCCGGCCCACGCGCCACCAGCGAAGGTGGTGTTCGCCCACCATTCGGGCAGCTCGCCGCCCTCGCCCTGGAACGCGCCGAAGACGGCCGAGGAGAGGTCACCGATGGACTGTTCTTCCGGAACCATGGCGAAGTTTGCCGTGGCCGGGGCATCGGTCTCATTGACAAGCGTCACCAGCGCCCAACCCTCAACCAGGGGCGGTGCGTAGGCGATCGCGTACGTGGCATCCGAAGCAGTTACGACAATTTCCTGAAGGCCGAGGGCCGCGAGTCCAGAGACTTCGGCTTCAGCTTCCGGAGTCGCGTCCTGTGCCGTCGCGGATCCGGCGAACGGCATAACTGCTATCAGCGCCATCAAAGCGCCCAGGAGCAGCGTCGTGACCGAGCGGCCACGCACACGTGCGGGTTTGGAAACCATCCAGCAACTCCTTGAGGCACATCGCCCCATTTATGTCCCCCTCGGGACGATCGTTGGCGCCGCGGTGACCGCCGCGCCCTTTCGTCTTCCATGATACCCATATGCGTTCCGAAAAACACGCCACGATGCTCGCCGCGTGTCCTCCCGAAAGCGGTGGTAACACTCGTGTTGCATTGTACGATGCCGTGTCCACCGCGACGGGACTGTCCCACGTTCGGCGGCAACGACATGCCGGACAACGACCGAAGTCAGGCGTCGGTCCGGATCGCCACCAACCGGGTCTGGGCGAACCAGCGCGGCCGAGCGCCTCTCGTCGGCGGCGATACGGTTCCCACATTATGTCATCACGTCGCGCCTGGATCGGTCCGCGTCAGTCCGTCGGAAGTAGTCTTTCAGAAGGATTGGTGGCCTCTGGGGAATCGAGGGGCACCCCGAGTTCCTCTACCCCGCCCGGCTCCGATTCCGCGAGTTCCGCCGACAGCGTCAAGGGCTCGCCACATGATTCGCAGTATTCGGCCCCGGGTGGATTCTCCGTTTTACAGCTTCCGCATACCGTTGGGTTTGGATTCTCGGCCATGAGTCACCTCCAGGAATTCGCTCACCCGCGGTTCCGGAACCACTGGATCGCCTTGCCAATCAATACGCCCTGGATGAGGCGTTTCACGAGCGTCATGTGTCCTCCTCGATGATCGCACTGGCTGGACGCGATTATGACGACAAGTATCGTTCAATCGACCTGTGTCCGCCGCCGAGAGTCCACCCGGGTGGACTGCATTAGGCACCTTCCGTGACACATGGTCCAGCAACCTGAGGCAGAGAACCAGAATTCCCATGCCGGCTGGGAGCCATGGCAGTTAACCGGTGACAGCGTGCACGAGTCGAAGGTTCAGGACCGTTACCAAGCCAGTCCACCCGGGTGGACTCGGGCCGGGCCACGCCGCGTCGTACACTGGCGGCAACGAAACCTTGACACCCACAAATCTGGAGAACCACAACGATGCCGCGATACTGCCCCGCCGGAGACGGCGCTTTCGATGACTGGGTGGACACCTGCCCCGAATGTGGCCGGGGCCTCCAGGACGACCCGGTGGATGAGCAGGCACTGGCGGAGTCTGACGAGATCGTCTGGCTGGCCACCGCTCCCAACGAGCCGGAGGCGCAGATGTGGGCCTCCACCGTTCGCGGGGCGAACATCCCCGTCTTCGTCCGGGCGGGCGGCCCTGGAGTTGGCGCCTGGGCCTCGGCCTCCTCGTTCGAACACGACCTGCTCGTAAAGGAGCGCGACCTGATACGGGCGCGGAGCATCGTGCGGGAGATGCTGGCGACGCCAGCAAGGGTCGACGCCCGGCTTCGGGCTCGCCGCTCGGCCCCGGTTGTGAACCGGGTCGTTCGCGACTAGCCAATCACCGAGCAGAGCGAAGCCCGGCCGTTGCCGTCCGATCGCGTCCAGCACTGGTTGCCGCTGGGAAAGCTGATCTCCCACCCATCACCTCGCCGGGGCACGACGATGGACCGATCGGGCGCGTCGACGAGGACCTCGATGGTGGCGGACCGCCCCTGCAGTTCGCTACCCGGAACCGGGTCGGAGATCGGCAGGTAGGTGTCTCCAAGCTCGACGCCGATCAGGCGGCCGAGCGCCCCAATGTCGAGCGTGGCGGTTGCGGCCTCGTGACCGAGCGGCGCATCCAGTTCCAGCACCAGGACGTTCCGCCGCAAATCCACGATGACCTTGTTGACCGAGGGGTGTTCGCTGGTTGAGGTCATGACGTTCCTTCCGTCGCGGCGACCGGGCCGCGCTTCGCCCAACAATGGTGCACCATTGGCGGATACACGCGCCGCCGCATACCCAGTCCTTCAACCAGCCCGTTTCGAGGAACCGATCGTGGGATTGTCCCGAATCATCTCCCAGGTCCAGGCCAACCCGGTGTATGTCTTCGCCTCCACGGCGATCGGCATCTTCAACGACCAGCGAGTCATTGGCCTGGCGCAGCAGATTGCCTACAACGTCCTTTTCTCGATCGCTCCCCTCCTGATCTTCCTCACCGCCTTCGGCGGCCTGGTGGTGCAACAGACCAACGCCGAGCTGGAAAACCCGGTTCAGCCGGTGCTCACCTGGCTGGAAGAGCATCTTCCGGAAGAGGCGTATGCCTTTCTCGAGGTGCCGATCGAATCCGCGCTCTCCACCGACCCAAGTTACCTCCTTTCCATAGGTGGCATCCTGGCGCTGTGGACCGCCAAGAACGCGGTCGCCTCGATCATGCGCGGGTTGAGCGCCACCTACGGCCTGCGGCACGACCGGCCGTTCCTCAGCCACAACATTGTCGCGATCCTGCTCACGATGTGCGTGGCGATCGGCATCGTCGGCGCGGGGGCGCTCCAGTTGCTCTCATCCAACCTTGGAGACGATATCGCGGAGGCGCTCAACCTGGGCACGTACTGGGAAGACCTGATCGACCGCCTTCAGTGGCCGATCTCCGTCACGATGCTCACCCTGCTGGTGCTGCTACTGCACCGGTTCGGGCCCACCTTCGGGGCGCCGTTCCGGTGGTACCTGCCAGGCGTGGCCGTGACATTGGCCGGAATCGGCCTCGCGACCTGGGGGCTGAGGGTCTACTTCTCCATCGCCGAAGAGTTCGCCGCCGCTTACGGGGTGTTCGGCGCCGCGTTGGCCTTCATCTTCTGGATGTACGTCATCGGCCTGGTGTTCCTGATCGGTGGGATCGTCAACGCCACCCTGTTCGAGGTCTACCCGCGGGCCCGCCGGGCACTGGCCCGCTATCGCGAGGAACGCGACGGGAAGCCGGACCCGGCCGAACGGCTCAAGGAGGCCGTGATGGAACGAATGAACACCTATCGTCCCGACCAGGAAGGGCCACCCACATAGTCGTAAGCTCCGCAGGCCGCATTATGTTTCACGTGAAACCATTTCGAGTACGTACACACAATTCATTCGGCTTCATGCGTGAACCGGTGCATGGACTCGCGCGAACTGGCTACCTGTGCATTCATAAAGCTTCAGTCGGGGCGCCCGCGACCAGAGGGCGTGATAACCTTCATGTGCATGACGCAGATCCATGCCCCGGGAATACCGGGCAGGAATGTGTCGAACCAGGCGAAACGCCCTTCCCCACCCACTCGTTACAGGAGCGGGGGAAGGAAGGATCGTCGCCCGGATGGATGTCACACTTACCTGGGCCGGTGCTTGGCCCAAAACCACTCCTGGGGAGATACGCGTGTCGGTCGACGAAAACGGACTCGTCGAACGGGCTCGGGCGGGCGATCAGGCTGCGTTCGCGCAGTTGTTCGAGCAATATCATGCACCGATCCTCAACTACCTCCACCGCATGGTCTCAGACCGCGCGCTGGCCGAGGATTTGACCCAGGACACCTTCATCAAGGCGTACAACGCACTTCCTCGCACCAAGCCAGACCTGGCATTCAAGGCCTGGCTGTATCGCATTGCCACCAACACCGCTATCAGCCACCTTCGCCGGGGAAAGATCATCAAATGGCTCCCGTTCCTCAGTGACCGGGAAACCCCTGACGAACATATCGAGAAATCAGTCACGAGGAAGATGGACATCTCCGAGGCACTTTCGAAACTGCCACAGCACTACGCCACGGCGCTGCTGCTGCGCCACTACCAGGGGCTCTCCCTGGCGGAAACCGCGCAGGCGCTGGACGTCACCGAGAACGCGGCCAAGCTCCGCCTGTTTCGGGCACGGAAGGCGTTCGCCCAGATTTACGGCATGTCGCCCGACGGCGTTCGCGATGAGGAGTTGACATGAGACTCTCTCACGCCGAAGCCCAGGCGCTTGTTTCCGCGCGGCAGGACGGTCCGCTCGATCCGGTCGCGGAGCGCGAACTCAACGCGCACCTGGCGACCTGCGACTCCTGCCGCGCGTTCAACGGCAGCGCCACGCAGCTTGCCCGCGGTCTGCAATCGCTCCCCTACCTTCCCGCCAGCCCGGCCGTGACCCGGGCGGTGCTGGACAAGGTGAGCGAGCCGCGCTCCGGCTGGAGCCGGTTCGTGGGATCGATGCCAGAGAATGCAATGCCCGTGGCGACCGCCATCGCGGCGGCGGTGATCATCGTGTTCGTGGGAGCGTTCGCCGTCTTCCAGAACCTGAACGATGACGATCCGGAGAGCCTGCCCGCGCTCACGCAGGAACCCCAGGGTGTCGCTCAGCAGCCAAACGGGACGGACGAACCAGAAACGGAGCCAGCCGGAGCGGGAGCGACAGAGGATCCGGGCGGCGCGGCGATGGAAACCGCATTCCAGACGGAGGAGCCGGCGGGCCGGGAGCAGACCGAGGAACCCGCCGCAACCGAAGAAACCCTGCCGATTGAAACCGAAGCCACCGGCACTGGCCCCGAGACCGCGTCCACGGAAGAACCGGCGGGCCAAACCGAAGCCTCCGGATTCACCGAGGAGCCAGATGGCGACGACGGGAGCGGCGAGACCGCGACCGAGCAGTCCAACACCCTCGCGCTGGAAGGCGCCACCGAGACGCCGGGCGACGAGCAATCCACCGGAGAGACCGTCGCGCCCACGGAAGAAACGGTCCCGGAGGAGACCTCGGCCCCCACCGAGGAACCGGTTCAGCCAACGGAGGATCCCGCCACCGAAGACGTGAACTCGCGGAGTGGCGGTGAAACCGAGGTCTCGTCGACCAGTGCACCGGACGAGCTGCTCATCGGACCGAGTGGGCAGTCGACCTCATCCGTGGAAGAAACCACAGAGCCGACCGCCACAGAGGAACCGACCGCGACGCTCGAGCCAACGGCGACCACTGAACCTACTCCTGAGCCGACCGCGACCCTTGAGCCCACGGCGACCACAGAGCCGACGGCCACCAGCGAACCCACCCCGACGGCGACGCTGGAGCCAACCGCGACCGCGGAGCCGACAGTCACGCCGGAGCCAACGGCGACGCTCGAACCCACGGCAACCACCGAGCCGACTCCGGAACCAACCGCGACATCGGAGCCAACGGCGACCACCGAACCTAGCCCCACCCCGACCGAGGAGTCCACTTCCACGATCGTCCCCATTGTTGGAAGGGACGATACCCCGGAGTCGGAGGTTGCCACGGAAGAGCAGGCGACCGAGCCGACCGATGGAACCGGCGCGGCCAGCACCCAGGATCCCGGTCAGGATGAAGGTGATGATGGCGACGAAACACCCCTCATCGAGCCAAGCGGCAACACCGCCGAAGCATCCGACGATGGCGATGGGCAGGAAGGAGCGGATGACGTCGCCGATGATGGCGCGGAAGCCATTGATGACGGCGAAGGTGATGACGATGAGCAGATCATCGAGCCCCCTGATGGCTCGGACGACGGCGACGCGACCGACGACGGTGGCGACGTGACGATCGATGGCTCGCCGGTCGATGACACCTCCGATGACGGCGATTCGTCGGACGATGGTTCCTCGGACGATGGCGGCGATCAGCCGGACGGAACCGGGTCCGCCTCGGTCACGCTCGGCTCCGCGCCGGTCTACAGCGGTTTGGGCGACGTCCCGGGCAACCCCGAGCAACGGCTGGGCCTGAGTCCCGATGGCTCCCTGGTCTTCAGCGTCAACCCGGGCCGTGGATCGCTGGAGAACAACGGCATCACCGTCACCGGGCAGGACAGCCCCGGCGGCCAGGCCGTCTACGCCTGCGATGCCGCCGGCACCTGTGTCGATCTCTCCTCCGCCTCCCGGGGCGACGGCGGCTCGACCGACACGCCGATCGGCTGGCTCAACGGCGAGGTGATCTACGAGCGGATGAACGGCGACGACTACGCCGTCGAGTTCCGGGCCGTCGCCGTCGATCCCGGCACGCTCGAACCGGGTCAGGATCGGTCGCTTGGCGGTGGCGATGGCGACTGGGAGACGGTGCTTCGGCCCTATCCCGTGGACGGTGGCCTGCTGGTCCCGACCTACTCGTCCTGGATCCTGATCACGCCGGAGGCGGCGTCGGCGATCGATGGCAACGCCTACGGCGGGGACCTGTTCCAGATCCGGATCACGCCGGCCACCGGCATCATCTCCTACGTGGTCAACGGTGAACTGATCCTGGCGTCGCTCCAGGCACCGGGCACGCCGATCGCCACGCTGCCGTTCGGTGGTGGGGATTACGACTTCTCACCAAACGGTGATCAGGTCGCGATCCTGACCGACGAGGAGCTGCGCATCCTCGACCTGAACGGCACCCTGCTGGTCAGCTATCCGAACCCGGAAGGGGTGAACGTCGGGAGCCTGACCTGGCTGAACCAGGGCATCGTCTATGTCGACTTCACTGGCAACGTGATCCGTGTGATCCAACCCTAGACGAATGGCTGGAGTCCACCCGGGTGGACTCCAGCGTTTTCATAACGGTGCTAGACTCACCCAGAGGAATTGGCGGCGGCGAGGCCCCAAACCGGGCCTCGCCAGGTCGCCGCACGCGGCAAGCAGGGCTCTCAAACGTGGATCGTACCCTTGTGGATATGGATGAAGCAGCGGGCGTCCGATTCGGCCGAACGCTGATCCTCCCGGTTACGGGCGGTGTACTGGACCAGCAGGTTCAGGGCATCGTCTGCCCGGCGAACATGCGCGGCGTCATGGGCGCGGGTATCGCGGGGCAAATCCGCCTGGCCGCCGGGGGCGACATCGAGCGGGAAGCCATGGAACATGCCCCGCTGACGCTCGGGTCCGCGATCTCCACCTCGGCGGGCAAGCTCCAGGCGCGCGGCGTGCAGACCATCATCCATGCCGTGGTCTCCGACGCGCTGGGCGCCCCGACCCGGATCGACATCGTGCGCTCGGCGACCACGGCGGCGCTGACCGAAGCGGACCGGCGACGGGTGAAGTCGCTCCTGCTGCCGTCGATCGGGTCCGGTCTCGGGCCTGGACGCCTGCCCACCGGGCAGGTATCGGCGGTGATGATCGAGGAAATGGTCGCCTACCTGCGGCGCTTCACCTGCCGAATCGACCGGATCGTCCTTCCTCAGCATGCCGAACGAGAGGCGGATGAGTTACGGCGCGCCCTGAAGGAAGCCCGGGAACTTTGGTGGGGACTCAAGGTGTAGGATGGGCGCCCTGACGGGGGCCCGCGAGAGGATTCACGAGCGAATGACGGACACAGGTGACCGGATAGCAATTCCCCAGTGGCGATACGCGCCAGACGCGTGGCGATGGGTGCGGCGATTCGACGACCGCCATGCCGGCCTGCTGCTGCGCGCCCGTAGCGCCAGAGCAATGCCCGCTTCGATGCGGGAGCGGTTCCTGGCGATGGGGATACCCGGTGATGTCCTGGATTCCACGCTCCAGGGCATCCGGTCGCCCAAGGACTGGCCGACCGCCTGGGTCGAAACGGCGCAGAGCTTCCTCGGCGATTACCGCCGCCAGGTCTCGGCCAAGCACCTCCTCGAAGCGGCCCAGGCCCGGCGCCTGGCCGGGCTTTCGTATCACTCCGCGCAAATCTTCGGCACGGGTGACCAGCGGACAATGCGTACCTGCCGCGCGGCAGCCGCCTCGCTCTTCGCCCAGGCACAGCCTTATGTCTATCCCGATGCCCGCCGGATCATGATCCCGTGGCGCGCCTACGAACTCCCCGCCTACCTGCAACTCCCCGGCAATTCCCGCGCGAAGGCGGGGCTGGTGGTCATGCTCAACGGCGCGAGCATGTCGAAGGAAGAATCGTTCGCCTGGGCGGATAACTTCCTGCGGGCTGGCCTGGCCGTGCTGAGCATCGACGGACCGGGAACCGGGGAAGCCAGCAGCGTTCCCAACCCGAACCTCGACGAGGATGACCTGCTCGACGGCGTGTTCGACATCATGCGGGCCGAACCGGCGGTCGATCTCAGCCAGGTTTCGGTGGTCGGCATCAGCCTGGGCGGGAGCCTGGCCGTACGGTGTGCCGCCTACGACCGGCGCATCATGTGCGTGGTCGCGGTAACGCCGCCCTTCGAACCGGCCAGGTGGATCACCCACGCCAGCCCGATCCTGATCCGGCAACTCTCCGATCTCTCCGGCGAAACGTCGGACGAGTTCTGGTCGTCACTGGATCGCTTCTCCCTGTACGACGCGGTCCCGCTGGTGAAAGCTCCGATCCTCGTCTTTGGCGCGGCCCGCGACGTGGTGGTGCCACCATCGGAAGCACAACTCCTGGCGGCGAGAGCGGGGGAGCTGGGCACGCTGGTGTGGTATCCGAACAGCGGGCACTGCCTGTACGACGAGATCCCGTCATGGTCGAACGAGGCCGCGACCTGGATCTCCTCCGTGGCGGCCGCGCGGGCCATGGAATACCAGTCGACCGGCATCGCGGACCCCACCAGCGTGAGCGCGATGGCTCGCGAGGAATTGCGCTCGATTGGTGATATCGACCATTCCTTCTTCGACGACGAGAGTTCGGCACGGCTGATCGAGGAAGACGAGTGGGAGGCGGACGACATTGGCTCGTACGCCCGCGTGATCACCCCGCAGTCGCGAGCCGAGTCAGCGGAACAGGCCGACCGCGCTCAATAGCGACACCAATAAGGCGACATAATCTCCGCCGGAAGTCGCGGAGCGTTGGCGATTCTACCACCAGCGACGGCGGCGGAAGACGAGCGCCAGTATGCTCGAGACGATTGCCATTCCGAGGAGAGCGGCTGGATAGCTCCAACGCCAGCCCAGTTCGGGCATGTGGCGGAAGTTCATGCCGTAGATTCCGGCGATCAGGCCGCAGACCATCAGGATGATCGACCAGGCCGTCAGCGTTCGCATCGTGCGGTTGAGCCGGTTGGACTGGATGGACTGCTGAAGGTCGACAATCGACGCGATCTGGTCCCGGCAGGTATCCAGCCATTCGTGGCAGCGCAGGAGATGGTCGTGGACGTCGGCGAAGTAGGGGATGATCGCTTCCTCGACCACTGGGACATCCCGACGCAGCAGCGTGTTGAAGACTTCCTGCTGGGGAGACAACATCCGATGCAACCGGTTGATCCGGGCACGAGTCTCCTGAATCGCGAGATGAGGATCCTCCTGGCTGTCCTCCATCACGCGATCCTCGAGCGCTTCGACATCCTCGGCGATCGCCTCGACCACCGTGAAGTAGTCGTTCACCAGGCTATCGAGCACCGCGTACAGCAGTTTCTCGCTCGCTGGCACCGCGTGCCCCGGCTTTCCTGACGAACGGGCGCCGTCTCGGGCACGCCTGACCTCTTCCCGCCAGCGATCCTGAATGGAGTCAAGCGAAGGACGGTCTCCGGAACGCATGGTGACCAGGAACCGATCCCCGAGGAACAGGCTGATCGGATCGGCGACCACCTCGTCACCGTCCCGCCGGAGCCCGAAGCTCCTGATGTAGACCTGATCGTCGAAGAGCATGATCCGCGCTCGCTCCGGACCATCGATCGCGTTGCCCACCGCGATCCGCTGGAGGTCGAAGCGGTCCCGAATTGACTCGACCTGGTCGCGGTGGGCGGGATCGACATCGACCCAGACGCAGGCGTACTCGCCCGCCCGCGGGCCAGCCAACTCGTCGATACTGGTGGTTACGAATTCACCGTCATGACCGACGCATAACTCAACTGTCGCCATGATGGCGGGACCTTCCTGTCAGACCATAACGTTCGGAGATGTGGTTTGGCGGATCCGAGGGGGTTCTATGTCAGGGAGAGGGTTCCGGGGCGGCCATGTCGCGGGCGGTATCCGGTGACCATTGCTTCATCTGGCGCAACGCGATCTCGACGACGAACAGCACGAGCGCCGCGGCGAGCGGGTAGCCCCAGATCGGGCGAACCTCGCCGGGGGAGCGGCCATCCGGATTCGCGTTGGAGAAGAGATCACCGCCAGGAGGTTCATCCAGCGACAGCACGTTGCCATTCGTGCGAGCGGCCAGCGAGGTGAGTAGCGAGACACCGTCACCCTCCGGGAGCCATTCCGGCGCCACCTGGAGCGAGGCGGCCATCGCCGCGTCCTGGCCGGGAATGGTGAGCAAATAGGCTCCACTGTCGGAAAGCTCGATCGAGCCATCGTACAGCCCTGGTTGCAGCGACTGGAGCGGCACCACATGCGTCGTGCCATCGGGAGCGGTCAATTCCACGCTGCTTCCGGCAAGGTCGACCGACTCGCCGTTGGAGAGCTGGCTATCCACCTCGATCCTGGCCCCAGTGCCCGTGCGCTCCATGGTCGCCGTGATCGCCTGGTTGGTGGGATCGGGAAGCGACCAGCGCATGGCGGATCCCCAGAACTGGTCGTACTGGGACCAGGTCGACCATTCGTTGGCGTAATCGCTGCCATCGTGGGCCGTCCCGGCCACGACTCGACCAAGACCAAGCTGCCACTTCGCCAGCAACGGATCGCCACGGTCGGAAACCAGGTCGACCTGGGCCTCGGCCCGGCCCTCGGCGAAGTTGTAGCCATCGATCGCGGGCATGGCG
>JAEWEG010000040.1 GCA_023389575.1 Chloroflexota bacterium | reverse complement strand
GCCAGCACGAACCTGCTGGCGAAGCGATCCATCGGTGAGATGAACCAGGCGATGGCGATGTTCATGAGCGTGAACGCGGTGGCCATCACCGGAAGGTTCCAGAGCGCGGTCTCGCCTTGGAAATCCTCGAGGATGCCGGATGCGCTGACATGGGTCGCGAACGAGGGAGCGAGACCGTCCACCTGATTGGCCACCAGAATCGACATTCCGGCGAGGCTGGCCAGCCCGACCCCAATGATCCCCAGCGCAGGAGCGTCGTTCACCAGGTCGGCGTTGGCGATGGCGGGCGGGAGCGACGGCCGTGAAATGGACGGCATGCTGATTTGCGGCTTGGGCCGGGGCGCGCGAGCCGGGCGGACCGGCGCGTCGTATTCGGAGAAGTCGTCCGAATACTCATCCTCGTAGCCGTCGTACCCCTGATCGTCATACTCGTCGTCATAATATGCGGCGGTTTCGGTCACTGGCGATTGCCGCGTGGGGCGGTATCCGGCCGGCTGGGATCGTCCCGTGGACCGCGTGGGCAACGGTGTGTCATCGAAACTGTCGTCGAGGTAAGGATCGTCCTCGAAGTCCTGCCGAGGCGCCGGGCGGTTCGATTGCCGCGTGGGATGTTGGGACCGAGGCTGGTTCGCCGCTGGCCGCGAGGGGGCGGCTGGTTGCTGGCGGGACGTTCCGGCGTTGCCGGCCCGGCCGATGTTCCGGCGGAGGCGATCGAGCTGCGACGCGGTTCCCCGCGCGGAGGATGCCTGCCGGGCGGTTGACGCGGGCGGAGCAGGGGCCTCAGGCTCTTCGTAGTAGTCGCCAGCCTCGTTCCAGTCCTCGTCGTACAGCACGTCGTCATCGTAGACGATGTCGTCGCTGTAGTACGACCCGGAGGAGGGGGCTGGCTGCCGGTTGCTGCGATTCCGATCACGGGAGGACACTTGTGGTGTCTCCTATCTGTTCCAAGCTAGGCGTCGAACTCAGGGAGGCATGATACCGGAGCATACCATAGCGGCGAAAGGCTCCCCGCTTGGCGGTGGGAGCCCTTTGCCGCTTCAATGTTAGCCGTTCGGTGTGGCCGCGACCGATGGGCTGGCGACCGGTGTGGCGGCCGCTGGTGTTCCCACGGGAGTCGCTGGAGGTCCTACCACAGGCGACGCTACGGGCGTACCCTGATTGCCGGTCACGGGTGTCGCCACTGGCGTGCCCTGTGTTCCGGTGACCGGGGTCGCGGCCGGCGTGCCGGACGGAACCACCGGTTCCGGGCCGATCAGCGGCGGGGTTGGCGTTGGGGTGACCGGAATCGGGGTCGCCGGGATCGGAGTTGGGGCGCCAGCCGGAGGCGCGAACGCCGCGGCCGTGGCGGTGGGTTCTGGCAGATCGTCGCCGGAGATGTCGGCGTTGGTGGTCTGCGTTTCCAGCCAGGTATCGATGGCGTCACCGGTGGCGGTCGAGTACTGCGTGTCCGTCATCGGGCGAGCATCGTCGCGCTCGATCACGCGAATGATGTGCCAGGCGTCGCCATCGTTGACTGGCTGGCTGATTTCCCCGGGCGCGAGGGCGAAGGCTGCCTCGCCGAAGGCGTCGGAAACTTCCAGCCGGGTGAACCAGCCAAGCTGTCCGCCGGTCGGGGCGGTCATGGTGTCGGTGGAGTTGGAGCGCGCGAGGGCGCCGAAGTCCGCTCCTCCGGTTGCCTGCTGGTACAACTGGTTCGCCAGATCTTCGGTGGACACCATGATGTGCTGGGCGTTGACCTGCTCGGCGGTCTGCGGCACGGCGGCCGTCAACTGCGCGTTGACAAGCTGGCGTACGTAGCGCGGCTTGGCCCAGAGTTCGAGATAGTCGGACTCGGACATGTGGGCATCGTCGAACACGGCGTCCTGGAAGATGCCGTACTCGGCGTTGGCCGTCTGCAGGGACTCGTCCATGGTCATCGTTGGCTCTGGGGTACCCTCGGGCGTTCCAGAATCGCCGACAACGGGCGTGGCCTGTTCCGCGACGGGCGTGCCAACCACCGGCGTGGCATGGTCCGTGACCGGCGTGGCGCCAGGCGTGCCTTCGCCCGCGATGGGCGTTGCGCTCTCCGCGACCGGCGTGCCAAGCGCGATCGACTGCTGGGTGGCGAGCGCCTCCGCGGTTTCCGTGGCCCACTGGGCGCGTTCCGGGATCATGGTGGGAGTCGGAATGGGCGTCTGGAGTGGGGCCTGGGGCGGGGCGAACTGGTTGAGCGCGAAGGTCTGGATGTCTTCGTCGCTGAAGGTGATACCCATTTCCTCGGCGCCGCTCAGGTAGAGCTGGTCGTTGACCATCTGCTGGAGCGTGGTGGGGCTGACGTCGGTGCTTCCCCAGACATCGTCGCGCTGGGCGTCGAAACTGGCGGCGAACTGGAGGAACTGCTGCTGCTGCTCGCCCGTGGTCTGCATTGCGTAGGATTCGTAGGTGCGGGCCTGCTGGTAGAGGGCGACAGACTGGTATTTCCAGTAGTCGCGCCGTCGAATCTCGTGGCCATTCACCTGAGCAAGCACCTGGTTCGGCTTGACCACATACTCGTAGACGATGCCGCCGGCGAGGATCAGCACGATCAAGGCGGCCACGCCGATCATGCTCAGGCGGAACACGCGCTGGGCCTGTGCCTCCTGGTCGCGGCGACTGCGGCGCTGGGCGCTGGCCCCTCTCGAAGACCCTCCGCGAGTTACGCGGTTCCGGATGGAATCTACTGGATTCTGCTCAGGTTTCATGACCTACGACGACCTCGTTCCACGGTGGGTGCCTCCAGCATGCCTGGCTGGCGGGGAGCCGCCGCACGAACATCCAGATATGCGGACGGCGCGCCGCTCCAGGAAGCTGGATTTGTGGCACGCCGTGCAGTTCGTGACGGGGAAGATCCCCTTGCCGGTTGGATGCTAGTTGCGCTCGCTGGAGCCGGTGAATGGCAGAAGGGCCATGTAGCGGGCACGCTTGATGGCGACGGTGAGGGAGCGCTGGTGCTTGGCGCTGGTGCCCATCTTGCGGCGCGGCTCGATCTTGCCGCGCTCGCCGACGTGGCGCCGGAGCCGGGCCAGGTCCTTGTAGTCAACGTGCTGGACGTTGTCCACGGCAAACTGGGAGACCTTGCGTCGCGGGGTGTAGCGTCCGCCGCCGGAGCGACCGCGCGAGCCACCACCTGGACGACCACGGCCGCCGCCTTCGCCTTCGCCGCGCTGGCCCTGTGGGCCACCGAAGCGGGAGCCGCCGCCTTCACCGTCGCCACGCTGGCCCTGCGAGCCACCGAAGCGAGAGCCACCGGGGCGGCCTTCGCCTTCGGAGCGAGGCGGTCGCTGATCACGTTCCTGGGTGTTGTCCGTCATGATTCGTAGTCTTTCTATACTGGGCGATGATGTGCGCTAGAACGGGACGTCGTCGAAGTTGTCGGCGGGAGGGGAGTCATCGTAGGTGTTGCGACGCTGACCGCCGCCTCCACCCGAAGACTGGTTGGACTGGTACGATCCACCGCCGCCCTGCTCGCCGTCGCGGCGTTCGCCACCGACGAAGTTGAAGTCTGTCATCGTAACGTCGTAGGAGACCCGCTGGGTTCCATCGTTGGCGGTGTATTCGCGTGGTTCGAGGCGGCCCTCAACCAGCAGCGGCCGGCCCTTGGCCACGTAGCCCTGCTGCGACAGCTTGTCGAGCCGGTCGGCGAGGCGATCCCAGGCGGAGATCCGGTACCAGGTGGGAGGCGCCTCCTGCTGCCCGCTTCGGGGGCGAGGATTCACGGCGAGCCGCAGCTCGACGACCATGGTGCCGTTCGGCGTGTACTTGGTTTCAGGATCCGCTCCGAGATTTCCGAGCAGCGTTACCTTGGCGAAACTTGCCATCGATCACTCCTGACCTTACTTGTTTTCTTCCGTGGTGGAATCGGCGTCAGCCGGAGCTTCGGCCTCGGCGGCCGGTTCTTCGGCGGGAGCCTCTTCAGCCGGGGTTTCAGCGGCGGTCTCTTCGGCCGGAGCCTCGGCGACTGGTGCTTCCTTGACCGGGGCCTCCTCGGCGGGAGCCGCTTCAGACGGGGCTTCCTCAGTCGAAGCCTGGGCGACCTCGGCGGGCTGCTCAGTGGCGGCCGCGTCGCCTGTGGTGGCTTCGGTAGCCGCTTCGGCGGCCGGCTCAGTGCTGGCTTCCGGCGCGGCGGCGGCGGCTTCCGCCATCTCGCGGGCGGCGTCGCGCTCCTGCGGGGAGCCCCACTTCGGATCCTCGAGGACGAGGAGGTAGCGGATCACGCGGGTGTCGAGCTTCAGTTCGCGCTCGAGGTCGCCGAGCGAGCCCGGGTCGGCGCTGAAGTGCCAGATGACGTAATAGCCATCCCGGTAATCCTGCCCGTTGAAGCGAATGGAATAGGCGAGGCGACGACGGCCCCACGGGGAGTCCTTGAGGATTTCACGGACTTCGCCGTTGATGGCGCCGACGTGAGCGGTTACCTGGTCGATAGCCGCGGTGAGATCATCTTCGGCCAGCTCCGGAAGGAGGATAGCCATCAATTCATATGCGCGCGGTTCGCGAGCGTACTGAGCCAAACGATACCCCTCTCTGTGGGTTTCCCCCTTGAACGCGGGGTCCACGATGGACCGATCCGGCCAGGAGGAGGGAGGTAGTGGAGATTAATCCACCCTAAACAGAACACACGAAATCAGCCCGACGTTTCGGGCCACGGAACAGTATAGCACCCACCAGCGGTGTCTGGAGGGTGCCATGCGAGGGTGTTTTCGATGGAGTTGGCCGGTGTGAATGCGCCGGAAAAATCGCCAGCCCGCCGCTTCGCCAGGTGAACCGGTTTCCGGCGGGTGGCGTTCCCGTTTCCCGCTATTCCGCGAACGGTTCCAGGGTCAGGCCAAGGGTGCCGGAGAGGTCGCGGAGCAGGCGCTGGGCCTGTCGGATGTTCGATGTCTCCGGAGCCTGAAGGATTGCGTTCGTGATGGTTCGCAGCTCCTCGATGGCGGTGGGCGTGTCCAGGTCGTTGTCCAGCGCATCCTCGAACCGCACCCGGTGGTGAGAGAGATCCAGCACGTCCTCCGCGCCGGAGAATGGGAGATTCGCCGCCTCGGCCATGTCCGCCGCGAGGGTAGCCCACTGCTCGATGCCCTCGTCCTCGTATTCCCACTGGGTGCGATAGTGGTTCGAGTGGAGATAGAGCCGGAACGCATCGGAGCTGTAGTTCTTCAGTTCCTCGCTGGCGAGCACGAGGTTGCCCAGGGACTTGCTCATCTTCTCGCCCTGGTAGTCGACCATGGCGACGTGCATCCAGGTGCGAACGAATGGCGTGACGCCGGACGAGTTCTCGGACTGGGCGATTTCGCACTCATGGTGCGGGAAGATCAGGTCGTATCCGCCGCCGTGGATGTCGATGGTCGAACCGAGGTACTGCATGGCCATGGCGCTGCACTCGATGTGCCAGCCGGGTCGACCAGGACCCCACGGCGAGTCCCAGGTGGGCTCACCTGGGGCGGCTGCCTGCCACATGATGAAGTCGATGGGCGCGCGCTTGTTCGGGTCGTCGGGAAAATTGCCGCGCTCGTTGGCGATGGGCAGCATCTCCTCCGGGGCGAGATGGCTGAGCTTGCCGAAATCCGGGTCCTTCTCGACGGAGAAGTAGACGCTTCCGTTGCTCACGTAGGCCAGGTCGGCTTCAAGCAGCTTCGCGATGATTTCCTGCATCGCGGGGATGTGCTCCGTGGCGGCGACGTAGTGATCGAACGGCGTCGCGTTCAGGTTCTTCATGTCGCGCAGGTAGCGGTCGGTTTCCTCCCTGGCAAGCTGATCCCACGGCATGTCCCGCTCGCGGGCCTTGCGGAGGATGTCGTCGTCGATATCCGTCACGTTCTGGACGTAGGTGACCTCGACTCCCTTCGACCGGAGATAGCGGACCAGTACGTCGTAGGTCAGGAAGGTGAAGGCATGTCCGGCGTGAGTGGTGTCGTACGGGGTGACCCCGCAAACGTAGATGCCGACATGGTTATTGATCGGCGCGAAGTCCTCGACCGATTGGGTTTGGGTATTGAAAAGGCGCATTCGGTTGGCGCTCCACCAGTGTGAGAGTTCGCAGGGCAACATCAACGTGCGACAGAGGGTCATTCCTGATCCGACACGCTGGAATCGTCCACTACGATACCGTTGACAGTAACTATCTTCAATATATCGCAGGTGCGAGTCTCGTGGCGCACATTCGGGAGACGGTATCTGGCGACCCGTCGTCCCCGGTTCTCGAAATGGGCTCATGCTATGATCCAGGCGAATCGGCATGACCGCCCGCCAGGCACCAGGAACCTCCATTGCACACCGACTTCCGATCCAGTCCACCCACGTTCCCAGCTTTGATGACTCCCGGGTCCCGACCGTTCTTCCTGATGGCGAGCGTGTTGCTAGCCCTGATGCTGGTCCTGATCCCGAGCGCCGCGGTTGCCCAGGAAGGCACGCCGCCGCCACTCGCCGGGGTGGACGACACCTCCGCGCCCTGCTTCGATGGGCGGCTTCGGATACGGGACCTTGAAGGGGTCGACCCGTACATCCCCGCGGGGCTGGAACGAGTTTACGAGCTCGGCCTGGCGTGGGAGAGCGATGCCCAGTTGTTCTCGCTGCGGCTTGGGTGCCCGCTGCTGGAAACCGGCTACCAACTGGATGGCACGTTCTTTTCCAAGCGGGCGCAAGCGTTCTATTCGACCGCGACCAACGAAGTGCGCGCGACCAACGCCGATCCCGTGACCGTGCCAATCCTGGACACGTCAAATGGCGTCGAGGTGCTGTTCGTGTACCGGTCGCTGGTGCGGGCGGGATTCGACGAGGAACTGCTGCTGGCGGCGGTCGGTGGCGTGACGATTCGTCCGAATACCGAGGACCAGCAGTTCGGGCCGCCAGGCGCGCCGAGGGGGGATGTGTACTTCCATGTCGCCATTCTCGATCGTGGCCAGGTGGTGGATCTCTGGATCGCCTCCAAGGACGGCAAGATTTATCGATACGAAACGACCTAGGCAGGCTACCCTGCACCCAAGGAGGTTCTCCTGATGAGCCGGACCGTTTCACCCGTCGCCGATGTCGCGCAAGCCCTGGCGAAGCTCCTGTCGAACACGCCGGGCGCGCTCTTCAGTGATTTCGATGGAACCCTCAGCCCCGTGGCGCCGACCCCGGACACGGCGGAACCCGCGCCGGGCGTGCGCGAAACGCTGGGAGCGATGACCTCCAAGGTTGCGGTGGTCGGGATCGTGACGGGCCGCGGAATCGCCGACGCAAGCAAGCGGATCGACGTTCCGAATCTTCTGTACGTGGGGAACCACGGTCTTGAGTGGTTGGACGAGCATGGACATCACGTTCATCCCGCCGGTCAGGAGGCAAAGGACGCGCTGCCGGAAGCGTTGAGGGAGATCGAACATCGGATGCTGGCCCACGTGCCCGGCGACGGCGTGATCTTCGAGGACAAGGTGTATTCTGGCTCGATTCACTACCGGCTGGCGCCCGATCCTGGGGCGGTGCGCGACGTGCTTGCCCCGATCCTCGATGAGATCGCCCGGGAGTACGGATTCTGGGTCTCCGACGGCAAGATGGTGTTCGAACTCCGTCCCGGCGAGGCGATCAACAAGGGCTCGGCCGTGCGCCAGATCATCCATGATCGCGAACTCAAGTCGGCGGTCTTCCTGGGTGATGACGTGACGGACGCCGACGCGTTTCGGGTATTGCGCGAGCTTCGCGAGGAATCGGGCATCCAGACGCTGGCCGTTGGCGTGCTGACGCTCGACACGGACCCGCGAGTGATCGAATCCAGCGACTATCTGCTCGATGGCGTGGATGACGTGGTTTCCATGATGCTCGAGCTGGAGACGCTCCTGCCTCCGGTGGACGGCGCGGAGGAACAGCGATGAAGTCCCTCAGGATGATGGTGCTGGTCGTGTGCATGC
>JAEWEG010000023.1 GCA_023389575.1 Chloroflexota bacterium | reverse complement strand
GCACTGGCAAACCCCAAGCTGGTGGGCGAGGAGCGGGAGGAGGCGAAGCAGCGAGAAGAGGAAGCCCGGATCTGGATTTCCGGGATCGAAGCGGTGCAAAAGAAGATCGGCGTCAAGACCATCTTCGACCTCTCGGCTACCCCATTCTTCCTTCGTGGCTCCGGCTACAGCGAGGGGACGCTCTTTCCCTGGGTGGTTTCTGATTTCTCGCTGATCGACGCGATTGAGTCCGGCATCGTGAAGGTGCCTCGCGTCCCGATTGCCGACGATTCGATGGTGGGCGAATTGCCGACCTATCGTGACCTCTGGAGCCGGATTCGGGACGACTTGCCGAAGAAGGGGCGCAAGACTGATTCCCTTGAAGGGATTGCGCCGAACCTGCCGAAGGAACTGGAAGGCGCGCTGGACAGCCTCTACAACGACTACCGACGCTCGTTCGAGCGTTGGGAGGCCAGTGAGGCTAACCGCGAAGGCGGCTCCACTCCGCCAGTGTTCATCGTGGTGTGTAACAACACCAACGTCTCCAAGATGGTCTTCGACTACATTGGCGGGTGGGAAAAGGTTGCCGGGCATGACGACGACGGCAACGAGGTCAAGACCATTGTTCCTGGGCGGCTTTCGTTGTTCGCGAATGACGATGGATACGGCAAGTGGCGGCACAGCCCGAACACCATTCTGGTGGACAGCCAGCAACTGGAATCTGGCAACGCGATGAGCGATGAGTTCAAGCGCTACGCCGCCCGAGAGATTGAAGAGTTCAAGGCCGAGTATCGCCAGCGATTTCCCGGGCGCGATACGGACGACCTGACCGACGAGGACCTGCTGCGCGAAGTGATGAACACGGTCGGCAAAGCGGGTCGCCTGGGCGAACACATTCGGTGCGTGGTGAGCGTTTCGATGCTGACCGAGGGGTGGGACGCCAACACCGTTACCCACATCCTGGGGGTTCGGGCGTTTGGCACACAGTTGCTTTGCGAACAAGTCGTGGGGCGAGCCCTGCGACGCATGAGCTACGCGGCGGATGACAATGGCTTCTTCGAGCCGGAGTATGCCGAGGTCTACGGCATCCCCTTCTCGTTCATCCCCAGCAACGGTGACGTGGGCGACCCGAAACCGCGAAAGATTCCGACGCGGGTCAAGGCGCTGAAGGAGCGCGAAGTGTGCGAGATCACCTTTCCTCGCCTGGCCGGATATCGCTACGAGATTCCCGACGGTCGGCTGGCGGCCGATTTCAGCCGAGTGTCGCCCCTGACGATTTCGACGCAGGACACGCCCAGCTTGACCCAAGTGGCCGGTAGCATTGGCGAGACCGCCTTGCACGAAACCTGGGATCTGGCCGCGCGACGGACAAATCAGATTACGTTCGAAATCGCCAGCGAGACGATGAACCGCCTAAAGGATCCAGAAGGCAATCCTCGCCCGTGGCTGTTTCCACAGGTGCTGGAGATCACCCGGCGGTACCTGAAAACCTGTGTGGTCTACAAGGACGGCACCCATATCGGCTGGTTAAACGCGAGCGCGACGCGCAACGAGGCGGCGGATGGTGTCTACTCGGCGATTGTGCAGGGCGAGTCGGGGACGCCCCGATTGCTCCCAATCATGCGACCCTACGATGCGATTGGCTCCACCCGTTACGTCGATTTCGATACGACCAAGCCAGTGATGGTGACCGACCCCGAGAAGTGCCACGTTTCCCACGTTGTATTGGACACGTATGACTGGGAACAGAAGATGGCGGAAGTGCTGGAAAGCATGGATGAGGTGGCGCGGTACGTGAAGAACGAGAATCTCGGGTTTTCGATTCCGTATTCCTTGGAGGGCAAGGAACGAACCTATATTCCCGACTTCATCGCCTGCATCGACGACGGTCACGGCCCGGACGACCTGCTGAACCTGATCGTGGAAGTCTCGGGTGAGTCGAAGAAGGAAAAGGCGATTAAGGCGGAGACGGCCCGAGCCTTCTGGCTTCCGGCGGTGAACAACCAGGGCACATTCGGTCGGTGGGATTACGTGGAAATCACCGATCCATGGAACGCGGCGAGCGACATTCGGGGACACGTATACGCCGGATCAGATCGTTTGTAGGGACCGACCGCGTATTGGTCCACCGAGAACCGCATCGCAACCAATCGTCCAACGGAGAGTCAGACCATGACGGCACGAAGCACGCGTAAGCAGGCAACACCAGTGGAAATCGACGCGATCCGGCATACGCATGAGACGCGGGCGAATATTCCGACCGAGGAACTGCGCGACTTCGTGGCGAGTGACGAAACAGCTCCCCAAACCATGCTCTATCCACGCGACCCTTCGCTCGATCCGCAACTGGTATGGAAGGGTAAGGACGAGCAGGATCGACAGGACCTGCAGGTTCCGGTGGTGCCGATCTACATTCAGGAGAAGATTCACCCACGGGCGATCATCGACGACCTGCCACGCATCCAAGCCAACCCGGCCGCCGCGCAGATGGACATGTTCAGTGACTTCAACGGGCTTGGTGACGACTTTGAGAAGAAGGTCGAGTTCTACCAGCACCAGCAGCACTGGTCGAATCGCTTCATCCTCGGTGATTCGCTGCTGGCGATGACGAGCCTGGCGGAGAAGGAAGGACTCAAGGGCAAGGTCCAGACGGTCTACATTGATCCGCCTTACGGGATCAAGTTCGGTTCCAACTGGCAGGTCAGCACCCGAAAGCGTGACGTGAAGGATGGTAGCGTTACCGACGCCACACGCCAGCCCGAACAGGTCCGCGCATTTCGGGATACTTGGCAACTGGGTATCCATTCGTATCTTGCTTACCTGCGCGACCGTCTTGTTGTCGCTCGGGAACTGCTTACGGAGTCGGGCAGCGTTTTCGTGCAGATTGGTGATGAAAATGTTCATCTTGTTCGTAGTCTGCTTGATGAAATTTTTGGAAGTGAGAATTTTTGCGGAGAGATTGCCTATGTCAAGACTAGCGGCCTAACCCAGGCTTTTCTTCCTGATAGATTTGACTTCTTGATTTGGTATGGAAAGAGTCGATCCGAGACGAAATTTCGCCAACTGTATCAGGCCAAGAGTCGTCTCTCTGGTACAGCCTCAACCTATACTTGGCTTGACTTTCCAGATGGTCAGAGGCGAGGAATGACTAAAGCGGAACGAGAGGGGGTAGTGCCTATTCCGTCAAGTGCGCGTATTTATAAGGCGGATAACATCACTTCTCAGGGCAATCCACTCCTTGACTTTACGCTGGATGGGAAGGTCTATACACAGCGATGGAAAACAAACCTCGGTGGTCTTGCGAGACTGGCTCACGCTCAGCGAATGCATGTAGCAGCGAACTCGCTACAGTACGTGCGATACGTGGATGATTTTCCCGCTGTTGCCGTCACCAAGCTTTGGGATGATACTGCAACTGGGAGCTTCACCGAAGACAAAATATACGTAGTACAGACGGGAACCAAGGCCATAGAGCGCTGCATCCTGATGACCACTGACCCCGGTGATCTTGTGCTCGATCCCACTTGCGGGTCGGGTACGACGGCGTATGTCGCCGAGCAGTGGGGGCGGCGTTGGATCACTATTGATACTTCGCGGGTCGCTTTGGCGCTGGCGCGGACGCGATTGATGGCGGCGAAATTTCCATACTACTACCTGGCCGATACGGCGGAGGGGATTGCCAAGGAGACCGAGCTGACCGGCCAGACGCCACCACCCTATCCGACCGAGGGCGACATCCGGAAAGGCTTCGTCTACAAGCGGGTTCCGCACATCACGCTCAAGGCGATCGCCAACAATCCGGACATCGTCGAAGGCATGACTCGTGAGGAGATCGACGCCGCAATTGCCCGCCACGCCGAGTTCGAGACACTTTACGACCAGCCATACGAGGACACAAAACGGGTCCGTGTGACCGGACCGTTCACGGTTGAATCGCTGTCGCCACATCGCGTGCTCTCCACCGCCGACGACGACTTTGACGGCACGCTTTCGCCCGAGGAGGAGACCCGCCAGGGTGACTTCGCGACCACTATTCTCGACAACCTTCGCAAGGCGGGTGTCCAGAACGGGTACAAGGGGCAACGACTGACATTCGATCGACTGGAAACATTCGCTGGCGATCCTCGCAAGCACATTCATGCAACCGGTGAGTTCACCGACGGCGAAGGATTGATTCGGCGAGTGGCCGTTTCGCTTGGGCCTGAGTACGGAACGGTCGGCCCGGATCAGGTGAAGAACGCCGCCAAGGAGGCCGTGCAGGGCATCGGCTACGACGTGCTGATCGTGGCGGGGTTCGCGTTCGATGCACATGTCTCGGAGGAAGCGAAGCGGTACGGGCAACTAACCGTACTTCCGGTCAAGATGAACCCGGACCTGGCGCTGGGCGAGGATTTGCTCAAGAAAACTGGCGCCGGAAACCTGTTCATGGTGTTCGGTGAACCCGACGTGGAAATTGCCCGGCAAGGCAGCGATGTCGTCGTGAAAGTCCACGGAGTCGACGTCTACGATCCGACTACCGGCGACGTTCGGTCCAACGACACGAAGGACATCGCATGTTGGTTCATCGACACGGACTACAACGAGGAGAGTTTCTTCGTGCGACACGCGTACTTCACCGGTGCGCAGGAGCCGTACGACAAGTTGAAGCGGGCGTTGCGTGCAGAGATCGACGAGGATGCCTGGGCGAGCCTGTACCGGACGGAGAGCCGCCCGTTCTCGGTTCCGTCGAGTGGGAAGATCGCGGTGAAGGTAATCAATCACTATGGCGATGAAGTGATGAAGGTGTACGAGGTATAGGCGATCCGCCCGAGTTGCGCCAACACTTCAATGAGCGGACTTACATTTGCCTTATGTGTGGCAACTATCAAGGATTACTTGATAGTTGCCCATAGAACGGTAAAAGTCACCCAAAGGTCGATCATGAGCGGCAAAGGGTGTCAGTAAGCTCATGATCGAACTCGAAACTCGTAGTTTCGAGTTCGCCTTTCGTCAACGCCTGGTATCAACGTTGTCCTCTGACCTAACCAGTGCGCGCCATTCCTGGGCGAAGACACGCGATTCGCCGCTACCAAGTTCGAGAAGTGTCAATCCATGCTCCGACCGTGTGTTGGGGCCGACTCCGTGTCGGCCTGGTGTTGTCCCTGACTACGCCTTCGAGTTGTAGACGGCGAGGGCGGCGGCGGTGAGGGCGATGACCTGGGCCGTGTAGTCGTGGGTGGTGGCGGCCAGGGCGCCGCAGATGACGTGGTCCACGCCGGCGTCGCGGTAGGCCAGCAGGCCGGCGGCGATCTCCTCCGGGGTGCCGGAGAGGACGCGGGCGGGGTCGTGGGGTTCGGCGTCCGGGGCGGCGGGGGGCGCGATGTGGACGCCGACGGTGATGGTGAGCGAGTTCGGGTCGCGGCCGGTGGCGGCGCAGGCCTCCTCCAGGGCGGCGCGGCGGGAGGCCAGGGCGGAGACGTCGCCCAGCCAGGCGGTGTTCCAGGCGTCGGCGTGGGCGCCGGTGAGGCGGAGCATGCGGGGTCCGTGGCTGGCGACGAGGATGGGGATGGAGCCGTTCCGGGTGCTGGCGGGGCGGATCTCGCAGTTGGGGGCGGAGACGTAGGTGCCCTCGAAGTCGACCCTGCCTTCGCGCAGGAGAGGGCCGATCACCTGGAGGGCTTCCTCGAAGCGGTCGACGCGGTGGTCGAAGGGGTAGCCGAAGGCGGCGAACTCGGGTTCGTGGAAGCCGGTGCCGAGGCCGAGGATGAGGCGGTGGCCGGAGATCTCGTCGACCGTCACGGCCATCTTGGCGAGCAGGGCGGGGTTGCGCCAGATGGTGGGCATCACGAGGGTGCCGAGTTCCACGCGCTCGGTCACCCCGGCGAGGGCGGAGAGGACCGACCAGCATTCCTGCACGCCCATGGTGTCACGTTCGGGGAAGCGGTAGAGCAGGTGGTCGTAGACCCAGACGGAGTCGAACCCGGCGCCTTCGGCCTGGAGGGCGAGGGATCGTATTTCGGGCCAGGTGGGGGCGCGTCCGAGGGTGGAATCTTCGCCAAGGGGGAGGATGAAACCGATCTTCATGCAGGCTCCTTCGGCCCGGCGGTGCGTGGCCGGGCTAATCGGTGGTGGCGGGTTCCATCGTAGGGCCACGGCGGCGAGGATGCCACTGGCGGGCGGGGTGGTTTGGCAGGCGGGGTTAGAACACGTCGCCGACCACGCGCCCGAGTTCGGCCCAGAAGCTCCAGCCGAGGATGCCGAGGCCGATGATCGTGGCGGTGATGATCACGGCGTCCACGCTCTGGCGGCCTTCCTTCGCCCAGTACACGTCCTCCAGGTGCAGCCACAGGGCGAATTCGTCGAGGGTGAGGGCCATGCCGATGCCGAAGAGGACCGCCATGGGTTCCTTCGGCATCGATGGGTCGACGGCGATGGCGATGTAGCCGCTGACCATCATCAGCAGGATGCCGGGCACGAGGTGGTGGAAGTGGGTGCCACCAGCGGAGACGTTGTGGAAAATGCGGGTGTGGCGTCCGGCGCGGATCGAGTGGGTAATCCAGCGGACGAGGCTGAAGGTGACGAGGAAGGCGAGCAGCAGGGCCAGTTGTGGCTGCTTGTGGGGATCGACGATTTCGTGCTGGTAGGCATCGGCCAGGCGGGTGCCGAGGTCGCGGAGCCAGGTCATCGCGGGCGGGGTCCGGTACCGGGCGGCGAAGTGCGGATATGAATCACGAGGGCTCCTTCGGGCGGACGGTCAGGGATATCGGCGTGCCGGTTCCATCGTAGGGCGGTTCGGCGGCGGGGGCCAGCGGCGCGAGGGGGCGGTTTCGGCGGTGCGCTACGATAGGGGCAGACAGGCAACCGGGAGCAATGGCCGAGGAGGTTTCCCCATGACCAGTGGCGTCACCCAGGAGCAGGTGCGAAACGTGCGGCGGGCGATCCAGGATCCGATGATCGGCGGCTGGCCGCTGATCCACTGGGAATGGGTGTTTTCCACCGACCAGCACGCGCTGGGGGTGGAGGTGATCGGCGAGTGGCCGGATAACGAGGCGCGGCGGGTGACGCTGCGCTACCACCCGGGGTCGGGCCGGGCGGACCGGCTGGCGGCGGATTGATCGCGGGACGATCAGGCATGCGCGAAGGCCCGGCACATTGCCGGGCCTTCGGTGTGTGTTACGGGGCGGGAGTGGCTTCCGGGTCCGGGATCGCGAAGAAGTCCTCGAACGATTCGGTCGGGGTGCCGGGGGCCTCGGCCACCAGGCGGGTTCCGGTCAGGGTGCCAGGGCCGATTTCGCCACCGGTGCCACCGCCGGCGGGATCGAACACCGCCTCCATGGTGTAGCCGCCGGTGAAGGAGGCGCCGTCGTCGGCGAAGTCGAGGCTGGCGCGAACGGTGATGTAGGCCGGGCCGTTGGTGAACAGGGTGAAGGTGAGGATGACCGAGGTATCGCCGGTCTCTTCCCAGGCGCCGAGCGCGCCGAGCGGGTCCTCGCCCTGGCCGGTGGAGATCACCGAGGCGATGCCGCCGGGCGCGAGGCTGATGGCGCGGATGTTGGTGATGAGGTCAGCCGGCGCGCTTTCCACCGTCCAGGTGCCGACGGCGACGTGGTCGGCCGCGGCCTGGTCCTGCGCGGTGGCGAGATGGGCGCCGCCGAGCAGGGTGGTGAAGAGAATGCCGATGGCGAGCAGTGACGTGAGGCGTGTTCGGTGCATGTGCTCCCTGTTTCTGCTTGGGGACGCTTGGACAAGGGACCCATTCACCGGGGCGCCGCTCCCCTCTGGCGCCGGTCAATCCAGTGTGGGCCGGAACGTGAACTGTCGCAAGAGGCGAATGGGCTACCCGCCGCGCGTCGCGGGCGGAGCGGGGGTTCTTAGGGAATTCTCAAAGTCGATCGCCAGACTGGGCACCGAGTTGGTTCCGGACGTGGTTGCCACGGCCCGGCATCACGGATTGGTGTGCCCTGGCGGCGCGGGCAAGCGCCCGGTTCCGCCCGGGGCGACGGAAAGGAGTGGCGTGATGGCGACAGATACCTCCCCTGCTTCGCGGTTCGCCCTGGTGCTCGTGGCGCGGGTCGTGCTGCTGGTGCTGGCCGGGTTGTTCGCGCTTGGCGCGTTCGGCCAATTCTTCCTGGTGGGACTGAGCATGTTCGATGACGCCAGCCGGTGGCGGGATCACGAGCGGCTGGGCCATATGCTCGGGCTGCTGACCTGGGTGATGTGGATACCGGCGCTGGCGGGTAGGACGGGACGCGGTCTGACCGTGGCCTGCGTGGTGCTGTTCCTGTCGTTCGAGGCCCAGTACGGATTCATCGAGGCGAGCAACTCCCGGTTGAACGCGCTCCACCCGCTGAACGGCGCGTTCCTGCTGGTGCTCGGGAGCTGGATCGCGCTACGGGCTGTGGCGGCCGTGCGCGGCGGCCGGGAAGCAGCCGTAATGGCGAAGGAGATTTCCACATGAACGTGATCGTCAGGATCCTGATTGGTCTGGTCGCCGGCTACCTGGTGGGAATCGGGCTCGCGGCGTTCACCGCCTTCGTGCTCGATTACGAGGACGCCGCGCGGTTCATCGCGATCGGCTGCTTGTTGCTGGGGGCGGCGCTTGGGCCGGTGGTCGGTGCGCGATTCGACCATCGACCCGAGTAGTGGCCCGCCCCTGTCCTGGGATCGTCTCAGGCATGGAGCGCGTGGAGAATCAGTCCGGGAGAGGCGGGGGCCGGGCTGGCGGCGAGGAGGCCGCCGCGGATGTCGCTGGGCGAGTAGCCGAATTCCCGGCGGAACTCGCGGCTGAAGTGGGCGCCGCTCTGGAAGCCGTGGTCCTGGCAAATGCCGGCCAGCGATCGATGGTCGGTGCTGGCGAGGAGGATGTCGCGAATGCGGTGGAGGCGGCGGCGCTTGACGTAGGCCATGATCCCGTCGTGCTGGTCGAACAGGCGGTAGAGGGAGCTGCGGGAGAGGCCGCAGGCCTGGGCGATTGACGCCGGGGTGAGATCGGGGCGCCCAAGGTGGGCGTCGATGTAGCGCTCGACGCGGCGGCGCATGGCGAAGGTCACCGGTTTGGACATGTCCCACGAGCCAGTCTGAAGCGACTGGAGGCAGGCGACCGCCAGTTCGATCGTGGCCTGGGTGATGTGAGGCAGCGCGGATTCCGACATGGTTGGCAGGTGGGCGCCGAGGTTCAGGATGTGGTGGGCGACAACGTTGGCCGTGCTGTCGCGCAGGACATGGCCGTGGTAGCTGGCGATGGTGGGCAGGAATTCCTCGGCCAGGTCGCGGTGGATATAGAGGGTGCCGCTGCTTCCGGCGGTGGCGAATGACGTCTCGGGTTGGGCGAAGTCGGTGATCTGGAGGTCGTACGGGGTGATGTGCCGTTCGGTGTCGCCAACGCGGCTGTAACGGCTGCCGCGGCCCTGGACGAAGAGGCCGATGTGATCGATCTGGTCCCGGCGAATGGCCTCGAGGGAGCGGGTGAAGGTCTGGGCCCAGTAGGAGCCGGAGCTGACCGCCATCCCGCCGAGGTTCCAGAGGTTGTAATCGGAGTGGGCGGGGCCGGGTTCGAGTGGCGCGGAGTCGTGGGTGACAGCGACGATGTCGCGCCAGAGCTTTACCCGGGTTTCGGCGGGATGGTCGTCCGTGTTGAATCTGAACGCGGGGATCGCCGTGAATGCTGACACGAGGAGTACCTGGACATTCCAGCGTTGGCTGGCGCGACCGCGACGGTGTGAACCCACGGCCAGTGTAGCAGGAGCATCGCGAAAACGGGCCGGCTCGACACCGAGGTCGAACCGGCCCGTTTTCGTCTGGCGAGGTCAGGCGGGGACGGGCGTGCCGACCGGTTCGGTGGCGATGCCGGGCACCGTGAGGCCCATCTCCTGGCCGATGGCGTCCGCCGTGAGCAGGGCCAGGGCGGCGATGGTGAGGGTGGGGTTGGCCGTGCCGGTGGTGGGGAAGAGGCTGGAGCCGGCGAAGTAAAGGTTGGCATGGTCGTGGGCGCGGCCGGTGCGATCGGCCACGGAGGTGGCGGGATCGTCGCCCATGACGCAGGTGCCCATCAGGTGGCCCACGCCAAACATGCCGGAATCGAACACATCGGTGGCGCCGAGGGCGTCCATCACATGGTGATGGAGTTCGAGCGCGCTTTCGATGCCCTTCATGGTGTAGTCGCCGTAGTCGAAGTGAATCCGGGGGCGAGGGATGCCGAGGGCGTCGGTTTCATGGTCGTCTGGCACCACGCGGTTTTCCGGATTGGGCAGTTGCTCGGTGAGACAGGAGACGCCGATGCGGTAGGGGGCGATTTCGGCGATGCGCTGCGAGATGGCCGGGCCGGAGAGTCCCTCGGCGATCAGGTCGCGGGCGATGTTCACGGCGTTGATGGTGTCGTGGTGGATTTCGAACCGGAACGCCGAGCGCTCGCCGCGGAAATCGCCTTCGCGGGTGGAGTCGATGCCGGCGAGCTGGAGTGGTCCGCGCGATCCGGCGTAGGCCCGGGGCATGGAGCCGCCCGTGAAGATGCCGGGGTGGTCGGCGAGGTTGCGGCCAACCTGGTCGCTGGAGTTGGCGACGCCGTTCGGGGCGTTTTCGCCCGCCGAGATCAGGAGGAGCTTGGGCGTTTCGATGCCGTTGGCGGCGATCACGTACGTGCGGCCGGTGATGACGTGGTCGGCGCCGTCGGGCGTCTTGTAGTGGACGCCGGAGATGGCGCCATCGTCGTCGACATCGATCTTCCAGGCCACGGAATTGTCCAGCAGGCGGGCGCCGTTGGCGACGGCGAGGTCGACGTGAACCGTGGCGTCGTACTTGGCCTGGACCGGGCAGATGGGAATGCAGGTGCCGTTCCCGCAGCAGCGCGACCGGCCCTGGTAGCCCTCGACCGAGTTGCGGGCCTGGGGGGTGGCGACGACCTCGTAGCCGAGCGAGGCGGCGGCTTCCCTGAAGATGAGGTCGCCGGAGGCGAGCGGCAGGGGTGGCATGGGGTACGGGCCGCTCCGGGGCGAGCCGAGATCGTTCTCGCTGTCGCCGGCGATGCCGAGTTCGTACTCGGCCTGGAGGTACCAGGGTTCGAGGTCGTCGTAGTTCAGCGGCCAGTCCTTGCCGACGCCGAACCGGGTCCGCATCTCGAAATCGCTGGGGAGCAGGCGGGGAGTGTTGCCCAGCCAGTGCCAGGTGGTGCCGCCGACCCGGCGCTCGTAGTCGCTGGTCCAGGTCACGGGGCCGGATTGCAGGTAGTACCAATTGGGATCGGCGGAGGTTGGCTGGGGCGCCCATTCCGGACTTTCGTAGGCGTAGACCCCCTTGTGATAGCGGGCGACGGAGGCGGCGCGATCGGTGACGGGTCCGGCTTCCAGGATGGCGACGCTGGCCCCGGCCGCGGCCAGGCGGGCGCCGACAAGGGCGCCGGCGACACCGGAGCCAACGATCACGATGTCATGGTCGGGTTGGGTGGACGCGGCGGTGGGAGTGGCTTGCATGAATTGGTTCCTCGTGGGCGTGGGGGGAATCCGGATCAGGGGCGATTGGGCAGGTTGGGATCGGTGGCCCAGTAGCCGAAGGCCTTGCACAGCGCGGGGGCGGTGATATAGGGCAGCGACTGGTAGGCGAGGAGCCGTGGGGACCGCTGGTCGCGGTTTTCCAGCGCCTCGTTGCGGAACGAGCCGAGGAACCAGAACTGCAGGATGTTGTTGACCACCACGACCAGCGGGAAGTCCAGTTGAAGCGGATTGAAGTCCGGGTCGATCTCCATCGTCAGGAGTTCCTGGAGGCTGGCGGTCGTCTCCTCGTCGGCCAGGAAGAGGTCGAGCAGTTGCTCGAGCCCGGCGTCGTCGAGGGTGGCGAAACCGGTGATCGACTGGCACAGCGCGCGGAAGGCGGCCGGGTCGACGCCGCTGGCGACGGGCGAGGCGTCCTGGGCGAGCGCCGGGCCAACCATGACCGAGGTGGCGGCCGCGCCGGCCCCGGCGATCAGGTGGCGGCGGGTGAGATGCGGGCTGACGGGTGTGGGCATGGTCGGACCTTCCTGGAATCGAACCGGGGGCGTTGGGGCGCGAGATTGCCGAGCGTGATCTGGTCTGGATTGTAGCCCACGGCGTGCCGTTTGGAGCCGCGGACCTTGCGAAATCGGTGCATTGCTGCTATGGTTAGTTACATGAGTAAAGAACCGGCTAAGTAACGAGGCGGCCATGTTCGATGATCACAGTCCCATCTACAGACAGATCGCGGAGCAGATCAAACGCGACATCCTGCATGGCGTGCTGGCCGAGGAGGAGCAGGTGATGTCCACGAACCAGTACGCGGCGTACTACAGGATCAACCCGGCCACCGCCGCCAAGGCGTTCCAGAGCCTGGTGGACGAAGGGGTGCTGTACAAGAAGCGCGGGATCGGGATGTTCGTGTCCGAAGGCTCGCGCGCGCAATTGCTTTCCGAGCATCGCGAACGGTTCTTCAGCGAGGTGCTGGAGCCAATGGTCGATGAGGCGCGGACGATCGGGATTCCACTGGCGGAGATCGTGGCGCGGTTGCGGGAACTGGACAAGGAAGGAGCCAGATGACGACACCAACCATCGAAGCTCGCGATGTGCGATTGAACTATGGAGATGTGACGGCGCTCGACAACCTGTCGCTGCCGCTGGAAGGGAACAGGATCATTGGCCTGCTGGGCCGCAACGGATCGGGCAAGTCCACCCTGATGTCGGCGCTGGCGGCGTTCCGCAAGCAGGACGAGGGCGAGATCCTCGTCAACGGCGAGCCGGTGTTCGAAAACGCGGCGATCACCCGCCAGATCGCGCTGATTCGCGAAGGCGGCGACGTGGTGGACGAGGACGAGCCGCTCAAGGAAGCGCTGGCGTATGCCGAGTGGCTGCGGCCGAACTGGAACGCGGAGCTGGCGGAGGAGCTGATCGAGCGGTTCAGCATTCCGCGCAAGACCAAGATCAGCGCGATGTCGCGCGGGCAGCGGTCGGCGGTGGGGATCGTGCTGGGGCTGGCGGCCCGGGCGCCGATCACGATGTTCGACGAGACCTACCTGGGGATGGACGCCCCCTCGCGCTACGCGTTCTACGACGTGCTGCTGAAGGACTACATGGAGCATCCGCGGATGTTCATCGTCTCGACGCACCTCATCGAAGAAGTGAGTTCGGTGTTCGAGGACGTGGTGATCATCGACAAGGGCAAGGTGTTGCTGCACGAGGCGACTGACGACCTGCTCGGCCGTGGCACCTCGGTCACGGGCGAGGCCACGGCGGTGAACCGGTTCGTGGAGGGCCTGTCCGTGATCGGTAGCCGTGAACTGGGCCGGACGCGGTCGGCGATGGTGTTTGGCGAGTTGACCGACGAGAAACGGGCAGCGGCGCGCCAGGCGGGGCTCGATCTCGACCCCATCGACCTGCAGGACCTCTTCGTGTACCTGACGACGCCGAAAGGAGGGGCGGCATGACCGGTAGAACAAGGACATGGCGGTACCCGGCGCCGGTGGTGGAAAACCTGTTGGCCCTGACCGGGCTGGCGGCGGTCGGGGTGCTGGTGGCATGGTTCGTGATCGCTTTCCTGATCGACCGGTTCGGCACGCTCGACAGTAGCGTCTGGGACCCGATCAGCGGCATCGCGGTCTGGTACACGGCCTTCATCGGTGGCTACGTGATGTACGAGGTGCTGCCGAAATTCGTGGCGAACGGGAGGACACGCCGGGACAGCGCGATCGAGATGGGCATCTTCGGCGTCATTCACACCGTGGCGGTATCCGTGGTGCTCACGCTGGGGTTCGCCATCGAGCGAGCCGTGTTCAGCCTGCTGGACTGGCGGCAGGGCGTGCCCGAGGATCGCATCTTCGACTCGTTCACGGATTACCCGCTCATCTTCATCGCCTCCCTTATCTCGGTGGCGGCGGGCACCGCCGCGGGCGCCCTGATCGGGATCGGGTTCTATCGCGACACCTGGCGCGGCATCCTGGCGGTCCTGCTCGTGATGGCGCTCGGCAGTTTCCAGAGCGGGTCAACGGGCCTGATATGGGGACCATTCGGCTGGTTGGCCGCGCGTCTGGACATTGTCTGGGACACGGCGATGACCGTGACGATCGCGCTGATCGGCGTGGCGGTTTCGATCGCGGTGGCCTGGGTCTTCGCCCGAGACGTGCCGCTACACAACAAGTAGGGACGTGGACATGAGAACGTATTGTTGTTCGGGAAAAGATGGCCGGTGGAATGCTGGCTCGATCGTGCGAGACCCGCACCAGCCGGGAGGGACCCAATGATCAAGGCGCAAGGACTGACGAAGCGATACGGCGAGACAACCGCGGTGGACGGGTTGTCGTTCGACATAGAACCAGGGAAGATCACCGGCTTCCTCGGCCCGAACGGGTCGGGCAAGTCGACCACGATGCGGATGATCATGGGGCTGGACGCGCCCTCGGCCGGCACGGTGTCCGTGAACGGCGTCTCCTATCGCGATCTGCCGGCCCCGATGCGCGAGGTTGGCGCGGTGCTGGACCCCAAGGCGGTCGACGGCCGGCGCACGGCGAGACAGCATCTTGGCTGGATCGCGAAGGCTGGTGACATTCCGCGTGGCCGGGTGGATGAGGTGCTCGATATCGTGGGCCTGACTGGCGTGGCCGGGAAGAAGATCGGCGGTTACTCCCTGGGGATGTCCCAGCGGCTGGGCATCGCCACGTCGCTGCTGGGGAACCCGCCGGTGCTGCTGTTCGACGAGCCGGTGAATGGCCTCGACCCGGAAGGCATCCTCTGGATCCGCGACCTGATGCGAAACCTGGCTTCCGAGGGACGGACGATCTTCGTCTCCAGCCACCTGATGAGCGAGATGGAACGCACGGCGGATCATGTGATCGTGATTGGCCGGGGCAGGATGGTGGCCGACACCAGCATGCCCGAATTCATGGCCCGGGCCTCTGGTGAGTTGGTGCGAGTGGTTTCCCCGCAAATCGCCGAGCTCGAATCGCTGGTGGCGAACGCCGGGGCGACGGTCACGACGGAGGCCGACCCGCTCGCCCGGCTGGTGTCCGGCATGGGCGCGGCCGAAATCGGCGAGCTGGCCGCCGCCAGCCAGATCGCGCTCCACGAACTGGCCCCACGGCGGGGCAGCCTGGAGCACGCCTTCATGGAACTGACCCGCGACACCGTGGAATACAGGTCGCAGGTCGAAAATAACACGAGCAACGAACCGGTTCTCGCCGGAAAGGGGAACGAGACCCATGCATAGCGCGGCGACAACGGATCAGACGTTCAACACACCCGCGGCGCGAGGCGCCAGCCAGCCCTCGGTATCGTTCATGGCGACGCTGAGTTCGGAATGGTACAAGTTCGCCACTACCCGCGCGATGTGGTTCATGGCGGTGCTGGCGCTGCTCCTCTCGGTGGGGATCACCGCGCTCATCTCGTGGGTCACGGGCTGGTCGTTCAGCGAATGGTCGAGCGCGGACCAGGCCTCGTTCGATCCCATCACCTTCAGCATCACCGGGCTGATCTTCGGCGGCATCCTGTTCGTGGTGATGGGCGTGCAGCTGGTCTCCGCCGAGTATTCGAGCGGCATGATTCGCCAAACGTTCACCACCACCCCGAAGCGGGGCCGGGTGTTGCTCGCCAAATCGCTGGTGATCGCGCTGGTCACGCTGGTGCTGAGCGCGATCGTGATCCTCGCGACGTTCTTCACGGCGCAGATTATTTTCGGCGCGTACGATATGAACACGGCCAGCCTGAGCGATGGTGACGCGCGGCGGACCCTGATCGCCCTGATCCTGACCTCGCCGATGTTCCCGCTGATGGGCGTGGCGGCGGGTTTCCTGCTGCGGAGCGCGGCCGGCGCGATCACGCTGATCCTTGGCCTAATGTTCGTGCCGTCGATGTTCGGTGGGTTGCTGCCGCGGCGCTGGCAGGAGGACGTGCTGGCATTCCTGCCCGGTTCGCTGGCGGACAGCCTGGCGTTTCGTCACCTGGATTCTGACAACCCGCTCTATGCCGAACCCGCGATCGCGGCGGCTGGTGTGGTGGTGTGGGTGGTGGCCGCGCTCGGCCTGGCCCTGGTGATGCTCAACCGGCGCGACGTGTAGCACGTTCCCGATTCGCACAAACCGAAGAAGACCCCGGTGCCAGATGGCACCGGGGGTTCCCGCGTTCCAGGGGTGTTTGCTGACCCGAGCCGCGCGTTTCTAATCAGGGCGAAGACGAGCTTCGCCCCTACCACTTGGGAGATGGTGTGATCGGACCTGGGTCAGGCAAGCGAGGGCTGGCAGGCTTTCCGGGCACGCTCGTAGAACGCGCGGTTGGCCTCGACCCAAGCGGAAACATTCAGGTCGGCCTCCTCGAACAGCCCACGGTCCCCACTCTCCTCGTTGGGGACGAAGGGAAGCAACGCCGACACCCGAGCGGCGAAGAACACCATGTAGCTCATGGGATACGGATGACGGAAGTCCCGGCGTTCGGGGTGCAGGTCCTCGAAGCGTTGGTACCCAACGCTTGAGATGAGGTCGATTTCCGCGAAGGCTTCCTCGCGCGTTTCGCGGATGACGGCCTCTTCGACGGACTCCCCCTCTTCGAGGTGGCCGCCGGGAAGTTCCCAACCCCGGTTGTCGCGATCCGTCCTCACCATCAGCAGCCGGTTCGCCTGGAAACCGATCGCGAAGGCTGCGGTGATGAGGTGAGCCGGTGGCAGGTGGTCATCGAGGATCGTGGTGAGGCGGTTTGGGGGCATGCCCCATACGTTCTGGTCCCGCCGGATGATCTGCATGCGATGTCCAGTGGTCGGTGCTCGGAAATGGCCGTGGCGTCCTAAGTGTTATGACAAATAGAGTGTCATTGACCGGGCGAGCCGGGTATCGCGCTTCGCAGGTGTTCGACATCGCGCATGGGTGGGTTGCCAAACAGGCGCTTGTACTCGCGATTGAAATGCGAGGCGTTGCCATAGCCCACGCGGAACCCGGCGCTGGTGGCGTCGAGGCCCTCCCCGATCATCAGGCGCCGGGCCTCCTGCAGGCGCAACTGTTTCTGGAATTGCAGCGGGCTCATGGAGGTGACCGCCTTGAAGTGATGATGGAACCCGGACACGCTCATCCCCAGGTCCTGGGCCAGCGACTCGATGCGGAGCGGCTGGTCGAACTGGCGGCGAAGCCGCTCGATGGCGCGGACGATATCGTGGTTGGCGACCTGGCCCGCCGCCAGGTGCTGGAGCCGGGCTCCCTGGTTTCCGGTGAGCAGGCGGTAGACAATCTCGCGTTTCACGAGCGGGGCCAGGTATCGCGCCTGGACCGGTTCCCTGGCCAGGCGGACGAGTCGGAGCACGGCATCGCGCAGGCCATCATCGAGCGGGCTGACATCCATCGCCTTGACCTGGCCCTGGGGGCGCGGGACCGCGTTGCCGGCCTCGGTGAGCACCGAGCTGACGAGTTCCGCGTCGAAGTCCATGCGGAAGCTGAGGTATGGCGCATCGACGGATGCTTCCACGACCTGGCTGGTGACCGGCAGGTCGACGCTGGCGATCAGGTAGTGGTCGGGATCGTAGGTGTAGAGGCTCTCACCCAGCCGGACGTCCTTCCGGCCCTGGGCGATGACGCAGAACGCGGGTCGCGAGACGCTTTGCAGTGGTTGCCTCACCCTGGACACACGGTGAATGCTCACATTGTCCAGCACCTCGTAAGAGCCATCGACGGGCATCGCCCGCAGCATGCATTCGACCAGTTCAGCGTGCGCGTTCGACCTGTGTGACATGACCTTTCCTGACCACCGCGTTTGCAGGATCGTGAAACCATTCTGGACGATCGTTATACCGGCCTGCTGTGGCCAGTGCGTAGACTGGGATGCATGGCAACCGCAGTTCAGACATGTATGTCATGGGCCTGGACGTTTATGCAAGCCTGCAGGGGCCAGCGGCTCCCTCATAGAGCGCGTCGACAGGGACGTGACGGCGAGCAGGGCTCGCGTACCGGCAGGCGGAAGGGGGACGACATTGACCGCATCTGGATCAGGAGGCGTTTCCATGTCAGCTGTTCCGACAGTTACACTTAACAACGGGGTCGATCTGCCACTCCTGGGCCTTGGCGTGTTCCAGACTCCGCCGGATGTCACGGCGGATGCCGTGGCGGAAGCGTTGCGCACCGGATACCGCCATGTCGACACCGCCGCCTCGTACGGCAACGAGCGGGAGGTCGGCGATGGCATTCGCCGGGCTGGCATTCCCCGCGACGACGTGTTCATCGAGACGAAAATCTGGATCAGCGACTACGGCTACGACGCCACCCTGCATGCGTTCGACAAGAGCGCCGGCAAGCTTGGCGTCGGCCATCTGGACCTGCTCCTCCTCCATCAACCACTGCCCTCGGCCTTCGACCAGACCCTGGACGCCTACCGGGCGCTGGAAACGCTGCTCGCCGACGGTGAGGTGCGGGCCATCGGCGTGAGCAACTTCATGCCCGAGCACCTGGAGCGATTGCTGGCCGAGACATCCGTGGTGCCCGCCGTGAACCAGATCGAACTCCATCCGTACTTCCAGCAGGCCGAATTGCAGCGCCTGCACGCCGAGCACGGCATCGTGACCCAGGCGTGGTCGCCCATTGGCGGCATCACCTCCTACCGGGAAGGGCAGAAGCGCACCTTCGACGATCCGATCCTGCTCGCCATCGGACAGGCTCACGACAAGTCCGCGGCCCAGGTGATGCTGCGCTGGCACCTGCGGGAACGCCGCTCGGCGATTCCGAAGTCGACCAGGCCGGAGCGCATCGCCGAGAATTTCGACATCATCGACTTCGAACTCACCAGCGACCAGATCGCCACGATCGACGCGCTCGATACCGGCATTCGTGGCGGACCAGAGCCAGACAGCATCACCCTCGAAACCTACGGCAGGCCGATTCCCGAGGCATAGCCCATCCAGAAGGAAGGAGGCCGGTGTGAGCGCCACCACGGCTCAATCTCGCGAAGCAGGCGTGGCGCTGGATACCGGAGTGCAGGGTGGATACCCTGGCCTCCCCCTTCGTTCACCAGGCTCTTCGACGCATAGGACTATTATGTCGTACTCGGTCGTGGCTCCTCGCCCGGCACCTGTTGGGGCCGCGAGCAGGTAGTCCGACCTGACAGATTGAAAGGGAACCACCATGCAGGCACGCACACTTGGCACCAACGGGCTCCAGGTATCGGCGCTTGGGCTCGGGTGCATGAGCATGACCGGCGGGTACAGCGCCACGCCGGACCGGCGGGAAATGATCGCGTTTATCCGGACGGCGGTGGAACGCGGGGTGACCTTTTTCGATACGGCGGAGGTGTATGGGCCGTACATCAACGAGGAGCTGGTGGGCGAGGCGCTCGCGCCCGTACGCGACGATGTGGTGATCGCCACCAAGTTCGCGTTTGCCTTCGATGCCGATGGCAGGCAGACCGGGCTCAACAGTCAGCCCGACCATATCAAGGCGGCGGTCGAGGGCTCGCTGAAGCGGCTGCGGGTGGAGGCGATCGACCTCTACTACCAGCACCGGGTCGATCCGAACGTGCCGATCGAAGAAGTGGCCGGGGCGGTCAGGGACCTGATCGCGGCGGGGAAGGTCAAGCACTTCGGGATGTCCGAGGCGGCGGCGGCGACGATCCGGCGGGCGCACGCGGTGCAGCCGGTGACGGCCGTGCAGAGCGAGTACTCGATCTGGTACCGCGCGCCGGAGGAGGAAGTGCTTCCGGCGCTGGAGGAGCTGGGGATCGGGTTCGTGCCGTTCAGCCCACTTGGCAAGGGAGTGCTGACGGGGACGGTGGACGAGCGGTTCGCGTTCGCGGACAACGACATCCGGGGTGTCATTCCCCGGTTCGCGCCGGACGTGCTGAAAGCCAACCTGGCGTTGATTGACCTGCTGAAGGGCATCGCCGAGCGGAAGGGCGTGACGCCGGCGCAACTGGCGCTGGCCTGGTTGCTGGCACGCAAGCCCTGGATCGTGCCGATTCCGAGCACCAGGCGGCTGGAACGGTTGGAAGAGAATCTCGGCGCGGTGGATGTGGACCTGACGGCGGACGACCTCGCGGCGATCGATGCGGCATCGGCCCAGGCACCGATCGAGGGGGCGCGGTATCCGGAGCACCTTGAGCGCCAGACCGGAATCTGACGAGCGTTTCGTAGCGGGCTATCAGGGAGGACGACATGCGGATCACGCGGAGTTCGATAGCGACAACCAAGGGTTCGGCGGACTGGTTTACCGGAGATGTCTATGTCGATGCCCTGGTTGCCCCCGAAGGTGTGTCGAAGGTGAGTGGCGGCATCGTTCACTTCGCACCCGGCGCGCGGACCGCCTGGCATACGCATCCCAATGGGCAGACCATCTTCATTATGGAAGGGATTGGGCGGGTCCAGCGGCGCGGCGGTCAGGTTGAGGAGGTCCGGCCAGGTGATCGCGTGTTTTTCGAGCCGGGCGAGGAACACTGGCACGGTGCCGCGCCGGACCGGTTCATGGCACACGTGGCGGTGCTGCAAACCGACGAGCAGGGTGTCAGCGCCGATTGGGGCGACCACGTGACGGACGAGGAGTACGCCGGGAATCTGGAGTGATCACTCCCTGGCGTGTCGCTATGACGAACCACGTTCATATGAAGGGGCGGAAGATGACGGATTCCGAGACGCGAACACCAGCGCAGCGCATGTTTGGCGATTTCCTGCCGAAGATGGCTGAGCTGACCGACGATGTGCTGTTCGGCGATGTCTGGGCGCGCGAGGACCTCTCGCCCCGGGATCGCAGCCTGGCGACGGTGTCGGCGCTGATCGCCGGCGGCAATACCGAGCAACTGGCGAGCCACCTGCGACGCGCCCGGGACAATGGCCTGACGGAGGCCGAGATCAAGGAAGTGCTCGTTCACCTGGCGTTCTATTGCGGATGGCCGAAAGCGATATCCGCGATCAACGTGGCGAAGCAGGTGTTGGCCGAAGCGCCAGCGGAGTAACACGGCGGCAACATCATGGATCTGGGCGGGCGGGATTCGATTCCCGCCCGCCCTTTTGCGTGCTTGAGCGGTACGGCGCGGACAGGGGCGCGACCGGAGTGTCATGCCGCCCGGCTGGAAACGGTCGCGCCCGGGTGGCGGGTCATGTATAACTCGGTGTACGTACACATCGTCGGCATGTTCATGCGGCGAAGGGGGCACCATGGGACAGCGGACTGGCGACATCGACCTGGACCAGGACCTGAAGCTCCAGGAATGGGAGTGGAAGTGGCAGCGGGTGGGATGGGTGGTCCTGACGCTGCTCATCGTGGCCGCGATGCTGGGGGCCTTCGGCACCGGCCCGCTGTCGTCGGCGTCGGCCGGCGGTGACGCGGCGGGCTTCTCCGTGGACTACCAGCGCGTGGTGCGGCACCAGGGAGAGAGCAGGCTGACCATTCATGTGAACGGCGACCAGGTGTCCGGCGGGCAGGTCGGGTTGTGGCTGGGGGCGGACTACATGAATACGATTCGCGTCACCCAGATCAGTCCCGAACCGGAGGAGGTGCGAGCGACCGATGGCCGCCTGGTGCATGTGTTCAACGTGGAGGAACCGGCGGCGCTGATCACCATCAATATCGACCTCGTGCCGCAGGAGATGGGACGGCTGACGGTTGACATGGGGATCATGGACGGCGGCGACGTGTCGTTCCGCCAGTTCAGCCTGCCCTAGCGTGGCGTTCCGCCAGCTGGCGGCGGGAGGAGGCTCCAGTGGATATGGTGTTGCGGGCGGCGGTGATGTATGCCCTGCTCTTGGTGATTTTCCGGATCGCGGGCAAGCGGTCGCTGGCGCAGATCACGACCTTCGATTTCGTGCTGCTGCTGGTGATTGGCGAGGCGACGCAGCAGGCGCTCCTGGGCAACGACTTCTCGATGACGAACGCCCTGATCGTGATCATCACCCTGCTGATGCTGGACATCGGGCTGTCGCTGGCGCAGGGGAGGTGGCCCCGGCTGGAGCCATTGATGGACGATGTGCCGGTGCTGCTGGTGGAAGACGGCAACGTGCTCCAGAAACGTCTGGACAAGTCGCGGATATCCGAGGCGGACATCATGCATGCGGCCCGTTCGCTGCAGGGGCTGGAGCGGATGGACCAGGTGAAGTACGCGGTGCTGGAGCGAACCGGCGAGATCTCCATCATCCCGAAGCAGCAGCACCAACAGGCCTGATTCCGTCTGGCGGCGGGAACACAAAGGGGCGCCGGGAGAAATCCCGGCGCCCCTTTGGTTGAGCCTGGCGTTAGCGAGTGTTGAGCTTGCGCGAGGCGACCATCAGGCCAGCCGCGGCGATCAGGCCGGTGGCGAGGATGGCGAGGCCGGTGACGTTCGACGAATCACCAGAGCCGGTGGACGGCAGCACCTTCACCTGCGGGGTGCCGGTGGCGGTCGGGGTGACGGCTGGGGTTTCGGTCGGCTCCTCCGTCGGGGCGTCCGTCGGCTCCTCCGTTGGGGTCTCGGTCGGAACCTCGGTCGGAATCTCGGTTGGTTCTTCCGTCGGCTCCTCGGCCTGGCTGAACGCGAGGGTGTTCACGATCGGGCCCATCTCGCCGTCGGAGACGATGACGTCGCGGAACAGGTAGCCAGCCGGGACTTCCTCGGGAATCCAGTCGAAGGCGATGTCGCTGCCGACCGGGACTTCGAGCACGCAGACGTTGCCCTGGGAACCCTCATCGGTCACACAGCTATCGAGCGGATCGCCGGTGTTGTTGTCCAGCGCGTAGATGGTGAAACCGACGAGGGTGTCGGAGAACTCGAGGCAGCCCGGATCGGTGCAGAGGGCGGCGTTGACGAGGACGTCCTCGGTCTCAACGGGCGGCTCGGTCGGCTCGGCGGTCGGGACGAAGAGGAGGCTGGTCACCCCTTCGCCGGTGATGGCGATGTCGCGAAAGATATAGCCATCCGGGACCTCGGCTGGAATCCAGTCGAAGGACACATCGGCGCCGGCCGGAACGGCGAGGGTGCAGGTGTTATCGGCGCCCCCGGTGACGCAGCTGTCCAGCTCCTCGGAGGTGTCGTTGCTCAGCGCGACGATTGTGAAGCCGGGGACGGTGTCGCCAGGCTCGGCGCAGGTGTCATCCGAACAGAGGATGGCGTTGACGGTGATCTCGTCGAATTCCTGGGCGGCGACCGAGGTCGTGCCCGCCACCGTGGCGGTGAGCAGGAAGGCGACGAGCGCGATGATGCGACCCCAGCGAACAGATAGATTGACCATGCTCTCTCCTGGTGATAACTGGGCGAACCCGCCGTTCGGATACGCCAATACGAATCCCCCACGGTGACGTTCTCCGGTTCGATCCCGGGGTCACCAGCACATTAAACGTCGCGAGCGTGCGAAAGCGGTCGCGTTGGTTGCGGCAGCGGTGCCGGAAACTGGCCCTTGCAATTGACCGTACGGTGTGAACGGACGATCCGGTCGGGACGCTGGTGGATGGGGATGGTCTGGTAGGCTTCGGCAATGACGATTTGGCGACGCGTGCCGGCGGGCAACCGCGTTGAATGGACGGGATATCGCGTGCAAGAAGGACGGCCGAAGCAGTGGCTGATCAGGGAGCAGGCCGATCAGGCGCACGCCCCTGGGACAACGGTGAACATGGGCGATTCGTTTGAGATGCACGTGGGAATGCGGTTACCGCTGGTGACCGCCACCCGGTATGTCACTCCCCTGCGGGAGGGTGGGTCACTGCCCGCGTTGATGGAGGCCGACGACGACGGGCTCTACGTGGTGAAGCTACGGGGCGCGGCGCAGGGCACCAAGACCCTGGTGGCCGAGCTGGTGGCGGGCGAGATCGGTCGCCTGCTTGGCCTGAACGTGCCCGACCTGGTGCTGGTGAACCTTCCGGCGGCGCTGACGCTGGGCGAGCCTGATCCGGAGATCAAGGGGCCGCTCGATCGCTCGGTCGGGCTGAACCTGGGCCTGGATTACCTGCCCGGGGCGCTGCCGTTCGACCTGGCGATGCGCGAGCCGATCGATCCGTTGCTGGCGGCGGACATCGTCTGGTTCGATGCGTTCGTGGCAAACGTGGACCGCACCACCCGCAACCCGAACATGCTGCGATGGCACGACAACCTGTGGCTGATCGACCATGGGGCGGCGATCCTGCCCCATCACCGGTGGACCGATCCGGCCGCCGAGGCGCGGAAGCCGTTTCCGTTGGTGCGGGAGCATGTGTTGCTGCCGAAGGCGGGGTCGATGGTGGAGGCGGACCGGCGGATGGCGGACCGGCTTCTGGAATCGGACCTGTGGCAGGCGATCGGGAGCATTCCGGACTCGTGGCTGGAGGAGGAGAGCCCGTTGGGAGACGCCGATGCCCAGCGACAGGCCTACATGACCTACTTCACCACGCGGTTGGAGATGCCCCGGCCGTTCATCGCCGGGGCGGAGGCGGCCCGGACCGAGGCGGGCGTGGGTGCGATCGATCCCGATCGCGCCACGAGGGGGCGTCGTCGTGAGTGAGCCACAGGCCTACTTCTATTCCGTGATCCGGGTGGTGCCGCGCGTGGAGCGTGGCGAGTGCTTCAACGCCGGGGTGGTGCTGTTCTCGCGGTCGCTCCGGTTTCTCGGCATGCGATGGGCGCTGGACCCCTGGAAGCTGCAGGCGCTGTCGGAGGAGACTGATCCGGACTTCGTGGAGTCGCAACTGGCGGCGATGGCGGCGGTTGCGGACGGGGTTGCCGACGGCGGGCCGATGGCGGCGATGGACCTGGCCGAGCGGTTCCACTGGCTTGTGGCTCCCAGTTCGACCATGATCCAGCCCTCGGCGGTGCATACCGGGGTGACAACCGACCCGGCGGGGACGCTGGATCGGTTGTTCACCGAGCTGGTGGAGTAACGGTTAAGTTCTTGTGGGGCTGGGGTCAGGACTCCGGATCGTAGAACATTTCTCGGACTTCCTGGTCGCAGCGGCAGGCCCTGGCGATCTTCGCCGCCCATTCCAGCGCTTCTTCTTGGGTGGGCACGTCGATGATCGAGAATCCGCCGATGACCGCCTTGGTTTCCGGGTACGGGCCATCGCTGACCGTGCCGTCGGTGGCGACGATTCTCGCTTGCTGGCGATCGAGTCCGGCGCCGAACACCCACACGCCGGCTTCCTTCGCCTCGCGAACCACCGCGCGCGCCGCTTCGCCCACGGCCGCGAGATCGTCCTGGATGTGGTCCATCGAGCCGTCATCGAACGAAATCAGGAAACGCTTCATCCACATGCTCCTTGGGGTTGTTGTTCGCTAATGTCCCGGGTTGCTCGATCCGGGTATAGCCGTTTACCGCTGACAGAGCTTGCCGGCTCGCGGGGCCGTCCGGCAACTTCAGCGATAGTAGCGGACACGGCTCCGGTGGGTTTCTCCCCAGTTGCGAATTATGCCGAGTGGGGCGTGGAGTTCCCGGCAAAGGTCGTCTGGTTTGGGGGGAACATGGGCCACCCGAGTCGCCGGGCGGTCCGCAAATTCGTCCGCTTCGCGTCACGGTCGATGACCAGGCCGGGTTCCTTCCATTGCCACGCGGAGCCGGAATACCCTGGACGTCAGCGACGTAGGCGGCTTTGGGAGGCAATGCATCCGGTGAGGTGAGTCATGGCGAACAGGCTCGTTGGGTTCCTGATGGTGCTGGCGATCGTCATGCCGGCTGTGGGGAGCGCGCGGGAGGCGACACCTTCCGCGACCGTGTTCGGGGAGGAGCCGGTGGTGTGGGACATCCGGCTCTCCGACAGCGACCTCAGTGGCCTGCCCTCGATATCGGTGCTGGAAATCGATGGAGCCGAGGCGATCGCCGAGGATGTGGTGTGGCTGCGGGATCGGGGAATCCTGCCCATTTGCTACATCAACGCCGGAGCGTGGGAGGAATGGCGAGACGACGCCGATCTCTATCCGGAGAACATTCTCGGCGCGGCCTATCCGGGCTGGGAGGGCGAGCGGTTCGTGGATATCCGGCGGCTGGACGTGCTGGGGCCGATCCTGGAGGCGCGACTCGATGACTGCGCCGCGAAGGGGTTCGTGGCGGTCGATCCCGACAATGTCGACACGTACGACGCCGATACCGGGTTTCCGCTTTCCGAAGCGGATCAGGTGGAATTCAACCGCTGGCTGGCCCAGGCGGCGCACGCGCGAGGGCTGGCGATTGGGCAGAAGAACGCGCCCGAACTGGCGGAGGACCTGGCGGGGACGTTCGACTTCGCCGTGACCGAGGATTGCGTGGTCGACACCTGGTGCGCGGACATGGAGCCCTACGCCACGCTGGGCAAGCCAGTGCTGATGGTGGAGTACACGGACCGGGGGCTTTCCGTGGAAGAACCGTGCGACATGGCGGAGGGGACTTTCGGGGCGGTGGTGATCAAGGAGCGGGATCTGGGGACGTGGTCGGCGCATAGCGTGTGACCTAGGTACGGGACAGGCTATCGCGCCGGAGCGATGCCGGAGTAGGCCGGCTGGGCATCGGCGTGGGTCATCCCTGACTCCGATTCCGGACGGATGTGGCGTCGATACGTGTGATGGACGGGCGTCTCCTTGAGGAGAGGCCGGTTTTGTTGTGCCGATCGGTGCCGGGAGACGCTGAAACCGTGCAGGATGCACACGAATGGGGCCAGGTTGCACGAATGTGCAGCACTCAATGCGAATAAGACCTATTGACGGCCCAGAACGCCGATGTTAGCGTTACCGCATCGTAACACTACTCAAGAGCGGAGGGCCTCATGGCAACTCAAGTCGCGGAAACCGGCGCGGAAGTGCAATCTGAATCAGCGAAGTTGAATCGTCAGCAGCAGCGACGTGCGTTTCCGATCGTAGATACCGACGTTCATCATACCTACGCCGACAAGTCGGACCTCTACCCCTACCTTTCCCGCTACTACGCGGAACGCTTCGCCGACTACGGGATGGGTGTGGGCAATAGTCATGCCAACAACGGTGGGTTCCGCGGCCGACGGGCCGACACGATCAACGTGGAAGAGCCCCAGCCAGCGAACATCGGGACGTCCGCCATCGACGTGCAGGACACGATCGACCGGCTGCTCAATGCTAGTGGTATCGATATCGCACTGCTGACCGGTGGTCCCGCCGCCTCGGCTGGCGCGATGATGGAAGTGGACTATGCCTCCGCCATCTGCCGCGCCTTCAACGACTACTCCCTCGAGCACTGGGTGTCGGCCGATCCGCGCTTCCGCTACGCGCTGCATGTGAACGCCCAGGATCCGGTTGGCGCGGCCGCCGAGATTGACCGGCTGGGTTCGCATCCAGCGGTTTGCTCGATCATGCTCGGCTGCGGTTCCACGCGGCCGTTCGGCAACCGCTTCTTCCACCCAATCTACGAGGCCTGTGAGCGAAACGGCCTGGCGGTGTCCATGCACTTTGGTGGTGAGGGATCGGGCATCAACCCGCCGCCTTCCGCCGCCGGCTATCCGAGCTACTACATCGAATCGCGCCAGCTTCGCCCCACCTTCTACTCGGTGCATGTTTCGAGCTTCGTGTTCGAGGGCGTGTTCGAAAAGTTCCCGACGCTGAAGGTTGGCATGCTCGAAGGCGGGTTCGCCTGGGTTCCGCCGCTGCTGTGGAAGATGGACATGGACTGGAAGGGCCTGCGCCACCAGACGCCATGGGTCGAGAAGCTGCCAAGCGAGTATGTGAAGGAACACATTCGCTTCGCCACCCAGCCAATGGAAGAGCCGGACCAGCCAGACGCGCTCAAGCACGTCATCAACTGGATGGAAGGCGAGCGCACGCTCATGTTCGCCACCGACTACCCGCACTGGGACTGGGATGATCCGGCGATGACCCTGGTTGGCTTCCCCGAGGAGACCCGGCGACGGATTTTCTCGACCAACGCGCTCGAGACCTATGGCCTGACGCTTCCGGAATCAGACGACAACTAACACGGAGTTCTTCACGCAGATGGCCAAGAAGTTCGAAATTTGTTATGTGGATGAGCTCCCCGAGGGCGGGCGCAAGCTGGTGGAGCTCGAGGGGCGCAGCATTGGCGTGTTCAACGTGGGCAACGAGTTCTACGCCGTGCGCAACCGTTGTCCGCACAAGGGGGCTCCACTCTGCAAGGGCATGGTTCAGGGGCTGATGACCGGCGGCGAGCCAGGCGAGTTCGAAATCGTGCGGGACGGCGAAATCATTCGCTGTCCCTGGCACTCCTGGGAATTCGACCTCAAGACCGGCGGCTCGGTGTTCAACCCGCACAAGATGCGGGTGAAGAGCTACGACGTGAGCGTGGAGCCGGTGACGCGCGAGAAACCGGTCTACGAGTTCGCTGACGACCCCGACGACGAGGATCCTTCCATTGAAGTGTTCCCGGTATCCATCGAGTCCGAGGGCGATTCGGCTCGTTCGATGATCTACGTGCATCTTGGCTGATTCTCCGGCTGGGAGGATCACGGTGGCGCGCATCGCCATGAGGTGAGACATGGTGGTTTTGCAGACAGCGACAACCGGAGATGAGTGACGGCGCCACGGAGGCTCCCAGGCGTCCATCGCTGCGAGATGTGGCCGAGGCGGCGAACGTCTCGCTGATGACCGCGTCTCGGGCGGTGAACGACGGGAAGCGCGTGGCGCCCGAAACCCGGGCACGCGTGTTGCGAGAGGCTGAACGCCTGGGGTACCGGCCGAGTCATACGGCCCGTGCCCTGCGCAGCCGGGAGAGCAGGCTGATTGGCGTGCTCGCCCCCAACGTGATGTTGCCGGTGCATGTCGAGATCATCCAGGGGGCCCGTGACGTGGCCGCTCGCGAGGGGTACCGCATCTTCCTCCACGTCGACGTGGAGGAGGATCAGGCATTCAGTCCGCTTTCGTCGGACGGCGACCTGATCATGGGGGGCACCCCACCCTCCGTCCAGGCGCATCTCTACAACGACCCCGCTCGAACGGTGGGTCTCATGAGCTCGTCGCGGTTGAGTGATATCGATATCTGCGGCACCGATTTGCTGAGGGCGTCGCTGGAGGCGTTCCAGCACCTGCTGGACGCTGGCTACCGGCGCATCGGGATGATCCAGCACGTTGGGAACCCGCCCCGGTTTGGACGCGAGGAAGCGTTGGCCCAGACCGGTATCGAGGACGACCCCAATCTGGTGCAGGTGGTGGAGAACGACAAGCGCAGCGTGCTGCGGGGATTGCACACCCTGATGTCGTTGCCGACCCGTCCGGATGCCCTGGCCGTGGTGCATGTGGCTGGCACCCCGGTGGTCCTGCGCGAACTTCAGCGGCGCCGGTTCAGCGTTGGCCGGGATATTGGGTTCGTGGGTACCGAAGTCAGTCTGAGTGAGTGGGGTGACCTGATTTCACCCCGGATGACGTCGATCCGAATCCCTGGTTACCGCATTGGCGCGGCTGGCGCGGAACGCTTGATAGCCCGATTGCGAGGAGACCAGACACCTCAACGGCGCTACGAATTTCCGGCCGAGGTGATTGTCCGGGAATCGACGCCCGGCCCCTGGGCGCCAGACGCCATCATGTAGCCCGCTCCGGTACATCACCATCGACAAGCTATTCGTCATGAACCCGGTATGGCCGCAGGTTTCGCTTACGCGAAATGTGGGAACGCGGCGGAGACGTCCAGGCATTTGTCCTGTCTTTCGGCAAGGTGAGACTCGTGATTCGATACATTGGACAGCGACTCGTAGAAACAATCCCGGTTCTCATATTCATGAGCATGCTCGTGTTTAGCCTCATGTTTTTCCTGCCGGGCGATCCGGTGACAGGCATGCTGGGACCGGGCATGGATCTCGATGACGAAGCGGTGGCCAAGATGCGCGCCGACCTCAACCTGGATCGGCCGGTGCCGGTGCAGTACGTGACGTGGGTGGGCAACCTGTTCCAGGGGGACCTGGGGCGATCGGCGGCGACGAAACAGCCAGTGGCGGATTCGCTTGTCACTCGCTTGCCGGTATCCGCCTACCTCGCGGCCTACGCCATGGTGATCATGATCGTGATTTCGGTGCCCCTGGGCATCCTGGCGGCGACGCATCGCGGACGATGGCTCGACCTGGTCGCCAGTGGATTCAGTGTGATGGGACTGGCGGTGCCGGGATTCTGGCTGGCCATCCTGATGGTGATGCTGTTCTCCGTGAAGCTCGGCTGGTTACCGTCATCGGGGTATGAAAAGTTCACCGAGAACCCGCTATTGAGCCTGAAGCACATGTTTCTGCCGGCGCTGGCGATGGGCGTGGGCGGGGCGGGGTCGCTCACGCGCCAGATACGCTCGAGCCTGCTGGAAGTCCTGCAGGACGATTACATCCGGACCGCACGGGCGAAAGGGCTGGCGAGCAGCGTGGTGCTGTTCCGGCACGCGCTGCGCAACTCGCTGATCCCGGCGGTGACGGTGCTGGGGCTGGCCATGGGCAACCTGCTCAGCGGCTCGCTGATCATCGAAAGCATTTTCCTCATCCCAGGCGTGGGTAGTTTGCTGGTGTCCGCCATCTTCACGCGTGATTTCCCGGTGGTACAGGCCGGAACGCTGGTGGTGGCTGTGTTTGTCGTCCTTATCAACCTGGGAGTGGATGTGCTTTATGGCCTTCTCGATCCGCGCATCAACAACTAACGCAGTGGTTGCGACTCCAACGCTGGCCTCGCCAGTAACTGCCACGCCCAGCCGAGCCCAGCGGATCCTTCGCCCCATCCGGCGAAGCAAGCAGGCCATGATCGGGATTGCGATCGTGGGACTGATGACGATGGTCGCGATCTTCGCCCCGTTGCTGGCGCCGTGGAATGTTGGCGTCCCGGTACTGGACCAGACGCTGCTATCGCCTTCTTGGGCGCACCCGTTTGGTACGGATGAGCTTGGCCGCGATGTGTATGGCCGCCTGGTGCATGGCGCGCGGATCTCGCTGGGTGTCGCCGCGCTGGCCCTTGGCATCAGCGTGTCGATCGGTGTGCCGATGGGCATGATCGCGGGATTCTGGGAGGGCAGGATCGGCACGGTGATCATGCGGTTCACCGAGGCGATCCAGGCGTTTCCGGCCGTCCTGCTCGCCATCGCGATCGCTTCGACGCTCGGACCTGGCATCACCAACGCGATGATCGCCATCGGAATCGTGGGCATCCCCGGCTACGCCCGGCTTGCCCGTGGCGAGGTGTTGCGCATCAAGTCGACCGAATACGTCCACGCGGCGCGAGCCAGCGGCGCCCACAACGCTCGCATCCTGGCCCGGCACATCCTCCCGAACGGTACCGCCCCCCTGATCGTGGCGATTTCGACCGGCAGCGCCGGCGCGATCCTGACCGAGGCGGCCCTGAGCTTCGTCGGCCTGGGCGCCATTCCGCCCGATCCAAGCTGGGGCAGCATGCTGCAGGGCGGATATCCATTCCTGACGCTGGCACCCTGGCTGAGCATCTTCCCCGGCCTGGCGATTTCGATCACGACCTTCGGCTTCGTGTTCCTTGGCGATGGACTTCGTGACATTTTCGACCCCCGAATGCGGGGACGGTAACAGTCTCTTGGAGAGGAGTTGCTTCGTTTACATCCCTGCCGGGCCCGAGTGATGAGTTGGTGATCGATGTTTGGAGATAGACGATGAAAGACCTGGAACGCGCGAATCATTCAATGGACGTCTCGCTCTTCGATGGACGTGTGACGCGACGGCAACTGCTGACGATGACTGCGGCGGGAGCCGGGGCATTGGCCCTGGGTGGAGGCGCCGCCATTGGGGCCGCCGCGCAGGATGGCGAGGTGGTCCGTGGTGGATCGCTACGGGGAGCGGTCGTTTCGCCCACCACGAGCATGGACCCATACACCTCAAAGGCGGCGTCCGGCGACCAGGTGTGCTATCGGGCGATGTACAACAACCTGATCGACATCGGCGGAACCGGTGAAATCTACCCGGAACTCGCCACAGAGTGGACGATCAGCGAGGACGAACTGACCTACACCTTCACCATCGTGGAGGGCGTGACGTTCCACGACGGCACCACACTCGACGCGGCCGCGATCAAGGTCAACCTCGAGCGCAATATGGCGGAAGGCTCCAGCTTCCCCAACGCGGACAAGCTGCGGGTGATCGAGAGCATCGATGCCTCCGATCCGGCCTCACTGATGATCACGTTGTCCACACCGTCGGCTCCGTTCCTGGTCACACTGTCATCCGTCCACATCGTGTCGCCGAAAGCGATCGAGGAGATGGGCGAGGATCTGTCACTCCACGGCGTGGGCTCCGGACCGTTCACGTTCGTGTCGTGGGAGCCGGGATCGACGGCGGTGTTCGCCCGCAACGAGAACTACTGGGAAATCGCCCCGGATGGCGAGCCCTATCCCTTGCTGGACGAGCTTGTCGTGGATGGCATTCCCGATGACTCGGTGCGGGTGCTGAACCTGCGGAGTGGTGAGTTCCAGATCGTGGAGCGAATCAACCCGCGCGACATCGCGTCGGTGGCCGGTGACTCGAACATCGTGACCGTGGAGACCTCGCACGCCACGCCAAACCTGGTGGCGATGAATCCCAATGTGGCCCCATTCGACAACAAGTTGCTGCGCCAGGCCGTGTCCCACGCGCTCGATCGCCAGGCGATTGTCGACAACATCAGCTTCGGCACTGGCTACGTCACGCCGATGCCGTTCCCGAAGGATGCCTGGTTCTTCATCGACGAGCCGACCCCGGTGTACGACCCGGAAAAGGCGAAGGCCTTGCTGGCCGAGGCGGGGTATCCGGATGGCATCGAGGTGACGATGACGCACATCAATCGCACGATCGACACCCAGATCGCCCAGATCATGAAGGCGCAACTGGAAGAAGTCGGCATCACGATGACCATCGAGTCCCTGGAGCGCACAACCTGGGTAGACATGTGGGCGGCTGGTGAGGGGCAGCTCGGATTGCTGCAGGGAGGCATGGCGCCGACCGATCCGGATGCGCAGACCGGTATTTTCCGCACCGACAACCTGTCGAACTGGACCAAGTGGAATAATCCGGAACTGCAGGAATTGATCGAGCAGAGCAACGCGGTGACCGACCAGGAAGCGCGACTCGCGATCTGGAAGGACATCACGGCACTGGTCGTGGACGAAGCGGTGTATGTGTTCATCGGCGCGATTCCAACGATTGCCGGGGTTCGCGCGAATGTGCGCGACGTGGCCTTCATGGGTGGCCAGGTCTGGGACGGCACCAGGACAGGGATTGACGAGTAACGCATCTCACAGCGCAGGTCCCCGGCCTTCCGGCGGGGGCCGCACTGCCTCCGGGTCCCAATCAATCAGCGCGCGACAGGCGTGCAGCGGCGATCAGCCGCCAGCGGTTCGGCAGGAGCAATTCGACGATGGAGACCATAGCCAATTCTGGAAATGCACATACCGGTGAGGCACCACAGGGATACCAGCTTTCGCGGCGGCATCTGCTGGCGATGACGGCCGGAGCCGCTGGCGCGTTCGCCCTCGGTGGACACTACGCCCTCGCCCAGGACGCAACACCAGTGCGGGGTGGAACAGTTCGGGGGGCGGTCGCGCTGCCGATCACCAGTCTGGACCCGTACACCTCAAAGGCCGCCTCGGGTGACTTCATCGCGTACCGGGCGATCTACAACAACCTGATCGAGGTTTCTGGCGAAAGCGAGTTCGTGCCGGAACTCGCGAGCGAGTGGACGATCAGCGAGGACGGGCTGACCTACACCTTCACGATCGTGGAGGGCGTGACGTTCCACGACGGCACCACGCTGGACGCGGCCGCGATCAAGTTCAACATCGAACGCTACATCGGTGAGGATTCGACCTTCAACGGGGCCGGCAAACTCCGCGTGATCGAGACCGTGGACGCACCGGACGCCACGACCCTCGTCCTGAACCTGTCGCGACCCTCGGCGCCCCTCATGGACACGCTGACCACCTGCCACATCGTCTCCCCCACGGCGGTGGAGGAAATGGGCGAGGACCTGTCGCTGCATGGCGTTGGATCCGGTCCATTCAAGGTGGAGTCGTGGGAGCCGGGCTCATTGGCCGTGTTCGTGCGCAACGAGGATTACTGGGAGATCGCGCCGGATGGCGAGCCGTTCCCGTATCTCGACCAGTACGAGATTGAAGGTGTGCCAGACGATTCGGTGCGGCTGCTGAACCTGCGCAGCGGCCAGTTCCAGATCCTGGAACGGGTGAATCCGCGCGATATCGCTTCGGTCCAGGCGGATCCGAACGTGGTGCTGGTGGAAACGCCTCACGCGGTGCCCAACCTGGTCGCGATGAATCCGAACATCGCGCCGTTCGACAACAAGGCGCTACGGCAGGCGGTCTCCCACGCGCTCGATCGCCAGGCGATCGTCGACAACATCTCGTTCGGCACGGGATACACGGTTCCGCTTCCCTTCCCGAAGGGATCCTGGTTCTACATAGACGAACCAGCGCCGGTGTACGACCCGGAACAGGCGAAGGCCTTGCTGGCCGAGGCTGGGTATCCGGATGGGATCGAGGTGACGATGACGCATATCAACCGCACGATCGATACCCAGATCGCCCAGATCATGAAGGCCCAACTGGAGGAAGTCGGTATCACGATGACGATCGAGTCATTGGAGCGCACAACCTGGGTGGACCTGTGGGCGGCTGGCGAAGGTCAGTTGGGACTGCTGCAAGGCGCGATGACGCCGACCGACCCGGACCGGGAATCGGGGATTTTCCAGAAGGACAGCCTCAACAACTGGACCGATTACAACAACGAGGATATCCAGCGCCTGATCGACGAAGCCAACTCGGTGACCGACCGCGAGCAGCGCCTGGCGAAATGGCGGGAGATCGCCGCGCTGGTGGTCGATGACGCGGTGTATGTGTACATCGGGGCGATTCCGACGATTGCCGGTGTGAGCGCCAGCGTGCGGGACCTCGAATTCGTGAGCGGAATGTACTGGGAGAACACCCAAACCTGGGTGGAAGAGTGATTTCCCGCCTGACATGGCCGAGTTCCGGCCATGGAGTTCGCGCGACAATGAAAAGGACGTTCAAAGCATGTCGCATGACGCAATGACCCCTAGGCCCCGGGGAACGATTTCCAGGCGGCACCTGATGACGATGACGGCCGCCTCGGCCGGGGTAGTGGGGATTGGCTCCGGCGCGTTTTCCGCCGTGGCCGTGGCCCAGGATGGCGGGACGCCCGTGCGGGGCGGGTCGGTGAAGGGAGCGGTTGTCGGCCCAATTACATCACTCGATCCCTTCTCCTCGCTGCTGGGCTCGGGCGACAGCATGGCGTACCACGGGCTGTACAACACGCTGGTGGAGGTCTCTCTGAATGGCGACATCGTGCCAGAGTTGGCGACCGATTGGACGATCAGCGAAGACCAGTTGACGTACACCTTCACCCTGGTGGATGGCGTGACCTTTCACGATGGCACGGCCCTCGACGCCGAGGCGATCAAGTGGAACCTCGAGCGGTACAAGGCCGAGGGCTCAACCCACGCCAACGCCGATCGCCTGCAAGTGATTTCCGCCATCGAGACGCCGGACGCGACGACGCTGGTGGTGACACTGAGCGTACCCAACGCGCCGTTCCTGGCGATGGTTTCCGGCTGCCCGATTGTCTCGCCGACGGCGGTCGAGACACTTGGGGAGGACTTTCAGTTGCAGGGCGTGGGGTCTGGCCCGTTCACGTTCGTCTCGTGGGAGCCGGGTTCGACGGCCGTGTTCGCCCGCAACGAGAACTACTGGGAAATCGCCCCGGATGGTGAGCCGTACCCCTACCTCGACGAACTCATCATCGACGGCGTGCCGGACGACTCGGTTCGATTGCTGAACCTGCGCAGCGGCGAGTTCCAGATTAACGAGCGGCTGAATCCGCGAGATGCCTCGACCATCGCGGCCGACGCCAACATCGAAATCCTCGAAACCTCGCTGGCTACCTCCTACCTGGTGGCGATGAACGTCACCCAGGCGCCATTCGACAACCCCGTGCTGCGTAAGGCGGTGTCGGCGGCGCTCGATCGAGCGTCCCTCATCGACAACATCTCGTTTGGCACTGGCTATGTGTCGTCGTTCGCGTTCCCGCAAGACGCGTGGTTCTTCGTGGACGACCCGGCACAGGTGTTCGACCCGGAAGCCGCGAAGGCTACCCTGGCCGAAGCTGGGTACCCGGACGGCATCGAGGTGACCCTATCCATCATCAATCGTCCGATGGATAGCCAGATCGCGCAGATCGTGAAGGCGCAACTGGAGGCCGTCGGCGTCCGAACCACCATCGATGTGCTGGAACGCACCACCTGGGTGGATCTCTGGTCAGCGCGAGGCGGTGAGCTTGGCATCCTGCAGCGAGGCGCCACCTCGATCGATCCGGATGACCAGAGTCCGTTCTTCAGCCCGACCAACGTCGCCAACTTCGCGGGCTATGAGAGTCAGGAAATCCTGGATCTGATCGACCAGTCAAACCAGACGGTAGACCGGGCCGAGCGCCTGGCGCTGTGGGAACAGGCGGTGTCGATCATGGTGGAGGATGCCGCCTATGTGTTCCTGGGCTGCGTGCCGGCCCCGGCTGCCCGGCGGGTTGAGCTTCAGGATTTGGAGATCGTTCACAGCACCACCTGGAAGCTGCACGGCGCCTGGAGCGACTAAACGATCCAGGCACCACGGTTCCGGCATGGGCCGGAACCGCTCGTCACTATCGCCGTTCGCGGCAAGGGGCATCATCCATGACATTCGAAGCAGATACACGTGGCGCGGCAATCACCCCGTTTGGCCTCTCCATCAGCCGGCGGCAGATCCTCGGGCTATCGCTGGCCACCGCCGGCGCGTTCGCGATGGGTGTTCAGGGCAAGGTCCTGGCCCAGGACGCGACTCCTGTCCGCGGCGGTACGCTGCGTGGGGCGGTTGTCGGCCCGATCACCAGCCTCGACCCGTACACGTCGAAGCTGTCGTCGGGCGATTCGATCACCTACCGGTTCATGTACAACTCCATCCTGGAGATCAGCTCGACTGGCGAATTGATCCCGGAACTCGCCTCGGAATGGTCGATCAGCGAGGATGGACTCACCTATACCTTCACGCTGGTTGAGGGTGTGACCTTCCACGACGGCACCCCACTGGATGGCGAGGCGATCAAGTGGAACCTGGAGCGCTACAAGCAGGAAGGGTCGTCGTATTCCTCCGCCGACCGCCTGCGCGTGATCGACACGATCGATGCTTCCACGCCAGGCACGCTGGTGATTACGCTGGTTAGCCCGAACACACCGTTCCTGACCAACATGGGCGCGGTGCCGATTGTGTCGCCAACCGCGGTGGAATCGATGGGTGACGATTTCCAGCTGACAGGCATCGGATCGGGCCCGTTCAAGACGGTCTCGTGGGAGCCGGGCGCGACCGCGACGTTCGAGCGATTCGAGGAGTATTGGGAGACCGCGCCGGACGGTGAAGCGCTCCCCTACCTTGATGGCGTGGTGATCGAGGGCGTGCCGGACGACTCCGTGCGCCTGCTCAACCTCCAGAGCGGCCAGTTCGAGGTCAACGAGCGGATCAACCCGCGCGATGTGGCCACCCTCCAGGCGAACCAGGACATCGAGGTGATCCCGGTTTCGCACGCCACGCCGTACATCATCGCGCTGAACCCGACCAAGGCGCCGTTCGACAACAAGCTGCTGCGGCAGGCCGTGGCGGCCGCGCTGGACCGCCAGGCCATCATCGACAACATCAGCTTCGGCACCGGGTACACCCTCGCGATCGCCTTCCTGCCGGAGTCGTGGTTCTACATCGAGGGACCGCAGGCGGAGTACAACCCGGACCGCGCCAGGGAACTGCTGGCCGAGGCCGGATACCCGGACGGGATCGACATCACGTTCAGCATCATCAACCGGCCGACCGATGCCACCATCGCCCAGATCGCCAAGGCGCAACTCGACGAAGTGGGCATTCGCACCACGATCGAGACGCTTGAGCGGACGACCTGGGTGGACCTGTGGACGGCTCGCGAAGGCGAGATGGGCTGCCTCCAGGGCGGCATGACGCCGGTGGATCCGGACGGCCAGAGCGGTTGGTGGAGCGACACCAGCCTGGCGAACTATGCCGGGTATGACAATCCCGAAATTCGCGAACTGATCGCCCAGGCCAACCAGACCACCGACCAGGCCGAACGGCTGGCCCTGTGGCAGCAGGTCGTCGAACTCAACACCGACGATGCCGTGTACACCTTCATCGGCGCGATTCCGACCACGATGGCGGTTCGGGCCAATGTGAAGGACCTGGTCACGGTGGGTGGTATCTACTGGCAGCTCAGCGATGTTTGGCTGGATCAATAACGACGACCACGCGGGGTGCCGGTGGCTGACGGCGCCCCGTTCCGCCATCACGGCTTCGATGCTCGCCCTTCCCACACGGGGATGTGCTTGAAGCGGGAACAGGGGCGCTCATTCGTGAGCGTCCCTGTTTCATGCCCCGCCCTCTTCCGGTCAGGGACGGGCGAATGTCACGCGCCGCGGTTGTCTCGCCACTGGATGAGTTCGCGCAGGGGGCCGAGGTCGTAGTCCGGGCCGGTGGCGCGGATGACGAAGTGGCGGAACCCGAGCTTCAGGCGTGGTTCGAGCAGATCCAGTTCGTCGATCTTGGCATCGGTCATCAGTACGATGTCGGCGGGGTCGCGGCCCACCTTCTCGCACCACTGGTGCATCACGTTGAGCCGGTGGGCGAGCGTTTCGGCATCGGCGCCGTGGGTGTGCCAGGCGTCGGCGTACTGGGCGACAAGACGGAGGGTCACCTTTTCGCCGCTGCCGCCGATCATGATCGGGATGGTTCCGTTGACGGGGCCTGGGTTGAGCTTCCCGAACCGCTCGCGAATGATCGGGAGGTTGGTTCCGAGGTCCTTGAGGCGGCTGCCGACGGTGCCGAATTCGTAGCCGTAGGTGAGGTAGTCGCGCTCGGCCCAGCCCGATCCCATGCCGAGGATGAAGCGCCCGCCGGAGATGTGGTCGATGGTGCGGGCCATGTCGGCGAGCAGGTTGGGATTGCGGTAGGAGTTGCAGGTGACGAGCGAGCCGATCCTGGCGTTGGAGGTGACTTCGGCGAAGGCGGCGAGCGCGGTGTAGGCCTCGAAGTGGGAGCCGTCTGGGTCGCCGGCCAGTGGGTAGAAGTGGTCCCAGTTGAAGACGGTGTGCACGCCGAGCTCGTCGGCGCTGATGGCCGCCTGGCGCAATGCGGCCCAGGTGCCGTGCTGGGGCTGCAGTTGGATGCTGATCCTGATGGGTGACGGTGAGGTGGTCATGATGGTCCTTCCCGCGATCAAGGGGCGTGTCGGTGGACCTTCAGTTTGGCACGACGCGGCCAGCCCCGCATCAACAGGGCCACTTTGGGCTGGCTTCGGGGAGCTACCTTCCAGTCAGGGCTGATTGATGACGGCCATGGTGCGGTCGATGTCGGCGCGGACGTTATCCCATCTGCCGATCGAGGCGTTGTAGGCCTGGCTACCGAGGCCGATGTGGACCTGGTAGCAGCGTACTCGCTCGATGAAGTCGGGCACGTCGAGACCGGTGCGCTGGTAGTGCGCCTGAACTTCGGCCAGGAAGTCGACCTCCCGCCAGGCGGGGAACCACGGCCAGTAGTAGGCGAACCAGGCGATGTCGTACAGGAAATCTCCGTACAGCGAGCAGCCCCAGTCGATCACGCCGGTGACGCGGTTGTCCTCCACGAGCAGGTTGCGGTTGAGCAGGTCGCTGTGGATCAGGTGGCGCTCGTTGGGGACGTGTTCGACCAGGCGGTGAAGGTGCTCCAGTCCAATCTCGAACCCGGAGTCGCCGATGGACGAGGTCGCCAGCGCGGCGCGCCAGCCATGGCCACGGCCACTGGGATCGTCGACGCCCACCTGGAGCAGGTAGTCCACCCAGGTGGCCGATGAGCCATTGCCGCTCTCGTCCCAACCGCCGAATCCCGTCGTGTTCAAGAGATCGATTACTCGCATGTCGTCCAGCATCGCGAACAGCGCGGGCAGGATGGCCCGGAACCCCGCGCCGTCGAGATGGTCGATGAAGCCGCCCGGCACGCGATCCGAGATGGCGTAGTGGCGGTCGAAGGCTCTGCCGAGTTCGAGCACACGGGGAACGGGCATCGCGGGCGTGGACCATCCCGCCGCGCGCTGGTCGTGCTGGAGGTCGTCCAGGTAGTGACTGAAGCGGACGATGCGCTGGCGCCCCTGGTGTGTGTAGCCGAAGACGGTCGACCAGGCGCCGGGCTGAATCGTTTCGACGGTGCCGGGCGGGATGCCGAATCGATCGGCGAGGAAGGCTTCGGCCTGGGCGAGGGTGATGGCGGTCATGGGGGTGATGCTCCGGCGAAGTGGGCGGGGATGGACGCGGTTGACGCGGTTCAGGATAGTCCACGGCGGGGCGGACGGGGAGCGATCGGTTCGTGGCGCGATTGGCCGGCGATTGCCCTTGACGAATCCTCTGGAGCGGCGATGATCGGCGCAGGTTTTTGACCGGATCGACGTTGCGAGGCCGCCGGATTGGCGGTCACCAGAATTGACCAGCGTGACCATCCGGGCATCGTGAGGACGGGAGCAATCCGGCATGAAGATAGGGTTTGCGTCGTTGATCGGGGTCGAGCCGACCCCTTTTCCGGAGCTGGTTCAATGGGCCGCCGAAAACGGCCTCCGATCGCTCGAAGTCAATACCGGGCCGGGGTTCAAGCCGATCGATGGAGCGTCGTTTCCGGGGCACCTCGATGTGGAAGCGATCGTCCGTGACGGACCGAGCGAGACGCTGGAGTTGCTCGCCGCCCACGATGTGGAGATCGCCTCGATCGCGCCGATGTTGAACCTGCTGACCGCCGATCTCGCCAAGCGCGAGATGCGGATTGCCTACATGAAGCAGACGATCGACGCGGCGAAGGCGCTGGGAGTCGATACGGTGGTGACCTTCACCGGCTCGGCGTTCGGCATGAACTTCTACGGCACGCCTGGTGTGGGCGATGGGCACCCATCGAACCGGGTGGCCGACAACCTGCGCATCTACAAGGAAGTCTATGGACCGATGGCCGCCTATGCCGAAGACCGCGGCGTGAGGATCGCGTTCGAAACGGCTGGCCGGGGCGGTCCGGAAGGAAATCTCGCGCACAGCCCCGAACTGTGGGACGCGATGTTCGAGGCCGTGCCGTCGGAGGCGCTGGGCCTCAGCCTCGATCCCTCCCATCTGGTCTGGCTCCACATTCCCAACGTGACGGACGTGATTCGGGAGTATGGCTCGCGTATCTACCACTTCGATGGCAAGGACGTGGAGATCCTGCATTCCCGGCTGGCGCGGCAGGGCATTCTCGGCAGCGGCTGGTGGCGTTACCGGCTGCCGGGGCTGGGCGTGCTGAACTGGACGGATATCTTCTCGGCGTTGCGTGAGGTTGGCTACGACGGCGTGGTGGCGATCGAGAACGAGGACCCGATCTTCCCCGGGCGCGCTGGCGTGAAGTGGTCGGGCGATTACCTGACCGCCAGGTTGCTCCCTCCGGTCAAGGAGGACGCCACGCTCCCGGTGATTTAGCGCGGGCCCAGGTTTGCTTCGTTCGCGTTTTGTGTAATGGACCAGGGAAAGACAGATCATGACAATCCAGAAAGTGCGCGCGGGAATCATTGGCTGCGGCAAGATCGCCCAGACCCACGCGAAGGCCTTGCAACTGCTTGAGGAAGCCGACTTCGTGGCGGTCTGCGACGCCGATGTGAGCCGCGCCCAGGCGCTGGCGGACACCTACGGCGTGCCGAACGTGTATTCGGACATGCACGAGATGCTGCACAGCGGCACCATCGACGTGGTGATGGTGTGCGTGCCCCACCCGATTCACGAGAAGGTGGTGGTCGCGGCCGCCGAGGCTGGCGTGCACATGCTGTGCGAAAAACCCGTCGCGATCACGCTGGCGGAGGCGGATCGGATGATCGCGGCGGCCGACCAGGCGGGCGTGAAGTTTGGGGTGATTTTCCAGCGGCGGTTCTGGCCCGCGGCCCAGCGGATGCGGGCGGCGATTGACCAGGGTCAGCTGGGCAAGACGACCCTCGGCGAGGTGTCGGTGCGGATCTGGCGGCCCGAATCCTACTTCGCGTCCGATCCATGGCGCGGCACCTGGGCCACCGAGGGCGGTGGCGTGCTGATGAACCAGGCGGTCCACGCCATCGACCAGTTCCTGTGGTTCATGGGGGATCCGGTGGAAGTGGTTGGCCGATTCGCCACGCTGCGGCACGGCAATTACATCGATGTCGAGGACACCGCCGTGGCGACGGTGGTGTTCGAGAACGGTGGGCTGGGCGTCATCCAGGCGTCCTCCACGTTCGAGACGGCGTTCGGGTTTCGGGTGGCGGTTCATGGGGACAGCGGCGCGGCGGTGAGCGTGTGGGAGCGGAACGAGGGCGAGCAGGGCGTCAACGATATCTGGACCATTCCCGGGGAGGCACATTTGCGGGAGGAATGGGAGGTCGAGGATACGGGGAACTCGGGGTTCCCAGGCTTCCACGCGCTGCAAATCCAGGACTTTCTGCAGGCCGTGCGTGACGATCGCGCGCCAGCCGTGACCGGCCGCGACGCGCTGAAATCGCTCGAAGTCATCCTCGCGATCTACGAGTCGTCGCGAACCGGGCTGCCGGTGAAGATGCCGATGGCGAGGACCGCCGCCATCGCCTGAGCCGCGTTGAGATGACCTGGCGAACAATCGACAACCGCATCAGGATCGGAGTCTGCCCATGGTCGTGGCGATTGGTGACATCCTGACTCCAGCGATGGGAGTCGCGCTGAGCCCGTTCCCCATCGTGGCGGTGATCCTGATGCTGCTGTCGGAGCAGGGCCGCGCCAAGGGGCTCGGCTTCATGGTCGGCTGGGTCGTAGGCCTGACGGCGATGGTTGGCGTGGTGCTGGTTCTGGCGGAGTTGCTGGGGATCGAGAAGGATGGAAGCGCCCCGTCGACCATGGCGCTGCTCGTGAAGCTGGCGCTGGGTGTGGGACTGGTGTACCTGGCCGTGAAGAAGTGGTGGACGCGGCCGAAGGGTGATGAGCCGGAGCCGATGCCTGGCTGGATGGCTTCGATCGAAGGGGCGAGTCCAGGCAAGGCGGTAATGTACGGGGCAATGCTCTCCGGCCTGAACCCGAAGAACCTGCTGTTCAACATCGTGGCGGGAACGGCGATCGCCAGCGCCGGGGCGTCGCTGAGTGGCGAGATCGTGGCCTGGTCGGTCTACATCCTGCTGGCGAGCCTGAGCGTGATTGGACCCGTGGTCTGGTACATGGTGTCACCAGTGTCGGCGAGTGCCAGGCTGGAAGAGCCGCGCCGGTGGTTGATCCGGCACAGCGGAGTGATGGTGGCGGTGATTCTGCTGTTCGTTGGCGTCTCGCAAATCGGAGACGCGATTTCCGGGTTTGGGGCGTAGCCGTCGCTGGCGCGGTGGGCGGACAACAGTCGAACCCGGTGTGTTTGGGCCAGGTGGTCCAGCTACGGTTCGACAGGTCCGCCCGTACGTACTGAAGTCAACCGCACGGTGAGCGAGCGCTTGTTCCGAGCCTTGGTTCAAACAGAACGATGCTGGTTGTTCCGCATCTCCCGGATCTGCTGGCTAAGGGCCTGGCCGTAGATCCAGAGATCGCCGCCGCAGGCGATGGCGCGGAATCCCTGCTCCAGCAGCGGACGCGCCGCCTGGGCATCGGCGGCCATGATGCCGGGCGTCTTGCCGTGCCGCTGGCAGGCGTCCAGCACGCGGTCGACGGTCCGTAGGTAATCAGGATGCTCGAACTGGCCTGGGATGCCGAGCGAGGCCGAGAGGTCGAAGTGGCCGATCCAAATCACGTCGATGCCGTCGACCGCCGCGATCGCGTCGGCGCTCTCCACGCCCGCCGCCGTCTCGATCTGGGCGATGAGCAGGATCTCCTCGTTGGCGCTGGCCATCTTGGCGACGATGTCTCCGCCCTCGTAGTCGTCGTGGGCCAGGGTGAAGGCCGAGCCACGCCCGCCGATGGGCGGGTATTTGGCCGAGCGCACGATCAGCCGGGCCTGTTCCTCGCTCTCCACCATCGGCACCATCAGGCCCATCGCGCCGCTATCGAGCGGTCCCGAAAGCAGGTGGTACTGCGTGGTGGGCACGCGGACAATGGGGACGATATCGGCGGCGCGGGTGGTGGAGAGCAGCATCCGGATGCTGTCGATGCCCCAGCCGGAGTGTTCCATGTCGAACACCACGAACTCGGCTCCGGCCTGGGCGGCGATCCGCCCGATGCCGGGGGAGTTGAACTCGAAGACCATCGTGCCGATCGCGGTTCCACCGTTCGCCAGCGTCTGCTTCACCGTGTTCGTTCTCATCGGGGATTCCTCGCCAGCTTCTGCTGGAACAGCGGGCTGTCCACCACCTCGCGGTTGACGATGTGCGGTGGCACACGGCCTGCGGCCACGTCGAGGATGCCGCCGAGAGCGCTTTCCCCGGAGAGCCGGATCAGTTCGTCGGTCCAGCCCAGTCCATGCGGGGCGACGATGACGTTGTCGAGCGTGAGGATCGGGTCATCCGGATCGACCGGCTCCTGGTCGAACACGTCGAGCCCGGCGCCGGCGATGCGGCGCTCCTGGAGGGCCCTGGTGAGGGCCCGCTGGTCGACGATCGGACCGCGAGCGGTGTTGATCAGATAGGACGTTGGCTTCATCAGGGCGAGGCGCTCGGCGTTCACCAGATGCCTGGTCTGGGGCATGAGAGGGCAGTTGACCACCACGAAATCGGCGGTGCGGAACAGGGTTTCCAGATCCACCAATTCGACGTCGAGGCCGGACACGCCGGCGGCATAGGGATCGTGCGCGATGTGACGCATGCCGAGTGGTTTCGCCAGCGTGAACAGCTCGCGGCCGATGTTGCCGAGCCCGATCGAGCCGAGGACGCGCCCGGTCAGGCCCATGCCGATGTAGTCCGGTTTGCGGGCCCAGCCGCCCGCGCGAGTGAGGCGATCCTTCTCCAGCAGGCGGCTCCCAAGGGCAAGGACGAGCGTCAGGATCGCCATCGCCATGGGGCGGCGCACGCCATCCGGCGTGATGGTCAGCGCCACGCCGTGACGGGTGCAGGCCTCCACGTCGACCTTGTCATAGCCCACGCCGAACCGGGCGAGCACGGTCAGGCGGTCGGCTCCCTCCAGGCTCGTGGCGGTGACGCGGGGACCGAGCACCAGCAGCGCGTCGCAGCCGGCGATGTCGCTGGCGGAAAGCTCGGTGGCTCCGGGCAGATAGGTCCATTCGATGCCCGGCGTGTTCTCGAGCAGGTCGAGCCGCATGTCGTGGGTGCCTGTCGCCGTGAGGAAGTCGTGCGTTAATCCCACCCTGAAGGTGTCAGCCATCGTTCGCCATCCCGCCGCTTGTCCTTCCGATTCGGTTGCTGGATTCGTTGCGAGGACTGTACCAGCATTTCGGCGAAACAGGGCGACGAGCGATGGTTTGTTTGGGTTGTGCCGGGCAGGTTGTCAGCAGGCCCAGGTGACGAGGAAGGCATAGACTGGTCCTTCTGGGCCGGAGCCGCTGGCGGGCACGATGGAGTCGACGTTGACCGAGCAAGACGCCGGGATCTGATTGAGATGTTCGGCGAGGGCGATGCCCGCGTCGGCGATGTTGGGCTGCCAGATCATGGCGCTCTGCCAGGTCGCATCCGGGATTTCGGGCGTGCCAGGAGGGCAGGTCCAGTAAATGGCGAAGGCGTAGACCGTGCCTTCGGGACCGACGCCATTGGCCGCCTGCACCGGTTCAACGTCGACCGAGCAGGAGGCGTCGATCTGGTTGACGAATTCGGCGACCGCGGCGCCGGAGTCGGCCAGGCTGGGCTGCCAGATGACGTTGCTGAACCACGGTGCCTCTCCATCCTGCGCGGTCGCGCCCGGCGCGGCTCCCGGGAAGACGGCGAACAGCATGACGGCGAGCGCGAGAATGGACCCGGCTGAAAGGCGACGAGGCATGGCGACTCTCCTGAGCGATTGGGCTGAGGTTTGCGATGAGTCCCGGATGCCTAGATCGTAGCACAGCCCGTCGTCGAGGCCGGAATGTCGTGTTACGCCCCATCGCCCGGCAGGGCCGTTTTCACGGCGAGGTCCACGAGATCAGCATCGCGAAGTTCGGGCCAACCGTTGACCATGTCTCGCCATTCCACGGGAATGGCGGAGAGTCCCCAACGCGCCCCGAGCAGTCCCCCGGCGATGGCGGCGACCGTGTCGGTGTCGTTCCCGGCATGAACCGCCGCATGGAGGGCAGCCGGGAGATGATCCGGTCCGGCGGCAGGATCGTCGTGGCCGGGCGTGACGGTGATGGCGGCCCAGGCGGCCTGGAGGGCCGTGACCGTGAATGCGTTGTTGGGGAACGAGGCGGGATTGGCGCCGGTGGCGTCCTCGATCCATCGCGTCCACTGGTCTCGCCGGTCGGGAGCGATCAGGTCGAGGCCTGCGACGAGGTCGAACCGGCCTTCGAGCACCGCGACGCGAACCGCTTCCGACCACAGGATGCACGAATCCGTGGCGAGTGGGTCCGGGTGGGTGAAGGCGGCCACGGCTTCGGCTGACCTGGCGGTTGCGTGACGATCGTGGAGGCGAGTGAGACCGACGATCGCCGTTCGCATGACCGCGCCATTGCCAGCGGTGCGTCCGGTTCGTGCGTGGAGGCTGTCGGCGGCGGCCCGTATCCGGGCGGCGCTCCCCGGACCGGGTTGTTGGTTGCCGAGGACCGCCCGGGTCTGCGAACCGACGTCGGTTGCCCCGCCGTGCAGCCATTTCAGGAACCAGCCCGCGATGTCATCCAGGGCGTCGCTGGCGGTCAGGTCCGCGCCGGTCGCGGAGACCTGGGCGATGCAGACCGCCA
>JAEWEG010000067.1 GCA_023389575.1 Chloroflexota bacterium | reverse complement strand
AAGACCGGCCGAGTCACTCGCTCGAATGGCAACGACTCGATGTCCTGGTTCACCGCGCCGGGCGTGAGGGCCTGGAAGGCCGCGGACGCGGCTTCCCGCAGTTCGGGTTCGAGATAGCCCCACTTCCCAACCGTTATGTCGTGATCCGCGATGGCAAGGTTGATGTTCGCGAACTCCACCATCCGGTGATACGGCTTTCGACGGCTGGGGACGATGACATGCACCCCACCGTGGCGAATGACGGCGATATCACCACCAACCGGGTCGCTCTCGAAGATCGAGTAGACCTCGCCGGTGAGCTCGAGCGGCGAACCGTTCACCGGGTCGTTGACCCCACCAATGGTGACCGTGACCTCGGTGCCGACGCCCGCCTCCCTGGCGATGCGCACGGCCTCGGTACTGGCGATCGAGCCGACGATGGCCGTTCGCTCTCCCGCTGCCAGTTCGGGCCGGGCGATCAGCCGCTCGACCATATATGGAATGTCCCCCGCCCCACCGGCCGTTGGGTTGTCGCCGGAATCGCTGATCAGCACCGCCTTCTGGTTGAGCTTGAGAGCCTCGTCGATGGTCCAGTCGGCCGACCCGGTCGGCACCCCGAAACGGAACTCCTCGCGAGCGTCCCAGTAGCGACGAGCGATCTTCAGCGCCTCGCCGCGAATGGCCTCCGGAGCGGTGCCCGTGACCACCGTGGTGGCGTTGGCGCGAGGCTGGTCGGCCCACACATAGCCCACCCACAACGAGGCGTCGATGACGCCTTCGACCGGGTCCGATTCCTCCAGGCGGCGATACACCGTCGCTCCTGGCTCCCACATCGTGCTTGTCTTCTCGCCAGGCAGGTTCACCGGAATGCGCGTCCAGGCACGATAGGGGCGGGTGCCGGAATCGAGCAACGCGAGCAGGTTCCGCACGGCGCGGGCCTTGGTCTCCATCGCGTCGACGTGTGGCGCCTGGCGATAGGCGGTGAAGCAGTCGATGTTCCTGACCAGCACATCGGAGACGTTCCCATGCAGGTCCATGCCGGTGGAGATGACGCATTTCGGCCCGACCGTCTCCCGGATGACGGTGATCAGGTCCCCTTCGGCGTCGTCGAGCCCGATCACGGTCATGGCCCCGTGGATATCGAAGAAGAATCCGTCCAGCGGCAAGGCTGACTTCAGCCGCTCCACCAACTCGCCCTTCATGGCTTCATAGCTTGCGGTTTCAACGGGTCCGCCCGGGATGGCGCGTGCCTTCAGCGTGCCGATCCATTCGACGTCGTCCCTTCCCTCGAACCTTCCCTGTTCGAAGTACGGGTAATTCGCGACGATCTCCTCGCCGCGATGGATGACGAAGTCGTCGATGGTGGCGGGCAGTGGCGAGAAGGTGCTGCTCTCAATCGCGATGCCGCCAATGCCAATCCTGTATCCTGCTGTCACGGTTCAAGACCCTTGGTGATTGCTGCAATTCCGGGCGGAGTTAGGTCCTCCGGTGTCACGATAGTCGAGCGGTCGACACCCCGCAATTGCTGGCGTTTGACCAGATACCCGGTCAACCAGGCAGGTACATTCATCGTGCTCGTGCGTTGTACGCGCATGGCTTCATGTATGGAAGCGTCGAAGGCAGGTCAGGACGCACGGAGAGATCGCATGGAAACGAAAACGCTATCCCTTGGCACCGCGCTCGACAGGGCGCTGGACTCGGCGGTCGAGGAGCGACGGCTCGTGGGCGGATATGTGGCTGTCAGCCGCGACGGCGAGCCAGTGTACGAGCGAGCGGCCGGCTTGGCCGACCGGGAATCAAGCGCGCCGTTTTCGGCGGACACGATTGTCAGGCTGGCGTCCGTCACCAAGCCGATCGTAAGCGTGGCGGCCCTGCGCCTGATCGACCAGGGCAAGCTCGGCCTCGACGATCCGATCACCACGTGGCTGCCGGACTTCCGCCCCTCCCTGCCAGGCGGCGGCGAGGCGACCATCCTCATCCGGCACCTGCTGACCCACACATCGGGGTTGAGCTATCGCCACGCCCAACCGGCCGATGGACCCTATGCCCTGGCGGACATCTCCGACGGGCTCGACCTGCCCGGCCGGTCGCTGGAGGACAACCTGGCCAGAATCGCCGCCTTGCCACTCACCTTCGCGCCAGGTGAAAGCTGGGAATACTCCGTGGGAACGGATGTACTCGGGGCGGTCCTCCAGAAGCTGACCGGCGACTCCCTGCCAAACGTGGTCCGCGACCTCGTTACCGGCCCGCTCGGGATGGCTGACACCGCGTTCGAGCTGACCGACCAGGCTCGGCTCGCGAGGCCGTATGTGAACAACGAGCCCGAGCCGCACATGCTGGCGGACGGGGAGGTCGTGCCGAATCCCTTCATGCCGGAGGCGGCCGGCGTGTCGTTCGCGCCGTCCCGCGTTTTCGACCAGACGTCGTTCGCGTCTGGCGGCGGAGGCATGGTGGGAACCGGCCCCGAGGTCCACCGGTTTCTGGAGGCGGTCAGGCTCGACGCGGTTGACGGCCAGCAGCGGTTGTTGCGGCGGGAGACGGCGCGCTCACTATTCCAGGGGCAGATCGGCGCGTTGGACACCTACCCCGGCATGACCTTCGGCTTCGCCGGCGCCGTGGTCCGCGAACCGGCCCTTGCGATGACGCCGCAACCCGCAGGCACGCTGAATTGGGGTGGCGTGTATGGCCACAAATGGTTCATCGACCCGGTCAACGCGATCACCGTCACGATCCTGACCAATACCATCTATGAAGGCATGAACGGCCAGCTCACCATCGACATTCGGGACGCAGTATACGCCTCCGGCGAATAGCCGTACGCAAAGAACCCAGCGCGAATATCGTGCTGGGTTCTTATCGTCCAGGCTGACTCAAACGCCGGCCTGGTCACCAGTTCCAACGCGGTATTCGCCGGCCGGCTAGAGCTTCCCTACTGGTGGGCCATTGACGGGTTGTCGCGATATCCCACCTACCGGGGTCACGCTACCTCGATCCGTTCACCATCGGCCGGAATCACCACGCGTTCCATGCTCACACCCAGCTCTGGCAGCCGCTGGCGATAATGGTCGCGGGTTTCGAGGCAGTGGTTGATCGCTTCGAGATGCACGACCACCACTGTGGCATCCGGGGCGGCCTGGTGGACCTTGGCCACATCCTCCGCCGTCATCACGATTGGGTCACCCTCCAGGAAGCGTGCCCCACTCGCGTTGACCACGATCACGCCAGGAGCGTGTCGCTCGATCACCTCCGCGACCTCGTCGCACCAGATCGTGTCGCCCGCGAGGTACACAACAGGCTCGCCTTGCGCCTTGAACACGAATCCGGAGACCGGCGCCATTAGGCGGCCGATCGCCCCCGTTCCATGATGTCCCGGTGTCCGCGTCACCATCACCTCGCCTATCCGGACATCCGTCTCCACTGGGTATAGGGCATCGAAGCCCTGAGCCTCAAGGCGCTCGATATCCTCCGGCTGGCAGAGGAGCGGAAGGTGGGTGTCCAGGCGAGAGGCGGACGCCGCGTCGAAGTGATCCTGGTGGAGATGGGTGACGACCAGGGTGTCCGCCGAGTCAACGACCTCCTCCCACCCGGATGGAAGCTCGACCAGTGGATTGGGCTTCTGGTTGGGCGTGTTCGACACGGGCGGCCTCGCGCCCGCCGGATCCAGCGCGGGGTCGATCAGCAGGCGGCGACCGCCAAACTCGAGCAGCGCGGCGGCGTTCCGAAGCAGTGTGTAGCGCATGTCGCTCCCTTCAGAATGGAATCAGTCGACGCCAATGGCTCAAGTATAGGAAGATGAATGCCATACGGGTCTCTGAACTCACACCTGGTTTGACGGTACGAAAGGAATCACCCTTGGCCTCCACCAAGCACACGAAGTTCCTCCTCGACGAGGATCGAATACCCACGAGCTGGTACAACATCGCCGCCGATCTCCCCTCGCCGCTCCCGCCGCCGTTGCACCCGGGCACCGGCCAGCCGATTGGCCCGGACGACCTCGCGCCGCTGTTCCCGATGTCGCTCATCGCCCAGGAGGTCTCCCAGGAACGCTACATCGAGATTCCAGACCCGGTGCGGGACATCTACCGCCTGTGGCGCCCGACGCCGCTGTACCGAGCGTCCCGGCTGGAACAGGCACTCGACCTCCCCGAAGGCATCCGCATCTTCTACAAATATGAAGGGACAAATCCGGCCGGAAGCCACAAGCCGAACACGGCCGTTCCGCAGGCCTGGTACAACCAGCAGGCGGGCGTCAAGCGCATCACCACGGAGACCGGCGCCGGGCAGTGGGGAAGCTCGCTGGCGATGGCCTGTGCCTTCTTCAACATCGACCTGAAGGTCTACATGGTGAAGATCTCGTACGAGCAGAAGCCCTATCGTCGCGCGCTGATGGAGACCTGGGGCGCCCAGTGCATCGCCTCCCCAAGCAACGAGACCAACGCCGGACGCCAGATGCTGGCCGACGATCCGGATTCCACTGGCTCGCTGGGCATGGCGATTTCCGAGGCGGTCGAGGACGCCGCCTCCCGCAAGGACACCAAGTACTCGCTGGGCTCGGTTCTCAACCACGTCATGCTCCACCAGACCGTGATCGGCACGGAAGCGCTGGAGCAGATCGAGATGGCCGACGCCTGGCCGGATGTGATCGTGGGCTGCGTTGGCGGCGGGTCCAACTTCGCCGGGCTCACCTTCCCGTTCATCCGCGAGAAGCTGGCTGGCAAGGACGTGCGCGTGGTCGCCGCCGAGCCGGCCGCCTGCCCAACCCTGACGCGGGGCGTGTACGAGTATGACTTCGGCGACACCACGGGTATGACGCCGCTGTTGAAGATGCATACCCTTGGCCACACCTTCATGCCGGCCGGCATTCACGCCGGTGGCCTGCGCTATCACGGATCGGCTCCACTCGTCAGCCTGCTCCTGGAGGAGGGCCTGATCGAGGCTGTTGCCGTCAACCAGCTCGGAGCGTTCGAGTCGGCCGTCCAGTTCTCACGAACGGAGGGCATCGTCCCGGCCCCGGAATCGGCACACGCGATCCGGGCGGCGGTGAACGAGGCGCTGGACGCAAGGGAGAAGGGCGAGGACCGCACGATCCTGTTCGGGCTCTCCGGTCACGGCAACTTCGACCTCGCCGCCTACCAGCGGTACCTGGCCGGCGACCTGGTGGACTACGAGCACCCGCAGGCGACCATCGACGAAGCGCTCACGCACCTTCCGACCATCGCGGCGGACTGAGGGGCACCTGGAGTGGCCGCTGGTAAAATCCAGGTGTGGGATGGGCCCACAAGCCGCCAGGAGGTACATCATGGCTGACACAACGATCACGATACCTTCCGGTTCCGCTCTGGACGAGCGACTCGAACGCGTCGCCCAGGAAACTGGCCACTCCAAGTCAGATGTCGCGCTGGAAGCTCTCCTGGACTGGCTGGACGAGCAGGACGACGTTAGCGAAGTTCTTGCACGGTCCTCCCGAAACGAACCGACGTACTCCATCCAGGAGGTCAGGAGACAGCTTGGCCTGGAGGATTGAGTTCATCCGTTCAGCCAGCAAGGACCTTTCTCGGATTGATCGAACGTGGCAACGTCGCATACTCGACTTCCTGCAGACCGAGGTAGCGCCTTTGGAAGATCCGCGATCACGCGGCAAGGCGTTGTCGGGTCCGCTCGCGGGATACTGGCGCTACCGAGTCGGCGACTATCGGGTGATATGCGAAATCGAAGACGACCAGGTTCGAGTGTTGGTGGTGTGGGTCGCGCACCGTAGCCGCGTCTACGATTAGCTCCGGGATATTCATCTCAACAGCCTCTCGCATAACAGCGGGAGGCTGTTGCTTGTTGTCACGCCAGTGGCGGGATGGCCTCATCGAACATCCGCGCAGCCCGGTCCTGGGGGATGCGCATCCGTTCCAGGTGCCAGAGGTTTCGCGGGAGGGCGGCGTGGAAGGCGGTCGTCTTCTTGTCCACCTCGGCGGCGCGTTCAAGATACTGGTCCCGCATTCGCTCGCGAATCATGATCAGGTCGTCGAGGGTCAGGCGTCGCGACGCCGGTGACGGATCGACATCGGACGCGAAGCTGATCCAGCGCACGAACCGTTTCCACAGCGAGGGCCGCGCGGATGTTTCCTCAACCTGGAGCGGAGGAGAATCGAGTTCGTCGCGACGTTTCTGGAGATACGCGCCGGAGCGTTCGAGGAATTCCTCCATCTCCACCTTGCCCTGGGTGATCTCGCGGTCGATCTCCATCCAGGTCGGGGCGTACCCGGCGTTCTTCAACGTTCTCAGCGCCGAAGCCATTTCCGGGGCGAACGGGGTCTCCTCCAGGTCAATCTTCTTCCCGGCATCGGGCAGGTTGTCAAACTCACCTCGCGCCTGGGCCTCCTGAATCGCCTCTTCGATCCAGCTATCCCAACTCCTGATCGCCTTGCGCTGGTAGTCGCCTTCATGTCGTACCGGCATGTGTCCTCCACGTCGCTGTGGGTCAGATGTATTTGTGAAAAGCGTAACGAATAGGCTCCGTTAACGCAACACCCCAGCCGGTACCGGCTGGGGTGGAGGATCGATGCATCGTGTGAGGGCCGGAATCGCGACGCGGTCGGCGGGAATCGGTGTCAGGTGAGCGCCTGGTCCAGGTCGGCGATCAGGTCGGCGATGTTCTCGATGCCCACCGAGGATCGAATGAGGCTCTGGCTGACACCGACGCCGGTGCCTTCGACGCTGATGTGCGTCATCTTGCCAGGGTGCTCGATCAGCGACTCAACACCGCCAAGGCTTTCGGCGAGCAGGAAGATTCGCGTTCGCTCGACCACGCGTTTCGCGGCCTCGTAGCCGCCCTTCATGGTGAAGGAGACCATGCCGGAGAACGCCTTCATCTGGCGCCGGGCGATTTCGTGCCCGGCGTGGCTGGGCAGCCCCGGATAGAAGACCTCGTCCACGGCCGGATGTCCTTCGAGGAACGTGGCGACCGCCAGCGCGTTCTCGCTGTGCCGATCCATGCGGATGGCGAGCGTCTTCAGCCCTCGCACCGTCAGCCAGCAGTCGAACGGGCTAGGCACCGCGCCAGCGGCGTTCTGCATCCCCTGCAGGAACTCGCCCAGTTCCGGATCGTTACCCGTCAGCGCGCCACCGACCACGTCGGAGTGACCGCCCATGTACTTGGTGGTGCTGTACAGGACGATATCGGCGCCAAGGGCCAACGGTTGCTGCAGGTAGGGCGTGGCAAAGGTGTTGTCCACCACCAGCAGCGCGCCGGCTTCCTTCGCGATGGCCGACATGCCCGCGATGTCGGTGACGCGGAGGTTTGGATTGGTTGGCGTTTCGACCCAGACCATTTTGGTCGCCGGAGTGAGGGCGGCCCGGGCGGCGTCGAGGTCGCCGAAGTTGGCGAGGTTGGTCTTGATCCCGTAGCGCGAAAGCGTCTCCACCAGGAACCGGTAGGTGCCCGAGTAGATGTCGTCGGAGAGCAGCACCTCGTCGCCGGGGTTGAGCAGCCAGGTGATGTTCTGGGCGGCGGCCGTGCCGGAGGCATAGCAGAGTGCCCAATTGGACTGCTCGAGCGCGGCGATCTGGTCCTCGAGCGCGGTGCGGGTGGGATTGCCGGTGCGGCCGTATTCGAAGCCCTTGAACTCGCCCAGGGCATCGTGACGGTACGTGCTGGCCATGTGAAGGGGAATGACGACGGAGCTCGTGGTGGGATCGGGGTCCTGGCCGCTTCGAATCGCCCGGGTTTCGAAGTGCCTGTCGCTCCAGTCGGTCTGCTGACGACGCTGATTCGGTTTTGATGGGTCGAACATTCCTGCTCCTGCTGCCGTTCGAGATGATCCAGGGCCGGTGATTCCTGGCGCATCCTGTGTCCGGGCAGGAAGCGATGGTCATCGTGGCCAATGCCTCAAGTTGTACCCCGTCACCGTGTGCGTGGCAACAGCCTGGGCCGTGGTGAATGGGAAGCGACCCGGCTGGCCGCTCCCCAATCGCCTACACGCGCTTGGCGAACCAGTCGACCACGCGCTGGTAGTAATCGGCCTTGTGCTCGTTTGGACCGCTGTGGAACATCAGGTGCGCTCCCCCTGGATAGCGCACGAACTCGGTCTCCACGCCTTGCCGGGAGAGCGCGACGAACAGTTGCTCTCCCTGCCCGATCGGGCACCGGTGGTCCTGTTCGCCATGCACGATCAGGGTCGGAGTCGTGGCGTTGTGGATGTGGGTCGAGGGCGAATGCTCCAGCATCCATTCGCGATGCTCCGGCAGCTCGCCACCCCACTGATGGGCGCCCCAGACATGCCCGATATCGCTGGTTCCGTAGAACGACTCCAGGTCGAACACCGGCGCGCCACAAACGGCCGCCTTGAACCGGTTCGTGTGGCCAATCGCCCACGACGTCATGAAGCCGCCGTATGAGTACCCCATGATCGCGGTCCGCTCGGCGTCGGCGTAGGAACGTTCCAGCACGGCGTCGAGCGCCGCCTGCAGGTCTTCCCAGTCGCCGTGGCCCCAGTCGCCATGCACCAGGTGCGCGAAACGCCGTCCATAGGTGCCCGAGCCCCGCGGGTTCGGGGAGACGACGATGTAGCCGGCGTTCGCCAGCACCGCCGCGACCTTGTCGAAACCATATCCGAAGTTGCCGTGAGGTCCGCCATGGATATCGAGCACGACGGGATAGGACCCGGCCTCGTCGAAGTCAGGCGGGAAGGTGATCCAGAAGTCGATCTGTTCTCCCGCCCGCTGGATGGATGCCTTCTCGAATGTGCCCACCGGCGTCTCGCCAAAGAACGCATCGTTGAGCTGAGTGATAACCGTCGCTTCCCTGGTCTCGAGATCGACGGTGACGACCTCGCCGGTGGAGAGGGGCGTGGCGTGCGACTGCACCACGAGCTTGCGGGCCGCGTCGACGCTCAGGCCACTGTGCACGGTCTCGAATCGCGCGACCTCGGTGATCTCTCCGGAGAACGCGTCGATCGTCCACAGGCCACTGGCGCCGGCCTGAATGCCATGCACCAGCGCCGTCGTCGCATCGAGCCAAACGGGTTGGGCGGGGTTTCCAAGTGTCGGGTAGCCAACTTCGGGCGAAAACGCGAGGTCGTCCGTCAACCGCGTGACCACACCCGGCTCGACGTCGTATCGGAAGTAGTCGTTCTGTGCGCCGGGGACATCGTCGCCGTCGAACAAAATGAACGTTCCATCCTCGGACCATCGCCAGGTGCCGAGCGACCAGTCCTCCGTGCCGACAAGGGTGACATCACCCGATGCCACATCGATCAGGCCGAGTTGCTGGTGCATGCCGTTGCGGTTGAGGACCTTCGCGGCGATGGTGGAGCCATCCGGCGACCATTGCGGATCGGTGTGGTCCACGAGCGCGCTGGTCAACGGGCGTGGAGTGCCTCCTTCGAACTCCACCACCATCACCTGGAGCCGCGTGTCGTACAGCAGGCCGCGATTGTCCTGCTTGTAGTCGAGACGGCGAAACGCGCGAACCTTCGGCGCGGCGTCCGGGTCAATTGGTTCCTCGGCCGGATTGTCCGGATCGACCGGTAGCGTATAGGCAAGCGCCGCGCCATCTGGCCGCCAGGCCAGCGTCAACGGGGCTGAGGCATGGCGAGCGACCTCGCGGGGCTCACCTCCGGCTGCCGGCAGCACGCTTACCACATACGGCCTGTCACCATTCTGGCGGGAAACGTAGGCGATGGCCGAGCCGTCCGGCGACCAGACCTGCCCGCCGTTGGTGAGCCCACTGGAGGTGAGTTGCCGGGCATCATCGCCGCTGGGCGAGACGCTCCACAGCTGGCTTGTCGATTTCCACGTCTCCGGGTCGACTTCAGCCAGCGAGTATACGATGCGGGAGCCGTCCGGCGAGATGGCTGGGCCACCCGCGGACCGGATGCCGGTGACAAGCCGTTCTGGGGTGAGGCTCGATGGGGTGGAGGTGATGGCCACGGGCAGGGTCCTTCTTCACGGGTCATGCGGGAACATGACCCGGCATGGGAACTGGAACGCAATTGATGTCTGACGTCAGGCGATTCCGCACCACTCGATGGCGGCGATGGTATTGGTCTCGACCGCGACCAGAATCTCATCGATGCTGATCCACTCGTCGGCACAGTGACAGAAGCGAACATCACCAGCACCGTAGGTGGCGGTGGGAATGCCGCCAACATTGATCAGTAGGCGCATGTCGAGGCCGGCGGTGATCGCCTTGAACTCGGCCGGTTTCCCGGTGACGGTCTCGTGTGCCCGGGCGATGGTCTGGGCGATCGGCTCCTCGGGCGAGATTTCGCAGGATGCGAACTGGCCGCCGAACCATTCCACCTCCGGCCGGTGCTCACGCATCCAGTCGTCCGCGTCGGCGATCTCGTTGATGCGCCGCTCGGTTTCGGCCTGCATCTGCTCGATCGTCTCGCCAGGCAGGAACCCGAGCCGCCCCTCGGCGACCAGCACCTCCGGCACGGTCGAGGCCCACGTCCCGGCGCGAACCACGCCGGTGCTGATCGGGAACTTGTTCTCGAACTCGTCGAACAGCGGGTGGCTGAGCGTGGCGTTCCGCTCCGCTTCCCAGTGCAGCAGCATCTGGAAGATGGGATAGAACTTCTCGATCGCCGACACGCCGTCGTTACGGCTGCCGCCATGGGCTGACTTCCCACGAACCGTGATTCGGTAAACCAGCGATCCCCCGTGCGCGACCACCACGTCGAGGCTGGTTGGCTCGGAAATCAGCGCGGCGTCGGCACGGTGCCCGCGCAGCATGGTGGAGAGCGCGCCGAAACCGCCATCTTCCTCTCCGACGCTCGCCGCCAGCTTGATGTCGCCCGTGAGCTTAACGCCGACGTCGTCGAGGATATCCAGCACGGCGATGTGCGTGGCGACGCCCGCCTTCATGTCGTCGGCGCCCCTCCCGTAGATGCGGTCGCCAACGACCTCACCCAACGGGTTTCGCGTCCATAGGTCGAGATCGCCGAAATCGACGGTATCGATGTGACCCTGCAGCATGAGCGACTTGCCGCCACCCGCCCCGGCGCGGGTGCCAACCAGATGCGGCCGCCCTTCGTACTTCGGCTGTTCACCAACGTGCACGATGTAGTCGGCGATGTCCTCCCGGGTCGACTCCCAGCGATCAACCTCCAGCCCCCGGTTGGCGTAATGTCGCTGGACAACGTCCTGCACCGCGCCTTCGTTGTGGGTGATGCTTTCCACGCCCACGAGATCCAGGACGATCTGTACGATGTCGTCTCGCCTGGCCCGCACGGCCTGGTGGATGGCTGCCTTGAGATCCGGGGTAACGAGGGTCATGCGCGCACTCCTCGTGGAGGAATCTACCGCGATTCCAGCACGTCTGGGTTGACCACGAACGGCGGTTTTTCGCCCTTGAAGAAGGTCACCAGGTTGGTGGCCGCCATCGTGGACATCTGGTCCCGCGTCTGCACGGTCGCCGACGCGATGTGTGGGGCAATCGTACAGTTTGGAAGCGAGACGAGCGGGTGGTCCCTGGGCAGCGGTTCCGGATCGGTAACGTCCAGCCCGGCGGCCAGGATCTGCCCAGTGGTGAGCGCCTCCAGCAGCGCCTCGGTGTCCACCACTCGGCCACGGGAGGAGTTGATGAGGATGGCGGAAGGCTTCATCATCGCGAACTCCTCGGCCGCGATCATCTGGTACGTCTCATCGTTCAGGGCCACATGGAGGCTGACGAAGTCCGATTCGGCCAGAAGGGTCTCCCAAGGCACGATTTCGGCGCCAATCGATTTGGCGGCTTCAAGGTTTGAAGTCTTGTCCAGTACGAGGATCCGCATGTTGAAGCCCTTGGCCATCCTGGCCATGGCCTGACCGATGCGCCCGAAGCCAATGATGCCGAGCGTGGCGCCGGTGACATTCTGGCCCAGCAGCACCTTCGGCCCCCAGGTTTTCCACTTGCCATCGCGGATGTAGGCTTCAGCCTCGACCACCCTGCGGGCGGTGGCCATCAGCAGCGCGAAGGCAAACTCGGCGGTGGTTTCGGTCAGCACGCCAGGGGTGTTGCACACCGCCACGCCCCGGGCGGTGGCATCGTCGACATTGATGTTGTCGTAGCCCACCGCGAAGTTGCTGACGATCCTGAGCTGGGGATGGGCGTCGAGCACCGCTCCGTCGATGCGGTCGTCGAGGAGCGTGAGGGCGCCATCCGCGCCGTCGAGGAATCCGGCCAGTTCCTCGGCCGTTGGCGGCAGTTCGTGCGGCCAGATACGCAGCTCACAGGCTGCTTCAAGAATATCCAGCCCTGGCTGGGGAATGTCCCGGGTAACGGCTACCAACGGTCGGTCGGCCATGAATGAAGAGCTCCTCGGTTTTGCATTCGTGCGACGTTGCAAGCAAATGTGTTCCGAGCCCTTGTACCGGCAAACGGGCACTTCCGCAAGACGGCGCTGGCCGGACTCCCACATGGGAAGCCCGGCCAGCGAATCGCGCGAAGAATACTGGAACGGTTAGTGACTGGCGTTCCTGGCCAGGGCCTGCTGGCGCTCCTCGTCCGAGTACTTCTCGTGAAGGTGGACCTTTTGCGGTTCGCCCTTGGTCCGCACCCGCAGGTTGATGATCTCGACCAGCACGCTGAATGCCATGGCGCTGTAGATGTAACCCTTCGGAATGTGGAAGTGGAAACCCTCGGCCACCAGCGATGTGCCGATCAGCATCAGGAACGCGAGGGCCAGCACCTTGACCGTCGGGTGCGCCTGAACGAATTCGGAGAGCGGCTTCGCCGCGACCATCATCACGCCAACGGCGATGATCACCGCCGCCACCATCACCGGAATATCGTCGGCCATGCCCACGGCGGTAATGACGGAGTCGAGCGAGAACACGATGTCCATCACCATGATCTGGGCGATCACCGCGGCGAACGACGTGGCCTGGACATTCTTTTGCGACTCTTCCTGTCCTTCGAGCTTGTGGTGAAGTTCCGTCGTGGCCTTGTAGATGAGGAACAACCCACCAGTCAGCATGATGAGGTCTCGACCCGAGAAATCCCGTCCGAAGATGTTGAACCACGGTTCGGTCAACCCGATGATCCAGCCGATGGCGAAAAGCAACGCGATGCGCATGATCATCGCGGCGGCCAGTCCCACGAGACGCGCCCGGTCCTGCTGGTGCGCGGGGAGCTTGTTCGCCAGGATCGAGATGAAGACGATGTTGTCGACGCCGAGCACGATTTCCAGCGCCGTCAAGGTCAGCAGGGCTGACCAGATCGCTGGATCGGATATCCAGTCCATTTGCAGAGTCCCCCATCGCCGCGAAGGCGATTCAACGGCCTAATACCAACCCGTTCCGTATCGACACGCGTACCTCAGTACCCCATGAAATGAACTGACCAACGCACTATAACGCACATGAAACCCGCCACGCGGCAGGGTGGATCGGTCGCCAGATGTCTATCGCCTGAAGATGGAACCACCTCCCGGACGGGTGCAACGCCCGTCGGCGATCGTTTCTGTCTCGCCCGCGCGCGTGCATGAATTCACATGTTGTAGAATCGGCGCTGGAGGGGAGTATTCCTTTCGGGTCGGTGTCGTCAATACGGTAGGATCGAGTTCCTCCCGGCACCGCCATTTGCCTGCCACCCCCGGCGGCGATGGAAGAGACCTCCGGTCGGTTGTCACAACCTGTTCGGAGGGTTATCCGTGAGTGTCCCCATGTGGGTATGGCTGGCGACAGTCGTGTTTGTCGTTGGTCTCCTGGTTTTTGATTTCTACGCACACGTCAAGACACCCCATCAGCCCACGCTGAAGGAAGCGGGATTCTGGTCGGCGATTTACGTCGGGCTGGGCCTGTTCTTCGGGGTGATCGTGTGGTTCGTATGGGACCACGAGCACGGCATCCAGTACTTCAGTGGTTTCCTGCTGGAGAAGAGCCTGTCGGTCGACAATCTCTTCGTCTTCCTGATCATCATGACCAGCTTCCGGGTGCCCGTGGAGTACCAGCAGAAGGTGCTCCTGATCGGCATCGCGATGGCCTTGATCATGCGCGGCGCCTTCATCCTGGTCGGCGCGGCCATGATCGAGAACTTCAGCTGGGTCTTCTATATATTCGGCATCTTCCTCGTGTACACCGCCGTGAAGCTGGCTGGTTCCAGCCACGACGAGGACGAGGAATATCACGAAAACGCCTTCATCCGGTTCGTTCGCCGCGTTATCCCCACCACGCCTGACTACGTCGGCGACCGGATGACGGTCAGGATCGACGGCCGCCGATTCATCACGCCAATGGCGATCGTGATCCTGGCGATCGGCTCGACCGACCTGCTGTTCGCGTTCGACTCGATTCCGGCCATCTTCGGCGTCACCCAGGAGCCGTACCTCGTCTTCACCGCGAACGCGTTCGCGCTGCTTGGTCTGCGGCAGTTGTACTTCCTGCTCGGCGGCATGCTGGAGCGGCTCGTGTACCTCTCCTACGGGCTGGCGTTCATTCTCGCCTTCATCGGCGTGAAGCTGGTGGTGCACGCCATGCGCCATAACGAACTGCCGTTCATCAATGGTGGCGAGCACATCACGGTCATTCCCGAGATTCCCACCGAGCTGTCCCTGGTGGTGATCGTGGTGACGATCGCCGTCACGGCCTGGCTGAGCCTGCGCAAGACGCGCAACGACGAGCGAAACGGTCTCGCCGCGCCAGCGGAATAGCGGCGGTTCCCGGCGCAAGCGCACGAAAACCCCGCCCAGGCATTCACCTGGGCGGGGTTTTCATGTACCCGCCAACCGCGCGGATTCCACCTTTGTGCATCTGGCACAACCGGAACATCGCGGCCATTCAGGCTCACGTTGACGATTGGTCACCCTGTTGTTATCGTCAGCATATCCAGCACGGTGACATTGGAGCCACCGGGTGAACGCGCATACGCGGGTCAGCACGATACGAACGTATCGTGCCATCGCGAGCGTCCAGAACCAGCCGGGGACGGTTGTCGGCAGGGGCAATGAATCCCACGCGCTGGTGAAAGCCCACCTTTGCGCGCACACGGGGAAGTGGCAACCAGCTCGTTGCCGTATCAGGGGAGTCAGGAAACCATGGCAGTCACTGAAGAATCTCGGCGATTGATCGAACGCAGCCTGTCGCTCACGCTGTCACGCCGCCATGCCCTTCAGGCAATGGCCGCTGGCGCTGGAGCCGCGGCCCTGGGAGCCAGTGGCGCGAGCGCCGTGTTCGCCCAGGCCACCCCGCAAGCCGAGGGCGCCGCCGCGCCTTACGACGGACCGCTGGCCGAGGAGCAGGTGATGCGCCTGCCGCTCTCCGAACCGGTCACGATGGACCCCGGCGCCAGCACCGGCTTCGACGAACTCGCGATCTTCTTCAATATCTATGACGGCCTCACCCGCGTGGACCAGCAGACCGGCGAAATCGTGGGCGCCGCCGCCGAAAGCTGGGAAGTCAGCGATGACGTCACCGAGTTCACCTTCAAGCTGAAGCCCGGCCTGCAGTGGTCGGATGGCACCCCGCTGACCGCGAATGACTTCGTCTACTCCTGGCGGCGCGTGCTCGACCCGAACACCCTCTCCGAGTACGTCCCGGCAATGTTCTACCTGCTCAACGGCGAGGAAATCGCCAACGGCGAGGCCGAACTCGAGGACCTCGGCGTGGAAGCGGTCGACGACACGACGCTCAAGGTCACGCTCTCCGATCCGCTCGCATTCTTCCCGCTGATCGCCGCCACCTGGACCTACATGCCGGTGCCCCAGCACATCATCGAGGAACATGGCGACAGTTGGACCAATACCGGCGAGACCGGTGTGTCCAACGGCCCGTACGTGATGGAATCCTGGGATCACGACCAGCAAATCGTCCTGGTGGCGAACCCGAACTACACCAGTGGCGACCCGGTGACACTGCAGCGGGCGGTCTATTCCATCTTCGAGGACCCGTCCACGCAGGCTTACATCGCCTTCGAAAACGACGAGCTCGACTACGCCGCGCCCGAAGGTCCCGACCTGGACCGCGTGCTGGCCGATCCCGCGCTGTCGGCTGAACTCCTCCAGTTCCCGCTCTCCAACTGCAACTTCATCGTCTGCGACACCCGCGGCGAGTTCACCGGCCAGGTTCCGTTCCGACAGGCGCTCTACAAGTCGGTCAACCGCGAAGACCTGGCGAACATCGTGCTTCGCGGCCAGTACATCCCCGCCTACACGGTCATCTCCCCGGATATCCCCGGCTCCCTGCTCGATGAGTCGCCGTTGACCGAAAACGTGGATGAAGCGAAGCAGTTGCTGGCGGACGCCGGCATCGACCCCGCGTCGGTGACCATGGAAATCACGTACCAGAACAGCCCGGCCCGGGTCCAGACCGTCGCCGAATACCTGCAGGCCACCTGGCAGGACAACCTGGGCATCACGGTGACGCTGGCGCCGATCGAATCGTCGACCTACACCGACTGGCGGGCCGCCCGCGAAACCCAGAACTTCG
>JAEWEG010000063.1 GCA_023389575.1 Chloroflexota bacterium | reverse complement strand
GGCTCGGGCCGAGGCGGTTGTCGACGGTCTGGAGTTCTCGCGGGAACTGATCGACGGCGCGCTGATCGTGAACCGGGCCTATCTTGGCAACCGGGCTGGGCGTGACTACACGACGGCTCCCGATCTGGCGGCATTCCTGATGACCGAGGAGCAGGTTCCGCCGGTGGCGGCGCGCCGGATCGCGGTGCTCGTGCTCGCGGGTCTGAAGGAGTCCGGGCTCGAGGTCAGCGGGATCACGCCTGACGCGATCGATTCCGCGGCGTTGATGACGATTGGGCGTGAGATCAAGGTGGAAATGGAAACGCTGGGCCGGTTCCTGGCGCCGAGACGCTATCTGGAGCGACGCCAGGTGACCGGTTCGGCCGCGCCCGAGATGACACGCGCCTGGCAGGCAGACGAGCGGGCTCGGCTCGCCGAGGACCAGGCATGGCTCGAATCCACCAGGCGGCAGCTGTCCAGCGCGGATTCCAGCCTCCGGAGCCTGATCGACGAGGCGGCTTCGGACAACGTCGAAGGGTAGGCTCGCTCGCGAATCGGTCGAGCTGGTACTGAAGTCGAAACTCACTCGATTCCAGTGGTGAGGTCCATGAGAGCGACCGCGGCGCCGAGCGTCGCATGCGGTCGCCAGGCTGGGCTGTACGGGCTTGGCCAGCCCCCGTCTTCCGACTGCTCGTCCAGAAGCCCGCGGGCCATCTCGTCCAACAGCGACTCTGGTAGACGATGAACAAGATCGGGACCGGCCGCGAGAACATGGTCCCAGAAGTGGGCGGCGTCGGCGTAGATGGTGCTGAAGTTGGCGGCGATGTTTTCCGCGATCGAGTCGAGGTAGGCGTCCCGGTTGGGAATCGCGATGCCTCCGACGTATTCGACATACGGAAGCAGGCTGTAGAAATCGGCGGTGCGGGCCTGCTCGATCGATGCCTCGGACTCGAACAGGGAGGCGACACGCTCGAACATGGTTGGCGTGCCGAGTCCCAGGCGGGCGGCCAGACCGGCCAGGCAGCAGGCAGGGTTGAGGTTCGGGTGGGTCCAGGCGGCGAACCACGGAGCCAGGTTGCCTGACCGGGTCTCGGCGGAAAGATGCCAGTCACCATCCTCGCTCTGGTTTTCGACGAGCCACGTCCCCAGGTCGGTCTCAAGGCTTGAGCCGGGGCGGTTCCGGATCGCCAGCAGGACCGCCATGGCGAGGCGGGTGGCGAAGGGGTTGCTGGATGGCGACTCGATGTCGACCTCCAGGCCCCGGCCAAATCCGCCGTCGGGGTTCTGGTAGGTGGCGAGAGCTTGGATCACATCGCCCGCCGGCGCATTTCCGGTAACGTGGTCGATCAGCGCCGTTCCGAGCGGATACCTGGCATCGTCAAGGAACGAGCGGGCGCGGCTGACGGCGTTCTGGACCTCGCTGGATTCATCCTGAAAGCGATAAACGCGCGTTGTGGGCATGGTGATAACTCCAGGGTGGGCTAAGCGCCGGCGACCGGGGATGCCTGATAGTGGAGTGGCTGTACCAGATGCGCGCGCCAGGCCGGCGCGGCATAGGTCTCCGGCCAGTACTCAACCAGGTGAGTGATCCTGCCATCGCGGATTGTGAACCGCGAAATGGCGACGACACTGATTCCGCCGTCGGCGACCGTGGTCGTCGTGATGACGGCGTCTCCATTGCTGACGACGTCGGTGACTGTCGCGTTCCAGTTGCCAGGATACGTCTCGTTCACGATGCGCCAGGCCTCCGGCGAGGGCAGTCGTTCGCTGGAGAGGGGCCAGTCGACGACGGCATCGGCATCGAGCAGTGAGGCCGCGTACGAGAAATCCTTGCGATCGATGGCGGACCACCAGTCTCGCGCGACTTCCGCTGGATCGATGTGTGGCACGGTACGTCTCCCGGATGGTTTGGGTACAAGCGTCCCCGCTGGGTGTCAGTATCGCCACTTTAGCACGGATGTTCTGATTGTGGGCGTGATCGAGTACTGATCTTTGAGTGGCAGGTGAGCGGGGAATTGTTGACCAGCTGGCGTGGGGAAAGGGACATGCCTCGTCAGCTGGCCGTTGAAGTCGATGGTGATTATTCGAAGTCGTTTCCCGAGGCGAGGTCGTCGTCTTCCTCGGGGAGTTTGTCCTCCGGAGCGTCGTCCTCGTCCTCGGCGGCGGTGGACGGCGCGTCGGCGATGGGGGCGAACCCGAGGGTAAGCGACTGCTCGACGATGCCCCGGCGGAGTTTGCGCTCGGCGAGGGTGAGATTCGTCGCGAGCGGGTGATCCGGCAGGACATCGATGATCATCTCGCGTACCTGGCGCATGAGGTCGATCGTCTTGTTGAAGGTGAGCACCAGGTCGCCTTCGGAGAGTTCGAGTTGATCGCCGATCTGGACCATGGTCGCGCCGTTTGACCAGGCAAGCGCCGCGCCGTAGAAGCTCGGGTTGTGGCCCTCGGAGATAAAGAGCTTGTGGTCCCGCTCCTCGCCGAGGATTTCGTGCTCCAGTTCATCGAGCGCCCGCCGGAGGTTGACCAGTGAGTCCGGAAGGGTGAAGTGGTTCGTGTAACGGAAGTCCCGGTCGAAGCTGAACCACGAGAACATTTCCGCGAGTTCGCCCGGGCTGAGCGAGTCGAGCGCCCCCCGGTCGACAAGTTCGCAAAGGATGAGGCCATCGGTATCGAAGATGCTGGCCAACATGTCCGCCTTTTCCGTGGGATACCCCTGACGGAGATAGCCGAACCGGTGCAGGACATCGCGAATGCCACGGATGACATTGCGGATGCGAATGTCCTCGGCCTCGATTTCGCGCTCGAGAATGGCCGCCAGGCTGTTGCGTTCCTGCTCGAGGTTGTCGCGCCTGCGGAGGAAGCTGGCGTGCCGCTTGCGGGCCTTGCCGTCCGCGAACGGGTGATTCGCCTTTGTTGCCTGCAATTCGCGTGACAGTTCACTGTTGGCATTGATGGCTGCGTCGAGTGTGGCTTTCCGGGTTTCGATGATGGCGCGCTGCTTTTCGCGGTATTCGTTCGCCATGGCGTCGAGATCGGGGAGGTCCAGTTCGCCGATGGCCTCCGCGATGGGCGTCATGACGCTGGCCGGAAGTTCGCCCGCAATGTCCAGCGTTGAACCATCGGCGTCGGCGAGTTCGGGCGGCAACGAAATGATGACGTCGTCGGGCACGTAGTCGACCGCACGGTACTCGGTTGGAGTCACGATCCTGCCATCGAGGAGGATGAAGTGGCCGATACCCTCGCCGTTGAGCGGGCGGGAAAGGAACACGGCCCACCCTTCGTCGCGCAGGTGGAACACCGAGCCCGCGTACGAGCTTTTCAGCACCCGGCGAACGGCCTGTCGGCCGGGTTCGGTCCAGGGAGTTCCCTGGCTGGCGTGCATGAACAGATCGGTTTGTTCCTGGTCGAGTTTCCGGCGCTCGGACCGGGCGGACTGCATCTGGCGATCCAGGCTCCGGTATTCCTCGAAGGCTTCATCGGCGGCGGCTATTTCCTCCTGCCGATCTCCGGTCAGGCCGATGAGTTCGCTCTCGATGTCCAGGATGTCGCGCTCGATGAGGCGAATACGCTGGCTCGTCTGGTACTGGGCGAGGCTGCGCTGGAGCATTTGGCGCACGCGTTCACCGCGTGGCGGATCCCACAGATTGAGTACCGTGTTGTACCGGATGGCGAAGGCCGATTGCACCGGGTGGAGCGGTCCGGTGGCGATCTCGAGCGCCTCGCGGAATGGCACCCAGGGTGAGTACGGGATGACCACGTGACCAAAGGTGTCCATGCCGCGCCGTCCCGCCCGGCCGGCCATTTGCTGGAACTCATTGGGAATGAGTGGGCGTCGCCGCCGGCCATCCCACTTGCTCATCCTGCCAATGACGACCGTGCGCGCGGGCATGTTCACGCCCAGGGCCAGGGTGTCGGTTGCGAAGACGACCTGCATGAGGCCCCGGCTGAACAGGACTTCGACGAGTTGCTTGAGAACCGGCAGCAGTCCAGCATGATGGAAGCCGATGCCCAGCCGCGCCAACCGGGAGATGATGCGGACCTGCTCCAGGTCGCGGTCTTCCGGGCGAAGGCTCTGGTGGTAGGTTTCCAGGACGTGGTCGATCTGGGCCTGCTGGGATGGGCTGACCAGGTCGGGCCGCATCATCGCCAGTTGCTCGGCGAAGACCTGGCAGTCGTTCCGGCTGAACAGGAAGTAGATGGCGGGTAGCAGGCCGTCTTCCTGGAGCGCGTCGATGATTTCGCGCGGCTGCGGTTCGTCCATGGCCCGGGCGTCGCGACCACCGCCGCGACCGCGCTGCGGACGGCCCGGTTGGCGGCGAAGCTCGCCGCCCATTCGCGAGAAGTCGCGCACCGTCTGCCCGGTGTGATCGACGACCATCGATAGCTCGTCGCCGTGGAAGTAGTAGAGCGCCAGTGGAACGGGCCGGTCGTCGTGGGTGATGAGGCGGATCGGCATGTGCGTCCGGCCGATCCAGCCCGCGATCTCGGCGGCGTTGGTGACCGTCGCCGAGAGGCAGATGAGCTGGATGTGGTCCGGGCAGAGAATGATGGACTCTTCCCAGGTGGTGCCGCGGTCGGGATCGGCGAGATAGTGGATCTCGTCGAAGATCACGCACTCCACGTCGTCCAGGTCCCAGGGCGTCTGGAGCAGCATGTTGCGGAGGATTTCGGTGGTCATGACCAGGATGCGTGCGTCGCGGTTCTCGGAGACGTCGCCGGTCAGCAGGCCAACGTCGTTGCCGTAGATCTTGCGGAGGTCGCGGAACTTCTGGTTGGAAAGCGCCTTGATCGGGGCCGTGTAGAAGACGCGGCCGGTGCGGCGAAAGGCATCGAAAATGCCGAACTCGGCGACCACGGTCTTGCCCGAACCAGTGGGCGCGGCGACCATCACCGATTCGCCTTCGAGCAGGGCCCGGATGGCGTTGCGCTGGAAGTCATCCAGCGGGAACGGGTAGAGGACCGAGAACTGGTTGATCACGGCGTCGAACTCGCCGCTGTCGATCAGCGGTTGCTGAAGACGGGAAAGGGTCTCGATTGCATTCGGGGATGGGGTGACCTGAGTCTGTGGAGTGGGATAATCGCCGAATGTAGGGTTGGACACAGGACGGAAGCTCCGGTCTTTCGATGGATGCCTGAAGGGACGACCGACTGTCGTTGCAGGTGAACCATACCACCTGCCCGGCGGGTCTCCGGGCAGGACGTGAGGTGGAAGTGGTCGATGCGGGAATCATCGCGCCTGGTGCGTGACACAGGTGAATTCGAACTGATCGACCTGATCCGGGAGTCACTGCCGGATCAGGTCCGAATACCTGAAGGAGTGCGAGAGGGCATCGGCGACGACGCGGCGGTGTGGACGCCGCCGGACGGTTCCGATCTCGTGATCACGACCGATGCCCTTGTCGAGTGCGTGCACTTTCGTCTTGACTGGACCGACTGGCGGAGCCTGGGTCACAAAATGCTGGCGGTGAATCTCTCGGACATGGCGGCGATGGGCGCCAGGCCGGCGATCGCCACCGTCGCCCTTGGCTTGACCGGCGAGGAAACCGTTGATGACGTAACGCGGCTCTACGACGGCGCGGGCTCGCTGGCGGCGGCGCACGGAACCGGGCTGGTCGGTGGAGACGTGGTGCGATCGCCAACGGGCGTGATGATCAGCGTTACCGTCATCGGCGCGGTGCGGCGGGGGGAGGCCGTCACCCGGTCTGGAGCGCGAGCGGGCGACCTGATCGCGGTGACTGGGACCCTGGGCGCAAGCGCGGCCGGCATGGCGTTGCTGGAACAGGGGAACGACACATCAGCCACGGGCGAACTCTTGCGAATCGCCCACCTGCGGCCAAACCCCAGGATCGCCGTGGGTACGCTCATGCGCCGGCACGGCGTATCCGCGGCGATGGACCTGAGCGATGGCCTGTTGGGCGATCTGCCGAAGATCCTGTCGGCCAGCGGGGTCGCGGCTCGAATCGACGTGGACCGGCTGCCCGTCCTCCCCGCGGTGCGTGCCCTGTTCCCGGATCGAGGGGAGGAGTTCGCGCTGCGCGGGGGCGAGGATTACGAGTTGCTGGTGACCGTTCCGGAGCGGAGATTCGACGAGTTCGCGGCGGCGGCACGCGGCGTGGGCGGCACGGTGACGGCCATCGGCAGGATCGTGGACGACGGCCCCGTGGGAGGCGTGGCGCTGTACCGTGACGGAGAGCCCGCGGACAGTGTGACGGGTGCCTTCGACCACTTCGGAGGCGGTACGGAGCGATCCGGTACATAGCATTCGCCAGCATCGGTGATCCAGTCCTCGGGCACATGGCCGGTACCGGAAGGAACGGACTATAATTCCGAGAGCGATAGTCGGATTTGAGGCACATGTTGCCGGAAGTAGGATTGAGGACGCTGATTTGATCATGCAGGAAGAGACGAGCCGGACAGTGGACACGACCGCTGGGGGCCGCGCGGAGGTGGTGCTGGACGCCATTCGCAACCGGCGAAGTATCGGCAAGATGACCGGCGAGATGCCGCCCGCCGATGTGATCCGGCACTTGCTGGAAGCGGGAACCTGGGCGCCGAACCATCACCTGACCGAGCCGTGGCGGTTCGTTGTGCTCCAGGGCGAGGCCCGGTCGGAACTGGGAGCGGTCATGGGTGCACTGGCGGCGGAACGCGAGGTCGATCCGGAGAAGCGCGAACGCGCCGCCGCTTCGGCGGCTGGCAAACCGCTGCGCTCCCCGGTCGTCATCGCGGTGGCCGTGGAGCCGTCTCCCGAGCCGAACGTGCCCGAGATCGAGGAGATCAGCGCGGGATCGGCGGCGGCGCAGAACATGCTGCTGGCGGCGGACGCGCTGGGTCTGGCGGCGATCTGGCGCAGTGGATGGATGGCCTTCACCCCCGAGGTGAGGGACCATCTCGGCCTGGGCGAGCGGGCGAAGGTGCTGGGCTTCATCTATCTCGGCTACCCGGCCATGGACCGTCCGGTACGGACCCGACGGAGCGTGGACGCGGTCACCACGTGGCGGTCATAGCGCTTTCCCGTCCAGAACATGACACAGGGAACGAGATGCGACGGTTTGAGCCGGTGACGATTCCCAATCACGAGGCGATGGTGGAGTTCGGCCTCCAACTCGGTGCGTCGCTCAGGCGGGGCGACGTGGTGCTGCTCCATGGTGACCTTGGGGCGGGGAAGACGACCCTGACTCAGGGCATCGCGCGGGCACTGGGTGTCGAGGAAGCGATCCAGAGCCCGACATTTTCCCTCGTCGCGGAACACGATGGCCGCGACGGAGATGGACGACCGTTGCGGCTGTACCACCTGGACCTGTACCGGTTGGACGACCCCAGCGAGCTTGAAGGGATGGGCTACGCGCAGTATCTGGCTCCCGAGGACGGCGTGACTGTAATCGAGTGGCCGGATCGGGCGGATGACTGGCTGCCAGCCTCGTTCTGGTTGCTGCGGATTGACCATGCGCCCGATGGGGGACGGACTATCGAGCGGAGCTGGCACGACCTGGAGCGAGGATAGTCTCGACCGGGACGATCGAACATTTCCGTCGGCGAACTGCTTCTGGAGAGAATGACAAAGGGACGTGGCACATGCCACGTCCCTTTGTTGTGCGCGTTGTCGCGGTTCGAGTGGCGACTAGCCCTCGATGGCGGCAACCTGCTCCTTGACGGCTTCGGCTTCCGGCTCGAGCTCGGCCGTAACCTCGGCCCAGACTTCGGCGGCCGGGCGGTTCTGCACGAGAATCTGCTCCCAACCGCGACCAAGGATCTGGTCGCCGTTCGGGATAAAGACGCGCGCGGAGTCCTGCGGCTGGGTCAGCGGAAGCTGCTCGACGGCGGTGCGGGCGTTCGGGTTCTCGTCGAGGAACGCCTGCTCTTCCGGGCTCTCCACGGCCGAGGTGCGGACGGGCATGTAGCCCGTGGCCTGCGACCAGATCGTGGTCTGCTCGGTGCTCGTGCTGAAGTCGAGGAACTCCATGGCGGCCTGCTTGATCGAGTCCTCGTAGCCAGCCAGCATCGAGAGGGCGGTGCCGCCGGTGCAGCAACCGAACTCCAGCTCTTCCGGCAGGAAGGCGGTCTTGAAGTTGAACTTGCCTTCCGAGGCGGTGCGGATAGTTCCCAGCGAACCGGTGGAACCCATGATCGCGACGGAAACTTCGTTGCCGAAGTCGACAACCGGGTCGGCGACGGCGAGGGCGTTGCCGCTCTCGACGAACTCACGCATGAATTCGCCGCAGTTCACCGCGCCTTCTTCTTCCAGCAGGATGTTGAAATCCGGGTCGGAATAGGCGCCACCGAAGGCCCAGACCGGACCGTGGAGCACCCAGGCACCGTAGGACGCGGCGTTTCCGAAGAGGAACGCGGTTTCCTTGCCGCTGCCGGAAATCAGGTCCGGGGCGGCTTCGCGGAAGGAGCTCCAGGTGGCGAACACTTCTTCGTCAACACCAGCGGCCTCGACGGCGTCGGCGTTGTAGTAGAAGAGCGGGGTCGAGCGGGCGAACGGCACGCCGTACTGGCCGCCGTTGCGCTGGTACTCGGTGTAGAGCGACTGGACGTAGTCCTCGGGGTTGCGATCCGCGATCAGCGGGGTGAGGTCTTCCAGCGACTGGGAGAGATAGAACCGGAACCACCACACGTCGGAGAGGGTGGCGATGTGCGGCGCGTCGCCGGTCTGGAGACCGGTGATGAGCTGGGCCGCGACCGCCTCGTAGTCCTCGAGCAACTGCGGGACGACCTTGATTTCGGTTTGCGAGGAGTTGAATGCCTCGATCAGGGCGGCCTGGGCATCGCCATTCACGCCGCTGCCGAAGGCGGTCCAGTACTGAAGCTCAAGCGGGCCATCCTGAATGACGGACGGGGCCGCGAAGACGGAGCTTGGGGCTCCGAGGGCGGTCATGCCGGCCAGGCCGAGACCCGCGCCAGCGGCGCCCTTGACGAGACTACGACGATTGACGGACTTACTCATGGTCTTAGATCCTCCATGATCCTGACGACTTTACGACCCACCTGGCCGTGTCGATTGAGACCCTGCGTTCACGCTGTCGCACCGTGTGAAGTGTGCGAGCCTTCAGCGCCAAGATTGTTAAGTCACCGCGAACAGGTCGGGAACGAATGCGTGATTGGAGACCTGTTATCCCTTCGTGGCGCCCGCGGTGAGGCCGGCGATGATGAATCGTTGGGCAAAGATGTACACGATGATCAGTGGCAGGACCACGTAAGTGGTGCCGGCCATGATGACGCCCCAGTTGTTGTTGCCCTCCGCGTCATACAGAAGGCGGACGCCGACGGTGATTGGCCGCATCTCGGTGGTGCGGGTGATGATGAGCGGCCAGAGATAGTCGTTCCACTTGTTGACGATGGAGATCATGGCGAAGGTGAAGACGATGGGCTTGGCCATGGGCAGCACGATGCCGAACATGGTGCGCAGGTGTCCCGCGCCATCGACCTTGGCGGCGTCGAGGACGTCACGGGGAAGTCCCATGAAGCCCTGCCGCATGAGGAAGGTTCCGAAGGCGGTGGCGGCGCCCGGCAGCACGATGGCCTGGTAGGTGTTGACCCAATTCTCCTCGAGCCCGAACCAGTCGCGGATGGTGTTGCCGAAGAAGAGGAAGTTCGGAAGGATGACGACTTCGCCTGGGACCATCAGTGCGGCGAGCACCAGCAGGAAGAGCCAGTTCTTGCCCGGGAAGTGGAGGAAAGCGAAGGCGTAGGCACAGAGGGTTCCGCAGATGATCTGGAGACCAGCACCGAAGACGGTGATGATGATGGAGTTGATATAGAAGCGGCCAAACGGCACCGCATTCCAGGCTTCCTGGTAGTTGCCCCACTGAGGATTCGTGGGAATCCATTGGGGCGGAAAGGTGTAAATCTCCTGGAGAGTCTTCAGTGAGCTGGAAAGCATCCAGAACATCGGCATGCCGATGACCAACGTGACGAATACCAGGCCGGCGTAGCCTGCCACCTTGCCCAGTTTCTGCTGGCGGGCGAGGGAGGAGTTATCCATCGTAGTGAACCTTCTTCTCGGTGAAGCGCATTTGCACGAAGGTCACGATGAGCATGACCGTGAACAGGACGATCGCGGCGGCGGCCGACCGGCCGAAGTTCGCGCCCTGGCCGAATCCCTGCTGGTAGACGTAGTAGACCAGCGTGGTGCTTCCGTAGGCGGGACCGCCATCGGTCATGACCTGGATGATGTCGAATGCCTGGAAGGTAGCCAGGATGGTCGTGATGAACAGGAAGAACGAGATTGGTGACAGCATGGGAATGGTGACGGACTTGAACCGCCACCAGGCGTTCGCTCCGTCAATCTTAGCGGCGTCATAGAGATCCTGGGGAATGGCCTGGAGGCCAGCCAGGAAAATGACGGCGGCGAACCCAAGGTTCTTCCACACGTACACGATGATGACGGCGGGAAGCGCCCACTCCGGCCGGTCCAGCCAGTGGGGCGATGGGATGTAGAACCAGTCGAGGATCTGGGCGAGCAGGCCGAACCGGGGATCGAAGATGTAGGCCCAGACGATGCCGATGGCGGCGCCAGAGAGCAGGAATGGCGCGAAGACGACGGCGCGAACGGCGGTTCGGCCCCTCAGCTTCTGGTTCAGGAGCAGGGCGACCATCAACCCGAGGCCAATGGTAAGCGCGACGCAGGAGACGAGGAAGATCGCGGTGTTGCGAAGGACCAGCTGGAATGTGCGGTTCTCGAAGATGTACCGGTAGTTGTCGAGACCGACGAACTCGTTGCCTCCGGTAAATGCCAGGAGATCGGTCTTCTGCACGCTGAGGCGGATGTTTTCCCACATCGGCCAGTAGGTGAAGAGGAACAGGAACAGGAAGTTTGGGGTAACGAAAAGAAGGAACAGGATCCATTCCTTCGAGGCAACCCTGTCTCTCCAGGACATTTTCGCGGTTTGGTACCTGTCGCCCTGCGTGGGCCGTGCCAGTGTCCCGCTTGTGTTCTCCATGTACTGACCTCTTGAACCCGGCGCTCGCCGCCGGGTGGTTACTACGGGACATGGTTTGCGCGCCAGCCAGCGTAGACTGGACCAGATGCGTGATTCTGGCAGCGTTTGTCGCCCTTGGCAGGCCAAGGGTGCCCGAATCCGTCGCTTCAATGGTTGGCGAAATGCTAACACGCGGCAGAGGAATTTGTTAAACGGTCGGGAAGGCTTGACACACGAGTGAGTGAGCGATGAGAGACGCGGGGGATCCGGGACGCTGGGTACTGGCGATTGATACGGCCACGGATCAGGCCGGGATCGCGCTGTTAGATGGTGATCGACTGCACGAACGGTCCTGGCCAGGCAGCCGCCAGCAGACGGTCACGGTCCTGCCTCAGGTGGAGCAGGTGCTGGCTGAGGCGGAAGCAACGCTATCGGACGTGAGCCTGGTGGCGGTCACGATCGGGCCGGGATCGTTCACCGGTCTGCGGGTTGGCCTGAGCATCGCCAAGGGCATCGTGATCGCGGAATCGTGCGCGCTCGTCGGGGTGCCGACCATGGACGTGGCCGCAGAGCCGTTGGTGCGATCCGGGGTGCGATGCGTGGTGGTTTCGCCGGCGGGCCGTGGCCGGGTGATCTGGGCCGCGTTTGATCCGGACGGTGAAGGGACCGCGCCGGAGAATGCCAGCTTCGACTCATTCGTGGACCAATCGAGTCGCTTTGGCGACTGGATCTTCGTCGCGGAACTCACGACGGAGCAGCGAGCGATATTGCGCGATGCCGGGGCCAATCTTGCTCCAGCGGCCGCGAGCTTCAGGCGGGCGGGCGTGCTGGCGGAGATGGGTCTCGACCGGTGGAGGCGGGGTGAGGTGGACGACGCCGTGATGCTGGAACCGGCGTACCTCCACGGCCGACCGAACCCCCGGTAGTCCGGCCTGTATGGCGAGGTTGCGCAAGTCTGCTTATCACCGATAATTAGCGTACATGGGCGCCACGATGGCTGGCGTGCCCGACCACTACCCCGTCCGTCCAAGAGAGGTTAACTGGTGAGTGAATTGACTGGAGTTGCCGGCGATCCGGCAACCGCGACCGATTTCGTGACGGTCGAGGCATTGGAAGAAGCGCTGCAGGACGAGAAGTACATCGCGGATCGCAGCCTGGCGACGACGCTGTACCTGACCCTGAAGCTGCGCAAGCCGCTCCTGCTCGAAGGTGAGGCCGGAGTCGGCAAGACCGAAATAGCGAAGGTGCTCGCGTCGACGCTGAACGCGCCGCTGATCCGCCTTCAGTGCTACGAAGGGCTGGACGCGAACTCGGCGATTTACGAGTGGGACTACCCACGCCAGATGCTGTACCTACGCTCGCTGGAGGTGACCTCCGGGCTGGACCAGGACGAAGTTCGGAAGAACCTGTTCAGCGAAGAGTTTCTGCTGAAGCGGCCGCTGCTGCAGGCGATTGACGTGGCTCACACCCAGGCGCCGGTACTCCTGATTGACGAGGTCGACCGGGCGGACCAGGAGCTCGAAGCGTTCCTGCTCGAACTGCTCTCTGACTTCCAGGTGACGGTGCCGGAACTGGGGACGATGAAGGCCGAGCACGTGCCGATCGTGATCCTGACCTCGAACCGGACGCGGGAAATCCACGACGCGCTGAAGCGCCGCTGCCTCTACTACTGGATCGACTTCCCCGACTACCAGAAGGAATACCGCATCCTGAGCGCGAAGGTGCCGGAAGCATCCGAGCGACTGGCGACGCAAATCTGCTCTTACACCCAGGGTCTGCGCGAGATCGACCTGTTCAAGTCGCCGGGCATGGCCGAGTCGCTGGACTGGGCCCGGGCGCTGCTCGCGCTGGGGAGCTCGGAACTCACCGACAACGTTGTGGAAGACACGCTCGGCGTGGTGCTGAAGTACCAGGAAGACGTGGACAAGGTGCGGGGCGAGATTTCGGCGAAGCTAGTGGCCCGCGCGGTGGGCGCCAGCAACGCAGGAAGCTAAGCGCATGCTGAGTGTCAATGGCAACGGAATGCAGGATCGCCCAGAGCTGGATTCCTCCCGCGTGCGCTCCAGGCGCATCGCGGGGAACCTCCTGCGATTTGGCCGTCGACTGAGGGCCGCCGGCATGCCGGTGGGCTCGGGCCAGATCCTGGGCCTGGTCGAGGCGATCGAGGCGGTTGGGATTGACCGTCGGGACGATGTGTACAGCGCGGCGAAGGCCACGCTGGTGACGCGCCCCGAGCAGATCTCGCTGTTCAACGCCGAGTTTCTCCGGTTCTGGAGCGACCTGATCGACCGCCAGGCGCCGATGTTCTCAGAAGCGATCCATGACGACGATGATGAATCGGTGTCCATGCCGAACGCGTCGAAGAAGAAGGATCCAGGCGAGAAGGGCGAGGCCCAAAAGGGTGGTGAAGCCGACAAGAGCGTGCTGGCGGTCGAAGGCACCGACAACGCCGAGGACATCGGCGAGACCGAGGACTACGAGGTTCCGCCAGAAGACGTCCTGATCTTCAGCGCCTCCGAGGCGTTGCGGAAGAAAGACTTCGCCCAGTTCTCGCAGGAAGAACTCGCCGAGGCCCGTCGGCTGATCGAGTCGATGACCTGGCGGCTCGGCACGCGGCTCACTCGCCGGAAGCAGCGCGCGTTGCGCGGTGAATTCATCGACTATCGCGCAACGCTGCGTGGGGCGATGAAGCAGGGCGGTGTTCCGCTTGACCTGAAGTGGCGGGAGCGGAAGGAGCGGATGCGTCCGCTGGTGCTCATCTGCGACATTTCGGGCTCGATGGATCGCTACTCGCGGCTGCTCCTCCGATTCGTCCACGCCCTGGAGCATGGTCTGGACGCGGTGGAAGTGTTCGTGTTCGGCACGCGCCTCACCCGGATCACCCGCGAGCTTCGGAAGAAGAACGTGGATCAGGCGATCGCCGATGTCGTGGCCTCGGTCGATGACTGGTCGGGCGGTACCCGGATCGGTGAGTCGATCAAGGAATTCAACTATCGCTGGAGCCGCCGGGTGTTGCGCTCCGGGGCGACGGTGGTGGTGATCAGCGATGGTTGGGACCGGGGCGATCCGCAACTGCTCGGCGCCGAAATGGCCAGGTTACAGCGCTCGTGCCGGCGGGTAATCTGGTTGAACCCGCTGCTCGGCGCGCCGGGATACCAACCGTTGACTCAGGGTATCCGGGCGTCGCTTCCCTACGTGGACCACTTCCTGCCGATCCACAACCTGAAGAGCATGGAAGCACTGGCGAAGCTGCTGGGAGCGGTGGAAGATACGCAACCGGTTCGCCGCCAGGTGACGACGAAGGCGGTACGGCCGGCCTAGAATGAGGATGCAACGATGAGCGAATGGCTTCCCGAAATCGATCAGTGGACAGCAAGCGGCAAGCGAGTGGCGATCGCCACCGTGGTCAACGTCGAAGGCTCGGCGCCGCGTCCGGTCGGGGCGCGAATGGCCGTGGCCGATAGTGGTGAGCTCGCCGGTTCGGTGAGCGGCGGCTGCGTGGAATCCGCGGTCGCTGTCGAGGCCGAGGACGTGCTGAAAACCGGGAAGCCTCGCCTCATTCGGTACGGCATCACCGACGAGATGGCCTGGGATGTCGGGCTCGCCTGCGGGGGAACCATCGACGTGTTCGTGGAGCCGGTGGAGCAGGGATCGTGACCGACGGCGGAGCCAACCTGCTGCTGGAAGCGCGCCGGTCGGTCGAGCGCGGCGTGCCCGCGGCGCTGGTGACCGTCGTGCGGGGAGGGGAGCCGGGACGCAAGCTGCTGGTGGCTGGCGAGACGGTCACTGGTTCGCTCGGATCGTCCGACATGGACGCGGCGGCGGCGGGCGCGGCCCGGGACGCGCTTCGAACAGAGGTGTCTGGCCTGGTCGCGTTGACGGACGAGGTCGACGCCTTCGTCGACGTGTTTCCGTTGCCCCCATTGCTCGTGATCATCGGGGCGGTACATGTGGCGCAAGCGCTGGTCCCGTTCGCGGAACGCCTCGGGTTCCACATCGCCGTGGTGGACGCGCGCGCGTCCCTGGCCACCAGGGAACGGTTCCCCACCGTGTCCGACCTGATCGTGGCCTGGCCGGACGAAGCCTACGAGCGCCTGCCGATCACCCGGACAACATCCATCGTGATCCTCACCCACGATCCCAAGTTCGACGAACCGGCGATCGTCGGCGCGCTGAAGACCGAGGCCGGCTATATCGGCGCGGTTGGCAGCCGCAAGACGAACGCGGACCGGCGGGTGAGGCTCCAGGAATCCGGCGTCACCGACGAGGACCTGGAGCGGCTTCACGGGCCGATTGGTCTGGACATCGGGGGAAGCAGTCCCGAGGAAATGGCGATCAGCATCCTCGGGGAGATCATCGCGATGCGAAATGGCCGGAGTGGCGGCTCGCTCAAGCGGTCGAAAGGCAACATCCGGGCAGGACATGCCTGACCGGCCGATCGTGGGGCTTGTGCTGGCCGCTGGAATGTCCAGGCGGCTCGGTCGGCCAAAGCAGCTTGTCGAGATAGACGGCGTCCCTCTGGTCCAGATAGTGGCATCGACCGCCATTGAGTCGAAGCTGGATGAGGTGGTCATTGTCACTGGGCACGAAGCCCTGGCGATCGAGCAGGCGGTGTCTGGCCTGGCGGTATCGGTGCGATGGAACGCCGACTACGGAACTGGACAAGCCTCCTCGTTGAAGGCCGGAGTACAGGCGGCACGCGGTCTGAGGGCCGACGCGGTCGTGGTGCTGCTCGCGGACCAGCCGGGGATAACGGTCGATGCGATCGATCGGCTGATTGAGGCGCGCCGGGAAAGCGGCGCGTGGATCGGCATGGCGTCGTATGGCGACGAGCGCGGGCATCCGGTGATGTTCGGCCGGGAGCTGTTCGCCGAGTTGGACGAGATCTCCGGGGATCAGGGCGGCCGGGAGGTCATCAAGCGGCATCCCGAACGTGTGGTGCTGGTGGATGGTGGCTCTGACTGCGTCCCGATGGACGTCGACACCGAGGCGGACGTCGAGGCGCTTGGAGGCGAGGGCCGGGTTTGACTCAGTGCGGCCACGGGCTCAAGACGCTTCGAGGGAGCTATGCCGATTCACGGCTGTCCATCAGCAACTCCCATGCGTTGCGAGTTGGGATCGCGATGAGAAACGCGACGACGGGGACGAACCAGGCCATTTCGGCGTCGTCGCGAAAGAAGACCGCGATGGCGATGCCTATGGTCCCGAGGTAACAGAGGGCTGGCACCAGGAAGGTCCAGACGGCGATGTCGCCCGTCATCGTTTCGTCATTCCGGCAGCGACGCCAGGTCGGCGGGATACTCGCCAGGGGCACGGCGGCGGTGATCAGGAGCGACCAGCCCATGCCCTCGCGACCCATGTCCGGAACCATGAAGTAGAGCGAGATCAGGAGTACGACCAGAAGATTGGTGAAATTCTGGGACACCATGGCGCGGGTGAGGCTGTTGGCCGGTGAGTCGCGGATATCCCGTCGCAGGGTGACCGCGACGAAGAGCAGGCCGATGATGGTGGCCGACGCCGTTCCCGACAACGTGAAGAAGTCGCGCCATTCGGCTATGTGGCTCGGAAACTCGTCCATGTCTCGGGTCGATCCATGAGGGAAGGGATGCCACTGGCCAGCGACATCCCTTTTCCATCTCCGGTTGGTTTATCCGAATGCGCCTTCCGACTTGAGCGCGGTGAACACCTTGCTGGCGGCGTCGATGGTCTGTTCGACGTCGTCGGTGGTGTGGCGGGTGCTGAGCAGGCCGCCAGAGTGGAAGACGTGAACGCCTTCGAGCAGCATGCCGATTTCGAAGGCCATGCCTAGCGGCGAGCCGCCGCTGCCCTTGAGGAACTCGGGGGAGACGCCTTCGGGCGTGTGCATGTCGCCGGAGGCAAAGTTGCTCGCCCTCTCGCCAAGCGCGACGTGGAAGACCGAGCTCTCGCCCCAAACAAACGCCGGAACATCGACGGTTTCGATGACCTGGTTCAGGCCGGAGCGGATCTGGGCCGCGAGATCGTCGCAGTACGACTGCACGGACGGATCGGCGCATTTGACCAGCGCGGTGTACCCGGCGGCCGAGGCCAGCGGGTTCGCGTTGTAGGTACCGGCGTGTGGAACGCGGCGGGTGCCGTTCCAGCCGGGCTCGTCCTTGAACTCGATCATTTCCATCACATCACGACGGCCGGCAACCGCGCCGCCGGGCATGCCACCGGCGATGATCTTGGCCATGGTCGTGAGGTCGGGCACGACGCCGAAGCGCCCCTGGGCTCCACCCGGTGACCAGCGGAAGCCCGTGATGACTTCGTCGAAGATGAGGAGCACGCCGTGCTTCTTCGTGATCTCCCGTACCTGGCGAAGGAAGTCGTCCTTGAAAGGGATGGTCGCCCACGAGGCGCCGCTGGGTTCCAGGATCACCGCCGCCACGTCTCCCTGCACGAGCCGCTCCTCGAGCATGGCGATGTCATTCGACGGGAGGACGGCGACCGAGCCGAGCGTGGCGTCTGGAATGCCGGGGACGGACGTGGCCTCGAATGGGGGCTTCTCACCCTTGAGCGCGTAGTCCTGCCAGCCGTGGAAGTGCCCTTCGAACTTGAGAATGGTGCTTCGCTCGGTGAACCCGCGAGCCACGCGCATCGCGAGGAGCGTGGATTCGGTGCCCGACGCCGTGAAGCGGACCAGCTCGGCCGAAGGGACAAGCTCGACGACCTTCTCTGCCCAGCGGATTTCGCCTTCGTGACCGGCCGAATGGTGCGTGCCCTTGAGCACCTGCTCCCGCATGGCCTCGCTGATCTCGGGATCGTTGTGCCCGAGGATGAGCGACCCGTGGCCGACGCAGTAGTCGATCAGCTTGTGGCCATCCACATCCCACTTGTAGGCGCCATCGGCACGCTCAATGTAGGGCGGAAACGGCTTGATATGCCGGCCATCATGCGTGATGCCACCAACGATGGACTTCTTCGAGCGTTCGAACGTCTGGCGGGAGCCCGCGAACTCCCGCTCGTAGCGTTCGTTGATGGTGGTGCCGGTCGAAGACAAAGCCATGGATGAATACTCCCCGTGGAAAGACTGGATGGTGCGTGGACCGCGTGGGTGCGCGCTGTTTGCAAACCTCATGTGCGGGAACGCCGCATGCGCACTATATGTCCGATTGAAGATCGTGGCAAAGCAAGGATGAAAACGATCTTGTGTGGGTGATTGGGATTGAGAATCATTCCTGTATTGATGCCTTTCATGCGTCACGTGTAGGCCGAATTGGGGTATCCTTGACCAACGAGTTTCGCGCCACTGGCCGCTTGAACGGCCATCCCTCGGCGCGAATCGGGTTTCGCGTGCGAGAAGAGGCTGACTGGATTGACAACTCCCAAGGTCGTGGTTGTCGGGTCAAATCATGAATATGCGCCAGTGGCGATCCGGGAGCAGCTTGCATTCTCCGGCGACGCCCTGACCTCGGGACTCCAGTCCCTTCGCCAGCATGTTGGGGAGGGACTGATCCTTTCCACCTGCAACCGTACCGAAATCTACGCGGTTGACACCGGTGATGGAGACGCCAGGCGCGAGATTTATCGCTTCCTGACTGGCTACCACAGGGTGCCGACCCCCGTCCTCGAATCCGCGTCTTACTCTCATGTTGGGGACGACGCCGTGGCCCACCTGTTCCGGGTGGCGAGTGGCCTTGATTCGATGGTGCTGGGAGAGCCGCAAATCCTCTCCCAGATTCGCGATGCCCTTGGAACCGCCAGGACGGTTGGCGCGGCCGGGCCCGTGATGCAGCGACTCGCCACCGAGGCGCTTCGCACCGGCAAGCGGGCCAGGACGGAAACCGACATCGCTCGCAACCGGGTGTCGATTTCCCACGCGGCGGTCGATCTTTCCGTGAAGGAACTCCAGGGCCTCGAAGGCAAGACGGCGCTCGTGCTTGGCGCTGGCAAGATGGCGACCCTCACCGGGAAGCTGCTGCGGGCGAACGGGATCGGCCACCTCATGGTCACGAACCGGTCGTTCGACAGGGCGCGGGACCTTGCCGAGACCGTCGGTGGTCTGGCGGTGCCGTTCTCTGGCCTGCGACAGGCGATTAGCGAGGCCGACCTCGTGATCGCCGCGGTGCTGGTTGATGAACCGGTGATTACGCCGGATGTGATCGCTCCGCGAGAGCGTCCATTGTGGCTGGTGGATATAAGCGTGCCGCGGGCCATCGCCACCGAATGTGGCTTCCGGCCTGGCGTCCACGTTCGCGACGTGGATGCCCTGGAGCCGCTGGCCGAGGAAACCCGCCGGCAATATGCCAGCGAGGTCTCGAAGGTCGAGGTGCTGGTGCGGTCAGCGGTCGACGGGTTCGGGGAGTGGGCCAGGAGCAGGGCCGGAGCCGAGGCTATCACCCGCCTTAGGCAGCGCAACGACCAGATTCGCGAGACGGAAGTCGAGCGGACCTTGCGCCGTCTTTCCCACCTGTCGGAGCGAGACCAGAATCTCGTTCGCGCGCTGGCGCACGCCGTGACCCAGAAACTCCAGCATTCACCCATCCTCGCCCTTCGCGAATCGTCGTCGCCCGAGGAAGCCGAAGCGATCCTTCGCGTCCTCGGCGTGCCAGACGAGCGCTGATCGGCGGTCCCGGTCACGATGGGGCCCGACCACTGATTTTCCTCCTCAAGTCACCTGGCATACGATAGGCGCGGGTATTCGACCGGACACGGTCGAGTTTGTGGCCGCGACAACGAGCGGAGCGACACAGGGCGCGAAGAGGCGCCGAAGGAGCAGTGCACGTGAAATCGAGTTCCAACCAGCAGCCCCGATCCCGAGCGGCGTCGGAAGTGGCCTTCTCGGCGGCGAAGGCGGTGATACCGGGGGGCGTGAACAGCCCGGTGCGGGCGTTTCGATCCGTCGGTGGCAATCCCGTGTTCGTCGATCGAGGCGAGGGCAGCCGGTTCTTCGATGTCGACGGCAACGCCTACATCGACTACGTGCTCTCCTGGGGCCCGCTGATCCTGGGCCACGCGCATCCGGAGGTCGTCGAAGCGACGGTCGAGGCGATCCGCAAGGGGACGAGTTTCGGCGCGCCAACAGAGGCGGAGACCGAGCTCGCCTCGCTGATCATCACCGCCGTTCCAGCGGTCGATGAGGTGCGGCTGGTGTCCTCGGGCACCGAGGCGACGATGAGCGCGCTACGGTTGGCCCGCGCCGCGACCGGCCGGGACAAGGTCGTCAAGTTCTCTGGCTGTTACCACGGGCACGCGGACATGCTGCTGGTGCAGGCGGGGAGCGGCGTGGCGACGCTGGGGCTGCCGGATAGCCCGGGCGTGCCAAAGGGCGCGACCCAGGACACGCTGGTGGCTCCATTCAACGACCTGGCGGCGGTCGAGGCCCTGTTCGCGGATCACGCCGGCCAGATCGCCGCGGTGATCGTCGAGCCGGTGGCGGGCAACATGGGGCTGGTGGAGCCCGGCGAGGGATTTCTCCAAGGGCTCCGGAACGTGACCGCCCAGCATGGGGCGCTGTTGATTTTCGACGAGGTGATGACCGGGTTCCGTGTCGCGCCTGGCGGGGCGACGAGCCTTTACGGCGTCGAACCGGACCTCGTCACGTTCGGCAAGGTGGTTGGCGGTGGATTCCCGCTGGCGGCCTACGCCGGCAAGCGCGAGATCATGGAGCATGTCGCGCCGGCGGGCTCGATGTACCAGGCGGGTACGCTGTCGGGCAATCCGGTGGCGACCGCCGCCGGGATCGCGACGCTCAAGGTACTCGCGCGGCCCGGTTTGTGGGACAAGGCGGCCAATTCAGCAAAATTGCTGGTCGAAGGGCTGCGGACCGCCGCGTCCGCGCAGGGCGTCAGCGTCCAGGCATCCGTGGTGGGAACCATGGCCGGCATGTACTTCCACGACAAGCCGGTTCACAACTACGACGACGCGAAGCTCAGCGACACCGATCAGTTCAGCCGGTTCTTCAATGCGATGCTGGATCGCGGTGTGTACTTCGCGCCGTCCCAGTTCGAGGCGCTGTTCCTCTCGACCGCGCACAGCGAGACGGATGTCCAGGCCACCGTCGAAGCCGCCGCCGAGGCTTTCCAGGTCGCGAGCGCGAAAGCCTGATCGCGGACCGGAGGTTCGCTCAGGGCGTCTCCGAAACGGCGTTCAGGAATCCGTCCCGGCTGCCGAAAAACACGTGGCCATCGGCGACGATTGGCGCGGAATCGATGCGATCACCGGCGAGGTAGTACCAGACTGCCTCGCCGGTTTCGATATCTATCGCCAGCAGCGATGCTCCCGCGCCAACCAGCGCCAGGTTCTCGCTGATGGCCGGCGCGGTCAGGCCGGACTTCCCGCTGGGATAGAGCCATCGCTGCTCGCCGGTTTCCATGTCCAGGCCGTAGATACCGCCATCGCTGGCCGAGACCACGACGACGTCGCCGTTGGTGGCGGGTGCCGTCGCGCCACCATGGAGGGACGACCAGAGCGACGAGCCGGTGTCCATGTTTAGCGCATGGAGCTGCCCTGACTGGGATGAAACGAGCACCCGGTCCCCGCTGATGACCGGGGAGGCATAGATCGATCCATCGACCTTTTGGCGCCAGATCATGCGGCCCGTTTCCAGGCTGACCTTGTAGATGATGCCTTCGTCGGTGGCGTAGACAGCGGCGTCGTCCGTCATCGCGACCGCGCCGAACACGATGCCTTCGGTGGGAAGTCGCCAGTGCACGGTGCCACCTTCGGCGTCGATGCCGTAAATCCAGCGCTCCTGGCTGCTCACGACCACGAGACCGCTGGAAATGGTGGGCGAGGTATGTCCGATGTACTGGACCGGGAGCGACCAGCGTTCCTCGCCGGTGCTGGCGTCGAGGGCCGTGAACGAGAATCCGGCGCCAACGTAGACGACGCCATCGACGACCGCAGGCGATGCTCGCGTCACGTACCCGGTGACCTCGCGGCTCCAGATCGTCTTGCCAGTGGTGGCGTCCACCGCGAGAACGGTGCCTGACTTGCTGACCATGTAGAGGACGCCGTCCACCAGCGCGGGCGCGCCATGCACTTCGCCACCGGTATCGACCCGCCAGTCGAGGTTGGGCGTCGTCAGTGGAGGCGGTCCGGTCATGACGCTGTCGTGGTGAGCGTTCGCGCCCTGCATGGCGATGTTCCCACTGATGGGAGCATCGGGAAGGCTGGCTGAGACGGTGGATTCGGCCGCGACCGGCGAGGCGGCGAGCGGCAGGTCAGAACCAGACGACGCACCGGTCGCCTGCATGGCCCGGAAGCCGACGAAGGCGAGGGCGAGGACCGTTGAGCTGGCGAGCAGCGTGCCGACGACCTTGAGCGCCCGCTCGTCGGCGCGAAGTTGCCAGGTTCCCGCCAGGATGATGCAGATGGCGAAGATCCAGACCGGGATGGCGATGCCGGGCGCGGGATTGACCAGTGAAGCGGCGGCGATCATGATCGCGCCCGTCGCGATCCATCCCTCGCCGCTGGCCGAAGCCGCTGGACGTCGCCGGCGCTCCTCCCGCCGCTCGGTTTCGAGCCGGTGCGCCATGGAATCGAGGCCGGAGCGGGAATCGTTCGCCGGGATCGGCACAACCTCCGCGACCGAAGCCGCGCAGGAGACACAGAAGCGTGCGCTCTCTGGATTCAGCCATTCGCAGGACGGGCACGGGCGGACGAAGGCCGTGTACCCAGACCATGGTCGGCCAGTGGCGCGTGCCTTGGTCTGGTGGACCTTACCTCCAAGCGGATTGGTGGAGGAATTGCCTGGTGATGCGCCCGAGGGCGGGGTGCGGTCGTGGGTCATGGGCAGTCACCTTCTTCAATGGTGACATTCTACAAGGCTGGGCCGCCGCGCGGTGGCCCAGCCTCGTGCGTGGCGATTACGCCTTTGGGGTGCCCACGAGGATGGTCCACGGCATGGAACCGGTCAGTTCGGTGACATCCAGCGACACGCTGGCGAACTTGCCGAACGCGGATCGGGACCAGAAGTTGCGGTGGTCGGGATCGGAGCCGCGAGGACGGACATCGAGGTTCTTGCCGCGCGAGGCGTTGGCGAGGCAGAAGAATGGCTCGTGGGGCACGCTGAGGACGACATGTCCCCGGGAGACACGGGCGAGTTCCGCGAGGGCGCGGTCTGGCTCGTGCAGGTGTTCCAGGACCTCGAAGCAGTAGACGACGTCGAACGAGTTGTCGGGATGGTCGATGTGATAGATGTCGCCGGGGGAGATGCTTGCGCGTGGGTTTCGCAACTGGGCGAGCTTCACGGAGTCTTCCAGCACGTCGAATCCCGTGATGCTGGCTTCAGGCAACTTCATCTGCAGGATGTCGGCGACGAAACCCTCGCCACAGCCGGCATCCAGCAAGGTGGACGGGTTGAGGCGTGTGATGATGCCAGTGACCTTTTCATGGAATCGGTCGATCAGGCGGCGCTGAACGGGGTTGTCGCTCATGTGCTTGCGGTAGTTGCTGGTGTCGACCATCACTCCGCCTTCGTACTTGAATGTCTCGCTAATGCTCATGGATGTTCCTTTCGCGTGAAGCGCTTCGAATGGCGAACGTCGAGTCGGGTCGCCAATGGTTGGTCGTCAGGTTGGATCGATGACGGCTGTATCCTCGACGGCGGATTCCTTGGGATGTCGTGAAATCCACCAGCGAACAAGTCCATACAGGATCGGGATCGCCGCGAACAGGGCGAACCGGTAAACGAGCGCGGCGGCGATCACCGGGTCGCCAGCGACACCCGCCAGGCGAGCCACCACGTACATGAGTGCTTCGCGGACGACCGCGCCGCCCGGTATTGGGCTCAGCATGCCGACCAGGATTGGAAGCGACGTAATGCCGAGCACCAGCTCGAACGACGCGGCGACCCCGAACGCTTCCAGCAGCAGGGCCAGCACCACGCCCTGAATGATCCAGTAGATGGCGGTCACGGCCAGGGCAAGGCCCGCTTCCCTGGGGCGCTCGCGTGGGGCGAGAATGATTCGCTGGGCGGCGTTGAACAGCCTGGCCCGACGATCGGCGGTTTTCATGAACCACCAGAGCACGATACCGACCACGATGGCGATGGCGATACCGGCGATGGCGTAGGCGCGCATCGATGACGAAAGCTCGCTGCCCACCGCGCTGGTGGATCCGTTTGCCATGAGGAGCCACAGAACCGTTCCCGCGCCGAGGACGATGACATCGACGCCAATCTCCCAAACGGCGATGGTGCCCGTGGCGCGGGCGTCGAGACCCAGCGCGCGCTTCGTGAGCGCGGCGCGGGATGGGACAGCGAGGCCGATGGGAGCGGCGTAGTTGATGACGACCGAGGTCAGGAATGCTTCAGACGCGCGCGGGAAGTCCGATTTCCCCTGCGCCATGCGGACCAGGACGTGCCACCGGTAGCAAAGCAGGGCAAGGCTGGCGACATAGATAGGCGCCGCGACGATTAGCAGCGAGTATCTGGCGTCGGCGATAACGTCTCGAAGATCCCCCAGCGCGCCCTGGAGCCACAGCACAACCACGGCGATCGCGATACTGCCGACGAACAGCAGCGGAGTCGGAATCCGCAGAAGCGGTCCGAGCCAGGCACGCCAGCCATGCGCCCGTTCCGCGGGCCGCGAGGTCGAGGGATTCGCCATGCCAGGATCGATTCCGGTCAAACCGCGTCACCGGTGGGGGGCTCGGCGGTGAGCGCGGGACGGGAGCCCACGCCGATGGTGGCGCTCAGGGGCAGCCGGCTCGCGGCTGTTGGGCCGTTCGAGCGATGAGCCTGGAACTCACCCAACAGGCCGAGTCCGAAGAACTGCGCGCCGATAACGACCAGCAGCACCGCCAACAGCAGCGCGGGGCGGGTGCCGATCGCTTCATCCAGGACAAACTTCTCGAACGTGAGCCACATGCCGAGCAGGACACCCAGCGCCATGGAGATCAGTCCAGGCAGTCCAAAAAGGTGCATGGGGCGCTGGCGGTATTGAGTCAGGAAGATCACGGTCAGGAGGTCGAGGAACCCCTTGGTCAGGCGCGACCAACCGTATTTCGACGAGCCCCATTTGCGCGCATGGTGCTTGACCGGGAGTTCGCCGATGCGGAACCCCTCGGCGCTGGCCAGCACCGGCGTGAATCGATGGAGTTCGCCGTACAGCCGGATCGAGGACGTGACCTCGCGCCGGTAGGCCTTGAAGCCACAGTTGAAGTCGTGCAGTTGTACGCCGGTGGTCCGGCGGACCGTCCAGTTGAAGACCCGGCTTGGCGCGGTCTTGCCTAGCGGGTCCTGCCGGCGTTGTTTCCAGCCGGAAACGAGGTCGTAGCCCTGATCGAGCATGGCCAGGAAGTTCGGCAACTCGTCGGGGTCGTCCTGCAGGTCGCCATCCATGGTGACGACGACATCGCCACGGACGATGGAGAATCCGCTGGAAAGTGCCTGGGCCTTGCCGAAGTTCCGGCGGTGACGCAGGCCGACCACGCGAGAGTCATTCGCGTTCAGTCCGGTGATCAGCGACCAGGTTGAATCGGACGAGCCGTCGTCAACAAACACGATCTCGTAGGGCAGTCCGATCTGGCCCAGACGGTCCGTGAGCCGGTCGTAGAGTTCGGGCAGGTTGCCCTCTTCGTTCATGACCGGAATGAGGATGCTGAGCGACGCAACGGCCGCGGGGGCGATATCCGCCTCCAGGCCGTGGGATGTGGAGACGCTCACGGCGCGGCCGTCGATCACGGTCGTATCCAGGTCGCCGGGATGGGCCGCTGGGCGTGGGATTGTTCCTTGAGGTATCGCTGCGTCCACGCGTGTTCAGGCTCCCTGCGAGTGAGAACCGCCAGCTTGTGTCGCCGGTCGGGATCACGGTTCGGGCGGCATCGATCGCCAAGGCGAAGCGCGGCCCACAACCGCCTGACTATAGCGCCACGGCGGGAGCCCGCGCAAACATTGGCGGGAGACTCGCGCTAGCTCACCGATGGTTCGGTTGTGCCTGGCAACGTCACTGGATCGTCGCCGGCGATGTGCGAGACGTAGGTCAGTTCACCATGCCCATTCATGATGTAGAGATCGGTGAAGCTGGATGGCGACTCGGGAAACACGAACATTTGCATGACAGCGCCATCCGCCTTGATCTTCAGGTGGCAGAGCTTCTGGCGATTGCCGTCCGCCTCAATGCCCCAGATCTGGTGATCGACGGTGGGATCGAAGTCCCAGCCGACCAGCATGCCCATGCTGTTGGACTCGCTGACCCCAACCTGGCCGGTGCCCTGGCAATGCGGGCAACTGCGCTCGACCGAGTAGAGCTGGACCTGACCCTGACCGCCTTCGCTGAGCGTGGAGTTCAGGAGCGCCTGGTTGGCGAGCTCGGCGGAGGTGTCGTCGATCTGGCCCCGCAGTGAGTTTACCCACGCGCCCATGACGAGAAGCGCGACGATCAGGGGGGCGACGATGGCCGGATACGCGAACCGCGACCAGCGCGGCTGGGGCGCCACCAGTACTGGGGAGGTTTCGATGGCCCGCGGCGCCGTGGACACGTCAACCGATTCCTCGGGCTTGTCGAGACGCGCGCGGATCGCCGCCCAGGTTGACGGGGCGGGGCTGATGGCGGGCGCCGTGGCCAGGGGTAGCGCCTGGACGACCTTCTCAAACCGGGCCGCTTCCTCGCGGCAGCTGGCGCACCAGCGCAGGTGGTGTTCGACCATGCCCCGATCGAGCGAATCGAGCGCGCCAAGCGTGAACGCCTCGAGGTTATCTCGAGTGAGGGCGCATTGCTCGGTTGGCGGGATGGTGGGGTCGTGCGGGTTCGGGTTCACGACGGGTCTACCTCTTGGTCTTCCAGAAAATCCCTGAGCTTTCGCATGCCCAGGCGAATGCGAGTCTTGATGGTGCCCAGCGGCTCCTGCAACTCGGCGGCGATTTCGCGTTGTGTCAGCCCCCGATAGAAGGCCAGTTCAACCGCTCGTCGTTGCGCGTCCGGCAACGTGTTGATGGCTTCGATAATCACCGTCCGCAGTTCGTTCTGCTCAGCCGATGCCTCCGTCCCTGGTGACTGGTCGGACTGGTTGAGGAGCAACAGGACTGGATCGGCCGAATCGGCACGTTGGGGCCGGCGATTTCGCTTTCGGATCTCGTCGATCGCGAGATTGTGGGTGATGCTGAGCAGCCAGGTGATATACGTTCCTCGATCGGCCGAGTAGTTGCGTGATTGTCGCCAAGCCTTGAGGAATACTTCCTGAACGAGTTCCTCGCCAGACTGGCGGTCCCCAAGCATGCGCGTGCCAAACGACATAACGGCGCGGGAATAGCGTCCGTAGAGGACTTCCAGCGCCTCCGCGCTACCACTGGCCACCATGCGCGCCAGTGACCGGTCCTCCAACTCCTCGAGATTCAAACTGGAATCCGTGGGCGCCGTCGTCATGCCGGCTCCACCGCGACCGGAACTACATGGCCGTCGCGATCGGAGGTCTGCAAGTATCTACGTCGAGGTGTCGGTTCTGGATGTGCGAGGGGCGGCATGACAGGGGCGTGTCCAATGTGCATGATGCGGAAATGTCGCGAATGGGTGGCGGCCTTGCGCGCCTGACGAGGCGGAATGCGCGCACCGCCGTTCCGGGTCAGCAAAAGGATACCGCGTTTGTCGTGGCTGGCCGAGTTAGGTCAGCCCCAGGGCAACCCGTGATTCGGCGGCGGTGGTGAGGGAACCGAGGACGAGAATGAGACTGTCCTCGTGGTTGCCCGCCAGGATGATGGCGGTCTCCAGGGCACTCGCGATTGACGGTGCGGGAGAGGCGGATATTCCACGTTCGGCGAGCGAGTCGCGAAGGAATTCAGCTGTCGTCGAGCGTGGAGAGTCGAGCGGGGCGACGATCCAGGTGCTGGTGATGACGTCGAGCGGCGCGAGCACGAGCGTTGGGTCCTTGTCCGAGAGCATGCCAACGATGGTAGTGACGTGGCGGCCTGGATACCGCGCGCGGATGGTGCTGGCGACCGCGCGGGTGGACTCGGGCGAGTGGGCGCCATCGATGATGACGAGCGGTGTACCCTGGCGGGCGACAATCTCGAATCGGCCCGGGATGAACGCCGTGGCGAGGCCCTCGCGAACCGACCGCGCGGTCATTGCCGGGGAGAGGGAAGCGCGCCCGACGAGTTCGTTAGCCGCGGCGATGGCGAGGCCAGCGTTTTCGACCTGATGATCGCCAATCAGCGCGCTCCGCAGGGTATCGATTCGTGTTTCGCCATTGGTCCAGGAGAACGAATCACTTGTCCCCGCGGTCGTCCAGTCGCGATTGGCGATCAGGAGTGGGGCACCGAGTTCGGCCGCGCGATCGGCGATCACCGCCAGTGCTTCCGCTGGCTGGTCGACCGTGAGGACCGGGACGCCGGGTTTGATGATTCCCGCCTTGTTCGACGCGATCGCGGCGAGTGTGTCACCGAGAATCGCCGTGTGTTCAAGATCGAGCCGGGTGATGACGGCCACCGTGGATTCGACAACGTTTGTCGCGTCCAACGTGCCGCCCATGCCCACTTCGATGGTGGCGATGTCGCACCCGCACCGGGAGAACCAGAGAAGGGCGATCGCGGTGGACAGCTCCCACGCGGTCAGCGTGCCGATTGCGCGGTCCCGCGACTCAACGTCGAGGGCGGCGGCCGCGACTTCGGCGACGATGGTGGTGAAGTCCTCGTCCGGTATCGGGTGGTTGTCCACCACGAATCGTTCGTTGAAGGAGTGGAGGTGCGGCGAGAGGAATCGTCCCGCCTTCCAGCCAGAAGCACGAGCGATGGAGTCGACGAAGGTGGCGGTCGAACCTTTGCCCTTGCTGCCGGCGATATGGACGATCGGCTGGGCGTCCTGAGGGTTACCGAGCAATTCCAGAACCCGGGCGGTTCTGGTCAGGCCCAGGCGCGCCGCCTCGTCCCCCGCGAACGGGTTGCTGATAAACCCACGATCGTATCCCGAGCGTTCGTGAATGAACGCCATCGCCTGGGCGTGGGTTGAGATGGCGGTCATGCCGGAGCGTCCTGGAAGAGCGGACCGAACTGGCGCGAGACACCGTTGGCGGAGAGCCTGATCACCTGATGGTGGTGGTCCAGCGCATGCTCCGTTTCGGGGAAGTCGGCCCGGTAGTGCGCGCCTCGGCTTTCTTCACGAACCAAGGCGGCGGCGGTGGCGTGAATCGCGAGGAGCAGGATGTTTCGCGCTTCCAGCGACGCGAGCGGCGGCAACGCGATGACCTCCGGGGCGAGATCCATGAGGCGCTGGAGCGCTCCGGACAGGCCAGCCGCGTCGCGAACGACGGCCACGTGGGCGCTCATCTCTCGCTGGATGGACGCCCGTAGGTTTTCGGGACCTGTCCCGCCGAACGCCCCTGGATCGATGTTCGCGGAAGAAGGTCGCGCTTCATCGCTACTAGACATATCCCTTGAGATCGTGCTGGCGATTTCCTCGGCGGCACGGAGCCCGAAGACCAGGCCCTCCAGGAGCGAATTGCTGGCCAGTCGGTTCGCGCCATGAACCCCGGTGCAGGACACCTCGCCGATCGCGTAGAGATTCGGCATGGAGGTGTGACCGTTCGTATCGGCGACGATGCCACCCATGAAGTAGTGGGCGGCCGGTGCCACGGGAATGAGGTCCTCGGTGAGCGAGAGCCCGTACGAGGCGAGTCGTTCCGCGATGGTGGGGAAACGCCGGTTCACCATTCCAGGATCGAGGTGGCGCAGGTCCAGATAGACCGCGTATTCGTGGCCAATGGTGATCTGGCGCTGGATCTCGCGGGCGACCACGTCGCGCGGGGCGAGTTCCGCCAGCTCATGGATATCCAGCATGAACCGGTGGCCGTTGGCGTCCAGCAGGTAGGCGCCTTCGCCCCGAATCGCTTCCGTGATCAGGAACGGATCGACGCCGGGGGCCGCGAGCACGGTGGGGTGGAACTGGGTGAACTCCAGGTCGGCCACGGCGACCCCGGCGCGAATGGCCATGGCGATTCCGTCGCCGGTCGCTCCCGGAGGGTTCGAGGACACGGCCCAGAGCTGTCCCGCCCCGCCATTCGCCAGGACGGTCGCCGCGGAGGTGACACGCTGGATGCGCATAGAGCCAGAGGCGATGATCGTTGCGCCAGCGCAGGAGCCATCGGCGCGGGTGAGAAGATCGATCGCGGTCGTGCGATCCATGACCGTGACGGTCGGGCGGGCGTGGAGCTGGGCCACCAGCGAGCGTTCGATTTCGGCGCCGGTGGCGTCGCCTCCCGCGTGCAGCACCCGGTTGCGGCTGTGCGCGGCTTCCTTGCCGAGCGCGAGGTGGCGGGCTTCGTAGTCGAAGCGCGTGCCGCGTTCGAGCAACCACTGGACGGCGGACGGGCCGCCCTCGACGAGTTCGCGCACCGCATGCTCGTCGCACAGGCCGGCGCCGGCGGCGATGGTGTCCGCGAAGTGGAGTTCCGGATCGTCGTCCGGACCAACGGCCGCGGCGAGCCCTCCCTGGGCATACCAGGTGTTGCTGTCGCCAAGGGCCCCCTTCGTGACCACCAGCACCCTGAGCGAGTCGGGCAGGCGCAGCGCCAGGGACAACCCGGCGATGCCGGCTCCGACGATCAGGACGTCCGTTTCGATGGTGTCATGCCACAGGTCAAGGGGCTTCGCGAGCGCTTCGAGGCTCGCGGGGAGGGGATTCATGTGGGGTCACATCCAGAATCGAGTGGGCTGGTTTACCGTGCCCGCCGCGCGATATCGCACGGTTCGTGCGAGGGGCATGATCACCGACAGGTGGCCGGTTGTCATCCCTTGGCCGAGCCAGCCGGGAGTCGAAGATAGATCAGTCCGCGATCGGTGATCCGGGCTTCGGGGATAACGGACAGGGCAAGGAACGCCAGTTGTCCGAAGGGACTGGCGAGTGGGCTGCCCAGGGCGCGGGCGGCGTGTTCGAGCGCGTCGTAGGCGGTGGCGGTGACCTCCAGCGACTGATCGGAGAGGATGCCGGCGATTGGCAGCGGCAGGTGCTCGATGACCTCCTGGTCGGCGACAACGGCGAGGCCACCCTGGGAGGCGGCGACCGTGGCGATGGCGGCGAGGATGTCCGTGTCGTCCACGCCGATGGCCACGATGTTGTGAGCATCGTGGGCGATGCTGCTGGCGATTGCGCCGCGCTTCAGGCCGAATCCGCGGACCAGCCCAACTCCGACGCGTCCTGTCGCGTGATGCCGTTCGACGCAGACCATCTTGAGCAGGTCATCCTCGGCGGACGAAACGACGGCGCCATTCGTGCCATTTTGTGAGACCGGGGTCGCCCTGGTGACGATCTGGCCAGGGATGACTTCGACCGCGATGGACGCATCCTCTACATCAAGCTTCAAGTGAGACAGGCGCACGGGCGCGACGTTTACGCTGTGCCGCAGGAAATCCGGCGGTTGGGCGTCTGGAACGGGCTCGGTGAGCCGCCCGCTTTCGGCGACCACCCGGCCGTTGTGGAGCGTGTGCCGCACGGTGACGCGTTCGAGGTCGCTGAGCGTGACGAGGTTGGCGCGATAGCCTGGCGCCACGGCGCCAAGCCCCCGCAGGTTCCAGTGGCGCGCGGGGTTCCAGGTAGCCATGCGGATGGCTCGAACCGGGTCGAGACCGGCGCCGATGGCGGTGCGCAGGATATCGTCCATGTGTCCCTTGGAAAGCAGGTCGTGGCAATCGCGGTCGTCCGAGCAGAACGCGATCCGGTGCCAGGTTTCGTCGGTCACGAGAGGCAGCAAATCGAGCAAGTTCTTTTCGGACGAGCCCTGCCGCAGCATGATGAACATGCCTGCCGCCAGCTTTTCGCGCGCCTCGTCCAGTTCGAACGACTCATGGTCGGAGGATATGCCCGCGGCGACGTAGGCTGTGAGATCGGAGCCCCGGAGAGCGGGCGCGTGCCCATCGAGCGGGATGTGGCGGGCTTGCCACAGCTGAGAGGCGATGGCCTGGTCGGCGTTCAGGACGCCGGGAAAGTTCATCATCTCGCCGAGGGCTACCGTTTCGGGCCAGGACAGCATTTGGTCGATGTCTTGGTGGGAGATGTTCGCACCGGGACTTTCGAGTGGGCTGGCGGGTACACAGGAGGGAATGGTGAACCGGACGTCCAGTGGAAGGCCGACTGTCCCGTCCCGCAGGGCACTGATTCCCGCCAGGCCGGCGACGTTCGCGACTTCATGCGGGTCGGTGACGATGACGCCGGTTCCGCGGGGGACCACCGCCTTGGCGATCTCGGTGGGCCACAGCATTGTGCTTTCGAGATGCAGGTGCGGGTCGATGAACGAGGGCGCGATGATGAGCCCGGAGACATCGATCACCTCGCGAGCGTCTGGATAGTCGCCAACGGCGGCGATCATGCCGGCATCGATCGCCACATCGGCCCGGTCGAGTTCGCCGGTGAAGACGTTGAGGACACGGCCTCCACGCAGGGTCAGGGCGGGCGCGTACTCACCACGGGCGATGGCGATGCGACGACGCCACTGCCAGCGCCACATGTGGTACGCGGATTCCTCGGGGGTGTAGGTGTTCTCTTCGGCCATGTCGGCGAAATGCCTCCGCTACGTGTCTCAGCCTATCCCAGTTGGGCCTCGATCCGGGTCAGCACGTCCTCCAGGGCGGGCAGGTGTTCCTGGACGAACGCGCCGATGCCCGGCAGCCGGGTAAACGGAAGCTGCCAGGTTTCGGTGACCGCGACCCCCTCGTCCACTTCATCCCATTCGGCGTGCTGGTTGGGTTCGAGCTGGCCGCGAGAGATGTTTCTGACCATCAGCCGGGCGAGGCGGTTCTTGGAGCGACGTCGCCATTCGTTCTCCTCGTCGGCGAAGAGACCAGGCGAAGACGCCCAGAGCGTGATCTCGTAGCCGTCGTCGCCAATTCGCACATCAGCCCGGCCCACTTCGTCGTCGACCGCTATGGACCAGCGATTCTGGTCGTCGAGGCGACCGTAGGCGTAGTAGCCGGCGTCGCGCAGGACCTGGCGGACATCTTCCAGCGCGATGCGGTCCTGTTCTACCTTGTTCACGACCCGCTGCTCGTCTTCTTCAACGAAGGGGAGGTCGAAATCTGTCACGATATGGACTCCTGGAAATGTCAGATAATGACCCGTTCAACATCGGGTGGGGCGGTAATGCCATCGAACCGGTCTGGAGCGAAGGGGTTTGGGGCCGGATTCGTCGAGGAGATGATTTCCGCTAGGAGGCGAGCTCCGGCGGGAGCACCCATGATGCCATGCCCGCTGTATCCGGTGTGGAGGAACAACCCGCCGGTTTGGGGAGCGGGTCCGATGAGCGGCCGATGATCGGGCGTCACCGTGTATTGGCCGGCGGTGAGCGTGATGTCCGCCGGCCGGAGCGTGGGCACGAGCGACGACCAGAAGGGCGCCAGCCGTGCAATGCCGCCTTCTCCACGAAGGATGAGATCGGTGAATCCTTCGTCTTTGGGGACGGGCCAGGCTGGTTCCGAGGGCGACTCGGGCTGGGCCCAGGCCGCCAGTACTCCGCCACGGTGTGGGCGCCAGTGCGATCCGGTGTTGGCGTCGATCGTGACCGGACCTTGTTGGGGGATCGCTGGGTGGGGAGCCACGACCACGCGGTGGCGGCGAAGGAGATGTATCGGGAGCGGCTCGGGACTCAGCGTTCCCGAGAACGGACCGGCGGCGAGCACCACCACGCGCGTGGAGATCGTGCCCAGATCCGTCCTCACCCCGATTATCTCGTCCGCCTGAACGAGGATCTTCTCTACGGTAACCCCAAGGTGGACGGGAGCGTTCGCGGCCGCCGCCATCGCCTGGATGGCCTGGCCGCTGTCGATCCAGCCGTCGCGGGCCCGATAGGTGGCGACGGCGATCTCCTCGCTGAGCCACGGATAGCGCTGGCGTACCTCGGCGCCGGTGAGGAACTCCACGTCAACAAGCCCGGCGCGATGCTGCTGGGCCACGCGCTCCCTGAATTCGGGTTCATCCGCCGGGTCCGTCGATGCGAACAGGTACCCCTGCTGGCGAAGGGAGATATCCGCGCGGTCGTTTCCACATTCCCGGGCGAAGTTTTCGTAGAAATCGAGGCTTTCCGCCATCATCGCAATGTTGTCTGGCTCAGAGAACTGGGCCCGGATGCAGTGTGCGGACATGGCGGTGGTGCGGGAGCCGATATCGCTACCCGCATCGACCACCACGGACCGCACGCCCACGCGGCCGAGGTGGAACGCGGTCGCGATGCCGACGATGCCCGCGCCAATGATCACCACATTGGCCTTCGAGGGAAGGGACTCCCGATATCGTGGGCCAGTTTCGTGCATTGAGGCTGTTCTCCCCGTCGCGATTGTGTTGGAAGTACAGGAGCGAGCTTTCCCGGCTGTGCGCTGGCCTGGATCGGGCCAGGACCTGGGTTCGATACCAACGCGCGGCGCCATTCCAGGCATGATATCAATCCCATGTCGGCGGGGAAGCGATGTACACGGGGGGATTCGCGCGAAGTTATTTGACACCGTTGTGGGAATGCGGCTATTCTCCGCAACTACTACCAGACGGAAGTACAACATCGAAAGACGGGACGCTTGTACAGCTTGAGGGGGCCATGAGGTTCGCTCACACCAGGGACAGGGGTCGATCGCCAGGCACGCGAAGTGTTCTGGCCGGGGTCCGGAGCCGGCAGGCTCAGCGAACAGACGGGTTGGCGAACGGAGAAGTTCTCCGTTCTCAGGCTCGGGATCACGCCGCGAAGCGGTGAATCACGGAGGAAGTAGTTCATGTCAGACCCGCGTTTTGAAACACTCGTCGAGCAGGTTAAGTCCGGTTCGAT
>JAEWEG010000084.1 GCA_023389575.1 Chloroflexota bacterium | reverse complement strand
GGGGGGGGGGGGGGGGGGGGGGGGGGGGGGGGGGGGGGGTGGGGGGGCCACGGGGGCGGGTGTGCCGGGTTCCTCGGTTGGTTGCTCCGTGGGCTCTTCCGTCGGGATTTCGGTCGGCTGCTCCGTTGGCTCGGTGGTGGCGGTCGGAGCGGTGGTGCTGGTGGCGGTGGGCTGGGTGGTCGCGGTGGCCGTTGGGGCGGTGGTGCTGGTGGCGGTGGGCGCGACGGTGTTGGTCGGCGCCACGGTATTCGTTGGAGTCGGAGGTTCGGTGGCGGCCGGCTCGGTCTGGGCGAGGGCGTTGGGAAGCGTCAGGATGGCTACGCAGGCGACAAGCGCCAGGAGCCATCTCAGGCCCACGATGCGGTGTCTGGTTGGAGCGGGTGAAGGCATGATGCGGGACCCTGGCACGATTGCGGGAGTTCGAACTCTGGCTGTGGGGACCAGTATACGAGGTGAGGGCGGTGCCGGGGGTCCGCATGGAGTAGTTCACGGCGGTTGTGCCGTTCGGGCACGGTAACCCCTTTCGCTCTTGGTGACGCGATGGGCCACGATGCCGAACTCGGCGAACTTATACCTGCTTCCTGGTGGCGGAGCAACCCGCTCCTCCCAACGTCTGGCTAAAGGCCCAACGGCGCATCCCACCCGAGAGCAACTCTGACTTCGTCTGGCATATGGAGGACCTGCTAAGAACTGGCGCCAATGGGCGGGGAGTCGTCATGGTCTGCATGCGGGACGGTGCTCCCATCGGTAGCGCGTCCAAGCTTCACGCATCAGCCGACGGACGATGATCACCACCGCTGAGAACGCCAGCCCGAACGCCACGACCCGCGTTCGCCGCTCGGTGCACCAGACCAGCTTCTTGTGGGCGTTGGTCCAGGCGTTGGTGCGCTCGACCGGCCAGCGGGACGGGGCGGGCATGCCCTTCGGGGCAATGGCGCCGACCAGCCCCCTGGCCACCAGCCGTTCACGAGTAGGGCCCGAATCGTCGCCCAGATCGAGATGGACGGTCGCCGCGCTCCCGTGGAGGTCGCTCGCAGTGTCCAGGGTGGACGCCAGCAGGGGCGAGTCGTGCTGGTTGGCCGGGGCCGCGACCGCCCCGAGCGGGACCCCGTTGGCATCGACCACGGTCGAGCGTTTGAGGCCGAGCTTGCCCCGATCCACGGGACTTCGGCCCGCGACCTCCCCGCCACACGGCGCCTTGGTAATGCAGCCGTCGACCACGACATCGTCCAGCGCCAACCCAATCATGCGGTCGTAGGCCGCCAGCACGATGCCCTCCAACTCGTCCATCACCTCGGCGGCGATCCACTCGTCCCGGCGACGGCGGAGCGTCGTGGCTGAGCAGGTGGCATCGGCGATCCGCCCATAGGCACATCCGAAGACCAGGAGTTGGACGAGTTTGTCGAAGACGAGCCGGTCGGGAATGCGCGGGCGGTGACAGCCCAGCGGATGGTGATCCTCGCGAGCGGGTAGCAGGACCTGGCACTGGTCCCAGATGAGGTCGATGAGCCATGATGGCAGCGCGGGCACGGGACACCTCCAGCGGGATGGGGCGGCGTAGAATACCATCCATCATGCCGGACCCCGTGTCCTCACTCATCTCCTATTGGCGCAAGCTCTTAGACCATTCGCAGCGCCCGCTTTCTTCGCCATGCCCGCCGGGTCTTCGTGAATGAGACCGTCCACAACTGCTGGCTGGGGTCCGCAAGTCGCTCCCTGTTTGACCAGAGCAAACTGCTCGCCAGGTCCTAAAGTACGCCCTTTGAGGAATTGGTGAACCGTTTCCTTGTGACCGCACCGCTTCAGGACTGGCGCGATATACAGGTCGTACCAGGCGGAACCAGCTCGATCGGGCCTCTTGTGTGCGGAATCTGATTGATGTCCGATTTCCCCCAAGTGGAGCAGATTGTGCTGGTGATGGGCCTCCTCAAAATCCACACCCTGGCGTCACTGCACGTCGCGTTACCACCATCTGAGGCAAAACGCTTTGCCGATAAGTTGGAAATCCATCGTACGCCCAAGCATGGGAGTTGGTTCAACATGACCAAAATCGAGCTCGGGATGTTGCAACTCGCGAGCGATGTGCCGACCGAATAACGACGGCACTGTCGTTGTCCGCCGGGAGGACTGCAGCAATGCGGCCAAGGGCTGGATAGACGTGGCGGTCCCGAGACCGAAGCCTGCGGAAAGTCTCCGCGGCCTATTGACGGGTGGATAGGCGGTTCATAGAATCAGCGATCATCGATTGATGCTAGGAAATGCCGCCGGGACGTGGACGAGGATGTCCGTCGCGGAAGGGCATTCACATACAGATGCGAGTCGATGGCCGGAGTGCGTCCGGAGTTCCACCTCGCGGTCCAGCCGGAGGACATGCTGGACCAGTCGTGGGCACGGGCTAGGAGCGGCCAACGGCACAGGCGTTCTTCGTCATATCCCCCGCCCGGAACGAGCGAGCGGGCGCGAGCATGAAGGCCCGTCGTGAGAGGAGGCCAGGCAGTTAACCGTACCCACCGCTTCCCCCTGATGACGGCATCCACCACCCCGGGCTGACGGATGCCGGGGAAGCACGCGGACATCGCCCGGCCAATCACTTGAACGTTCCTGGAAGGAAGACACGCATGAGCGGGTTTCGCACCAACAGACGGAATGTGATTCGAACGGCCGTGGCCGGAGGAGCCGCCTCCGCGATCGCCCATGGCGCGGGCGTTTCCGGCCTGGCCTCGCCATCCCAGCCGGCGGCCATGTACAGCCACGGGCAGGATGGCGCCATCGAGCTGGAATGGGCGATCAACGCCCTCTCCGGCACCGAAATCGACCTGGTGCAGGCGGTGGCCGATGCCTTCGTGGCCGAGAACCCGGACTACAAGGTCACCGTGCTCGCCTATGACCCGGAAACCTACGACCAGAAGCTGCTCACCGACATCTCCGCGGGAACGATGCCCGACCTGTTCGTCAGCGCCGACGTGTTCACCAAGCCGTTCTTCGATTCGGGCCTGACGGCCGACCTGATTCCGCTGGCGGAGTCGACCGGGTTCGACCTTGGCACGTTCGATGAGAAGTTCCTGGCGCTGGGCGAATACGAAGGCAAGCTGGGATTCCTGCCGCGGGCCGCCGACGTGGTGGTGCTGTACTTCAACAAGCGCATGTTCGATGACGCGGGTGTCGAGTATCCCACCGAGCAGTGGACCTGGACCGACCTGCTGGCCGCCGCCGAGAAACTGACGATCAAGACCGAGGATGGCGCCACCACCCAGTACGGCCTGGACGCCGGCTACTCCTGGTGGGCGATCTGGGTGCCGCTGGTGGTGGCCGAGGGTGGAGAAATCATGTCCGAGGACCAGTCCGAGGCGGTGTTCAACGCCGAGGAAGGCCAGCGCGCCTGGGGCTATCTCTTCGAAGGGCTCACCAACGGCTGGTTCATGCCGCCTTCCGTGCAGGACGAGATGGGTGGCTCTGGGGTCGGCTTCAGCTCGGGCAATTCCGCGATGACCATGACCGTGCGAGCCGCGGTGCCAACCCTGCGCAGCCAGGTGGAAGATGACTGGGATGTGTCGCTGGTTCCCAGCGGAACGGCCCGCCGCTCCACCGGGATGGGGGCCATGGGCTACGCCATCTCCTCGCAAACCGAGAATCCGGACGCCGCCTGGAAACTGCTGGAGTACGCCTACTCCGACGGCATGACCTTCTTCATGGAGTCCTACCTGGTGGTGCCGCCCATCACCACGTTCTACGACGACCCGGCGTGGCGAGACCTGCCCGGCCCGCCGTACAACAACGAGATCTTCGTAACCGCCACCGAGGACGCGATGCTGCCGCCGCCGCTGCCGTTCTACAGCACCGGCGCCTTCCGCAAGGCGATGGAAGACGGAATCGACGCCGTGCTGCTGGGACAAATGTCGCCTGAAGACGCCGTGAACAACATGGCGATGGAGGCGACGCGCGCGCTCCAGATGGGGTAACGCGCCGGGGAGGGATTCCGCTGGCGGAATCCCTCCCCGCTCCACCCAGGGTCCCAACGTACCAGCGAGGAATTGGATCAACACATGCAAGGTTCCGTGGCCGGGGTTCCGCTGGCGGACGCAACGAGGACAACGCCGCGGCGCCGGGGGAAGAAGGACTGGAAGGCGGGCCTGTGGGCGCTGCTGTTCCTGGGTCCGAACCTGGTGCTGTTCGGGCTGTTCACCGCCTATCCGGTGGTGTATGGCCTCTATCTCAGCTTTTTTGATTACAACATCCTGACCCCGGCCGTGTACGTCGGGTTCCAGAACTACACCGACTTCTTCCAGGACCCGCTGACGGCCAAGATCCTGAAAAACACGCTCTACTTCACGGTGGGGGCGGCGGTGCCCTCCGTCGTGTTGCCATTGATCATCGCGGTGTTGCTGAACAATTCCCGGTTCACGTCGTTGTGGCGGGCCTTGTTCTTCCTGCCGCTGGTGACCTCGGGAGTCGCGGCGGCGGCGGTCTGGAAATGGCTGTACGCCAAGGATTTCGGGCTGATCAACTATGGCATGCGGCAAATCGGGCTGGAGCCGATCGACTGGTTGTTCAACCTCAATTGGGTGATGCCGGCCCTGATCGTGATGATGGTGTGGCTCGGGTTGCCGTTCAACATCATCCTGTTCACGGCCGGCTTGCAGGAAATCCCGCGTGAGTACTACGAGGCGGCCCAGATCGATGGGGCATCGGCGTTTCGCCAGTTCCTCGATATCACGGTACCGCTGATCACGCCGACCACGTTCTTCGTGATGATCATGACCATGCTCGGCGTGCTGTTTGGGGGCTTCGATACGATCAGCGTGATGACGCAAGGCGGTCCGCTCAACGCCTCCAACATCCTCATCTACGACATTTACCAGAATGCCTTCCAGTACTTCCGAATGGGGTATGCCTCGGCGCAGGCGTACATCCTGTTCGTGATCGTGTTCATCTTTACCGTGCTGAACTGGATTGGGCAGAAGCGATGGGTGCATTACGGATGAGCGATGTCGCAATGGAGGGAACGGCGCCCGTGGCCACCGGTTCGCGGGCCGAGCGGGAGCGGCGACGCCGGTGGATGGTGGTTACCATCGTCACGGTGGTGCTGGCGATCGGCGCGCTGATCAACCTCATCCCCTTCGTATGGATGCTTTCGACCTCCCTGAAGACGAATTCGCAGGCGTTCGCCTACCCACCGACGTGGATCCCCGACCCCTTCCTCTGGCGGAATTATGTGGATGCGTTCGAGCGCGTGAATGGGCGGGTGTTCTTCAACACCACGTTCTTCTCGATCGCGATCGTGGTGTTGCAGGGGTCGTTCGCGCTGATGGGCGGCTTCGCGTTCGCCCGGATCGACTTCCCGTTCCGCAACGCCGTGTTCCTGATCTACCTCGGCACGATGATGATCCCGCCGCAGGTGACGCTGATCCCGACGTACATCGTGGTGGTGAACTTCGGGTGGGTGAACACCTACCAGGGCATGATCCTGCCGATCGTGGCCCAGGCGGCGTTCGGGACGTTCCTGTTCCGCCAGTTCTTCATGCGGCTGCCGAACGAGATGTACGAGGCCGCACGGCTGGACGGCGCGAACTACTGGCAGCAGTTCTGGACCTTCACGCTGCCGCTGGCGCGCCCGGTGATCACGGCCTACGGCATCATCACCTTCCTCAATGCGTGGAAGATGTACCTTTGGCCGCTGATCGTGGTGCGCTCGCCCGACCTGAAGGTGCTGCCAATGGCGATCGCCGAGTTGAGCGGCAACGCCAGCCAGGACCGCGGCGTGATGATGGCGGCGGTGGCGCTTTCGATCCTGCCGATCCTTATCCTCTATATCGTGGCCCAGCGATGGTTCGTCGAGGGAATCGCCATGTCTGGACAGAAGGGCTGACCTTTCGTGACTTCCACTCCACATCACCTCCGGTTTGCATACAGCACGATCAACTGGGGAGCCACCTGCGACGTGCCGGCGGCGCTGGCCGATATCCGCGAGACCGGATGGGGCGCGGTTGAGTTGTTCGGGCATTCGCTCGACGTGCTCGGCACCCCGGCGAGCCTGAAGGAGGCGCTTGGCGACCTCACGGTGGCGACGCTGTTCGCCGGGATCGAGACCCAGGATTCCGACCTGCAGCGGATGAAGCTGCGGAACCAGGTGCGGTTCGCGGCGGAGGTCGGCGCCGAGCAGTTCGGGCTGGTCGGTGGCGGGCGCCTGCGTTGGCGACCTCCGACCCAGGAGGAGTACGCGTCCGTGGCGTCGACCTGCGAGGACCTGGCGGTGTTCGGCAAGGAGGTGGGGGTCACCGTGAGCTATCACCCCCACGTGGCCTGCACCATCGAGACCTCGGAGGAGATCGACCTGCTGGTGGCGCAGACCCGAGAACTGAAGCTGTGCCTGGACGCCTCGCACATTGCGCTGGTGGGCGAGGATCCGCTGACGGTGCTGGACGCGTACTGGGGCCGGCTCGGCTACATCCATCTCAAGGACTGGGGCCACGGGAAGTTCCAGGAACTCGGCCGGGGCACGATCGGGATCGACTTCGCCGGCATCCTGGCCGAACTGGTCCGGCGCGAGTTCACTGGCTGGGTGGTGCTGGAGCAGAGCCAGAGCGATATCTCGCCGCTGGAGAGCGCCAGAATCAACGCGGACTACCTGCGCGGGCTCGGATACGATATCGGCTGAGCGGATTGCTGGCGGACGACTGGCGCGGCCTGCCGTGCCGGTTCCTTCTTAGAGGGCGGAATGCATGCTGGGACTTGGGCTTGTTGGATGCGGGGGAATGGGCCGGCGGCATATCCGGGGGCTGCGCAAGCTGGTGGATATCGGCGCGCAACCCTGGGACCTGGTGGCGGTCTGCGACGTGATGCCGGAGAACGCTGCCTTGGCGGCCGACCTGGCGGAGGAGTTGCTGGGACGGCGTCCCCAGGTGTTCGACTCGGTGGCGGCGATGCACGCCGGAACCGGGCAACTCGATGGCCTGCTCGTAACCACCTCGCCGGACCTGCATGCGCCGGTCGGAATCGAGGCGTTCTCGCTGGGCCTGCATGTGATGGTGGAGAAGCCGATCGCGCTGACGGTCGCGCAGGGAGCATCGCTGGTCCAGGCGGCGGACGCCGCGAACCGCAAGCTGGCGGTGGCCGAGAATTACCGGCGAGACCCGATCAACCGGCTGGCGAAGGCCCTGCTCGACGCGGGCGTTCTGGGTCCGCTGCACCTCTTCACGCAGTCGTCGTCGGGGTCGGGCGAGCGGGTGATCATCACGCCGTGGCGGCACCGCCGGCAATCGGGTGGGATCGTGGTGGACATGGGCATTCACTATGCCGACCTGCTGGAGTTCTTCGCCGGGCCGATCCGGGACCTGTTCGGATTCAGCGCGATCGTGGACGAGCAACGGGTGGACACCAACGGAGCCTGGCACGAGGTCGACGCTGAGGACCTTTCGGTGGGCGTGGCGCGGTTCGAAAGCGGCGCCATCGCGAACTGGGTGATCGACCTGGCGGGTCGCGGTCAGGGCCACTTCACGCGGGTGGCGCATGGGCGCAAGGGCACGCTCTCGATCCCGCACGACCGGTCGGGCAAGGCGCTGGGCCTGACGCTGCGACAGGACGGCCAGGATGTGGCGATCGATCCGGCAGGACAGCTCGCGGTGGTTCCAGACTTCCATCTGGACGAGGTGACGGCGCGGCTCTTCGGGGGCGAGCGGCTTGGCACGTACGACCTGCCGTTCGAGGATATCGACGCCAACCTGCTGGCGATCGAGCACGCGGATTTCGCGGCGGCGATCTTGGAGGACCGCGCGCCGGAAGTGGACGGCGCCTTCGGGTTGCGGTCGCTGGCGATCTCGTACGGTTTCCTGGAAGCGGAGCTGGCGGGGCAGTCGATGCGCGTGGACGACCTGGTGTCGGGCAAGGGCACGGCGTACCAGGCGACCCTGGAGGCTTGATGAGTGCCTCGGGCGTCTGAACAGGACAGCCACACGCTCGCCCGGGGCGGAAGGCCATACGGCGCTTCGCGCCTGGACCTTCCCTACACGGCTGTCCCTACAACGCACGGAATTCACGTGTTTCCGCACTTTCTGACAATGAAACGAGGGCATGCATGGACAGGCTCAAGATCGTGGTTTGGGACAACATCGGAAACACCCTGCTGGGCATGCGGTCGTGGGAGGCGTGGGGCCCTCACGTCCAGGAACGGCTAACGGTCGAAGACCATGGCGCCCGGGAACGAGTGCTCACCGTGGGCGACGTGCTGGGCAAGCGCGAGTACGACCTGGTGTGGCTGTACGATCCGGTGAAGTCGCAACGGGGATTCAGCAGCCTGTTCACCGAGATGGGCGCGCGGCTGGTGGACACGAACGAGCCAGGCGCGATCGCGCGGGAGGTGGCCGACGCCGACTTCTTCATCCTGCACAAGGAAACCCTGCCGCCCGAGGCGCTGAGCGGGGCGACGAAGCTGAAGCTGATCCAGCACCTGGGGCTGGACTATCGGGGCGTGCCGATGGACGCGGCCGCGAAACTCGGCGTGCCGGTGGCGGCGACCCCGCTCGTCAACTACTCGGCCGTGGCCGAGCATGTGTGGGCGATGATCCTGGGCGACCTGAAGCGGATGGCGGACCAGCGGGACTACATGACGAGCCGCGGGTACCTCAACGAGTGGGGCGCCTACCACCCTGGTGTGCAGATCGTGAGCGACCTAACGCTGGGACTGCTCGGCATGGGCGAAATTGCCCGGCCGGTGGCGTCGGTGGCGAAGGCCTTCAACATGCGAACGGTGTACTGGGACATCCGCCGGTTCCCTGAGCTGGAGGAGTCGCTGGGCATCGAGTACGTGGAATGGGACGAGGTGTTCCAGCAATCGGACGTGCTTTCGGTTCACCTCGCGCTGAACGAGCAGACCGAAGGGATCATCGGCGCGAACGAGTTCGCCCGGATGAAGCCCACGGCGCTGTTCGTCAACTCCGCGCGTGGCAAGCTGGTGGACCAGGATGCGCTGATTCACGCGCTGGATAGCTGGGAGATCCGGGCGGCGGCGCTGGAGGTCTTCGCCGAGGAGCCGCTCCCGTCCGGCAGCCGGCTGCACGACTTCCACGAGGCTCCGGAGCACCGGGTGATCCTGACCCCGCACTCGGCGGCGCAGGGACCCTGGACCTGGATCCGGGATTCGCAGGAGTTGTGGTTCAACATCCAGCGCGTGCTGGACGGCGAACCGGTGCATCACCGGGTCTCGGCGGAATAAGGGGCAACGAGGCTCCCGCCGGAACCCGAAAATCTACGTCGGCAGTAACTCGCCCACCAACGCGCGCGGTCCCCGGGAAACGTAGGGATTGCCGGTGATATAGAAGCGCCGGGCGAGGTCGGTGGCCTTCGAAATACCGATCCGGGGCGACCGGCTGATGGACTCTCCCGGTCGCAAGTCCCCCTGGCAGAGTTCCACCGGCGGCTGGCGCAGGTCGTGCCCGTCGAGCTCCCGGGTAATTTCCAGCGCCTGGCAGAGCTTGGCGGGTCCGTTGGTGGCGTTGAACCCCAGCACGCCTCGCCGTTCCTCGATGAAGGGCGCTCCAGTCACCGGCTCCCCGGCCCGGATGAGCACACCGGAGCCGTGACCGGCCGGACCGCTCACCACGTTGCAGCAGTAATGCATGCCGTAGGTGAAGTAGACGTACAGATGCCCGCTCTCGCCAAACATGACCCCGTTTCGCGCGGTCGGCCCCCGGAACGCATGACTGGCGGCGTCGTCCTGGTCGTACGCCTCGGTTTCGACGATCCGGACCGTCACCCGCTGGTCGTCGATGGTGCGAACCAGCAGGCAGCCCAGCAGGCGCCGCGCGACCTCCTCCACCGGTTCGTCCAGGAATCCAGGAAACCTGCTCACGTCCATGCGCTCTCCTGCCCCGTGATCACGGGACGAGTCAGGCGCCAGCCGACCAGGGCGATGGCCCAGCCAAGCAGGGCGTCCAGCACGAAATGCTCGCCCAGGTAGACCACGGCGAGTGTCATTGCCACCGCGTAGGCGCCCCCCGCCCACGACCAGCGGCGCGAAAACGACCGCAGCGCGAGGAACACGAGGACCCCGATCGCCACGTGGACCGACGGAAGGGCGGCGAGATGGTTGGGCTCGAACGAGAGGGCGTCACCATCACGCCAGGACGAGGCGTTGACGTCTCCCGACGAGAAGAGGCCAGTTGTGACGCGGGTGACGGTATCCGGATCGCTCATCCACGGTGGAGCGGTGGGCAGCAGCAGGAAACCGATCAGTCCGAGCCCAAAGGTGATGGCGGTGGCGCGGCTGTAGCGGCCAAACATTGCACGTCGCCAGAACCACAGGACCAGGCCCACCACGAACGGGGTGATGAAAAAGGAAAGGTGCACCAGCGCGAGGGCGACATCGTGCGGCTGGAGGCGATCCGGATCGAAAAACCGATCCTGCAGCCATTGCGTGGGCAGCGTGCCGCCGAACAGCCCGGCTTCGAAGGAGGAGACGGCCGATTGCCCGGCGAGGGCGATCCCCGCGTCGTCAGCCACGGCCCGGCCCAGATTGAAGGTCCCCCAGATCAGGCCATAGCCGCCGAACGCCAGCAGCGTGGGCCGGACGCCCGGGAACACCGAGGCGACCGACGCGACGATGGCGGCGCTGCCCCAGATGGCGCTGTAGCGCTGGCCGGTGGCCTGGTCGATGAGGAACGCGATGGCGAAGAACACGGCCACGGGCAGGCCGCGATCGAGCAGGTCCCGCCAGCGGGATGGTATCTGGCTTGTCGATTCGTTCGTTTGTTGGGACGGCGTCAGTGCCTTGCGACCCACGCTGGTCAGATTTCGCATGGCGACATGGTAATTCAGACACGGGATGTCACGCTCTCCGCGAGGGCTGGTTCACGCCCTATTTGCAGTGACGCCGCATCTTGCACGACTGGTGGAATTGCCGAACACTGTCGCCATTGAAACCATCTCATACTGAGCCAATCCTGGAGGTTTCCGCATGCCATCACCACGATTCGGTTACTGCCTGCCGATTTTCGCCAACCCCACGGCGGGCCTGTTCCGCACGCCGAACTTCGACCATCTCGACGGGCCGGTGACGCTCCAGCTTGGGGCGCACGCCGATGCGCTCGGCTATGACTCGCTGTGGGTGGCCGACCACCTGATGCTTGGTCGGGACGAAGCGATCCTGGAAGGGTGGACGACGCTCAGCGCGCTGGTAGGCGTGACCTCCTCCGCCAAGCTGGGCATGATCCACCAGGCGCATTACTTCCGGGACCCGGCCATCGCGGCCAAGACGTCGGCCACGCTGGACCATCTCAGTGGCGGCCGCTTCATCATGTTCTACGACTACGGCCAGCAGGTGCGGGAGAACCGCGCCTATCACCTGCCGTATCCGGAGGAGGTGGACCAGCGCGTGGCGGAAACCGTGGACGGCATCCGCCTGATCAAGGACCTGTGGACCGCGTCCTCGCCGATCACGGTGTCGCACGGCGCGTTTGGCGTCACCGATGCAACGTGCACGCCACTTCCGGTTCAGGAACCGCACCCACCGATCTGGTTCGGCGAGGTGCATCCTGGCCTGCTGGCGGCCTGCGCGGAGTTCGGGCAGGGGTGGAACACGACTCCCTGCGGGCTGGACGAGTTCCGGTGGCGGGTCGGACTGCTGGAGGCGGCCTGCGCGGAGATTGGCCGCGACAGCGCCGAGATCGAGAAGAGTCTCGAAATCCAGGTGCTCATCGCGCCCGACGGCGAGGTTCAGGGCCGTTTGGAAGCGTTGCTGGACAAGGCGCCGGACCAGGGCGCGGTTGACCCCGCGCTTCGGGCGTTCGCCGATGGGTCCGCCAGCACGGCGCCGGAATCGTTCACCAACTCCACGCTGATGGGCTCGCCGGACGAGGTCGCGGCAGGGATCGAAGCCTACGTCGAGGCTGGAGCGGATCATTTCCTGCTGTGGTTCCTGGACGCGCCGGATCGAGACGGCATGGACCTGTTCGCGCGGGAGGTTCTGCCCAGGTTCCGGTAGCCCATCGGAACCCACGACCATCGATGACTCGAAGTGGTCCATATCCGATTGAAATAATCGGATATTTCCGCTTGAATGGTGCGGGACGCCGCGACCAACGCGGCTCGATGACCCGGCGCCATTCCCGGAGGGACCCATTTCGATGACTTCACCCCACACCTCGAACATCCGCCCGCCCCGGACCTCGCGACGCACCTTCGCGGCGGGCGCGGGTATCGCCACCATTGGCCTGGCCCAGGGCGGGTCGCTCTTGGCGCAATCCACGCCCCACGGCGATGGGACCAGGGTGTTACCCCACGCGATGGGCGAAACCGAGATTCCGGAAAACCCGCAACGGGTAGTGGTGCTCGACGGTCCGGTGCTGGATGCGTGCTTCGCGCTCGGCTTCACGCCCGTGGGCGCGACCACCGGCGTGGAAGGCGCGCCGTTCCCCGCCTACCTGGGCGAGGGCACGGCCGACATCGTGAACGTGGGCGTGATCGGCGAGCCCGACCTGGAGCAGATCGCCTCGCTGCAACCGGACCTGATCATCGGCATCCAGTTCCGGCACGAGGGAATCTACGAGCAACTCGCGGGCATCGGCCCTACCGTGCTCTCCCCGTTCGATTCGACGGGCTGGCGCGACGGCTTCCTCTTCTACGCGGACACCCTCAACCGCGCCGAACTGGCTCCGGCGATCGTGCAGGCGTTCGACGCCAAGGCGGCGGCGTTGGCGGCCGATCTTGGCGAAATGCTGGACACCTCGACCGTGGCCGTGATCCGGATCCTGAGCGGCCAGGTGCGCTCGTACCAGGCCGGAGCGTTCTGCGGGATCGTGCTGGACGCGGTGGGCCTGCCCCGGCCGGAATCGCAGCGGAACGCGGAGGAAGTCTGGCTCGAGCAGCCGATGGAGCAGGTCAACGAGCTCGAATCGACCGTCATCTTCGTGACGATGTGGGACGAGGCGACCGACGAGGACCTGGCCGACCTGTTCGCCAACCCGCTCTGGGGCACGCTGACGGCGGTGCAGCAAAACCGGGTGTACCTGGTACCGGACGAGTACTGGATGGTGGCGATCGGCTACCTGGCGGCCGACCTGATCCTGGACGACCTGCGCACCTACCTGGTGGACGGCGGGGAACCGACCGGCCTGGGATAGGCGGACCACATCTCACATCGAAACCGCGAACGGCCAGAGAGACGCGAAACGCTCCCTGGCCGTTTTCGTCCATTGTCTCGTTCCCACCCTCCGTCGAATGTCGTCGCCCCGGTCTTGCTCCGGTGGACGCTCCCATCCCTGCGAACTATCCTCCATCGAGTCTCAACCGCCACGCCCTCGACGTATGCTGCTATCAGCGAAGGAGTGAGGTGATGCACGATGTCTGGCCGCTGTTTGGGCTTGAGATACAGGCCGGGCCGCTGGTGTTGCGGCCGATGACCGAGGCGTGGGCGATGGAACTGGCGCGTGATGTGCCAGCCGACCTGGAAATGGACCCCGGCATGCCACTCCTGACGGGAGCGAGCGAGGCGCGAGGTCGCCAGGTCGTGACGCTTCAACGCTACTGGACCGCCTACGGAACCTGGTCGGTGGAAGCGTGGCGGCTGCCGTTCGCGGTGTTCCATGGCGACGACCTGATCGGCGAGCAGACGCTGGAGGGCACCAAATTCCCGCTGGTGCGAGAGGTCGACTCGGCGTCGTTCCTCAGGTTGGAAGCGCGAGGAAAGGGCTTTGGGAAAGAAATGCGCCGGGCGATCCTGGCGCTGGCGTTCGGGCCGATGCGCGCGGAGTCGGCGATCTCGGGAGCGTGGCACGATAACCACGCATCGCTGGGGGTCTCCAGGGCGATGGGGTATGAGCCAAACGGCCGCGCCCGCCACGCCCATGGCGACACGGTCAGCGAACTCGTGAACGTGCGGCTCTCCCGGGAGAAGTGGGAACGATCGGGACTCGCGGAGGGCGTGGAGATTCGCGGTTTCGATCCGTGCCGGGAACTGTTCGGCCTGACCGGAGACTGATCGCCTGTCCCCTACCAGGACGGCGTCGCGGCCAGGAACAGGGTGTCGATGATTTCGGCGACACCCAGCCCGGCATCGGCACTGGCGATGTATCCAACCTGGCCGCGGACGAGGTCCTTCACCCGGAAATCGGCGTTGTTCATGGTGGCGACCTGGAAGCCGTGCTCGCCATCGAGCATGGAGAGGTCGTTGGTGGAATCGCCGACGGCGAGCGTCCGCGCCGGCTCGATGCCGAGCACCCGGCAGAGTTCGGCGAGGACTGGTCCCTTGCCGACCTGTGCGTCGAACACCTGGGTGATGTAGACGTTGCGGTTGGTCGCGAGCGGATAGCCGTTCTCCCGGATGTGGTCCCGTATCCAGTCGCAGATGACCTGGGATTTCTCGGGGTCGTCGAGCCGGATGGTGGGCAGACCGCGCTCGTACGATTCCTCGTCGGAGTGGATGCGGCGGGTCGCCCAGCCCCGGCGGGCACTCTCGGCCTCGGCCGCCTCGAGCACCCGCATGGCGAGGGGGAATAGGGTCTTCCATCGCTCGCGAACAGGATCATTCCATGGGGAGTGCGGCACGTAGCGATCGCCACTTTCGTTGAGCAGGAAGATCTCGCGCTCGTCGGCGATAAGGGCGCTGAAGACACCGGCCGAGGCGGGCAGGGCGTGGAGTTCGAGCATCTCGAGCTGGAAGTCGAACGGGCGGCCGGTCGCGGTGACGCAACGAACGCCATCCTGGGCGAGGGCGACGAGCCGGTCGATGACCTCGCGCCGGATGAGGGAACTCCGCTCGAGGATGGTGCCATCGAGGTCCATCGCGATCATGGCGAGCGGCTGGTCGGCGTTGGCGTGTCGCGATTGTGAAGCGGTCAAAGGGTCCCCGGTTCTGGCGGCGCGGGCGGCGGGCGCGGCCCGGCGGGTCGATAATCCAGGTCCAAGGGTATCGCACGCTCGAGTTCCGGGGCATGATGCCTTTGTGAACGACATGGCTTCAGATTGGGAGATTGGTCTGTGGTGACGATCGATTCGGTGGACTTCTATTACCTTTCGATGCCGGAAGTGCTGGACATCGGCGACGGCAGCCAGGACCTGCTGCTGGTACGGGTGCAGGCCGGCGAGCACGTGGGCTGGGGCGAGTGCGAGGCGTCGCCGTTGCCCTCGATCGCGGCGTTGGTCACGCCGATGTCGCATTCGGCCTGCAAGCCGGTGCTGGCGTCCGTGCTCGGCCAGCGACTGGACGACGTGGCCGACATCGCCCGGATCGGGACGCTGGTGCGGGCGAACAGCCTCGACCTGCTCCAGGCCGATCACACCTTCTCCGGCATCGACATGGCGATGTGGGACCTGCTCGGGAAGCGGCTCCAGGCGCCGGTCTGGGAACTGCTGGGCGTGAAGCAGCCGTTCCCGAAGCAACCCTATGCCTCGCAACTGTTCGGCGACACCCCGGAAGAGACGTTCCGGCTCGGACAGCAATCGCGGGCGGACGGCTATCCGGCGGCGAAGTTCGGCTGGGGACCGTTCGGGCTGGGCTCGGTGGCCGACGACGAAGCGCACGTGCGAGCGGCCCGCGAGGGGCTCGGCGAGGACGGCGTACTGCTGATCGACGTCGGGACGGTCTGGATCGACGACGTCGAACGGGCGGCGGCGGTCCTGCCAGTTCTTGAGGAGTGCCGGGTGACCTGGCTGGAGGAGCCGTTCGTCTCCGGGGCGCTGGACGCCTACCGGGAGCTGGCCGGGCGCACCAGCGTCGGCATGGCTGGCGGCGAAGGCAGCCACAACGTCTGGCAGGCGCGGCACATGATCGACCACGCGGGTCTGAAGTACGTGCAGATCGACGCGGGTCGAATCGGGGGCATTTCGGCCTCGGCGGACGTGGCGCGGTACGCCCGGGAGCGCCGCGTGACCTACGTGAACCACACCTTCACCTCGCACCTGGCGCTCTCCGCCTCGCTCCAGCCGTTCGTGGGCCACGAGCACGACCTTATCTGCGAGTACCCGGTGGCCCCGAAGTCGCTGGCGCTGGATATCACCACGAACCATATCGAGCGGGACGCGAATGGACTGGTGCACGCGCCCGGGGCGCCCGGACTGGGCATGGAGATCGACCTGGAGGCGGCCAGCCGGTATCTGGTGGAGACCGAGATCCGGGTCGGCGGCAAGGTCCTGTACCGCACGCCGGAATTGCGCGGCTGAGGGAGGGTGGTCCATGGGCGAACCGTCCCAACTCGAGCGGATTCAGGCAACGTTGCGAGTCTTCTCGGTCGATCGCGACTGGGCAAGGTTTCTGACTCCGAAAAACCTAGCCATGGCGCTGAACGTGGAGGCGGCGGAGTTGCTGGAACTCTTCCAGTGGCTGACGCCGGAGGAATCGGACGCATTCGGCGATCACCTGCCCCGCCAGCGGGTCGAGGAGGAGATGGCCGATGTGCTGATCTACCTACTCAACCTGGCGGAGCGGCTGGACGTGGACCTGCTGGCGGCGGCCGAGCGCAAGATCGAGGTCAACGCCCGAAAGTACCCGGTTCCGGAGGATGATTCCGCGAACTCCTGAGCGGGAACAGGGAGCACTGGAGGGGAGGAGCGCGCCGGGCGTTTCTCCCCTCCTCCGCTCTGGCGCGAATACCACATATCAACGTGACACCAGTGGGCGACACCGGGGGTGAATCTCACCCTACATCCGCAGGAGAAGCTGCTCGCGCTGGAAGGAGCGGACGACGAGCCAGAAGACCACGATGTCGACGAGGGCGACCACCAGGATGGCGGCGGCCACCACGGGAACATCGACGAAGAGCAGGCCCGACGACTGGGAAACCACCAGGGCGATGATGGGCAACACCAGAAAGACGGATGCCCCCTGCGCGGACTGCATGGTGGTCGATCGCTGCGAGACGGCGACGATCAGCAGGACGGACAGGAACGCGACCAGCGGCACGAGGAAAACCGTCATCAGAGCCCAGGTCCAGTTCGGGAAGAAGGGGCCGTCGAAGAGCGTCCAGGCGAGACCGTTCACCAGCACCGTGAAGATGATGAACGACACCCAGGTGAAGGCCACCGCCGGGATGAACGAGGCGAGAACCTTGGCCAGCACCAGTTCGCGGTTGGAGAGCGGGCTGTAGAGCAACCCTTCGAGCGTGCGCCGCTCCTTCTCGCCAACGAAGCTGGACGACGCGGAAATGCTGGCGATCATGACCGGGATGATCAGGAACAACGGCGCGAGCATGTAGGTGATGGCGGTGTAAACGAGCGTTTGCTCCGGCGTGTAGCCGTCCGGAACCATCGACTCGGGAAAGATCTCGGCGAATGATTCCAGGTCGCTGGCCGGCAGGGAGATGATCGACGTGTTCCCGGCCAGGATGATCAGCGACGGCATGATCACGACGAAGATCAGCGGCACGATGATGACGGGAATCAGCGCCTGGCGATTGCGAAGCAGTTCCAGCCAGTCCTTGCGGGCGAGGGCCAGCATGCGGGTTCGGTTCACGCGGCCCTCCCTTCGGCGACGATGGTGTCGAAGTAGAGGTCGTGAATGGTCCGATTGACCGGGATAACGGAGCGGACCGGTATCCCGGCCTCGACCAGGCGGCGGACGATGGCGGCGATGTCCTCCCGGTCCGCCAGCTCGATGGCGATGCTGGTGCCGGAGATCGGTTCGGCGCTGGCGACGTCGCCAGCAATGAGGGAGAGCGCCCGCTCGCCCTGTCCGCCAACGTCGAGCGTGAAGCGGGCCATCGGCCAGGCCCGCGCGATCAGGTCGTCGACCTTGCCGCTGAGCTTGAGGCGGCCACGTTCGAGGAAGCCTACCTGGGTACAGAGCCGTTCGAGTCCGTAGAGCTGATGGGTGCAGATCACCACGGTGATGCGGGTCTGGTCGATCAGCGTCCGGAGGTAGGCGATGAGTTCCTCGCTGGCCTCGGGATCGAGCCCGGCGGTCGGTTCGTCGAGGAAGAGGAGTTCCGGCTGGTGCAGAATGGCGCGGCCAACGGCGAGCTTCTGCCGCATGCCCTTGCTGAGCGTGCCGACAGGGCTCTGGGCGCGGTCGCCAAGATCGAAGATGTCGAGCACCTCGGCGATCCGCTGGGCATGGGTCGCCTTCGGGATGCCAAAGAGATCGGCCCAGATGGCGAGATTGTCGTGAACCGAGAGCAGCTCGTAGAGATTGGTGTCGGTCTGGACGCCAATCCGCTGGCGGAGCCGGTCGGCGGTGCCGGGCGTGACGGGTTCGCCGAACAGCTTCACCTCGCCGGTGGTGGGCGTGAGCAGGCCGGTAAGCAGGCGGACGGTGGTGGTTTTCCCGGAGCCATTGGGGCCGAGCAGCCCAAATGCCGCGCCCGCGGGCACGGCAAACGTGACATCGTGGACGATGTCCCGCCCTTCGATGGTTCGGCCCAGATGGGCACATTCAACCGCGAACATGATGCTCCCCGCGAAAGACATGACAAACGCCAGGCGTGTTCGCCCGGCGTGACAACCGCGAATCCTGCCCCAATGGTATCCGAGCGCCGCCGGGTCCGCTTCCGCTCTCGCGATGAAGCCAGGCGGGTCATGAAGAACCCGCCTGGCTCGACGGATCACCCGGACTTGCGCCCAGCGATGGAGAACGCTTCCGTGCCGGCCCAGGAGACGTTTGGCGCGAACTCGACCGAGATCGTGTCGCCAGTGAAGCGCAGGCGGAAGATCGGGCAGAACACCCCTTCGTAAAAGCAGGTGCGAACCTCGAACGTGTTTTCGCTGGTCCATGCGCCGGCCGCGGCGACGGGTTCATCGCCGAGAGCGGGACCGGGTCGACCACCGTCACCCGGCATCGTCGAGACGCCATCGAGCCAGGCCCCGTACCCGGCTTCGACCGTGTGGTCGGTTCCGTCGATCCGGTAACCGAAGGTGGCCTTGTCGTCCGCGAACGTGGCAGTGACGCTCTCGATCCCCAGGTCATTCGCGTCCAGCCCGTATGTCACGCCCGACACCTGCTCCGCCGTGATCGACGTGGCGTGTCCCTCCGGCAGCGGCATGGTGAGGTTGGCGAGCGCCTCGCGCAGGTCGGCCAGGGCGGTGTCGTTCGCGGGCAGCGAATCCGGCTGCATCGCGGGCAGCAGGATGTCCCAGACCAGGTCCAGCACCGCCTGCATGTCCATCAGGCCGCTGTTGATGGCGAGCACGGCATCCTGCTCCGGCATGACGAGGCAGTACTGGCCGAAGGCGCCGTCGCCGCGATAGGCGCCATGGCGAGCGCGCCAGAACTGGTACCCGTACCCGACCATCCAGTCTGGGTTGGTCTGCGTGTTGCTGTTGTCGGAATGGACCTCGGTCGCCTCGGCCACCCACGCGGCCGGCACGAGTTGCTGTCCTCGCCAATTGCCGTTCCGCAGGTACAACTGGCCGAAACGGGCGATGTCCTCGGTGGTGGCGTGGAGGCCGGTGCCACCCTGGGAGATGCCCCTGGGATCGGTGTCCCAGGTTGGGTTTTCGATACCGAGCGGCTCGAACAGACGTGGTCGCAGGTAATCGATGAGGGGCTCGCCAGTGAGCTTCGTGATGATGGCCGAGAGCATGTAGGTGGCGCCGGTGTTGTAAACGAACCATGAGCCAGGCTCTCGCTCGACGGGAATCGAGAGGAACGCGCGGGGCCAGTTCTCGTGGTCGCCACGGAACACGTGGCCGGTGGTGTCCTCCTCGTGGCCGGTGTTCATGGAAAGCAGGTGCCGGACCCGCATGGCCTTCAGGTTGTCGTCGAGGTTCTCCGGGGCATCGTCTGGGAAGAAGCTCAGCACGGGATCGTCGACGGTGAGCAGCCCTTCCTCCACGGCCAGGCCGATGGCGGTGGAGGTGAAACTCTTGCTCAGCGAGTAGAGCATGTGCGGGGCGGTCGGCCGATAGGGCGTTCGCCAGCCTTCGGCCACGACGCTGCCGTGACGAAGGAGCATGAAGCCCTGGACGGCGTCCAGCGGGTGGTCGTGCTCCTGTTCGATGGCGCGCACGAAGTTCAGGATCGCCTGCGAACTGATGCCTTCGGACTCGGGGGTGGCGCGCTTGAGCTGGGTTTCGATTGCCACGGATGTCTCTCCTGGGTTCGGGATGGATGTCAGGTGATCCATTATGGCTGCTTCCGGTTGTGTTGTCTGCGGGCTCGAATGCGTTCAGGCGGGGATTGCGACCGCGATCACGGCCTGCATGGCGGTGGAGACAGCCTGGACGGTCGGTCCCAGGAGCCGGACGAGGGAGTAGCCGTCGCCGGTGGCGGAGGCGCCATGGATGCCGATTGGCAGGTCGATTGGGGGCGGCGAGCTGGTGCCGATCAGGTAGAGAGTGCCGGACACTGGGAAGCTGGCATGGCGGCCAATGCTGGTGAGCGGTCGCCTGATGGGGTCGAGGCGGGATCGTTCGATGAGGCAGACCTGTCCGTCATGGGTGGCTTCGACATCGAGGTGGAGCCGGGTGTACTGGTGACATTCGCCCATCGCGACACGGCCCGGGGTGAGGATTTCGCCGAGCACCAGGAGACCGCCCGGCGCGACATCGATTTTCGTGCGCTGGAGGAGGATGGACTGGCGAAAGGGAATCAGCTCGCCGGGGAGATAGACGAGCCGGGCCCTCCGATGAACGGCGAGGGAGATATCCGCCGTCGCGGGATGTCCTTGAGGCGAGGGATAGAGCTTCGTCGCGCCCTGGCCGCGAACCACGAGCGATGCGCCGGATTCAGCGGTGATGTCGATCGAGAGACGGTCGCCGGGAAGGTATCCGGGTCCGACGCCCTGGACGATGAGTTCGGCGGACCCGTCTCCGGCCCGGTCGCTGGGGAGACCAAGGTGAAATGGCGCGGTGCGAAAGGCCTCGACGATGACCGTGCGATCGCCGAGGCGGCGAGCATGGACGCGGAGTTCTCCGGTCGGTAGCCCTGGGTCGCCGTCACCAATCCGGCGGCGAGCGCAGGCATGCGATTCAGTGCTCATGCGTGGTGCCATCGGCATGAGTATGCATGAACTCCGGCGGGAGCCCGTTGCGCTCGACCCTCTCCATCCAGGCAGCGGGCGAAATGGCGGCGGGGCCTTCGACGTGGCGGTGATGTTCAACCTGGGCGACGATCCAGTCGATTACGGGCTGGATGCCTTCGGAATCACGGAGATTCGTAAAGAGCGTGGGCCGGTCGCCTCGCTGGACCTTCGCGTCGCGGGCCATGACATCCAGCGAGGCCCCGACCAGCGGGGCGAGGTCAATCTTGTTGATGATCAGCAGGTCCGAGCGAGAGGTGCCAGGCCCGCCCTTGCGAGGGATCTTGTCGCCCCCGGAGACATCGATCACGAACACCGAGGCGTCGGCGAGTTCGGGACTGAACGTCGCGGAGAGGTTGTCACCACCACTCTCGATCAGGATGAGTTCGAGCCCGGGATGGCGCGACTCGAGTTCGCGGACGGCCTCGAAGTTCATCGACGGGTCGTCGCGAATCGCGGAGTGAGGGCATCCGCCGGTTTCGACGCCGAGGATGCGGTCCGGTTCGAGGGCGGTGTTGCGAACCAGGAACTCGGCGTCTTCCAGGGTGTAGATGTCGTTCGTGATCACGGCGAGGTCGTATCGCTCGCGAAGGGCTTCGCAGAGACGCCAGACCAGGGCGGTCTTGCCGGTACCGACCGGTCCGCCGATGCCGATCCGAACGGGGCGATGGGTGTGGACCATGGGTGTTCCTTTCATGAGGTGAACAGGCGAGTGGCGAGCGTGGGCTGGCGCATACCGGCGATGTCGATCAGCGGGGTGTAGCCGCCGAGCTCGTCGGGGCCGAGCGTGGAGGCATCGGCCACGGCGCGGGCGAGATCGGGATGAAGCTGGGCAATGATCCGTTGGGCGGACGCCTGACCGATCACACCAAGCCGGACCGCCGCCGCGACAAAGCCGCTCAGCGCATTGGCGCCGAACCCGGCGACAGCCTGATCGACCGGAATCGCCGCGGCCGCGGTGACGCCGCCGAAGGCAACCGCATGATGCCCCGGTGATGTTCCCGCCTGGACGGCTTCGCGATAACGCAGTACGAAAGGCGCCGGATACAACGTCACCGACGACTCGAGCGTCTGCCGGCCGATGCGGGTGCTGGCGAGACGAAACGCTGGCACCGGCCGGAGGGCGGTGAGCAGGCGGTCGAGAGCGACGAGCGCTGAAAGGTCGTCCTGGCGGGCGGCGGTATGGGCGAGGTGGACCGCTGGAAGGTCCTGCTGGGCGAGCGTTTCCTCGATATGGGCGCGAGCGAAGTCGAGGACATCCGGCTCCCTGGCGAGAAAGCCAGCCGTGAAGAGCCCTTCGAGACCGTGCGAGTAGGCGTAACCGCCGCTGGGGAACGCGGAGTCGGTGAGCTGAAGCAACCGAAGCAGGGCTGTCATCAGAAGAGGAAGTAGCTGCGGGCGAGCGGCAGTTCGCGCGCGGGTCGGGTGACGAGCAGTTCCCCGTCGGCACGGACTTCGTAGGTTTCGGGGTCAACCTCTATGTTGGGCGTGGCGTGGTTGTGGATCATGTCCGCCTTGCCGATGGAGCGGGTATCGCGAACGGGAACCGTTGGCGTACGCAGGCCGAGGGACTCACCAATTCCGGATTGGTGGGCGACACCGGAGACGAAGGTCACGCTGGTGGCGTGGGGAATGTGCGCGCCGAACATCGGGCGCATGAAGACCGGCTGGGGCGTGGGAATGCTGGCGTTGGCGTCGCCCATCGCGGCCCATGAGATCATGCCGCCCTTGAGCACGAGCTTGGGGCGAACCCCGAAGAACTTCGGTTCCCAGATCACAAGATCGGCGAGCTTTCCGGGCTCGATGGAGCCGACCTCGGCGGAAAGCCCGTGGGCGATGGCGGGATTGATCGTGTACTTGGCGAGGTAGCGCTTGATGCGGGTGTTGTCGTTGCGATCGGTGTCGCCAGGAAGCGATCCGCGCTGCCGCTTCATGCTGTCGGCGGATTGCCAGGTGCGAATGATGACCTCGCCGACGCGGCCCATGGCCTGAGAGTCGCTGGCCATGATGCTCAGCGCGCCGATGTCGTGCAGCACGTCCTCGGCCATGATGGTTTGGGCACGGATGCGGGAATCGGCGAAGGCGACATCCTCCGGCACCTTCGGGCTGAGGTGGTGACAGACCATCAGCATGTCGAGATGCTCCTCGACCGTGTTGACCGTGTAGGGCCGGGTAGGGTTCGTGGACGAGGGGATGACGTTCGGGAAACTGGCGATCCGGAGGATGTCCGGCGCGTGGCCGCCACCGGCCCCCTCGGTGTGATAGGTGTGGATCGTGCGGTTCCCAATGGCGTCGATCGTGCTTTCGACGAAGCCGGCCTCGTTGATCGTGTCGGTGTGGATGGCAACCTGCACGTCGGCCTGATCGGCCACATCGAGGCAGGTACGGATGGCGGCGGGGGTCGTTCCCCAATCCTCGTGGAGCTTGAGACCGCAGGCGCCAGCCTCGACCTGGAGGCGAAGCCCCTCCGCGCCGGTGCTGTTCCCTTTTCCAAGAATGCCGATATTAACCGGCAGCGAATCGGCCGCGCGGAGCATCTGGTGGATGTTCCATTCGCCCGGCGTGCAGGTAGTGGCGTTCGTGCCGGTGGCGGGGCCGGTGCCACCACCGAGCATGGTGGTGATGCCGCTCGCGATCGCCTCGGGCACCTGCTGGGGGCTAATCATGTGAATGTGGGTATCGATGCCGCCGGGGGTGACGATGAGGTGCTCGGCGGCGATCACCTCGGTGCCGACGCCAACAACCAGGCGAGGATCAACTCCATCAAGGACGTCGGGGTTGCCGGCCTTGCCGATGCCAACGATCCGGCCATTTCGAATGCCAATGTCGGCCTTGACGATGCCCCAGTGGTCGACGACCAGGGCGTTGGTGATGACGAGATCGAGCACATCGGTGGCACGGGCGGACTGGCCCATGCCATCGCGGATGACCTTGCCGCCACCGAAGGTGATCTCGTCTCCGTGGATCGCATAATCGGCCTCGACTTCGAGGATGAGGCTGGTGTCGGCGAGGCGGACGCGGTCACCGGTGGTGGGTCCGTAGAGATCGACGTACTGGCGGCGGGGAACGGAGAGGGTCATGAGTCCACCTCGTCGAGCGAACCGTTGACCTGGCCACGGAAGCCATGAACCTCACGGCTTCCGCCATAGGCGACGAGTTCGACGGTTCGCTCCTCCCCAGGCTCGAACCGGACCGCGGTTCCGGCCGGGATGTTCAAGCGATACCCCCGGGTGGCGGAGCGGTCGAAGTCGAGGGCGGGATTGACCTCGAAAAAGTGGTAGTGGGAGCCAACCTGGACCGGCCGGTCGCCGGTGTGGCGTACGGTGACTTCGACCGTGGCGCGGCCAACATTGGCCTGGATCGGCTCGTCGGCAAGGAGGACTTCGCCGGGAACACGTTCGCCGGGATGCGGGATCGGCTGATGGACGGTGACCAGCTTGGTGCCATCGGGAAAGGTCGCCTCAACCTGGACTTCGTCGATCATGGCGGCGACCCCGGGCAGGACATCCTCGGCGGTCAGGATGTGCTTTCCCCAGGCCATCAGGTCGGCGACGGATCGGCCATCGCGGGCGCCTTCGGTGATCTCGTGGGTGAGAATGGCGACGGCCTCTGGATAGTTGAGGCGCAGGCCACGCCGCTGACGCTCGCGGGCGAGCCGGGCCGCAAGGTAGACGAGCAGCTTCTCCTGCTCGCGAGGGGAAAGGTGCATGGGCAACTCCCTATTGGGCGCATCCAGTATTCGACAGGGACCATGATGACGCATATCCCGGGGCGTGCGCATTGGGCGGGGGAGACAACCGGCATTGTGAGGGCGAGTCGCGACCGGATGGCGAAGATCGTGGCGGTATACTCGGCGCATGCCAACCATTCACACGATCGGTCATTCGACCCGGCCCATCGACGAGTTTATCGACCTGTTGCGCGCCCATGGCGTCGAGCAACTGGTGGATATCCGCACGGTTCCGAAGTCGCGGCACAATCCGCAATTCGCCCAGGAAGCGTTGGACGCAAATCTCGCCGGAGCGGGCATCGCGTACGTGTATCTCAAGGATCTCGGCGGGTTGCGCCCAAGGCAGGCGGATTCGATTAACGGTGGCTGGCGGAACCAGTCGTTCCGTAACTACGCCGATTACATGCAGACCGCGGCGTTCACGAACGCCGTCGAGCAGTTGATTGAGATCGCCAAGGAGGCGCCGACGGCGATCATGTGCGCCGAGGCCGTGCCCTGGCGCTGCCACCGATCCCTGGTGGGAGATGCGCTCCTCGTTCGCGGGTTCGAGGTGATCGACATCATGAGCCTGACCAGCGCGAAACCGCACACGCTAACGCCGTTCGCGAAGGTGGACGGCCTCACGATCACGTATCCGGAAGACCCGGAGGCTACAGACGCTACAGAATCCCCACGCTGAACAGCACCCCGAGCAGCACCGCCGTCCCGCCCAGCAAGGCAAGCAGCCTCGGATACCATCGCTCGATCTCCGCCCCATCCAGCGGCGCGAACGGCAGCAACGCGTACCCCATCGCCGCCAGTTGCACCTGGGCGATCATCCGCAACACCGGCAACGGCTGCACGGTGAACAGGAGATAGGCCAGCACCGCCACGGCCAGGTTCGCCATCGGTCCGGCGATGGCCACCCACTTCGCGGCCGCCTCGTCCTGGGCCACAATCTTCTGCCCCGGGAACGGCCCGGAACTGATGCTGAACGGAGCCAGCACCAGCGCCAGCACGGTTCCCGGTGCCCACTGCGCGGGCTGGATGGTGGCCCGCATGTTCCAGGCCACCGCCGCGTGTCCGACCTCATGCACCACCACCGCCAGCATCACCGCGAACAAGGCTAGCGCCGCCGAAGCGGTCGCGGCCTGGGGCTCCCCGTGCCGGGCGATCCAGGTCGTGGTGAAGACCAGCACGGCGAGCGGCGCCACCAGCACCAGCCACCGCTCCCAGCGGGCGTCCACCGTGAATGGGAGCTTGCCGGCCGCCAGGGTGCGCAGCCAGGCCGACTGGGTTTCGGCCCGGCTGTTGAGGACCTCCAGCAACTTGTCACGAACGACCAGATACGTGGCCTGGAACAGAACCACCACCACGGTAACGACGCCAAAGATCGACGTTGCCACGCTGGAGGCAACCCCAAATGACCAGCCCGCGCCGGGCCGAAGCTGCTCATTGATCTCGACCCGGTAGATCCGTTCATCCGTGAGGAAGCCCAGGGATTCCGTCACCATGGATGGGTTCTGAACGATGGCGCGAGCCAGGTAGGCCTGTCCCCGGAGGAGGCCACCGACCCCATCTCGCATGTGGAGGACGCCGAGGTTCCACAACGCCAGATCATAGCGGGGATTGGCGGCGACGGCGTCGAGAAAAAACCTCCTCGCCGCGTCCGTGTCACCGGACTCGGTGGCGAAGACCCCGAGGTCGTTGAGCACGGGGTAGAGCGTGGGGTCGGATTCCCGCGCCTGGGTCATGAGCTGGATCGACAGGTCCCGGTCGCCGAGCAGGCGAACCACCCAGGCCTCGTTCATCAGGAACAGCGGGTTACGCGGATCGGAAGCGAGCGCGGTATCGAAATCGACCAGGGCCGCCGCGCAGGCGTCCCGCGCATCGCCTTGGCAGTCGATCCTTCCGTCCCGATCGGCGTGCAATCGCAGTTTCGCGATACCCCGGTTGTTCTGGGCCATCGGCCTTACATGGCCAACCGCGGTGCACGCATCGAACACGCACCCAAAGTCATTATCTGACGGCCACGCCAGGAACTCGTCGTAGAGCCTGATCGCTTCCTCAAAGTCGCCCTTCTCCAACAGCACGGTGGCCAGGCGCAGCATGGCTATGTAGCGGGTGTGGGCTTCGCTCTCGGCCACCAGGCGGTATCGCCGGGCGGCTTCGTCAAGGTCGCCGCGACGCTCCGCCACATAGCCGACCATGAAATCATCACCGATCGACTCAAACGCTTCCTGGGACCGCTCGTGGTCACCCAGCAGGTAGGCGTTCCTGGCGATACACTCTTGCAGGCTGTCAACGTAGTCCTCGGGGGCACCGCGATCCTGGGCGGCCTCGCAAAGATCGATCGCCTCCTGATTGGAGCCCGCGAATCCCAGCCAGGTGGCGGCGCTCAGTACATCCCGAAACTCCAGTTCCATGCTCGCCAGATCGCCATCCCCGGCCACCAGCAGCGCGATGGCCCGCGAGGGCTCAAAGCTGGTTGAATAGCTGGTCCAGGTGAATCTCGGGTCCCGGTTCAGGGTTTGCCACCTCCCGGCGTCGTCCACCGCGCCATCGGGATCGCCCAGCGCCTCCGACTTCAATATGGCGTTGGAGGCAGCCCGCGCCACCGGGTTCATACCCGATCTCGACGCCGGTTGACGGGTGTACAGTGGAATCTCGTCGAAGGCCACCGCAAACCCAGCGCCCGCCATGGGTGGCACATAGTAGATATAGAAGCGCTCGGGACGGTTGGACGCGAGCCCAGCCAATTCGCCCGTGCCATCCAAAACCCTGATATCACCCAGCGTCGGCGTCGGCTGGTCAAGCGTGATCGAGATCGCTTCTCGTTCGATTGCTCTCGCGGTTTCGATCGATTCGCGCACCTCCTCCACACTTCCTCGCCGCTGCAAAACCAGGTCGGCCAGCAACAGCCGCGACGTGATCGATCGAGGATCGAGGTCAACAGCGCGCTGTTGCGCATCGATCGCGGACGGGATATCCCCGAGCATCTCCAACGCCAGGGCTCGAGCCGTATAGATGGAAGGATCATCCGAGAGCAGGAGCGCCTGGTCGTAGTGCTCAAGCGCCAGGCGGGCCGAATGCATGACGGTGAAGGGCGCCACCTCGAGTCGTGAGTAGGCGGCGTTCTCATCCAGTTCGAGGTTTCCAAGTTCAAGGTCGCCAAGGATCGCGTGACCGAGTGCCGCGCGGGCCGGATCGTCACTCGCCGCCATACCCACCGCGAGCGTCCGCAGCGCATCGACATCCTGTTCGTAGTCCCAAATGCTGTTGTTCAGGTACAAGTTGACGGCCAGGTACAACGCGGTCGCGTCGTCCGGGTTGGACGTCAACCAGGCATTGAAGATCGCGCCCCGGTCCTCGATTGGCCCCCCATTCCACCCGACCGAGCGGATGTACATGTAATTCATGATGGCTTCCCTGCTTTCCGGGAAGGAGCGCAGGGTGCTTTCCAGCAGGATCAACGACTGCAACCTCGCGGAACCGACGATATTGGGGCCGGCGGTGGTGACCCAGACGGAGTGCATGGCCACGGCCAAATTGCTCAACCTCCCGGCGTTCCGGGGGTCGGTGGCCAGGTACTCCATGACGGAACCAGGAACGGCGTCGCCCTGCCAGTCGTGCAACCAGGAACGCCAGGCTGTGTCCAGCCTTGCCGGAACCTGGATTGCCAATCCAGCCTCGGCCAGCATGCGCGACGCGGATTCGTCATCGGTGAATGTCGTGGTGTCGTAAATCGCGATCACGTTCCGCGAGGCGGCGTCTGGAAGGTCGCGGACGATGAGCGGCAGTGGTTCGAGCAGGTGCTGGAAGTCAGGGAGCGGCTCGTCCCGTTCGGGAAGCGGCGGAGAGGTCCAGGCGGCGGCCGGGGAAGGGATCGGCGCGAGAACAGGCGCGATCGCCGCCATCAAGACCGGGACCAACAGGAGCGCCACCACGCTGGTCATCACCCACTGGTTGCGCGACCGCCGCCCAAGGAACGCCACGACTCTGTTCCACCGATCCACCAACGTTATCCCCGGCCCTGAACTGGCGGCGATGGTATTCACCCAGACGCCGTTGCATCTATTTGTGTTTTGGCCCCGCGTTACCGAGGAGTGTACCCACGATCGCAGTAACGGTCTAGACACCGGGGATGTGTTTAGGGAGGCTCGCGGCACGATTCGCGTCCATTACCGTCGCGGCATCCTGGCGGGTTGGAGAGCCGCTCGATGGTCACTCCGCCAGGTCTGGACAGGCGGACCTTTCGCTGGTCCAATAAGCCCTCACTGGCGGGCCAATGGATGCAGCGGGGAGAACGCACCGTGCGCGTGGTTGTGGCGGAACTCAAGCAGGAAACCAACACGTTCGTTCCCTATCTCACCACGCTCGACGAGTTCCGGGCCTGGCACCTGTGGGAAGGCGACGAGATCCTGGCCAACGCGCCAGGCAACAACTGGGAGGTCACCGGATTCCTCGATGTGCTGGAGGAAGCCGGGATCGAGCCGGTACCGGTCATCGCGACGATGGCGATGTCGGGCGGAAAGGTGGAGCGGGCGACGTTCGATCACCTGCTGGACCGGCTACTGAAGGGCATCGAGGCCGCGATGCCAATCGGTGGGGTACTGCTGGCGTTGCACGGGGCAATGACGACCGAGCACCACGACGACGGCGATGGCGCGATCCTCGAAGCGGTGCGAACCCTGATCGGCCCGGACGTGCCGCTGGCGGTGTCGATGGACCTGCACGGCAACATCACCGAACGATGCGTGGCCAACGCGGACGCGATCGCCGGGTTTCGGACCTCGCCGCACATCGACCACCGCGAAACCGGGCAGCGCGCGGCGCGAGTGCTCGTCCGCCAGTTGCGCGGCGAAATCAGGCCGACGATGCGGATGGTCAAGGTTCCAATGGTCACGCCCGCGTCCACCCACCGCCACGACACGAACGGCCCATTCAGGCGGGTGCAGGATGCCGGGCGGGAGGCCGAACGGAATCGGGTGGAACTGGCGAGCGTGTTCACCGTGCAACCATGGCTGGATATTGAGGAGTTCGGCTTCGCCACCGTGGTGGTCACCAATGGCGACGAGGACCTGGCGACCGGCGTGGCCCGGGAGCTGGCGGATGCCTGCTGGGAGGAACGGGAGGCCTTCATGGACATCGACCTCGTGACGCCAGCGGAGGCGATCGCGCGGGCGCTGGCCCAACCCGATGGACCGGTGATCCTCTCCGACCTCGGCGATGGAAACGGGGCCGGATCGCCGGGAGACGCGACAGCGGTGATCGCGGCGCTGATCGAGGCCGGTCCACCACGCATGGCCCTGGCCAACATCCGCGATGGCGAGGCGGCGCTGGCGGCGGCCAGCGTGGGCGTGGGAGCCGAAATCGACCTGATGATCGGCGGCAAGCTCGACCACGTCTACAACCAACCGGTGCGGTTCACGGGCACGGTGGAGTTCTCGGGCCCGGCGACGTTCCGGTTCGGGGGCGGAGGCTACACCGGAATGGGCATGGACATGGGGTTGTGCGCTGTCCTCCGCCACAACGAGCTTCGGGTGGTGGTGACCACGAACTCCTGCTTCTGGATCGATCCGGAACCCTATCGCGCGGTTGGGCTGGAACCGGCGGAGGCCCAGATCGTGGTGGTGAAATCGGCGATCCAGTTTCGGTCCGGCTTCATGGGCATGGAGCGCGGGATCATGCTGCTGGACAGCCCTGGCATGAGCAGCGACCACCTGGAGCGCTACGACTTCCGCAAGGTTCCGCGCCCGCTTTTCCCGCTGGACCGTGATGCCACCTTCCCGTAATCAGGGATGCGAGCCTCCGGGACTGGCGTGTTCTGGTCGCACCATTCGAGCATTCCGCACGAAGCGTTGACAAGCGATTGGGCGAAGCGCATACTCCAGTGGTCTATACCTCTAGACCGGATTGCTCGACATGTTTCGCCAGGTGCGGGACAGGATTTTCGAGGTGTTTGGTGGAATCGCCTGATCTTGACCTTCGCCTGCCCGGCAAGCGAAGTCCCGTGCCGCTCTACTACCAGCTGGCCGAGCTGATCGAAAGCCAGATCGACTCCGGCCTCCTGAAACCGGGGGACCGATTGCCATCGGAGCGTGAAGTGGCGGCCCAGGCGGGCATCAGCCGGATGACGGCCCGCCAGGCTCTCAGCTATCTCGAACAACGCGGGGCGATCGAGGTCCGGCACGGCGTTGGCACCTTCGTGACCCCACCCAAGCTGACCTCCGACCCGCTCCACCTGCTCGGCTTCACCGAGCAAATGATGTCCACTGGCGGGCGGGTGACATCGTCGGTGCTGGAACAGATCGTGATCGAGGCGCCGAAATCGGTGGCGAAAGCGCTGGGCATTCCCCCTGGGGAGCGTGTCGTCCACATCATGCGGTTGCGGTCCCTCAATGGCGAACCGATGCTGCTGGAAACGAGCCACTTTCGCCATTCGCACTGCGCGGGAATCGAGGACCACGACCTGTCGGAGCGATCGCTCTACGCCACGCTGGCGGAGGAGTTCGGGATTCACCTGACGCGCGCGCAACAGACCATCGAAGCGATCGCCGCCAACTCGTACGAGAGCGAGTTGTTCGGCATCGAAAAGGGAATGCCGATGCTGCTCCTGGAGGGCGTGGCATCCACCGCGGATGGCATGGCGGGCGAGCACTTCAAGGCCGTGTATCGAGGAGATCGCTTCAAGTTCGCGCTCCAGGCAACCGGATCGGGCGTCGAATCGGCGGAACCCGCGCTCCCCATCAATCTCGTCCTTACCTGAATCACTCAGAGGCTATTCACACATCGGAGGGAATCATGGCGTCACCAGTTCGGATCGGGGTTATTGGGTGTGGCAGCGTCGGCAAGTGGTCGTATATCCCGCGGGTGCATGAGATGAACCTGCGCGGCAAGCGGGCGGAAATCGTGATCGCCTGCGATGCCGACCCGGAGCGCGTCAAGGAAACCCGGGAGATGTACGGCATCCCGGAGGGCACGACCGACTACAACGAGGTGATCAACCACCCCGATGTGGACCTGGTGCTGGTGCTGACCTCGATGCCGCTGCACGGCGTGATCAGCAAGGCCGCGCTCCTCGCCGGCAAGCACGTGCTGGTGGAAAAGCCGATGGCGATGACACTGGAAGAGGCCCGCGACATCCTCGATGTCGCCCGGACCAGTCCCGGCATCCTCGTCTGCGCCCCGCATGTGGTGCTCAGCCCAACCTACCAGGACATGTGGCGCTACATCCACCGGGGCGACCTCGGCGAAATCCATCTCGCCCGGGGAATGTATGGCTGGGCGGGCCCGTGGTGGGGTCCCTTCTTCTATGAAAAGGGGGGTGGCGCGATGTTCGACCTCGGGGTCTACAACGTGACCACCCTCACCGGGCTGCTCGGGCCCGCCAAGCGGGTGATGGCGATGAGCGGCATCGCGATTCCGAAGCGCGAAGTCGACGGGGTAATGATGGACGTGCAAACGCACGACAATGCGCACCTGCTGCTCGATTTCGGCGACGCCTGCTACGCCTCGATCACCACCGGTTTCACCATGCAGGCCTATCACGAGGATACCCCCGGAATCGAGATCTACGGGGCCAAGGGCACGATCCAGATGACCGGCGAAGACTGGCTGCCGCGCGGGTACAAGCTGTACCAGAACTCGGTTGGCCACTGGGAAGACCATGCCGGCGGCGGTTGGCATTGGACCGACGGCCTGCGGCACGCGGTGGAGTGCATCGAACAGGGCACGAAGCCGATCGTGCAGCCAGAACACGCCTACCACGTGCTCGAAATCATGTTGACATCCATGGAATCGGGCGATACCGGGCGGGCGATCGAGATCGAAAGCACCTTCACGCCTCCCGAGTTCGACCTCGGGCTGGCAAGTGGCGAGAACGCGCATCTGGTGCATGACCGGAGCAGCGCGGAATGAGTTATGCCTCGTCGCCACGCCCAACCTTCGACCAGGTGACCCACATCCCCTATCGCGCGGTCACGCGGCACCTGTGGGGCGATCCCGAGGCTGGTGAAGTCGCCGACTGGATTTACGTGTCCAGCGACAAGATCCACCAGATCGTGTTCGGCATGGAACCGGGCGGCTGGTTTCGACACTCGGATTCGTACCGCACGATCTTCGCCGCCGACGAGGTGTTTTATGTCCTGTCCGGCGAGATGATTCTGTGCAACCCGGAAACCGGGGAGGTCCACCGGGTTGGCCCGGGCGGCGTGGCGTTCTTCCGCCGCGACACCTGGCACCACGTGTTCAACGACGGGCCGGAGGAACTCCGGGAACTCGAACTGTTCGCCCCTCCCCCGTCGCAGGGCACCTCCGGTGCCTATGCCCGGAAACAGCCAAACCTCGAGGCCAGCCGATACACGCGAGACGACCTGCTGGGCCGGTGGCCGATGGAGCGGGAGGCGATCGACGCGACCAATACCATCCGGGTGATCCGCGAGCCCGACATTCTCTGGCGCTACGAAGGGCGCCACGACCGGGCACTGGTGGGCCTGTAGGCCGCCACGGAGCACCTGACGGTGGGCAGGATTACGCTTCACCCCGGCCAGCGAACCGATTTCCACGCCCATGGCGGCGACGAGGGCCTGCTGGTCACCAGCGGCACGGTGTTCCTCGAAAGCAAGGGCGAGGGGCATCCCGGTTGGCTGGAGATCGATGCCCTCGATGGTGGTTATGTGCCCGAGGGTGTGTCGCATCGCTACTGGAACCGCTCGTCCTCACCGGCGGAACTCGTTTTCGCGGTCGCGCCGGACTATCTCCCATGAGCGGCCAGGCGATCGGCATCGACATCGGCGGCACGAAGATCGCCGCCGGCCTGGTCGATCTGGCCTCCGGCCGCGTAGACATCGCCCGGAGGGTGCCGACGCCGGTGGACGGCGGGGGCGAGGCGGTGCTGGAGACCTGCGTTGAGCTGGTCAACGCCCTGGATGGAGCCGCCGAACTGAACGTCGGGATCGCCGTTCCCGAACTGGTCAGCCGGGAGGGCCAGGTTCAATCGGCCTACCAGTTCGACTGGCGCGAGATCGATCCGCGATCGACGTTCGCGGGCCGCGACATCACGATCGCGTCGGATGTCCGGGCGGCGGCCCGGGCGGAGGCGGTATTCGGAGCCGGGGCTGGCGCGTGCAGCATGTTCTACGTCTCGGTGGGCACCGGCATCAGTTCGACGTTCGTGCTCGACGGCAGGCCATGGCCCGGCGCGCGGGGACACGCGCTGGTCCTGTCGTCGGGCGATCTCGCCACGATCGATTCCAGCACCGGGTCGGTCATGCGCTCGGTCCTGGAGGAATGGGCGGCCGGGCCCGCCCTGGCGAGCCGCTACGAGCAGGCGAGCGGACGGACCGGGGTGACCACGATGGAGGTACTCGAATTCGCCTCCCGGGGGGATCCGGTCGCCGCGCCCCTGGTGGGACAGGCGGCCGAGGCGCTGGGAAGCGCCATCGGGCAGGCGGCCAACATCCTCGATCCGGAGATGGTGGTCATCGGCGGCGGGCTTGGGCTCGCCGGTGGAGCGTGGTGGGACAGGATCGTCGCGTCGGCACGGCGATCGATCTGGAGCGACCAGACCCGCGAACTCCCCATCGTGACGGCTCACCTGGAAACGGATGCGGGCATGGTGGGCGCGGCTCTGGAAACACGGAGCGCAATCGCGGGTTTGGCGATGCACGGGATGGTTGATGGAGATCGGCGTCGAAATCAGGAAGGAAGCGTGTGATGGTTGATATGGTGCGTGAAAAGCTCAGCAACGGATCAGTGGTTCTTGGCGATGGGGGATACCTCATCGAGCTCGAACGTCGCGGGTATGTCGACAGCGGATCGGAGCGGGAAGAGGTCGGCACCGGCAAGGGCAGCGGGCAGTTCACGCCGGAGGTCGCCATCGAGCATCCCGCCGCGCTGCGCGGCCTGCACGAAGAATTCCTGCTGGCCGGGTCCGAAGTCCTGCAGGCGCTCACTTTTTTCGCGACCAGGGAGAAACTTGGCCGCGCGGGCTACGGCCAGCAGACCGAAGCGATCAACCATGCGGCGGTGAAGATCGCGCGGGAGGTCGCCGGAGACCAGGCGCTTGTAGCGGGCTCGGTATCCAGAACCCAGCTCTTCGAGCGCGAGGGGCCATCCGCGGCCGGACACGCGCGAGATCTCATCTCCGAACAGGTGCAACTCCTGCTGGACGCTGGGGTCGACCTTTTCATCCTGGAGACGTTCTTCCGGATCGACGAGATGCTGATCGCGCTCGACGTGGTTCGCGACAGCGGCGTGCCGATCATCGCCACCATGAGCTTCCGGCCGACGACCGCCGAGAGCAGCGATGGCGTGTCAACCGCCGATTGCGCGGTAGCCATGGCCGAGGCCGGCGCCAATTTCGTCGGCGCCAACTGCGAGCAGGACCCGGAGCGAATGCTCGCCATCCTGCGCTCCATGCGCTCGGTCGTCGACATCCCCCTGGCCGCCCAACCGGCCGCCTTCCGCACCACCGACGAGACCCCCTGCTTCACCAAGATCCCCGAGTTCCCGGACGAACTCGAAACGGTGCAGACGGCGCGCCGGTCGTTCACCGATTTCGCCGCCAGTGCCGTCGACGAGGGAATTGGATACCTGGGTGGATGTTGTGGCTGCAACGCCACCTACATCCGGGCAATGCGACGCGGACTGCGGCAGGCCGCTGTCGCCTAGCGAACGGGAGGTCGTCCATGCAAACCATCGTGGCGAACACCGCCGAGCACTTCAACCAACTGGGAGCCGACATCGTCGCCCAAACGCTCACCGAGCGACCCGACGCCGCTCTCCTGGTGGCAACCGGGAATACGCCGATGGGCATGTTCGAGGAGCTGGCCCGACGGCATCAGGCGGGCTCGCTGAATGCCACCGAGGCCCGCGTGTTCCAACTGGACGAGTACGTGGGGGTGGATGACGACGATGTCCGATCGCTCTACGGGTGGACCCGGCGGTCGTTCATCGATCCGCTGGGAATTCCCCACAGCCAGGTCACCCGGCTGAGAGCAGATACCAGCGATCCAGAGCAGGCCCGCATGGACTATGAATCGGCCGTCGAGGCGGCTGGCGGCATTGACCTCGCCATTTTGGGCCTCGGCCCGAACGGCCACCTGGGATTCAACGAACCGCCCTGCGCGGCGGACGCGCCGACCAGGCTGATCGATCTCACCGAGGAAAGCGTGGTCAGCAACGCCGTGTACTGGGGCGGGCGCGACCAGGTGCCACGCCAGGCGATGACCGCCGGCATGGACATCATCATGGCCGCCCGGCACATCCTGGTGGTGGTCATGGGCGCACACAAGCAGGACATCCTGCGGCGCACGATGAAGGGCCCGGCCACGCCCGACGTTCCATCATCCTGGCTGCAGGCCGCCGCCAACGTGACGATCCTGGCCGATCGCGCCGCGCTGCCGAACGCGTCCACAACACATGAGCCCGATGCTTCCTGAGCGGAACGCAGCCTGGCAGGGGTTGCCATTCCCGGATGCCGTTCCTCCCGGTTCCCCCGGCGGGGTCCGGTCATCGGTTCGGGCAGGAGATTGTTCATGACCCACGACACATTTGGGAACCACAGCGAACCGCGACACGATGTCGATCTTTCGGCCAGCCTGCTCAAGCGCCTCTACCTGATCGAGCGTGAGCTGATGCGGGCGCTGGCGGCAAAGCATATCGGCATCGAGTTGTGGAGCGCGAAGAACACCATGCCGCGTCACTGGTGGCTGGCGTCACGCCATGCCGACGCCCTGCGGGAACGGGTGCTGGAGCTTCGCTACCCGCGACGGGATGTCGACAAGGACCACGATCCGCGATTGGCCGGGTTCCTGGAGGAACTGACGAAGGGCGAGGCCGACGCGGAGTTCCTGCTCGGCATCTACACCGTGCTGACCCCGGCGCTGGTGGAGGCGTACCGCGCCTACCTCGCCGAGGCCGACCCGATCGCCGACGCGCCGAGCATCTACCAGCTCGAGCACATCCTGTTCGACTACGAGCGCTCGCAACCGCAGGCCGAGGCCGTGCTGGCAGACCTCCCGGAGGAGGCCCGGGCAGCGGCCGCGCCGTGGGTGGAGTACCTGGGCCGGTACCTGGCCTCGATCGGCGGGGTACTGGGGCTGGATGCGGCGACCGATCTTCCCGTGGATCACCCCTGCGCGAACCGGCCCACCTACGTGGTACCCGAGAAATGCGTGCGGCCGCGGGAGTTCGCCCCGGCGCGGGTGGAAAGCCCCGGCCGGCCGCCAGTGAATCACCGGGAACAGCAGGTCTGGTACGCGATCGACCACGCCAACGAGGTGTGGGCGGCGGAAGCGCCAGCCGCATTCATGTGGCAGATGCCGAAGATGCCCTGGAACTTCTTCACCGATGTCGCCCGCTGGAGCTACGACGAAATGCGACACGCCCAGCTTGGGGCGCGCCGGCTCGACGCCTGGGGATTCGAGATGGGGATCGACTACCCGATGGTGGGCGACCCGGTCGACGCGATCCTGGAGAAGGGTGGCGGGCCGCTGGAAATCCTTGCCTTGCTCTACTACTTCGAAAAAGACGCTCCAGCGCATAGGATGGTGACCAAGAAAGAATTCACCGCGATGGACGACATGGATACCGCCATCGACACCGACTACGACTGGGCGGACGAGGCCATTCACCTGAAGTACGGCTTCACCTGGCTCCAGCATCTCGTGGGCGCGGAAAAGCCGGACGAACTGAAAGCCCTCGTCGAACGCGCCGGAGAGATGTGGAACACCTGGCTGCAGGAACGCTGGGACAAGGGTGAGGACATGTACGGTCCGTTCATGGAGCGGATCGAGGCCCGGATCCAGGCGGCATCCCAGTGACGGTTCAGACGATGGTTCGGATCCAGACCAAAGACGGGCAATCGTTCGAGGTCGAGCCGGGCGAAATCGTGCTCGATGCCGCCATGCGACAGGGGGTGGATATCCCCTACTCCTGCCGGAGCGGCACGTGCAGAACCTGCCTCTCCAGGGTGCTCTCGGGAAAGATCGAGCACGAGGAGGAATGGGCGGACGACCTCATGATCTCGCCAGCCGAGGTGGCGGAGGGGTTCCGGTTGCTTTGCTCCTCCATGGCCTACGAAGACAGCGACATCGAATCCGGCTGGTAGCCGGATCGCGGGGAATGGTCCGGCGGGGCGCCGGTTCGCGAAAGGGGCAGGTTAGGCAGGCGGGACCACGGCGGGCCGGCGGCAGGCGAAACAGCCGCGCCGCTCGCTCCAAATGCATCAGCGTTCCCGGGACCCTGATTCCATCCACCGATACGATGAGGAGATTCTCATGACTCGTTCGCCGATGCACCAATATCACCACTACCTGATGAACCGCCGCAAGCTGCTCATGGGAGCTGGCGCCACCGCCGGTCTTACCGCGCTCGGCATCAACCGCTTCCCCGCCGTGCTGGCCCAGGACACCGTCAACCTCCAGTTCTGGACTCCGGGAGGGTCCCCGACGTTCTGCGATGGGTTCACCGAGATCGGCGCGGCCTACCAGGAAGTAGTCGGCAACGTGGCGATCGAGAGCGTGACCTGCGGCGTGGGCGACCAGAGCTTCAACGAGATGTTCCTCGCCAGCATCGCCTCGGGCAACCCGCCCGATGCCACGATCGTCTGGAGTTCGCCCATCGCCTACGCGGTGCGGGGCGCACTCCAGCCGCTCGACGAGTGGCTGCCGGATTCGCGCTACTCGCAGGTGGAAAACTGGCCCGCCTCCGTATTGGCGAGCTGCCAGATCGATGGCCAGACGTTTGGCCTGCCAGTGGCGGCCGGCACGTTTGCCATGGTCTACAACCAGGAACTCTTCGAGGAGGTTGGGCTGCCATCGGCGCGCGAGGATTTCCCGAAGACCTGGGCCGAACTCCGTGAGGCCTCGGCGGCCATCACCCAGTGGGACGGCGACAATCTGGTTCGCATGGGCATGATGCCTCCTCGCCAGTCAGTCGAATTCCCGATTTGGGTCGCCACCAACGGCGGCAAGATCTTCGACCCCGAAACCATGACCTACCACCTCGACTCGCCGGAAGCCGTGGAAACCCTGACCAGTTTCGTGGCCTGGCTGGACGAGGAATACCGGGGCGACATCATCCAGGTCGACCTGGCCAACAACTGGACCGAGAACGTGGTCGATGGCCGCCCGCCCGCCTTCCAGGCCGGCCTGCTCGGCATCATGGGGAACGGTTTCTGGATCACGGGCGAGCTCTACAACCAGGTCGCGCCAGAAAACCCGGTCTTCGAACGCTGGGATGTCGCGTCGTACCCGGTCGGCCCGAGTGGCACCGCCACCGCCTCCGGTTCGTGGCCGAACTGGGCCGTCATTCCCTCCGGCTCCGAGCATGCGGCGGAGGCGTTCGGCTACATCGACTATATCGGCGGACCCGAGGGCATGGAGATCTGGTTCTCGAAGATCCCCGACCTCCCCACGAACGCCAGCGTGCCGCCCATGCTTCCGCCCACGTTGCTGGAGAAGCGGGGCGAGGAAGCCGCCACGAGCATCGTGGAGTTCTTCAAGGGCCAGCTCGACGTATCGATTCCAATGTGGACATCGCCGATCGAAGACTTCGCCAACGACCAGCTCCTGCGCGCGATCGACCAGGCCTATGCCCACCAGGGTGAGCCAGCCGACCTGCTGGCAGCCGCCCAGCAGGCGTGCCAGACGGAACTCGATCGCGTGATGGCCGAACGACAGTAATCGACACGATTCGCGCGCGATTGGGACGGGCCCGCATTCCAGCGGCCCGTCCCTCCGGCGGTGCGGTACGGCATCGTCCCGAAACACTCGACGGGTGAGGGGCAGCCCCGACCAACGCGCATGGCAACGGTTGCCAGCGCGCGCACGACGGCAAGGACAGGCATATGGCGGGAACCGCACTGGCACAGCCGAAGGTAGAGCAGCGCGTGCGCACCGGGCGGCACAAGATGGGGCCGCTGGCCCGGCACGAGGCGCGCACCGGCCTGCTCTTCGTCCTGCCCTGGCTGGTGGGCCTGGTGCTGTTCACGGCCTATCCGGTGATCTACTCCTTCTATCTCTCGTTCACCAGCTACAACATTATCCAGGATCCGCGGTGGGTCGGGCTGGACAACTACCGCACCATGCTGGATGTCGATCCACTGTTCTGGACGGCGGTCAAGAACTCGGCCTACTTCGCCGTCATCTCGGTGCCACTCCGCCTGCTCATCGCCTTCGTGCTGGCGCTGATGCTGGCCATCGAAACCCGCTTCATGGGCGCCTACCGCACCCTCTTCTACCTGCCAGCCCTGGTGCCGCCGGTGGCGGGCACCATCATCTTCATGCTGCTGTTCGATCCGCGCGCGGGCCTGCTCAACAGGTTCATCGGGATCTTCGGGGTGGAGCCCATCGCCTGGTTGCTCGATCCCCAGTGGTCGAAACCCGCCCTCATCATCCTGAGTCTCTGGACCCTCGGCGCCGACTCCCTGATTTTCCTGGCCGGCCTGAAGGACGTACCGGCCGACATCATGGACGCGGCCTCGGTGGATGGCGCCGGGTGGTTCCGCCGCCTGCTGAATATCACCCTGCCGCTCATCACCCCGGTCATCCTGTTCAACCTGGTGATGGGCATCATCGGATCGTTCCAGATCTTCGCCCAGGCGCTGATCATCGGCGGCACCAACGGTGACCCGCTCGACTCGACCCTGATGTACATGGTGCTGCTCTACAAGAACGCCTTCCGCTATTTCTCGATGGGATACGCCTCGGCCATGGCCGTCGTGCTCTTCGTCGCCATCCTGGCGCTGACGTTGGTGATCTTCCGCACATCGCGGTATTGGGTGTTCTACGAAGGGGATGGCTCACGATGAGCACCATGCCAGTGACCGACGAACGCGACGTGAGCGATGGTGGGGCGGCTCGACGCCGCCTGATTGGCAGGGTGTTGCAGTACACCCTGCTGACGGTGGCGGCGGCGGTGATGGTGGTGCCGTTCTACTGGATGGTCATCTCGTCGCTGAAGACCAACGCCGAAATCTTCGCCCAACCGATCCAATGGATTCCGAATCCGGCTCGCTGGGAGAACTACCGCGACGCCTGGAGCTACCCGGGTTTCGACTTCGTGCGACTGCTCTGGAACAGCCTTTACTACTCCGGCCTCGTCACCGTCGGCACGGTGCTCTCCAGCGCCCTGGTGGGATACGGGCTGGCCCTCTTCCGGTTTCCTGGCCGCAATATCCTCTTCTCCGTCACCATCGCCACGCTCATCATCCCGCCGGTGGTGACATTCATCCCCGTCTACGTCATGTTCCAGAAGATGGGCCTGCTGGGAACCTACGCGCCGCTGATCCTGCCCGCGTTCGTTGGCAACGCCTTCTGGATCTTCATGATGCGCCAGTTCTTTATGGGTGTTCCGCGCGAACTGCTCGACGCGGGTCGGATGGACGGCGCCAACGAGTTCCGCATTTTCTGGCAGATCATGCTGCCCCTGGTGCAGCCAGCCCTGATCGTGGTGGCGGTCTTCACCCTGCTGGCGACATGGAACGACTTTTTCGGCCCGCTGATCTATCTCTCCGATCCCGACAAGTACCCGCTCAGCCTGGGGCTGTACTCGTTCCGGGCGCAGCGCAGCACCGAGTGGGCATTGCTCATGGCCGCATCCGTGCTGGTCACGCTGCCCGTCATCGCCTTGTTCGCCTTCGGCCAGCGCTACTTCATGACCGGAATCAAGACCACCGGCCTGGTGCGCTAACCCACACGTCGCCGATACCTGGCCAGGAACCGCACAGGGCGTCCGGAATGATCCGGGCGCCCTGTGGTGGAAGTGGGAAGGATGGCCGGCGGCTCAGCCGCCAACCGGGGAAAAGGGGTCGACGTTGGTGATCAGCACCACGGTTGGGCGCGGGGCGATCTCGCCATCGGGCCAGAGGCTGACCGGTTCTTCGACCGTGCCGCCTTCTCCCGGGTGCTGGACCGAGGCGAAGAGGGCGGTGTTGTCCGGGTTGAAGACCGGGCCCGAGCATTCGGCGCCGGTGACGGTGCTGAAAAACTGGCGGGACTGGCCGCGAAACTCGCCTTCGGTGGCGGCCACGAACAGGCCGTCGTTGCCCGGCAGGTTGGCCGGCAGGCCATCGGTGGAGATCCAGATGTTGCCGAGCCGGTCGAAGGTGATGTTGTCCGGAGCGGCGAACGGGCTCACGTCGAGGCTGCCGCCGTACCACACGCCACTGTCGCCAACATCGCCGGCCAGGATGAAGATTTCCCAGGTGAAGGACGTGGCGGCGTGGTCGCCGCCATCCTCGACGATTTCGATGATGTGACCAGCGAAGTTGGCTGGCCGGGGATTCGCGGCATCGACATCGGCGAGGTCGCGGTTGCTGTTGTTGGTGCAGACCAGGTAGACCTTGCCGGTGACCGGGTTGCCCTCGAAGTCTTCCGGGCGGTCCATCTTGGTGGCGCCGAGCAGGTCGGCGGCCTGGCGCGTGAGTGTGACGACATCGCCCTGGCTTGTGAAGCCGTTCTCCTCGGTCAGCGGGCCCTCGCCATACGTCAGCGGAATCCACTCGCCGGTGCCGTCGTCGTTGAAGCGGGCCACGTAAAGCGTGCCCTCATCGAGCAGGTCGACGTTGGCGGCGCGATCGTCCGGGTTCCAGGCGTTGGCGGTGACGAACTTGTACGCGTAGTCGAACCGCTCGTCGTCGCCGGAGTAGAAGACGACCTGGCCGTTCGGGGACACCATGGAGGTGGCGCCTTCGTGCTTGTTGCGACCGAGGGCGGTGCGCTTCTTCGGGGTGGATGCCGGATCGTACGGATCGAACTCGACGACCCAGCCAAAGCGAAATGGCTCGTTCGGCTCCTGCCCGATGTCGAACCGCGAGTAGAAGTTCTCCCATTGCCGCTCTGACGCTTCCTCGGTGAGGCCGTAGCGCTCATGGGCGAGCCGCACGGGATCGTCCTCGGCAAGCTGGGCCAGATTGGCGAAGTACTGGTTGAAGTTCTCCTCGCCAGTGAGGACGGTGCCCCACGGGGTTTGGCCGCCAGCGCAGTTATTGAGGGTGCCGAGCACCTTCGTGCCAGTCTCGTCCTCGCTGGTTTTCAGCAAGTCGATGCCGGCGGCCGGTCCGGTGACATCCATGGGCGTGGTGCCGGTGATGCGGCGGTTGTACTGGGAATCGAGCACCACGGCCCACTGGCCCGCCTCGTCCCGGCGAATCTCGACCACGCCCAGCCCGTGAGCGGCGAGTTCAATGTCGACGATGTCCTGCGAGGTGTTGACCAGGAACTCCGGGACCTCCTCATCGACCACAACCGCGACCGGGGTTGCCTCGGCGACGGGAGAGGCAACCGGGGTTGCCCCGGCGACAGGAGAGGCGACCGGCACCGGTGTGGCGCCGAAGGCCGGGTTCGGAGTGAGATAGCCGGGGAACATCATCTCCGGGTTGGTGTACTCGAAGTTCACCACCAGCAGGCCATTGTCGGAATTGGTCGAACCGGCTGGAAGGGGATAGAAGCCGATCCAGTCACAGTTGTAGCCAGCCTGCTGGGCCTGGGCTTCGGCGGTCTGGTTGTTGATATCCCATTCCGGGGCGCCGGCCACGATTGGGTCGCCCCAGCGGAGGAAGGGAACGGCGACGTGGTTGGCCGCGACGACCATCTCCTCGCCCTGGTCGAGCGCGATCGGCTCGAAGGCAGGTCCGGCGGAGACCGCCTCGACAACCGGGCTCGCTTCCGGCGTTGCCTGGGCTCCCGCCTGGAGCAGGCCAGGGCCGCCAAGGGTAAGGACCAACCCGGTGGTGGCGGCACTGCCCTTCACCACGCTGCGTCGGCTCCAACGGCGCCGCAGCACCTCCTGCATGGTTTCGCCGCGCCCGTTGGTGGAGAGAACCGCTTCGCGATCGCCTTCGTAAAACTCTTCGCTTCGCTTCATTCCCAGCTCCGTCCTGCTGCCTGAATGGACTCTCGCTGGCGGCACGCGCCGCCAACCTGGTTCCATCTCAGCGGACGGGGCCTTCTCAAGAATCATTCCCGGGTTAAATGACGCCGGGCATCCGGACCGTGGGCACATACCCCCTCGCGACTGGGATCGCGGAGTCCCGGGGTACAATCCAGTCGCCGATTCTGGCGATATCACGCACAAGGGACTCACGGGACATGCAGCAACGGGACCTCTCACTGAAGGATATGAAGCGGTCGGACTGGGTGTGGCAGCTCATCATCGTGGCCGAAGCGGTGCTCATGGCCATCGGGCTGGTGGCAGGCATCGAGATGGGGAACGACCGGGCGAACATCCCCGATTTGATCCGGGCATTGTTCGGGCAGGGGGACGTGAAATCCGAAATGTGGCTGTGGGTGGCCCGCATTTCGCTGCTGGCCCTGATCGGGACTGTCGCCTACTACAAAATGGGTCCGATGAAGCGGAATCACGGCTAGGGGTTGTCAATGACGTTCACGAGCGAGGAAATCGCCTACCTGCGCTCCCAACCACTGGCACGGCTGGCGACCGTCTCCAGCGACGGACAGCCCGATGTCGTACCCGTCGCCTATGAGTTCGACGGCACGAGCTTCTGGATCGGCGGTTCGGGGGCCTCGGTGCTCCAGACCCGCAAGTTCCGCAACGTGATGGCTGGTCACGATCAGGTGGCGCTCGTGATCGACGATATGGTGTCGTTCGACCCCTTCATTGCCCGGGGCATCCGGATCTACGGAACGGCGGGACCACCGGAGGAGCGGGTTGGGATGGTTGGTCCGGGAATCTATTCGCGGATCGTGCCAACGGTATCGTGGAGCTGGAACATGGCGGGGGAGCCGGTCGGCGAAACGTGGTACGAGGCTCGCCGGGTCGACCACGCGGAGCAACCCGGCGGCGTGTAGCGCGCCCAGCCGGGTTGCGGCTGGGCGGGGTGTCAGACGGTGACCGCGCCGCCAGTCTCGGCCGAGGCCTCGCCTGCCCGGAGGATGGCGAGCACCTCAAGCGTTTGCGTGGCGGTGAGTGGCGACTTGCCGGTTTCGGCCATCTTCACCGCTTCGCGCATGGTGTTCGCGTAGAAGGCGGCGGAATCCTTCACCTCGATCGAGGTGTGGCCGTCTTCGCCATAGGCGACCAACTCAAACACGTAGCTGGCGTCGCGCAGGGTCTGGACGATGGCGGTTGGGCCATCGGGATATGAGATCACGGCGACGTCGCGCTGGTCGAAGCTGTGGCGATGGAGTGTTGCGGCACCGGTACCGGCAACCGCGCCAAGCAGTTCCACCGCGTGCACGCCGTAGTAGTACCAGTCGCCAGGGCCGGTGCTGATGAGCGAGGAGAGCTTGCCAATGTGCTCCAGTTCGGCGCGGGCGGACTCCAGTTCGGCGGCGAAGCGGAGCGCGGAACAACTCAGCAGCGGCGCGCCAGTCCTGTCCGCGAGTTCAAACAGGTCGGCCGCGTCCCGGTAGTCCGTGGTCATCGGCTTGTCGATGAAGGTTGGCAGGCCCGCCTCGATGAACGGCCGGGCGAGCGCGGCGTGCGTTTCACCGCCGCCGTGGTCATCGACGATGAGCGCGGCATCGATCGATCCGAGCATTTCGCTGGCATTGGTGACCTTCGTGGATATGTCGTGTGCCTTGGCGAGCTCGTCGACGCGGGCGTCGTCCCCGTCGTTGCCCCAGATCGCGACCACACGCCCGCCTTCCACGGTGGGGTCATCCGTCGCCGAGCCGTTGAGGATGCGCGAGAAGGCATCCGCGTGCGAGGTGTTGACGCCAACCAGTCCAAACCGAATCACCGCGTTACCTCCAGAAGCCCCACGGGGCACCATTCACCTTTACCTGGCAGGCGTCGTTCGCCATCACCACGCGGGCATTGTACCGGCGGGCCATGGCAATGCCATGTGGAATTGGCTCGTCTCCGCATGGAGTTATTCATGGGTGCGTGTGGACGGGTTCCCAGTGGGCGGTATGATTCCCACACGGGACTTCATGTACATTCTTCAACGGCCTGGGAGTATTGGTGAATATCCCCACGACTTTGGAAGCGCTGATAATCATCGTTCTGATCTTCATCCCCGGGATGATTCTCAGTCAATTGCTGCGAAGTGCCGTCGCCTTCTACCCATCTGAACCCAATGCGTGGCATTTCCTGTCGATGGGAGCCATCGGGCTTGCCCTCCATGTTCCTGTATTCCTGGCATGGACACATTTCCTGGTCGAGTGGTACCGGGAGGGCACGCTCCCCGAACAGTGGGTGAACGCCACGCTATGGGTCCTCTTCGCCATCTTCCTGTGGCCCATCATGGTAGGAGAAGGCACGTTACGCCTCGTCCAGAGAGAGGGCGTGGATGCATTTCTGGATCGCTACGGAATGGCATACAAGGACAGACCCCCAACCGCATGGGATTGGGCCGTGAACATCTCCGAGACGCGTTGGGTCAAGATTCGCCTCAAGGACGGAACATGGGTGGCCGGTTGGTTTGGGCCCAGTTCATTTGCGTCAATCTACAAGAACAATAAGGACCTATACTTGGAACGGACATGGTATCTGGACGCCAACGGCGACATCAGCGATCAGGAACCGAACACCGATGGAATCTGGATCGCACATGACCAAATCCAGTACATGACGTTCCAACATGGCCAGGGCAATTAGCCCGAAATTTGGAACAGGAGACCGAACCATGAGTGACCGGTCAACCCCGAAAATTGGAGTCAGGAACGCCCAGCCGACCAAGGTGGTGGGCATGCTCCCGCCGCCCAAGAGAACAGAAGGCATTCCAGCCAACGTCATCAACGGCGCTCAAGCACCCAACGGCTTGAAAACTGGGGATACGCTGGTGGTCAAGGTCGAGGGCGGTCCCACCGTAACCGCGGTCGTTTCCAGCTTGGCTGGAGATTCGCCAGCCACCACCATTGCGAGGCGTCTCGGCAAGAAGCACCTGGCGAGAGCACGTAAACGTCGAGGATTTGGTTCGAAACGACGTCGACCGAATATCGACCCCGGCGATTCATCGACCTAATCGCCTTTAACCATCTTGGCCTGAACTCAAACATCTACTCATCTCGCGACCGGTTCGACTGGAGCCGGTCGTGATGGTTTTGACGGCTCGGATCGCCTTGCCGACCAGCAGCCACAATAGAATTCCACAATTCAACCATGCCCCAACTTCCGCACAACCGCGACCTCCTCGCACCCCACTTCCACGACCGCGTCGGGAGATACGGGCCGATGTTCCAAGGTGGTTAATGGACCATCTCCATCCGGAGGCCGTTGGCCGCGCGGTCCACGCGTCCCACTGGTAGTCGCCGCTCGGTGCCGGTGGCAACTCGATGGGCGGTCCAGGCGGCCACGGTCGCGTCGAGATAATCGTCTGGCAGCGCCCGGAACTTTTTCACCATCGCCGCGACCTGGAGACGCTCCGGAATGGGTTCGACCAGGTCCAACTCGCGATTGAGCAGGTCCCGACGTTCCTCAAACCCCTCGGCGCCCGCCTTGTAGTTGAACATCGGATGCCCAGCCAGCGAGCAGAACGAGACCTCGGGATGGATCTCGAAGACGCGATCCTGCAACGCCGGCGTGATGAGTTCGTGCGCCTCGCGCATCTTGGGAAACAGGGCGAACGCCTGCTGAGAAATTCCCTTCCCAATGGCCCCGCGGGAGGCGGCGTTCGCGGCGGCGTAGGTCGGCTCGTAGAGGCTGCCAGGTGTCGGTGGCGGGAACACGCTAGAGCCTCTTGGCCGTCCCAGCATCTTCCGAGCCTCTTTGTCGCAGGGTCGGTCGCCCATTTCGCTGAGCCCAATGGGTATATCGATGGCGATATGGCTCTCGGGGAACGCGGCGATCACGTCGGCGAGTGTCCAGAACCCACGGTGCGACAACGACCTCGCCTCGGTATCCCAGATCACGGCCAGCCAACCACCATTGCAGCCATCCACACCCACGACGCTCAACGCACCACTCCCATGTCAAGCACTTCCCGTTGACCGCATCATACCTGCTCAATCACTGATTCCCAACAGCCGAGCGCTATGGCGACCCACGCGCGATGCGGGGACGGTGGTCGAGACGATCCAGTTCGGCGCAGAGGGCGGCGCTGATCACGAGGTCGTCGTGGCCGTCGCGCGCGGGCACCGACCAGCGCAGCAGATTGCCGGGGCCGGGCACGACCTCGTAGGTGGTGGCGCGAAGCTGGGCGCGGTACTCGCTGGAGATCACGTCAGCCGGATCTGGCGGGGCGTACTCGCGGAAGCGGCCGGAGTCGATCAGGCTGAGGAAATCCCAACCGAGGCGGCTCTTGCTGGCGGCGGTGAAGACGAACGGCACGACCTCGATCGGCGGACGGCCTGAACGAGAGCGACCGAGCGTCGCCCGCAGGAACGAGGCCAACCCGGCTCCGATGCCGGTGGCGTCAACGACGATCCAGCTTGCTTTCCAGATGGTGGCTGCCAGCCCAACGATGCGCTCGTGGAGCGTGGTGTGCGGCAGGCCAACCCACGCCTGGCGATGGACGACGCGGTAGACGGGCAGGCCGTCGGGGCGGCTATCGAGGTCGATTTCGACGACGGTCAGGGCGGTGCTGTCTCTGCGGGTATTGCCGGAGGAATCGGGATCTCCCTGGAGTGGGTGTTCCTCCTCACCGCCGACATCGATCAGTAGCGCATAGCGGTGACCGGGCCGGGCGCGGTCCAGCGGCGCGTGATCGCCCTGCATCCTGGCCACGCGGTCTGGCGGAAACAGACCACCCTCACCATCGAGTTCCTTGAGGAAATACTCGGTGCGAATGAACGGGTGGTCGGCTCCGAGCTGCTGGATCCGGGCGCGAACGCGGTCACCGTAGGCGGGCAGGCTCTCGGCCACCATCTCCCACGGCACGAGCCACACTCGCTGGCGGCCATCGGCCGCTTCCAGGTCCCGCAGGTGGCGCATCTGACGCGCCAGCAGTCCGGAATGGCTCCACACCGTGCCCATGAACAGCGTGGTGGCGTTGGTGGATGCGGCCATCGGGTCGAACACGGCATCCCAGGTGGCGGAGTCGATATCCTGGGCCTCGTTGGCGACGAGGAGGAGATCGGCGGTTTGCCCACGGGCGTTGGCGGTCGGCGCGGCGGACACGAAGGTGGCCCGCGCCCGGCCAACCTGGACCGTGTTGGCGCGGACCCGGGTAATGGGCCGCGTGAGTGGGTTCGCCAGCAGGCAATCGCGCAGGCGGTCTCGCGATATCTCCGCCTGGGGGCGCAACGTCGGCGCGGCCACCACGACATTGCCGCCTGTCCGCGAGCGCCGGGTGAGCAGGTACGAGAGCATCTGGGCGAGCATCTCGTCCTTGCCGGCCTGGCGACTGAACACCACCGCGAACTGGTTGCCGCCGCCCGTGTCGATGTCCCGAATGATCGCCTGGGCGGGGGAGACCTGGTAGGGCCTCAGCGCGCGATGGGGCATCAGTTCGCTGGACCAGGCATCGAGGCTGGTGAGCAGGCGATGGAGCGTGGGGTAACGCGCCCTGCCGCTCATGGGGCCATGATCCGCGAAAAGACATCGAGCAGGATGGCGCCGATCATCATGAAGATGAGGCTGTTGAGGCGGCCGCGTATCTCGCGCATTTCCGCCTGGAGGGAGTCGACCATTTGCCGGGTGATGGCCTCGTAGGTATTGGCGGGGCGGAGGTCGACCGGTTCGAGTTCGGGGACTTCGGGCGCGCGCAGGCGGGTCACCTGCTGGCGAAAGCGTTCGCTGGGGTTGTCCATGGTGGCGTTCCTTCCCGGCCGGGACGCGAGCGGGTCGCTCGGGTCCCAGGGATGGAGTCAGCGCTCGGGCTGAATAT
>JAEWEG010000082.1 GCA_023389575.1 Chloroflexota bacterium | reverse complement strand
GCGTGGCGCTGGCGACGTCCATCCGTCCAAGAAAAAGAGCAGACCCGGTTCCCGGATGGGGGTTGCAAAGATGGTTACTAACCGGCATCATCGCGAACGTCTCCATGGCGAACGTGCCGGTGAATGGTCCTCCGATGGCGTTCGCGCTGCACGGAAGGGCATTCACGATCGGGGTTCGCGAGGGTGACGACTGCCTATGGCCGATCGTTAGCCCTTCCCTACGAATATGAGGTATGAGGCGCTGTGTATCGGGGTGGACTACTGGTCAATAGGGTGTGAGATGATGATCGCAACGGGTCCGCGCAACGACAATCTACGGCTGGATGGGGAAACGCGACGAGGTGGCGGATAGATGCCGACGTATTCGAAACCGGTTCGCAAATTGCCACGGGCAAGGGGGTTCGATTACACGGATCCTGGACCCTATTTCGTAACGATTTGTGCGGAGAACCGTGAGATGCGGTTTGGATCGATAGTGGAGCATCGCATGGTGTTGAGTGCCGCTGGTGAGATGGTGCATCGAGCCTGGGAGGCCATTGCCCCTCGGTATCCAGGATTGACCCTCGATGGGTTCGTGGTGATGCCCAATCACTTCCACGGAATCCTCACCTTGCCGTTTCCGGACGAGAGCTCATCGGGGGAGTCGCTGAGCGATGTGATCGGATGGTTCAAGACAGTGACGACCCGGCGGTACATTGAGGGGGTGCGCCACAAGGAATGGTTGCCGTTCGATGGCCGATTGTGGCAGCCGAGTTTCCACGATCGAATTGTCCGGAATGACGCGGAAATGGATCGTATTGGGACGTATGTCGCGAACAACCCAGCGTTGTGGGCGGAGGACGTGTTTTACGAGGACTGAATCTGGGCGGGAGCAATGACGCGCTTCAGCTCCTGGGCCGGGCGACCAGTCACGGCCAATTGGGTGTGGACCGGTCGCGCGTGGGAGCACCGCCTGGCGGCGGAAGGACTTCGTCCGGCGATACCTCGCTCCGCTCGGCATGACGACTTGGTTTGCGTGGATGTCGCGTGTGCCTTCGGATGGTGCGAGCTTTGATGAGCATGATGCCTGTCACTCCCAGGAGTCGGCAATGCTGAGATGAGCGAGGGCGGTCGGGTCGTGGGAGGAGGGCCCGGGTAGGACATTCCGTCCTACCCGGGCCCTGTTAGGTGTTGAACTAGAGGTAGGTGAAGGCGTCCTGAACGGAGCCGTTGGGGCCGATCCAGAACAGTTCCATGCTGCCGGGAATCCGCGACACGACACTGATGCCGCCGGTGGTCGAGGCCTGGTTGGCGGGCGCCAGCTCGAAGCGGGCCCAATTGTTGCCCTCGTACCAGAAGGTGTCCTGCACGGTGCCGTTCGAGGCGACCCAGAACACCTCCATGGCGTTCGGAATCCTGGAGACGGAGGTGACATCGCTGGTCAGCGCGGCGTGTCCGGCCGGGGCCAGGGCGAAGCGTTGCCACTGGGCGCCTTCGTACCAGTACGCGTCCTGAAGCGATCCATCGCCACCGATCCAGAACACCTCCATGCTGGTGGGGATTCGAGAGACCACGCTGATGCCACCCGTGGTGGAGGCGTGCCCGGCTGGCGCGAGCGGGAAGCGCTGCCATTGCGCGCCTTCATACCAATACGCATCCTGCACCGAGCCATCTCCTCCCACCCAGAAGACCTCCATGCTGTGCGCGACGCGGGAGACCACCGCGATGTCGCTGGTCATGGCCGCGTGGCCAGCGGGAGCGAGGGGGAATCGTTGCCAATGCGCGCCTTCGTACCAGTAGGCGTCCTGAACGGAACCGTCGCCTCCCACCCAGAACACTTCCATGCTGTTGGGGATGCGGGATACGGCGGCGATCCCACCGGTGAGCGATGCCGACCTGGCGGGAGCTAGTTCGAACCGCTGCCAGTTGTTGCCCTCGTACCAGAAGGCAACCTGGACCGAGCCATCGGCGCCAATCCAGAAGACTTCCATGTGGCCAGGGATTCGCGACACGACACTGATGCCACCGGTGAGCGATGCTGAGCCGGCGGGAGCCAGCTCGAACCGCTGCCAGTGGGCACCCTCGTACCAGAACGCGACCTGGATCGAACCGTTGCCACCGATCCAGAAGACCTCCATGTGGCCGGGCACGCGGGAGACGGAGGCGATCCGGCCATTGGCGGAGGCATGTGCGGCGGGTGCCAGTTCGAATTGCTGCCAGCCGTGCCGCTGGATGCGGAAGACCAGTTCGTAGTTGCCTTCAGCGTTGTCGAAGCGGAGTGTCTTTTCCTTCGACCCGAAGGGAATCAGATCCGACTGATCGATCACGAGTTGAGTGGTGCCCACGTGGTCATCGTCGAGCGCGAACGGGATGGGGAAATCGATTCCGTTGAGGGCGTTGCGGATATCGTTGGTGAAGCGGGTGGCCCGCTCCACCGGGTCGGTGACCATCATCGTGGCGGTGTAGGAGGCCATGATCGAGGCGCGGAGATAGGTGAGGTACTGCTCAGGCACTCCGTTGTCGTTCTCCATCAGGGAAACGATGAAGGCGACCTCCTGAGGAGCGTCGATATCGCGAGGGCGCGAGTCGAGGCCCCAGAACGGCGGCCCTCCGTTCTGTTTTACCTCTCCCTCGTCTGTATCCTCCCAGATACCGTAATGGAAGACCTGGTAATCAGGAGCAGCCGGAGCACCGTTGATGGGTGGCCGCAGATTGATGGCGGAGACGAGCACGTAGGGTTCCTCCGAGGCCGAGGATTCGTTGACTTCTTCAATGCATTTGACGCTTTGCAGTCCGATTGTGAGCGACATGAGGTCCTCCTGGCTGGGTACAGGGATGAGATAGGAAAAACCAAAAAGGCGGTCGTGGCTCGTCCGGACGAGTAGCCAGGACCTGACCGCAGTATGCGAGCTCCTTTTGTGAAGGGATATGGGGAGAATTGCTCATTTTCGGGACCTGCGTGCTCTTTCGAAGGAGCGGTGTGAGATAATGCTTCCCATTCGATAGTGTCTTGTCGCAAGGGAGTACTGGCGCGTGGTCAGGATCGGAAACTCGGAACTGGATATCTTCCCGCTCTCGCTGGGCGGGAATGTCTTTGGCTGGACGGCCGACGAAGCGACGTCGTTCGCGGTGCTGGACGCGTTCGTCGACGGTGGCGGTGACTTCATCGACACGGCCGATGTGTATTCGGCCTGGGTGCCGGGGCACGCCGGTGGCGAGTCGGAGACGGTGATCGGGAACTGGATGGCGGCGCGGGGTAACCGCGACCGGGTCGTGATCGCGACGAAGGTGGCCTCGCACGCGGAGGCGCCGGGCGCGTCGCGGGCGAGCATCGAGAAGGGCGTGGAGTCGTCGCTGCGGCGGCTGCAAACCGACTACATCGACCTGTACTATATCCACCGGGATGACGCGGAGACCCCGCTGGAGGAGACGATTTCGGCGCTGGACGACCTGGTGAAGGCGGGCAAGGTGCGGGCGATCGCGGCGTCCAACTTCTCGGCCGAGCGGCTGGCGGCGGCGCTGGCGGTGTCCGATTCGACCGGGGCGGCGAAATTCGTGGCGCTGCAGCCGCACTACAACCTGGTGCACCGTCATGAGTACGAGGGTGCGCTGGAGGCGGTGGTCGCGGAGCACGGCCTGGCGACGATTCCGTACGCGTCGTTGGCGAAGGGGTTCCTGACCGGGAAGTATCGCGACGGGAACGAGGCGGGCGATACCAGCCCGCGGGCAGGAAGCGCCCGGGCGTACCTCGATGATCGTGGCCGGAAGGTGCTGGAGGCGCTGGACGAGATCGCGGCCGCCCACGATGTGCCGGTGACGGCGGTCTCGCTGGCGTGGTTGCGGCAGCAACCGACGGTGGTCGCGCCGATCGCGAGCGCGTCGACGGTGGAGCAGGTTCCGGCATTGCTGGCCGGGGCGAGGCTGGAGCTATCGGAGGACGAGGTCGAACGGCTGACGTCGGTGTCCGGGCAGACGGTCCCGGTGTAGGCGATTCACCGGGAAACAATCATCTCATCAAGGGGAGGGCGTGAATGCCCTCCCCTTTTCGTATGGGGTGACCGATTCGGGTAGAGCGTTATGTCGATAGTTGGGCAGGGCGTGACCCCTACGCCAGGTGGTCTCTCGACTCCGCCTGGCGGCGGAAGGACTTCGTCCATGGATCCATCGCTTCGCTCTGGATGACGGCCATGGTGTAAGGGAGACGGGAGTTTGCGATGGGATGGTTGGCGATCGGCAATGCTCTGGTCCGTCAAGGAATGGTTTTGGTTGATTATATAAGTGAGGAGTTATATGATTGGCGCATGCACGCGCTCGATGTTCTTGGCGATCCGGTACGACGACGCATCCTGGAACTGCTGGCCGATGGCGAGCGGACGGCGGGGGCGATCGTGGCGACGGTTGGTGGAGAGTTCGGCATCAGCCAGCCGGCGGTGTCGCAGCACCTGCGGGTGTTGCGGGAGCGCGGCTTCGTCGATGTGCGGGCGGAGGGCCGAACGCGAACCTACTCCGCCCGCCTGAGCGCGCTGGCCGAGGGCGCGGCCTGGTTCGGACGGTTCCGGTTGGCGCAACCGAACCTCGATGCCCTCGCCACCGAGATCGCCCGGGGCAAGCGACAGCGACGGATCGCGGGCGAGAACGCGCGGCGGGACGAACGATCTGATGATGTGAGGAAGGATTCGGCATGATGGATTTCGATACCCAGCTTGCACGCGTGGAGCGGTCGCTGGTCAAGGGCGAGCGGGACGGCGCGGAGACGCGAACCGTGCGCATTCGGCAGTTCTACCCCACCACCGCGGACGACCTGTGGGACGCCTGCACCACCGCCGAGCGGCTGGAACGGTGGTTCCTGCCGGTATCTGGCGATCTGAAGCTGGGCGGCCGGTACCAGTTCGAGGGTAACGCCGGCGGCACGATCGAGCGCTGCGAGCGGCCGGAATTCGTGGCGGCGACCTGGGAATATGGAGAGGGGGTGAGTTGGGTCGAGGTGCGCTTCCGACCGGAAGGCGAGGGCGCCTGGCTGGAGCTGGACCACATCGCGCCCCTCAGCGAGTTCTGGGAGCAATTCGGGCCGGGCGCGACAGGCGTCGGCTGGGACATGGGACTGCTGGGACTGGCGCTTCACCTTGAGACTGGCGAACCAGTGGACCGGAAGGCGGTGGAGGCGAGCTTCATGAGCCCGGAAGGACTGGATTTCGCCCGGAAGAGCGCGGCTGCCTGGGGCGAGGCGTCGATCGCTGGCGGTGAGGACCCGGTGTGGGCCCGCGAGGCGGCGGAGCGAACCGCTTCGTTCTACACCACCATTCCTGAAGAGCAGGGCTGATAAACCGGGGCTGATTTTCGGACACCGGTGACGCGGCGGATTGCTTCCCCCGGTCCCGGCTCAATTCGGGCCAGGTGCCGCCCCGCGCTCCCCGGTTCTTTCGTATGATGGTGGCTGGTCAACTCCCGTACATCGACGTCATGCCGGGGAACATCCGAATGCATCAACGCCGGTCGCCTCGTTCGCACGCCCTGCCCTGGATGGTGGTGTGCGTCATCATCTGCACCCTGTTGCCGTCCCCTGGCGCGTGGGCCCAGGATTCCGTGGCCACTCCCACCGCGGAGGCGGACGGGGCAACCGCCCAGGCGCTTGCCCCGCCTGATGCATCCCCCGAACTGGCCCAGCAACTGGCGGACAAGTACTCGCCCATCCTCAACATCAAGGTCCAACCCTCGGAGTGCTCGACCGCCGGTGAGCAGTACCTGCCGGTGCCGGTCGATGTGGTGCTGGGCGATCCCCAGGTGCGCCTGATGCAACGCGTCCAGGAGAACGGCGGCACCGTCACGCGGGAAGTGATGACCGCGCCGACCGCCGCCGACCTGTTCGGGCTGGACGACTCGTACTACCTCGATTTTCCGGGCAATTCGCGGTTGCCGGGGTGTGACTACGAAGAGTGGTCGCGTGCTCGCTACGCCGAGCTGGGCACCGAACCGGCGGTGTACGCCCGGGTCGCGATCGAGCCCGACCGGCCCGGTGAAATCGCGCTCCAGTACTGGCTGTACTGGGTCTACAACCACTTCAACAACCTGCACGAAAGTGACTGGGAGATGATCCAGCTCACGTTCGAGGCGGATACGATCGAGGAAGCGCTGACCCAGGATCCGTCCCAGGTGTCCTTCGCCCAGCACGGCGGCGGAGAGTCGGCCGAATGGGACGCGGACAAGATCACCCGCGACGGCAATCACCTGTCGATCTTCTCCGCGTCCGGCTCCCATGCCAGCTATTACGACTCGGCTGTCTGGATCGGGTGGGGCGCGAATGGTTCGGGCTTCGGCTGCGACCAGATTGACCCGGAATCCACCACCCTCACTACCCCAACCCGCGTCATCCTGATGCCCTCCGACACCAGCGGCCTGACCGCCGATGATCCGCTGGCCTGGCTGGGGTTCGAGGGCCGCTGGGGGCAATACCAGTCCTGGGAGTTCAACGGACCGTTCGGGCCGAACGCGGGCAACAAGTGGGCGACATCGCTCAGCTGGACCGACGACATCCGGCCGCTGTCGCTCGCCATTCCGCACCACGAAACCATCGGTCCGGGACCATCCGGGTTGTTCTGCGACATTTCGTCGATGGCCGGGACCGGTGCCGCGCTGATCCCGATGGTGAACCCGTGGATCACCACCGCCGTGGGGATCGTGGCGCTTGGCGCCATCGCCTGGTTCGCGTTCTGGGCCCGGAGCCAGGTGGGAAGGGCCATCCGGCAGTACGTTTCCCACCCAGGGCATTACCTGCCCCTGTCGTTGTGGCTATTGATCGTGGCGGCGATCGCCAACGCGCTGACCACCGGCCTGTCGAGGCTATTGGATGACCAGCCCGCCACCATGGATCAGTTCGGCGATGTCGCCTCGTTCGGGGCCGGCTCGTTCCAGCAGTTCCTCCTCACGCTGTTCGTGGCGCCAATCGCCATGGTGCTCACCGTGCGGTTTCACTACCAGGAGAAGGCGCCCCTGCTCGAAACGTGGCGCGGCACCTTGCCCAAGTGGTGGGTGCTGTGGCGGGTCAACCTGCTGAACTCCGTGATCGTGTTCCTGCTTACGCTCAGCATCGTTGGCATCCCACTCGCCGTTTACCGGAACGTCCAATGGTTCTGGTCGTCGCAATCGGCCATCCTGAACGACGCGCCGGTGATGGAAGCACGGCACCAGAGCCGCCGCCTGAGCAAGGGGCACTGGTGGTCGACCCTGCGGATGGCGATCCTGGTGTGGGTCGTCTCCGGTATTCCGGGGCCGATCATTGGCATGCTGCTGTTCGTCACCTCACTCGTTTCGATCGAAACGGCGGGCCTGATCTCCGGGCTGTTCTACGCGGTGTGCTATCCCATCGCGATCATCGCCTCGACCCTCCACTATCTCGAGCTGCGGGAAGAGAAGATCGCCGACGGGACACTCCATGCCCATCCTCAACGCGAGCGGTGGTGGCGGCGAACGCCGGCCAGGTCCTCGGGAACCTCCCCGGAAGCCGCCGGTGACGCGCAACCAGCCGTCTGACATGCCCTCTGGCGAACGGGAAACCGGGGAGGGTGATGCCCCTCCCCGGTGACTGGCGCGTTAGCGACGACGGAGGTGCAGCGCGGCGCCCGCGAGCACGACGGTGACGATCGCCAGCGTGATCGAACCCAGGTTGCTGGATTCGGAGCTGTCCGGGACGACCGTGCCGGTGGATGGCAGGGCCTTCACCGGCGGCGCGGTCGGCGTGACCGTCGGGTCCGGGGCATCGTCTTCGGTAACGAACGGGAGATAGGTGATGGGTCCGTGGGGGCCATCCTCGATGGTGATGATGGAGCCGAAGAAGGTATAGCCCTCGGGAATGTTCTCCTCGTCGGCGATGAACTCGAGGTCGGCGCCGACAGGGACTTCGAGTTGGCAGGTGCCGGTTTCCGTGCCGGAGGTGGTCGTGCACATGCTCAGCGTTTCTCGGGTATGGCTGTCGACGGCGGTGATGGTGACATCGCCGAGGCGGTCGCCGAATTCCTCGCAGTCGCTGTCCTCGCAGAGAACGGCGGCCACCGAGAGATCTTCCCATTCAGGATCGGGCGCGGGCGTTGGCTCATCCTCCAGTGGGATGAATCCCACATAGGTGATGGACCCGAAGGCGCCGCCGGAGACACCCATCAGCGAGCCACGATATTCGTAGCCTTCGGGGATCTGGGAGTCGTCCCAGGAGAGTGTCCACTGGGCATCGGCCGGGATGGTGACGAGGCAGCCTTCGTACTCGGTGGCGGCGTCGGTGACGCATGAGTCGATGAGGTCGCCGCTATTTATATCGACCACGTTGATGGTGAAACCGGGGATACGAGGCCCGAATTCGAGACAGCTTCGGTCGACGCAGAGGAGCGCGGCGACCTTTTCCTCGTAGGGTTCGGGTTCCTCGGTGGCATCCTGCGCGGACGCGGACACCAGCGGGAGGGAGAACAGGGCAAGCATGACGAAGACGGCGAGCCGGAGGGCTCGCGGGGAAGAATGACGGGGCATCGAACGCTCTCCATGGTGAGGATGCGGTGCGCTCCAGCGGCGCCACACATCCAGGAAAACCATCCCCCATAGCTTCGAATGCACGGGCCCATGTATTCGAAGGAACCTCGGTGCTGAAACGTGCGATTTGTGAGGTTGGTTTCGCGGATGCCAGGAAGAGTTTCGGGACGCGACCGCGCCCTGTCCGGATGACCAGTCCAGGCAGGGCGCGGCGCATGTCGCGGGGTGAGGCGGTGGCTCAGGCGGTAAGCCGCCAGTCCTCGCGCGGCGGCACGCCGGTGTTCGGGTACTTGATCGGCGTCTTGCCCGGCTTGCCGGGTTCGCCGGTGCAGTTGTAGACCTGCACGACCGTCTCCTCGCCCTCCATCACATTCAGCCAGTTGCCGTCGTCCGAGAGCCCGTCGCTGGTCATGTGACACCACTCCCGGTCCCGCTCGTCCACCCAGTACTCCCCCGCCTCCAGATCGGCCCAGGTGTAGCGGCCCGCGCCGTCCGTCGTCCCATTGTCCACGATCTCCCAGGCATCCCCGTTCCACCAGGCCAGGTCGAAGCCCTGGCCGCCTTCATGGATTTCGCAGTCGACCTCGCTGACGTAGACCTGGGTGGCGCAGGTGTACTTGATCACGGTCAGCGTGCCGTCCGGATCGTGGGGCACGTTGTACCAGTGGCAGGTGATCGCCTCGTCGGCCCCGATCTCAATCGTCAGCTCCGCTCCCACCGCGAGCGGGGTCGGTCGCAGCTCGCCCATCATTTGCCCGTAGCAGTCCCAGACGAAGACGAGGCCAATGCCCTCCGGCACCTGTTCGGTGAGGGTGTAGGAGCCGGGGTCGAGGTCGGGGAAGACGACGCCGTTCGGAACGCTGTCGCCGGTCGCCTGCTGCCCGTGGTAACCGTCCGGGCCGGTGATGGTGAAGGGGATGCCGTCCGGGCCGTCGGTGCAGTCGGTGGCGGGATCGGCGCCCCACGCGTCGGGATCGTAGCCCTCGGGGCAGGTGTGCTTGTACACCGTGAGCTCCCCTTCCCCGCCTGGGATGTTGTAGAAGAGGCAGATCCAGTCGCCGGGTTCCGGGACGTCGAACGAGATGTGCCCGTTGATGACGTCCATTGCTGGACGGTCAGTATAGGTGTAGTTGCAGAAGACCATTGGCTCGCCGTAGCCGGTGGGGATGTATTCCTGCAGGCTGACGGGGCCGAGCGGAACGTTGACCCAGGTGTATTCCCCGTCGGCATCGGTGGCGCCCATGGCCGATCCGGAGCCGTGGGTAATGCGGAACTCGAAGCCGGCGGCGAGTGCGCAGGCGTTCATGTAATGGGACTCGTCTTCGCCGGGTAACGTGCCCTCCGGGCAGTCGTACTTGATGACGGACACCGTCGCGGTGTCTTCCTGGAGGGGCATGCTGAACCAGTCGCAGATCGCGGCATGGCCCGGCTCCAGGGTGTAGTCGAATGCGCCGCCGGACGTGGTGACCGGTTCGGGGACGGCCTGTGCGAAGAAGACGACAGCGGTCGACTCCGTGGCGCAGTAGACGACGGGTTCGTCGTAGCCTTCGGGAATCTCGCCCTCGATGAGTAGATCGCCCGGCGGAACCGGGTCGAAGATGACGTGCCCACCGGCATCGGTGGCCTGGGTCTCGGAGAATGCGTTGTCGCTGGTCACCGTGAACGAGAGGTTGGCGTGCGGGGTGACGCAGGTGGCTTCGAGGTCTTCCAGCGAAAGGTCGGAGGCGTTATCTATGCCGGTGCAGTCGTGGGCGAAGATAATGACGAGATTGGGTTCCTCCGTGGGCTGTTCGGTACCGGTCGGTTCAGTTGGCTCTTCCGTGGGGTTCTCGGTCGGCACTTCGGTGGGCTGTTCGGTTGGTTCTTCGGTCGGTTGTTCCGTGGGTTGCTCCGTCGGCTGTTCGGTTGGTTCTTCGGTCGGTTCCTCCGTTGGCGCGTCGGCGTTCCCCTCCTCAGGCACGTTGATCCACACGCAGATCAGGCCCTCGGTCCCGTTGTACTCGACGTTGACCGAATCGCCGTTGAGGACCTCATGACGGGTGTACATGGCGTCGGGGTCGAAGGATTCGCCATCCTCAATGATCGTTTCGCTCGCGTGGGCGCAGGCGACCACGGGCGGGCCGTAGCCGGCCGGCACCTCTTCGATGATGGTGAACGTTCCGGCTGGGACACCGGTGAACGCGACGTACTCGTATCCTGGAGGAGAGAGGATGCTGTCCTGGGTTGAAACGTAGTCGCCAGCCTCGAGCGTGAACTCGACCGTGCCGGGGGCGATACGACACTCGTTGGTCAATTCGAGCAGCGTGGCATCGTAGGCGGCGAGACCTTCCGGACAGGCGGATTTCATGACGAAGACCAGGTTCGGGCTGCGCAGGCTGTAAGTGTTGTACCAGTCGCAGCGCAGGATCTGGCCATCGGTCAGCGTTTCGACGAGGGAGTCCGGATCCCAGATGGCATACGGCGCGGTCGTTTCCCTCGTGTCCGGGTCTTCGATGGCGCAGTACACGAGCGCGGTGCTGTAGCCAGACGCCTCGGTTTCGGTGAGGGTGACTTCCCCGACCGGAACGCCGGCGGCCGAGTAGATGTTGTTCCCCTGATGGACGAGCGTGGCCTCGTACGCGCCATTGGTGACCGTGAACTCGACCGGGCCAGGATCGGCGTCGCACAGCGTGGGCAGGTTTTCAGGATCTTCGTCCTCCATCTCCACTCCGGGTGGGCACAGGTACTTGGTGACCTGAAGTACGGCGGACGGTGTTGGATGGGAGGTGCCGGTCGCCATGTTGAACCACTGGCAATCCCAGGTGTAGTCGCCGACCAGCGGGTGGCTGGTGACATGGTCACCACCCAGCACCTCCATTTGGACGTAGCCGGTGGCGGGCTCCGCGTCGCTGCCGTAGCCGCAGAAGACGACCGGTGGGTCGTAGCCCTCGGGAACGAATTCGACCACGCTGATGATGGCCCCAGGCTCGACCTCAAGATCGAAGTGGCCGGTGACGTCGGTGGTTTCGTTGCTGATGGGGCCTTCGATCTCGCTGTCGTAGATGTCGAACGGAATGTCCTCGCCCGGCAGGTCGCAGACGACCCGGAAATCGATGTACGAGGCGGTGGCGGGATCGAACGGCAGGGTCGGCGGGCAGAGATGCTTGTCGACCGAGACGGTGGGAACGCCGCTGGAGACGACGGTGAACCAGATGCAGCGTTCGATGGCGGCGTCCGCTGTCGGGGTTTCCACCATCGTCTGGATACCGTTTCCGGCCGGGACCACCTCCAGCACATCCGTGCCCTGGTCGCAGGTGGCGAACGGCGCGCCACCGCCGGATGGGGTGTCGCGAGTGATGGTGATCGGCGTGTCCAGCGGAACGTTGTCGAAGAAGACGCGCCACGAGGCGTCGCTGGGGGCGGTGGTTTCGGTGTAGCCGCCGCCATCGGTGGCGGTGAAGGTGGCGCCCTGCTCGCCGGGAATGCAGTCTCCCAGATCGGCGATGGTGAAGGTCTCGAAGGTATAGCCGGCCGGGCAGACGACGACATGCATGTCGATCTCGCCATTTCCGCCGGTGAGCATCAGCGGCCCGATCAGCATTGGAGGCGTGCCAACGGGGTTGTCCACCGGGGCACCAGGGTCATCAATCCCATCGTCGAATGGAGACTGATCTCCACCATCGTCCGATTCGCCCTCGGGAATGTTGAACCAGAGGCAAGTGTAGGTGTCTCCAGAGCTGTCGATGGTGATGTCGGTCTGGGTGCCCTGGGCGCCGAAGGTGGGCAGTTCCTCGAAGGGACCCGCGACGCCATCCTCGCCAGTCCGCGAGCAGTACACCTTCGTGTCCACGTATCCGTCGGGCATGTTCTCTTCGATCATGACCGGGCCGGGCGGCACATCGTCGATGACGAGCGTGCCCGTATCGTCGGTCTGCTGGCGCGTTTCGAGTCCGTCCGCGCTGACGGCGAACCCCACTTCCGGCATGGACTCGACGCACTCCGCCATGAGTGTTTCGACGCTGGCGGACGCGGCGTCAATTCCGGACGGGCAGGCGAACTTTTCGATGACGAGCTGGGAGTCCGCCGGGGGCTGGAGGTTGAAGAAGTAGCACACCAACTCGTACGGGGGTGGGATTCCGCCGGGAATCTCATAGATCGTGACGGACACCACGCTCTCGTTTCGGGGGCTGGCCTTGACCTGGGCGGAGGTTTGAGGCAGCCAGCCGCAGTAGATCCTCGGTTCGAGATAGTCGTCCGGCACTTCCTCGGACAGGACGAGCGGGTTGCTGGGATCGATCTTCCAGGGGACATCGCGAACGACCACGCTGGCGTTCGCCTGCACGCTGACGTCACGCTGGAATCCGCGGAGGCTCACCCTGAACGCGGCGGCGGGTCCCGGATCGTCGCAATCGGCGACCATCTCTTCGAGCGTGTGGCCGCTGGGATCGTAGCCGGGCGGGCAATAGTGCTTGATGATTACAATGCTGCCATCCCTAAACGGGTCCAGGTCTGCTGGGCTTGGCGTTGGCACCATGACGGTTTCCGTGGAGCGTTCCGGCTGGATCGTGGCCGTTGAGCCGGGCACGTCAGGTGGCGCGGCGACCGTGGGTTCGTCCGGTGGCTGGGTGGCCACATTGTCTGGCGGTTCCGGGGTGATCCCGGGGACCTCGAGCGGGGCGGTGGGCTCCGTGGGTTCCTCGGTTGGCTGGTCCTGCTGAGCGACCTCTTCGGTGGGGGCGTGATCTTCACCGTCCTGGGCGCGGGCCAGGTTGCCGGTGGCGAGACCGGGCAGGAGCGGCGATCCGAGCAGCATCGCCAGCAGGAAGACCGCGAGCAGGGTATGGGCGCCGGTGTGCCTGCGCCGGGATTGGAACGACAGCATGGGGGACTCCTCCTCGAAACCGTTCGTGCGTCCATGTCGCGGGCACGAGCCGCTGGTCTAGTGGTGTGAATCCAGCATGCCGGGAGAGGATCGCGCGGCCATCGGGGAAATCACGCAAGTTTTGGCGGCCTGGCGGCGTTTCGGCGAAGTTCTTTACGTACGTGATCGGTCCTCGTGGCGAGGCGTCTACGTAATGGAAATGCCCGGAACGACGGGATTCTTGGGGGATCAACGGCTACGTGGCATGTGGTTGCCGCGCTGGTGACGCTGCTCCGGAAATGTGCCTGTAGCAAGCCGGGAGAAGCCGGCTGGGAGCAGCGCCCACTACCATTTGGCCCGGCCTGCCGGTGCGGTTTGGCCATCGTCCAGCGAGAGAGATGTCACATGAGCACAACATTCACGGGAATTGGAGCGATCTCCATGTTCACCGAGGACCTGGCGGCCACGAAGGCCTTCTACACGGATGTGTTCGGCCTGGAACCGCTCTTCGAGGCCGAGAACGCCGTTGGCTTTGAGTTTGGCGGGGTCGTGCTGAATTTTCTGAAGACTGATGAGGCGCACGGCCTGATCGCACCCGCGAAGGTCGCCGGCCCGGATGCTGGGGCTCGAACGCAATTCACGATCGAGGTGGACGACGTGGACGCGGTCTGCGCCGACCTGGCCAGCAAGGGCGTGGCGCTGATCAACGGGCCGGTCGACCAGCCGTGGGGGCGGCGGACGGCGTGTTTCGCCGATCCGAGCGGGCATAACTGGGAGGTGGCCCAGATTCTGGAGGGATAGGGTTCCGGGCTACAGCCAGGTATCGAGCCAGGCGAGCACGGCGGCCCGCATGCCGGCGGTTTCGAGGTGGCCGCAGGGGTAACGCAGGAGTTGCCATTTCTCCGGCGCGCCGGCGGCCGCGTAGACCTCCTGGAGTTCGTCGTCGATCCGGTCGAGCCCGGCCACCGGCGTGAGGCGGTCGTGAATGCCGGCCAGCGAGAGGTGGGGTCGGGGCGCGATAAGGGCGTTGATGCCGGCGGCGGTGAAATGCTGGCGCAGGCGGGGCACGTAGTAGTAGAGGCCGTGACCTTCCAGGTTGCCGATGGCCTCGATGGCGTCGAAGTCGGTGAGGCAGCAGAGGTCGATACAGACCTTGACGCGCTCGTCCAGCGCGGCCATCCACCAGCCCATGGTGGAGCCCATCGAGATGCCGACCGTGGCGATGCGGGAGGCATCCACATCGGGCCGGGAGACGAGATAGTCCATGGCGCGCAGGCTGTCGTGAACCATCATGCCCCACATCACCTGGCCGTCCCACAGCATCTGGCGGAAGATTTCGCCCTCTGTCCGTCCCCGGCGTTCGCCGAAAGCCCAGGTGTCGATGCAGAGCGCGGCGTAGCCCTTTTCGGTGAGGGCATTGGCGTAGGGTGGGTTCTGGAGGGCGGACCGTCCGTCGATCAGTTCGTCCTTGCCGAGGACGTAATCGCCGCCGTGGGCGTGGTTGTAAAGCACGACCGGCAGGGAGCCAGTGACGTTCAGCGGGCGGACGAAGTAGGCCGGGACCGGTTCGATGTCGTTGAGGTCAAGGGTGAGGGTTTCGAGCAGGTAGCCGTCGCGTTCCTCGGTGGCGATGGTGTGGGCGGTGATCGGGCGGTCGCGGTCGGGAAGGTCTCCCATGAGGCTGAGCAGTTTCGCCCTGATCGGTTCCGCGTAGTTGATCCGTGCCTCGCCGCGTCCCATTGCCTTGTCCTCCCGAGATTTCCGCCCAGAATCAGTGCGGCCATTCTGGCGGGGAGTTGGCGTTGGCGCAATGGGGGCAGTTGCGTTGGGAAACCCATACGGCAGCCGAAGGCAGGATACAAACACGGATTTCGTTGGCCGGGGCGTTCGAGGGAAGGTTCCCACGCCGCACTGTGGACACCGACGGTCCGACCCTAACGTTCCGCCTCGATATTCAGAACCTACGTAATGCGCGAGACGTCGGCGTATCAATTCTTTGCGCTATTCGCATGGGTACCGGGTTTCGGGAAGTCCTTCCATCGTCGCACGGGAATTCGCGAAAACAGGACGTAGCAATGGACGGTTTCACCATTGCCTGGCAACCGAGCGGATGCGAGCATGAGCGCGATTGCTGTCGCCCCAAATACTCGATGAAGGACCCACCCGCATGACCTCGACCGAACCAACGTCTCTTACCTTTTCGCCGCTTCCGCTTGGAGCCATTCGGCCCAGAGGGTGGCTCCGGCGCCAGCTCGAAATCCAGGGGGGAGGGCTCACCGGCCACCTCGACGAGTTCTGGCCGGATGTGGCCCGCAGCGCATGGATCGGTGGCGATCGGGATGGCTGGGAGCGCGGTCCGTACTGGCTCGATGGGCTGGTGCCGCTGGCGTTCATGCTTGGCGACGAGCGGTTGATCGCGAAGGCCGATCGGTGGGTGGACGCCATCCTTGACCGGCAGCACGACGATGGTTGGCTTGGCAGCACGAGTGATGTGCGGATCACCGGGAGTGGCAGGGTCGACCTCGCTCACGATTACGATCCCTGGCCGCGATTCGTGGTGCTGAAGGCGCTGACGCAGTACCAGGAAGCGACGGGCGATAGCCGCGTCGTGCCCGCGATGCTGCGGTTCCTGCGGCGCCTGAAGGAGGTGTTGGCCGAGCGTCCGTTGCGTTCGTGGGGCCGCTATCGCTGGGCCGATCTCGTGGTGAGCATCCTGTGGCTGTACGATCGGACCGGGGAAGACTGGTTGCTGGATTTGGCCGCCGTGGCGCGCGACCAGGGATTCAACTGGCCCGCCTTCCACGCCACCTTCTCGATCCGGGGGCGAGCCCTGCCCGAAGAACGCGATCTTTCCACCCACGTGGTCAACAACGCGATGGGGCTGAAGGATCCGGGCATTCGCTACAGGCTCGATGGCGATACGGCCCACCGCGCGGCGGTGGCGACCTCGGTCGACACGCTCGACCGCTGGCACGGCCAGGCGACGGGAGTGTTCAGCGGCGACGAGCACCTCGCCGGCCGCGAGCCCTCCCAGGGCACCGAACTCTGCGCGGTGGTGGAGTACCTCTACTCGCTGGAAACGCTGCTTCCGATCCTTGGCGAGGCGGAACTGGGAGACCGGTTCGAGCGAATCGCCTTCAACGCCCTGCCGGCCACGATCAGCGCGGACATGTGGACGCATCAGTACGTGCAGCAGGTGAACCAGGTGATCTGCGCGGTGAGCGAGGACCGGGTATACACGAGCAACGGACCGGACGCCAACATCTTCGGGCTGGAACCGCATTTTGGCTGCTGCACCGCGAACATGCATCAGGGATGGCCAAAGGTGGCCAGCCATTTGTGGTTCCGGTCGGCCGATGGCGGGTTGGCGGCGGTGAGCCATGCGCCATGCACGGTGGAGGCTGAAGTGAGTGGCGTGCCGGCGCGGATCGAGGTGGAAGGCGACTACCCGTTCGATGGGCGGGTTTCGATCATGGTCGACGTGCCGGAGGCGGCGCGGTTCCCGCTGCGGCTGCGGGTGCCGGGATGGGCGGACGGGGCGACGTTGGAGATCGATGACGATGCCATATCGCTCGTTTCCGGCACGTTCCATGTGGTCGACCGCGAGTGGTCGGGATCGACAGCGTTGGTGCTCGACCTTCCAATGCAGCCGCGGGTGGAGCGGCGTGATTCCGGCAGCGCGGTGATCCATCGCGGGCCGTTGCTGCTGGCGCATCCGATCGGCGAGGACTGGCGGAAGGTGGCGGGCGAGGATCCGCATGCCGACTGGGAGATTCACCCCACCACGGCGTGGAACCACGCGCTGGTGCTGCCGGCCGACGATCCGGCCTCGGCGATCGAGATCGCGACCAGCCCGGTGGGAGATGTGCCGTTCGGGCCGGATGCTCCTCCGGTGACCGGCGCCGTGCCGGCCATGCCGGTGGCAGGTTGGGAGATCGCGCACAACGCGGCGGGTCCGGTTCCCCCCTCGTTGGTTGCCGGGGCGGAACCCGAGGCGCCGCTCCGGCTGGTGCCGTATGGCTCGACCACGCTGCGCATCGCGCAATTCCCGGTGGCGGAGTAGCGGCGGCCCGCATGGGATCTTCGCCATGATGGACATCCCATCACACCTCACCAGGGTAGGGGCGAATACCCTCCGCGCGTGAACGGTGCGGTTCGTTTCGAACGAGGATCCGCCTCTTGTCTCGATGCTGGGGTGGTGAGGATGGCGCTCGCATCCGCTCCCACCATCGGCCAGGGTTACCTTCGATGTACCCGCATTTGACAGCGTATTCGGCGTTGTTTCGAATGATGCGGTCCTTGTAGTCGCGTTGCCAGAGATGAGGCTCGCAAGGCGGCCAGCCGTGCTGCGTGACGCCCCGGCTGTACGCACTTTGTACCGTGGCCTTGTAGCCACGGATAACGAACCCAACGGTGTCTCCTTTTGCCTCGTCACCTGTGATCAGAATCGCGTGCAAGTGATGGGGCCTGATGACGAGCTCGTCGATAACGATGCCCTTGAATCGTTTCGATAGGCTTTCCCAGAATGAATCTGGTCGTGCGCGTTCGCTGGGAACCGCGAGTATGCCGCTGTCGTGCGGGCCTAGCCGCCGCGAAGGCTGGTGAGTTCGACGCGGATGAGCTGGGAGTAGTCGGCGGCGAATTCCTCCGGGGTGGCGCCATAGCTTTTCAGGCCCTCCCGGTATTTGGCGATGTAGGCCGCGTTTCCGTTCGCCGGCGGGCTCGGTTGGACTACCTCCGCCACGCCGCGGAACACCACCATGTTGTCGCCGTGATACGTGGTGTTGAAGTTGAGCGCGACCGCGCCGTTCTGGCGAATGGCGCGGACCTTCGGCGCCTTTGGCTGGCTGTAGATCAGCACGGCGTCATCTTGCCAGAGGAACCAGAGCGGGCTCGGCAGGGGCTGGCCGTTCGCATCGACCGTGGTGAGCCAGATGACTGGCTCGGTCTGGAGCCGGTCGAGGGCTCGCTTGCCAAAATCCGTGGTGAAATCCGGTCGTGCCGTCCGCAGGTCCGTCATCGAGTGTCCTTTCGAGGGGAGGAGCTCCCGCCCCTCCCTGCTACGTGTTGGTCGCCGCTCAATCGAGCGTTGGTGGGCCGTTGGCGATCGCGACCTCAAGGGTGGCGGTGTCGTGTTCCGGGCCGATGAACTCGACCAGCCAGGTCGCGCCGGCGTCCGCCTTGGCCCGCAGGTCAGCCCGGTTCGCGGTGTCCTGGCTGGACGCCAGCAGCGATCCGTAGGCAACGATGTCGAAGGGGATGTTCGGAGCCTTTCCGGAGCGTCGCTTGCCAAGATCGGCGGCGACCTCGCGAATCTGGTCCGCGTCGAGGTCGAGGTACTCGTCGCCGTCCATCGCGAAGGGCACCGCGCCGTCCCAGCGGGCGGCTCGCTGGAGTGGTTTCTGGTTGGGCCATTTCCAGCCGACCCAGATCGGGATGCGCGGTCGCTGGACTGGGCGTGGCTGAAAGGCGATCTCGTCCACCTGGTAGTGCTCGCCGTGGTGCTGGAACGGTTCGCCGCGCCAGAGGCCGTCGATGATCTCGAGGCCCTCGTCGAGCATCGCGGCGCGCTGGCGCGGGTCCGGCTCCTCGGGGAAGGCGGCGAAGGCACGGTCATAGGCGTCGCCGAGACCGATTCCGAGCACGAGCCGACCTCCCGACAGGTGATCGAGCGTGGTGGTCAGGCGAGCCAGGTGCCAGGGGCGGTATCGCGGTGGGGCGGTCACGATCGGCCCGATCGTGACGCGCTCGGTTCTGGATGCGATCGCCGCCAGGCTGATCCAGGGATCGCCGTGGTCGGCCTGTTCGGCGCCCACCATCTGGAGGGCATCGGACAGGAATACGCCGTCCCAACCGGCCCCCTCGGCGAGATGGCCCAGGTCGGCGAGCGCGCGGGGATCGCTTCGCTCGCCGAAGTTGGCGAAGATAAGGCCGTACTTCATGCCAGGTCGCTCCATTCCCTGCGCAGGGCGGGAATCGTCTCCCGGGCCAGTTGCTCGAACTCGTCCATCCGGTCGGCTGGCGGCAATCCGAGCACGAACTCCGTCATCCCGATTTCGCCGAACCGTTCCACGACCTCCTGGAGCGTGATGTTCCGCTCCCAGATGTCGAAGGGCCCGAACACCGCGTAGGAGCGGCGCAGTGATTGCGGATCCCGTCCGACCTGCTCGAGCATCTCGTCCAGCTTGCGGTTCTGGCTGGCCGTGGCGGCGAGAATCTCCGCGCCGTCGTCGATCATCGGGCCGATCGTGTTCCAGACATCGGCGCGCTCGGCGGTGACCCGCAGCACCGTTGGCGATTGGCCACCGGTGATCAGCGTCGGGCGGGGTCGTTGCAGGGTTCCCGGCGCGGTCGTGATGTCGCGGGCCTGGAGCCATTCGCCCTCGTGGGTAAACGACTCGCCCGTGCCGCTGAGCATGCCATCGAGAATGGCGACGTAGTCCGCGTAGCGCCCGGCCCGCTCCTTCGGTGTCCAGGGCTCCTCACCCACCGCGTGGTGGTCCCACTCGAACACCCCGGCGCCGATCCCAAGATCGAGCCGCCCACCCGAGAGGTGGTCGACCGTGAGCGCCTGGCGGGCGAGGGTGGCGGGAGGCCGGAGGATGGGGTTGCTGACGAGCGTTCCGATCCGGATGCGCTCGGTGGCGGCGGCGAGCGCCGGGAGGACGGTCCAGCCGTCGAACCAGGGGCCTCCGCGGTTGAATGGGTCGGCGCTGTGGTCGGGCAGGTACATCTGATCGAACCCAAGCTCCTCAAGCCAGCGAGCCTGCTGGGGAAGATCGAGCAGGGAGGCATCGGGATAGAGCATGATGCCGAACCGAAGCTGGTTCTGGGCTCCGGCGTGGGAAGGTGCTGGTGATTTGGCCGCGAGCGTCATCGGTCGAGTCCTTTCGCATGGTGTCCGGCGGTCGGCTTGCGTTGGCCGTCCCGTTCCTCCAGACTAGGGATCACTGGCCGTACCGCAAGTACCTACCTCAAAGTGCGGTACCTACCTCCAGGTAAGGATTGCGTCATGCGTGGACAAATGAGCCTCTGCGGTCTGGACATCGTGCTGGAAGTGGTGGGTGGCAAGTGGAAATCGCTGCTGCTGTGGGAGTTGCGGTCCGAACCGTGTCGCTTCGGCGAGCTGCGGCGCCGGATGGACGGCATCAGCGAGAAGGTGCTCATCCAGCAGCTTCGGGAGATGGAGGCCGACGGCATCGTGCATCGTCGGCAGTACAACGAGGTGCCGCCGCGGGTGGAGTACTCGCTGACGCCGTTCGGCGAATCGCTCAACGTCGCGCTCGAACCGCTCTGCGAGTGGGGCGAGCGGAACGCGGCGCATTTCGCCGAGCGCCGGGGCATCACATTGGAGGTGTGCTCGGAGGTCGCCCTAGAGCCGGAACTGGCCGCCAGCGAGCACTCGTGATCCCCATCGCCCGGCGGCCGGTCAGGACATCAGTTGCCAGCCGTTGACCGCGACCAGCGCCACGCCCAGCGTGGCCACGAAGACCGCGAACCCGATCCGCAGCCAGCGCTCGTCCAGGCGCCCGGCCACGCGGGCGCCGGAGAGCGAGCCGATCGATCCGCCAACGACGAAGGCGAGGGCCAGTGGGAGGTTCGAGACGGCGTCCAGGCCATGGGACACCGAGCCTGAAAACGAATTGATCGCGATCACCAGCAGCGAACTGCCCACCGCCACCGGCATCGACAACCCGAGCAGCATGACCAGCGCCGGGACGATCAGGAAACCGCCTCCCACCCCGAAGAAGCCGGTCATGATGCCGATCCCCAGCCCGGTGGCCGCCATCGCCGGGATACGAGGCGCGTCAGTCTCGCGGGCGCCGGGTCGGCCGCTCAGCATCAGGATCGCGATGACGACCATCAGCAGGCCGAACAGGCCCAGCAGCACGTCCCCGGGCACCTGGCGGTTCAACCAGGCGCCGATCACGGCGCCCGGAATGCCCGCCAGCCCAATCATGGCGGCGGTTTTCCAGGCCACCCGGCCCGCCCGCGCGTGGGGGATGAGTCCCACCACCGCGGTGAGGCCGACGACGATCAGCGAGGTGGTGGTGGCTTCGTGAACGGGCTGGTCGAGAAGGTAGACCAGGATCGGCACCGTCAGGATCGAGCCACCGCCGCCAATGATCCCCAGCAGCAGCCCGATGACGATGCCGAAGGCTATCGCGAGGACCAGTATCGTCAACGCACCACCGGTAGCCCGGCCTCGTTCCAGGCGGTCATGCCCCCGGTGACGTTGAGCAGGTTGGCATGGCCACGCTGGGCTAGCAGGCTGGCGGCCACCGCCGAGCGATAGCCGGAGCCGCAGACGACGGCCGTGGGCCGGGAGTCGTCCACTGGCGCGTCCGCGCCCTGGGTCAGTTCGCCGGCGTAGGCGTGCCGGGCGCTGGTGATGTGGCCCTCATCCCACTCGTCAGGGCGCCGAACATCCAGCACCGCCAGGGCGGATCCGGTTTCGGTCAGGCGCTGGGCGAGCTCGGACACCGAGATTTGGGGCATGGTCGCCACGGGGAGTCCCGCCTCCCGCCAGGCGGCCATCCCGCCCTCGAGGTAGCCGCTCACGCGGTCGATGCCAATTCGGCGCAGTTCCAGCGCCACCTCGTCGTGGGAGGTGGCGTCGTCGAGCACAAGCACCAGGTCGCGGTCGTAGGGGGCGATCCAGCCCATCCAGGTCAGGAAGTTGGAACCCCAGCCGACCGCGAGGACACCCGGAATGTGGCCGTCGCCGAACTCGGCCGCGCTACGGGTATCGATCACCAGGGCGTTGGCGGACAGCATGGCGTCAACCTTCGCCGGGGACAGTGGTGCTATTTCGGGGAGCGTCGCGATGCTGACCGGGCCGACCTTGTTCACCTTCTTCAGTTCCGGATAGTAGGTGGGCGCCAGCGGCATGTCCTTCAGCACGGTGGCGACGAACTTCTCGCGGTCCATCGGCTTGAAGGCATAGTTCATTCGCTTTTCGGCCCCGATCGTCGTGTCCGGAGCGTCGCCGATCTGCTTGCCGCAGGACGAGCCGGCGGTGTGACCGGGATACACGACCACCTCGTCGGGCAACGACATGAAGCGTTCGGAAACGGTGGCGTGGAGTTGCTCCGCGAGTTCGGTGGTGTGGGAAGCGCCGAGCAGGTCTGGCCGACCGACATCCCCGACGAAGAGGGCATCGCCGGAGAACAGCGCCACCGGTGTTTCTCCGCGGGCAGGATCGAAGAGCAGGTAGCTCATGTGCTCGGGGGTGTGGCCTGGGGTCCACAGCGCCTGGATGGTCAGGTTGCCGACAGACACCACGTCGCCATCGTCGAGCGGGTGGTGGGGGAACTCCTGGTGGCCAAGCCGGCTCGTGTGGAGTGGGGCGCCGGTGAGTCTGGCCAGCTCGGGGCCGCCGGAAACGAAGTCGGCATGGACGTGGGTTTCGAAGATGGAGGTGATGCGAAATCCGCGTTCGGCGGCCCAGTCAAGCGCGGATTGCACGTCTCGTCGGGGATCGATCACGGCGACATCGCCGGTGGAATCGTCGGCCACCAGATAGGCGACCTGGGCGAGGGAGGGAGTGTAGAGACGATCGATGATCACGGAGAACTCCTTCGGAAATCAGGCGGTCGGGTTGCTGGAAGACGCTTCGATGTTGGAGATGACGGAATCGATATCGCAGGTATTGCTAATGCTCGCATTCCAGGGAAGCTTGCCGAGCAGGCGGGCCATGGCGCAGGTATCGGTGACGGAGGAGAACAGCAGCCCGCCGCCAATACCGGCCGCGATCGCGCCCAGTGGCCGCCAGACGAGGAGACCTCCAAGGGCGCCGATCAGGCCGATGCCACCGGCCACGCCGCGGACCTGTCGCTCCATGCTCCAGACCGCCTTGCCGGGCGCGCGGTTGACGGGGAGCGCCGCGGCTTCCCAATTGGCGAGGCCGCCATCGAGCACGTGCAGGCGGGGCATGTTGTGCTCGCGCAGGGCGCTTTCGGCCCGCCGGGCCCGCATTCCGGAGCGGCAAACGAGCACCACCGGGTCACCGAGGGTGCTTGTGAGCCGCTCGGCATGTTCCTGAATCTGCTCCAGCGGGACGTTGTAGCTGCCCGGGATATGAGCCTGGGCGAATTCCGCCGGCGTGCGAACATCGAGCACCGTGACACCGTGCTGATTGTCGGCGAGTTCGGCGGGGGAGAGAACGATAGGCAGGGTAGGTGAAGCGGCCAAGGGAAGTCCTGTTCGAATGAATCGGCAATACGAAACTGACAGACGCCTGCGAGCCGGTGCCGAGTGGGGATATGGACGTGGTCGAAGGGGAACGCCTTAGCGAGTGTGGCGAATCATGGTCTTGACCATGTGTTGCACCGCCGCCTCGGGGCTGGGGTACTCATCGGTGTTGCGAAGGCAGTACAGGGCGAAGGCCTCCAGCATCTCCCCGTTGAGGGAGGCAACGGCTGATTTCACGGAGGCCATCTGGTCGAGGATGGCCTGGCAGTCGCGTCCGTCGTCGATCATCTTCTGAATGCCGCGGGTTTGCCCTTCGATCTTCTTGAGGCGAGAGACCAGATTCTCGCGTTGTGATTCCGGGAAGTTGGATATGGAGGCCATGGCGTTCTCCTAAACGGGTTGGTGAAGGCTGTGTGAGTCGCGCCCCTGGGACGCCCTCACTGAATCTGGCCAAACTATAGGGTAGGGGGGTACCCTAGTCAAGGGCGGCCGGTTCGTGGTCGTCCGCGGGGCGTCGCTGAACGCCATCCATCGAGATTCTGGAAGGACACGTGACATGTTGAACAAGCTCAAGCAGGCATTGTCGGGGAAGCAGCTTCCCGAAACCGACGTCGCCAGCGTGGTGGCGGCCGGGAGCGCGAAAGGCCTGACCATCGTCGACGTACGTGAGGCGGAAGAATGGCGGGCGGGTCATATCAAGGGCGGCCAGCATCTGCCCCTTGGCGATCTCGCCCGGCGGGCAAGCGAAGTGGACGCGAGCAAGCCCGTGGTGACGGTCTGCCGTAGCGGACGCCGGAGCCTGGAAGCCGTTCGGATCCTGCAGGAAGCGGGCCTGATCGACGTGGCGAGCATGGCCGGGGGGATGATTGCTTGGGAGGAGGCTCGCCAGCCAGTCGAGCGCTAGCGCGACTCCATTGCTTGATCTCCCCTGATCACGAAGCCCGGACGGGGTCGAGCTTTCCCATGTCCACGGTCGCCAACCTGCCATACACTGTCTGGACGATTGACGTTGACGTGTACATGGGAAGGAATGATCGCCATATGGATGTTCGGCTCGACGGCAAGGTGGCGCTGGTTACCGGGGCGGATAGCGGCATCGGGCAGGGGATCGCGATCGAGTTCGCGCGCAGTGGAGCCGATGTCGCCATTCATTACTACTCCGACCAGGCTGGGGCGGAATCGACCGCCGCCCAGGTTCGGGAAGCCGGCCGCAAGGCGCTGGTGGTCCAGGCCGACGTTGGCGACGAGGACGCCGTGACGCGGATGTTCGCGGAGTTCGACGCCGCCTTCGAGCACATCGACATCCTGGTCAACAACGCGGGCCAGGGCGGTGGCGGCCCCGTCACACAGATGGACCCAGCCGCCTGGGACCGGGTGCTGAAGACGAACCTCTACGGCCCCTTCTACTGCGGCCAGCAGGCCGCGCGCCGGATGCTGGCGCGCGACAAGGGCGGCCGCATCATCCAGATCACCTCGGTGCACGAGGAAGCCTGTTCGGCGGGTGGGGCGGCCTACTGCGTCTCCAAGAGCGGCCTGCGTAACCTGATGCGGAGCCAGGCGATAGAACTCGGGAAGTCCGGAATTACGGTGAACGGTATCGCGCCGGGCATGATCGTCAGTCCGATGAACCAGGCCGCCGCCGATAGCGAGCAGGTTCGAGACGAGGCCGCCGCCGTGATCCCGGTTGGCCGGGTCGGCTATCCGTCGGACATCGCCAACATGGCGACGTTCCTCGCTTCCGACCTGGCCGGGTTTTGCAGCGGCTCCACGTTCTTCGTCGATGGCGGCTGGATGCTCACCTACCCACCCGTCTGATCGACTCGTTTTCGCAAGGAGAAATGTTCATGTTCCTCTACACCGGTGGATATACCAGGGGTCGCTCCGACGGCATCGGCCTCGCTCGCTTCGACATGGAAACCGGCGTGATCTCGCCGGTTGAGGGGGCGGCGGAGATCGTCAACCCGTCGTTCCTGGCCGCGACAGCCGACGGCCAGTACCTGTACGCCGTCACCGAGGGCGATGGCGAGGGCAATATCGCCGCCTACCGGCGCGATCCCGCCACGGGGGCGCTGACCGAACTCAACCGCCAGTCGTCCCGAGGACGCGGTCCGTGTTATGTCGCAATCGACCACTCCGGCAAGTACGTGCTGACCGCCAACTACGGCAGCGGCTCCATCGCCGCGCTGCCGATCCAGGCCGACGGCTCGCTTGGCGAGGCCACCGGCGCGGTGCAGCAGGAAGGGTCCAGCGTGAACGCCGAGCGGCAGGAAGGGCCGCACGCGCACATGATTGCCTCCTCGCCCGAGGGCAACTTCGTCTACGCCACCGACCTCGGGGCGGACCGGGTGTTCGGTTACCGGCTGGACCTCGACTCCGGCGAACTGATCTCGGTGGAAGGCGCCTCCGCCACCGCCGAGCCGGGCGCCGGACCGCGTCACTTCGCGTTCTCGCCCGATGGCCGGACGATGTACTTGATCAACGAGTTGGGCTTCACGCTCACCAGCTACGCCTACGACGCCGAAACGGGAGCCCTGAGCGAGCGCCAGACGGTCTCGACCCTTCCAGAGGGCTACGACGGTCCGAACTCCTGCGCCCACGTGGTGGTGTCGCCGGATGGCCGGTTCGTCTACGGCTCGAACCGCTTCCACGACACGCTCGCGATTTGGGAAGTGGCGGCGGAAACCGGCGAACTGAGCCTGGTGGACCACGTGAGCAGCGGCGGCAAGACGCCCCGCAACTTCGCGCTGTCGCCCGACGCGGCGGCTTCGTGGCTGGTGGTGGCGAACCAGGACTCCGACCAGGTCGTGGTCTGGCCGCGGGACGCGGAGTCCGGCCTGCCGGTGGGCGATGGGATCTCGTACGACATCCCCTCGTGCTCCTGCCTGCTGTTCATCGACGAGTGATGCACCCGATCGCGGCGCGCCGTGGAGGATTGTTGTGGCGAAGACAGTAGCGACCTTCGTGGATGGCGGGTATCGCTTCATAGAAGGCGTTTCCCAATATTCCGGTGGTGTGGCCGCCCTTCCGGGGTACGAAATCGTTCGCGCGCGGTTCGCGAGCCCGCTGCCGCTGGCGGAGGGATTCGCCGCCGCCGGGGCGCACCTGCAATCGGTGGATCGCCCGCCGGTGGCCCTGTGCGCCTGCGAACTGCGGTCGCCCGAGCCCTTCTCGGAAGAGGGGTTCGTGGCGTTCAACCAGCAATACATCGAGATTCTGGATCGGTGGGGCATTGTCCGCGATGGCGTGAACCCGGTGGCGCGGACCAACGTCTGCCCGGAACTGGATGTTCCCTCCGAGCCAGTGCTGTACGCCTTCTCGTATGCCGTGAGGACCGGAACGGACCGCCCGAGCTTCGTGATTTCCGGCAGCGGGGAGGCTCGCGAAGGCGGCCTGGAGTATCGCGACAGCATCGTGCGCTACGGCGACGTCTCGCCTGAGGCGATGGCCGAAAAGGTGGCGTTCGTGTTCGAGGAGATGTCCTCGCGGCTGGATGCGCTGGGGTTTGGCTGGGCGGACGTGGAGTCGACGCAGGTCTACACCATGCACGACACGGGGTCACTGGTGTGGAAGGAAATGGCCAGGCAACCGGGGGCGACGGGACCGATCGAGTGGCACCTCAGCCGACCGCCGGTGGAGGCCATCGAGTACGAGATGGATCTTCGCCGTCCCGCGCGTTGGGAACTGATCTGATCGCGCGAGCACGAGCGATGTGACCTGAGGGAAGGGAACCAGCGGTGCCGCCTACGCCACGACGGGTGACCTCCCCGATCCAGGTGCCGGCGTCGTTCCGGGCGATGCCGCGCTGGTGGAGCGAGGGCGACGCCTGGCTGAACGCGTTGCCGGGTCTCGTCCGGGAGATGTGCGAGGAGTGGAATCTCGCGCTCGACGGCGCGCCGATGCACGGCTCCAACGCCTTGGTGGTGCCGGTCAGGCGTGATGGCGACCTGCTCGCGTTGCGGTTAGCGCCGGTCGACGAAGGAACGACCGCCGAGATCGCCGCCCTGGGGTTCTGGGATGGCCGGGGCGTGGTTCGCCTTGTGGAGGCCGACCCGTTCCGCGGCGCGATGCTGCTGGAGCGGCTGGATGGCGGCTCCACGCTCGCGGATCTTCCCTTGAGTGAGGCGGTTCCCATCATCGGGCGGCTGATCCGGCGGCTGGCGGTTCCCACCCCGCCGGCGGCGCGGTCCACCACGGACCTGGTGAGCGACCGTCTCGTCACGATGCCGAGTGAATGGGAGGCTCTCGGGCGGCCCTTCGACCGGCTCATCCTCGACCAGGCGCTGGCGTCCGGCCACGCGGTGCGGGACACGACCTCGGACCTGGCGGTGAATGGCGATATCCATTTCGAGCAGGTGTTGCGCGGCGAGCGCGAGCCGTGGCTGGTGGTGGACCCTGTCCTGCTGCGGGGAGATATCGCCTACGACCTGGCCCGGGTGCTGTGGACTCGGCTGGACGAGATGCCCCACGACGCGGCGATCCGCCACTGGCTGGCGGTGCTGGTGGAGGCCGCCGAACTCGAGTGGGAACGCTCGGTGGACTGGGTGCGATTCCGGACGGTGGATTACTGGCTGTGGGGCCTGAGCCACGGGTTGACCGAGGACCCCGCCCGGTGCCATCGCCTTATCGCGGCGTTCCCATAGGCCGCTTCGACCGCGGGGCCGCGACCTAATCGCGACCGGCGAGCCGTGTGGCGAGGGTGTTCATGCGCAGGGCGCGGGCGACGCCTGCGGCGAGGTCGAGGAATGCCTGCCGTCGCTGCGACTGGCGGGCCTGGTGAAAGCCGTCGGAATACCCATCGTCCAACCGCTGGTTGCCAGTGAGGGGGCGCATGTCGGCTTCGGCTTCGTTGGCGGACGGGGCAGCACCGTCATGTTGTCCATGGCGGAAGCCCCGCGAGTAATCAGACTCGTGGTTCGTGTATGTCATATAAGGTCCTTTTGGGGCGCTCGTAGGGCGTTCCTCGAGCACCCGAAAGTCTATCAGGTCCGGACCAGCGGCATTTCCATGGGGAGATGTGGAGGCGTTCAGGCCGGTGGTGAGCGCGCGCCTGATGGCCGTTCCTGGGCGTGGTTCCGGGCTATACTTGAGGTAGACGTCAGAACGTAGCAGCCCTGTATCGTCTGCCTCGCAGCCGTTACGGCTCTCGTGAAAGATGTCCTCCATGATTCCCCGTGAACACACCAGCCAGCCCCTTGACCGGTACATCGATCGGTTTCTCTTCGCCGATGGGTGGAGGGTCACCAACGTCGTCACCGCCGGGTCGCTCCATGAGGTGACGATCACCAAGGGGACCGAGCCGAACCTCGGCGCGACCGTGACCCGTAGCGCGGCTGGTGCCGGCGAGGCGACCTTCAAGGCGTGCAGTTCCGCCCGCGAACTGGCCCTCGCCACCACCTGATCGCCCTCCCAATCGATAACACCGCGAAAGCGCACCGGATCCAATCTGGTGCGCTTTCGCGTGTGCGAGGAGATCTCGTCCCGCTGGGCGGACAGGTTCTGACCAACGGCGTTGGTACGATGGGGTTCACGAGATCGACGCATGTCGGGGGTAATGGAAGGGACTCATCATGACCGTACCAGCGAACACCCGCGTGACCGGCGTCACCCTCTGCTCAGCCAATCCGCCAGAGCTGGCCAGGTTCTACGCCAGGCTGCTCGGCTGGGAAATCGCCGTCGACGAAGGCGGCTGGGTCACGCTGCCGAATCCCAACGGCGGCATCGGCATCAACTTCCACCTCGACGAGGTCTACGAGCGGCCGGTGTGGCCATCCGAGCGTGGCAAGCAGCAGATGCAGGTCCATTTGGAGGTGAAGGTGGACGACCTCGAAGCGGGGAGCGCGCACGCCCAGGCCTGTGGCGCCACGCTGGCCGAATACCAGCCGCAGGACGATGTGCGGGTGCATCTCGATCCGGACGGCCACCCCTTCTGCATCTACGTATAGCCAGGGCGGCGTGATCGACATCGCCAGCCATCAACGCGAGACCCACGCACCGGCGCGCCTCGCCGGTGCGTTTTTCATGGAAGGTCGACAGGGAGCGGCACTCTGGTGGCGAGGGGGATGGCCGGGGAATTCGGCCCTTGGGGAGGCGTTAGTCCTCCCCGATGTCCTCGGCCCAGACAGCGGGGTACCGTTCCTGGAACTCGGTCATGACCTCGATGCAGCGCTGGTCGTTGAGCTCGATCACCTCGACACCCCGACTCCGCAGCAGGTCAAGTTCTCCCGGGAAGGTGGTCGATTCGCCCACCACCACGAGCGGAATGCCGAACTGGATGATGGTGCCGGCACACATCGCGCAGGGCGCGAGCGTGGTGTAGAGGACCGCGTTGCGATAGCTTCGTTGGCGGCCCGCCGCCCGCAGGCAGGACATCTCGCCGTGGGCGATCGGGTCGCCGTCCTGTACCCGGCGATTGCGCCCGGTCGCGATCAGGACGCCGTCGATGTCCAGCGCCGATCCAACCGGCACGCCACCTTCCTCCAGCCCCTTGCGAGCCTCGGCCAGCGCTTCTTCGAATGATTGTTGGTTCCAGGTAGCCATGAATCGATCATACCTCACCTGACGGGCGGAACGGAGACAGGAGCGCGGACGATATCGAGCGTCCTGACCCATGCCGGGCTGAACGGGTCCGGAATCCCGCTCCAGTACATCGCCTGTCCTGAATCCCTACGCGCATGCCTTGAATGACTGGGCGGTCCGGCGCCATTGGGTCCCGAAACGAGGCTGGCGCGGTTGGGCGGGGAGCACATTTGGAGCAGGCGACACGAGGAGGGCATTTGCGGAAGACCCGTTGACAGTCGACCGGTGGCGCTTCATGATTTCGCGCATGGTGCAATAACACATCATAACGGGGCTCACATCTTCATTGGCCGTTTATCGAGTCTGGAGAACACTGTGAACAACAACCCTCGCGCTCGTCAACTCTTCGCCGACGCCATGAGTGGCCGGAGCAACCGTCGCGATATCCTGCGGCGTGCCGCCCTGCTCGGCATCAGCGCCCCGGTGGCGGCATCGCTGGCCAGCATGGCCGGGATGAGCAGCGCCCTCGCCTCCACCGAGGGAACCCTCTCGGTCACCTACTACGACTGGATCGTCAACCTCCACCCCGCGCTCAACCTCGTCAACGAGGATTTCAACGCCACCTTCCCGCTGGACGCCCAGGTCGCCCCCACGCAGGGCTTCGGCATCGAGCGGTTCGTGCAGGAAGCCCGCGACGGCACCTCCACCTGGGATACCTATATCGGCGTCACGCCGTTCCTGGAAATGATCGCCCTCGCCGAGTCGGGCGCCATTGAGCCGTGGGATCCGTATCTGCCGGAAGGCTTCCTCGATAACATCCCGCCCTCGATCCGGGCCGAAGGCACCTACAACGACAGCTTTTATGTCTGGCCGTTCCTGCTCGACATCATCGTCCAGGCCTGGAACGGTGAGTTCGTGGAGGCCGCCGGCCTCGACCCGAACGTCGCCCCGACCACCTGGGACGAGCTGATCGCCAACGCGAAGGCCGTGCAGGAATCCGGCGCGGCCCCGTTCGGCGTTACCTACGACTTCCATGCCTGGCGGTCGCTGCTGCCCATCACCCACTCGATCAGCACCGATGTCTATGATCCTGACACCGGCATCTTCCTGTGGAACAGCGAACCGGCCATCCAGGCGCTGGAGATCATGAAGGAACTGACCGAGTACGCGAACCCCGACGTGCTGAACGAGGGTGGCGTGGACGGCATCGGACCGGACGACGCGGCCTTCACCGGCATGCAGGTGGGCTACTGGGTGAAGTACCAGAACGCCCCGATCCAGCGGGCCTCCGCCTGGCCCGACCCAACCCGGCTCGGCATGGGAGCCCTGCCGAAGGTCGACGGTGGCGCGGGCGGCTCCGTGTTCTGGAACACGGGCGCGGTGCTGTTCACCCATGGCCTCAACAAGCAGCAGGCGGCGGACTACATGCAGGCCATCACCACCGATGCCCGCATCTGGCAGGAATCCGTGGCCGGCAACATGGACGAGGGCATTCCGCCCGTTGGCCAGCTGCCGGTGCTGAACTCGCTATGGGAGGAGTACGAGGCCTCTCCGCCCGAATGGTTGACCGCGAACCCGTGGGCCAACGAGATCTGGGCCAGCCTGCCGAACGCCAGCGCCATCGTTCCCACCGAGCTCAGCGTCACCCAGTTCAACGTGGCGGCGCCGTTCTACTCCGCCTACCTGGCGGGTGAGGTTGACGACGCGAAGACCGCCATGACCGACGCCTGGGACGCGGTGAACGCCGAACTGGCGAACCTCGGCTAGCACCCGGCAATGGCGGGAAATCTCCCGCCCGCGGCAGCGAACACGGGGCCGGGCATCCAGCGCCCGGCCCCGTGGTTCCCGATTCGACTTCATGCATACCACGAGGCGTATCCATGGCATATGCATCCTCGGCGAGTCGTCGCTCGAGCACACGCATCACCGAGGCCCTCGGAAACTGGATGTTCCTCCTCCCGGCCGTGGCCTTTTTCGTGCTGTGGCAACTGTGGCCGGTGGTCCTCGTGGCCTGGTACAGCTTCACCGATTTCCGGTTCCTCGATCCCACGTCCAGCACCACGTTTTTCGGCCTGCCCACCAACTTCGTGGGCCTCCAGAACTTCCGGAACGCGTTCCAGGACGGCCTGATGTGGGACGGCCTGAAGCGGGCCGCGCTGTTCACGCTGCTGTTCGTGCCAGGCATGATCCTGATCCCGCTGGTGATCGCCACGCTGGTGGACAGGGTGACCAACGGCAAGGTGGCGGCCACCTACCGGCTCATCCTGCTCATCCCGGCCATGATTCCCGGCCCGCTCATCTTCGTGCTCTGGAAGTGGCTGTACGATCTCTATATCGGGCCGATCAATTACATCCTGGTCGACGTGCTGGGGCTCTACACCATTCGCAACCAGCCGCAGTGGCTGGGCGATGACAACCTCGTCTTCTTCTCCATCGCGTTCATGGAATGGTGGTGGGGCATCGGGTTCCACACCATGTTCTTCATCGCCGGGCTGGCGGCGATTCCCAGCGACCTGGTGGACGCGGCCCGGATCGACGGCGCCGGCGAGGTTCGGTTGTGGTGGAACATCGTGGTGCCGCGGCTGCTGCCGGTGATCCTGGTGCTGGTGGTGGTGCGGTTCGGCTCCGCGATGGCCGTGATCGACGAGTACCTGATCGTCGGCGGGTTCGACCGCACAAGTCCCACCTATACGTGGACGATCTACATGTGGGAAACGGCGTTCGTGACGGGCGACTGGCGGCAGGGATACGCCGCCGCGATCGGCTGGATTGGCGCGATCGCCATGCTGATCGTCGTCACCGGCATGTTCTACCTCTTCCGCTCGCGCGATTGATCCGGAGACCTGTTCAGATGAGTGCTTCCGCAGCCACCCGCCAATCGCCAGCCACCGCCTCCCCCTCGCGGGAGGCGATCGAGGCCGCCTACCACCCGAAGCGCACGTTCCCGATCTGGGTGGTGCTGAAACACGCGGTGATCATCACCGCCTGCCTGAGCATCCTGTTCCCGATTTTCTGGGTGCTGCTGCTCTCCATCAAGTCGCTGCCCGATGCGTACCAGAACGAGATCTGGCCGAAAGCGTTCGACTTCACCCATTACTCGTACGCCTGGGACAAGCTGCCAAGCCTGCGCCAGAACTACATCAACAGCATCATGGTCACGCTGGGCGCCACGACCCTGGCCACCATCGCGGCGGTGATGGGCGGGTACGCGCTGGTATTCCTGCGCATTCCGGGCCGCTCGGTGGTGATCGCGCTGTTCGTGGCGTCGTTGTTCTTCCCCACCCGGGTGTCGGCCTTCATCGGGATCTTCCAGATGCAGCGCGAGCTTGGGCTGATCAACAAGGTATGGGGCCTGATCTTCCCCTACACCGCGCTGAGCATCGCGATCTCGATCTTCGTGATGCGTGGCGTGTTCCAGACGGTGCCGAAGGATCTGGTGGACGCGGCGCGGATCGATGGCGCCGGGCCGCTACGGATGCTGGTCAACGTGATGCTGCCCATCGTGCGGAACGGCATCGTGGTGGTGGTGATCATCAACTTCGTGGCCGCCTGGGGCGAGTACCTGCTGGCCAGCCGCCTGATGAACGAGCAGAGCCAGTGGACGCTGCCGGTGGTGCTGGCCTCGGCCTCGGGAGGGGTGGGAGCCTGGGCCTGGCCGAGATTGGCGGCGGTCTACATCATGGCGATCGCGCCGGGGTTAATCTTCTTCGCGCTCACCCAGCGGTGGTACATGAAGGGCATCCAGGAAGGCGCGCTCAAGGCCTGATTGCACCGTGATTGTGACCGTGGACCACATGGTGGAAGACAGGACCGACACGGGGTCGGTCCCTACGAACGAACGAGGTATGCCGGGGCGCCGTGGGTGAAAAGTCCCAACGTACGTCCGGCGTTTGGCATGACGTGTCGTATGTAGCGGCCGATCCCGTATTGGCCGTGGGGCTATCGCGCCCACCGCGTGGAGTTGGCCGTATCAGGAGGACGCGTGATGCCGTTGCGTGATGGTCCGGTACGGCGCAATTTGCGATTGGCGGGATGGGATTACCGATCGCCCGGTCCGTATGCGATCACGATGGTGGCGCAAAACCGGGCGTGGATGTTCGGGGACGTGGTCGATGGCCGGATGGCGCACAACGCCGCCGGAGCGATGGTGGCCGAGGTCTGGCGAGAAATGGCGAGCGAATTCCCGCGCGTTACGCTCGATGCTTTCGTCATCATGCCCAATCACGCTCACGCCATTCTCCGCCTGAGCCGGGACGGCCCAATCGGCAATCCGACGCTGGGCGACGTGGTGCAACGGTTCAAATCAATCACCACCGCCAGGTACAGCGCGGGTGTACATGAACTTGGATGGGAACCCTATGACCGCCGGTTGTGGCAGCAGGAGTATTACGACCACATCATCCGCGACGAGGCCGATCTGATTCGATGCCGCCGGTACATCGCCGCCAATCCCGCCAACTGGCAATCAGACCCTGACCGCGAACCAATTCGTACGCCGGTTGCGGGCGACGATTGATGCATGGTGAACTTCGCGCGGGAGACCCGGTGGATGCGGGGGTGTCAGATCGTGCCAATCTCACGGCCGACACGGGGTCGGTCCCAACATGCGACCGTGGTAATCGTCGACGCGCGATGGTCAGAAAGCCGTCGCGTATGTAGCGGCCGACCCCGTGTCGGCCGTGTCCAAACACACGTGTCGGTCCTGTCCAATCACGCTTGGCGGAGCCTGTGGATTACCCCGACGTTTCCTGGAGTTGAACGACAAAATCGATGATCGCACCGGTGATGGACTCGACGTCGCCGACGAACGGCAGGTGGTCGTTTCCAGGGAGCTCCACGAACTGGGCGCCCGGGATGGTCTGGGCCAGGTCGCGGCCCTCGGCGATGTCGACGACCCGGTCGCCACCGCGGTGGAGCACCAGGGTCGGCGCCTGGATCATGGAGAGTTCCGCGCGCACATCGAGGCCGGCGTTCATCCGGTTCAGGTCGCGCACCGCGCCGGGACTGGCGCTCATGCGCTGGAGGCGAGCCCACCACTCGCGCTCGCTCGGGGTGCCGGCGGCGCTCGGGCCGAAGCGGTCGAGGAAGCCGGAATGGGGAGTGCCCCAGCTCTGGATCAGGTGGTCGAAGGGCTGCAGCGGCTCGTCGGGCGAGGGGGCCGGTACGCGGCTGAAGGTGCCGTAGAGCACCAGCGCGGAGACGCGTTTCGGCATGGTGGCTCCGAGCAGGATCGCGAGCGGACCGCCCTCCGAGATAGCGACGATCACCGCCCGGCTGGAGCCGGTGGCGGCCATCACCGCGCGAATGTCGTCCATTCGCTCCGCCATCGTGCCGGATGAGACCCGGTCGGACATGCCGGTGCCGCGCTTGTCGAAGATGATCACCCGGGCGACGCGGGCGAGGTCGTGGATGAAGCCGCGTACGCCCGCGTGTTCCCAGTCGATCTCGCGGTGTGACACCGCGCCCGGGACCACGACGATATCGATTGGGCCATCGCCGATCACCTGGTAGGCGATCGAGGCATCTCCGTTCCGGGCGTAGAACACCGGTGGGGCCACGGTTGGAATGTCGGGCGGTGGTCGGTGGGGAGAGGCGGGATGGGTGGTGAGGCGGGCGGTGGTGAGCAGGTCGGCGATCCACTCGGAGGTCACGGTCACGCCTGCCAGCAGGCCGTCCTCGAAGGTTCGGTGGAGCCGCAGGGTGTCGCAGAGGGCGACGATCGCCGCTTCCGCTTCGGCGGAGGGCACCGTTTGGCCGGCTTCCCACCGGCGGATGGTGGCGCGTCCGTACCCGAGCTGAGCCGCCCAGTCCTCCTGGGTGATGCCGCGAGCCTCCCGCAGCGATCTCAGCGCCTGGCTCCAGTACGGGGGTTGGTTGTCCTGCTTTCCGGTGGCGGGCCGGCGATCCTGAGCCATGATTGAGCCTTTATCAAGCTATGGTCGAGCCACTGGAAAGGGTTCCAGGTCCTAGGCTATAGGGTGTGCTGCTTTCCAAAGAGAAGGATATACCGGTTTCGCGCCGCCGGAAAGGGCATCATCTCGCGCCGGGCGGGGACGCATCCCCGTTATCCCGCCCCGGCACGGTGGGCGGCGTTGGCATTCCCGGGAGGGAGACCGCATGAACATCGATCAGGTTTCGCCAGCCGACCGGCGAGGATCAAACGTCGCTCGCGCCAGTTCATTGAGCCTGGCCTGGCTGGGAACGATCGTGGACGAGCGCGCGCGGACGGTGGTGCCGCGGGTGAGTGTCGTTCCAAACGGTGACGTGGAAAAGGACGCCAGGCTCCACCCGGATTGCCAGGCGGGTGATGGCCAGGCCATTAGGCCAGCCGCAAGAGCGGGAGGACGTTCATGAAGACGCTGCGTGTGGTGGTGACCCTGATGATCGCGTTGGGCCTGGCGGGAACCGGCCTGATCGGCGCGCTGGCCGAGGATCCGTCGGAGGAGCCTTGGGGGACGACGGATGTTCCAGCCCTGACGGAAGGCGAAGGCGAATCTCCACCGGTTGGGACCGAGGACGAGGGCGATCCACCGCCCGAGGGTGAGCCGGACGTCGATCCGGGAACCGCCACGGGAACGGAGGAAGCTTCCGGCGAATCAGCCGACGAGCAACCGGTGGGCCAGGAAGCGGTCTCGACCGGGGAAGCCAGCACGGAAGAGGCCGATACCGAGCCCGTTCCCACCGAGGAACCCGTTGGGGAAGGTGACGCCGGACTCTTCCTGGCGGCCCAGTCCACGGAAGAGAGCGACGCGACCGACCTGGTCTCGATCTCCAGCGCCAATTGCTCTGGCACCGTGAGGGTGTACGTCGGGGAAGGGGCGTTTCCGGGTAACCGGGTCCATGTCTCCGCCATCTATACCGATGTGGTGATCCAGATGCCCGACGGACCGGTGGTACAGGACTGGGAGGCCGATCTCGACGCGGCATACACCGGATCGACGACGTACCCCTTCCATTTCTACATCGCCAACCTGACATTCACCGCAACAACGACGGCCTCGTTCCAGGCGTGGGCTCCGAATGGACCGCCGGATACGATGGAACTCTGGTGCGGCGTCGAGGCGCCGGTAGAGCCGACCGAACCCGCCGTACCTCTCACGATCTCGATCGTCGACGTGGACTGCCAGGGCCGGGTCGATGTGGAGATTGGGGACGGAGGAACCAACTCCGGATTCGAAGTCAGATACGATGTGATGTACGACCTTGTGGCGCCAGGGACGAGCTACTGGTGGGACAGGGCGTACCAGCAGCATGATGGCGCGGGCGCGTATTCATTCGTCTACGACCCGCCTGAAATGACCGCGGACATGGGCTACATCACGCTCACCGTTATCGTGAGCGTGTCCGATAACGAGCGCGGTGCCACCGACACCCTGATACTGGATTGCACCGTCTACGATGACCAGCAGCCCGCGCCGGATCCCTGCTCGCCCCTCACGCCAGAGCCCACGGCCACCCAAATTCCCGTGCCTACCCCCACGGCGATTCCCGATGACGGGCCAGGCCTGACGAGCCTCCCTGGCTCGCTGGACGCCGGGGCATCCGCGACCACCGGCCAGCGACTCTCGTTTGGACACCTGTTGCTTGCGGACGATTGCGAGCCGGATGTACCCGCTCCCGCCCCGGTCGACGACGCCGAACAAGACGACGAGGCTGGCCCCGCCGCGCCAAAGGCGAAGGCTCCGGCCGCGGCGGTCAGGTCGGGGAATGGTGACGGCGTCACGACCATGCCGTCCACCGGCAACGGAACCGCGAGCCACAATGCTGGTGGCATCGCATTCACGCTGGCGGGGATGGGCCTGCTGCTCGCGGTCGCTGGGCTGGCCGTGAAGAGGGGGCCAGCCGTCCCGGCGCGGCGGCGAGGCTGACCCCGCCCACATCCCTACCCTCCGCGAAGCCGGCTCATCGCGAGCCGGCTTCGCCATGCCTGGCACATTCCCGGGTTCGTCGAGAGGCTTGATTTCCTCGACCTCGCGGTGCAGAATCGAGAAACAATCGAAGAAACGCTATCAGGAGTGGCATTCGGCTGAATGCCCGGCAACCTGGCCTCGACCGCCAAGGTGCCCGCCCTCGTCACCGGGGGGATAGGCCCCAGACACCTGGGGAACCAAGGGTCGCACTCCCTGCCACCGTGCAGGGTTTTTTGCGTCCCGCCATCGATCAATGCCAGCCAGCGACGCGGAGAGGAAGACGATGAGCAACGAGGAGATCGACCGGATCCTGGAAGACGTGGAGGAGCTGCTGCGCGCCGCGCGCGAACAGCCCGCCGAGTGGCCAGGCATGAACGCGGAGTCGCCGGTGCCGGCCGTGCATCCGTGGTCGGATGAGTCGCGCGAGGAGCGATACGCCGACCGCGCCGCCCGGCATGGATTCCCGCCCGGGCTGGCGAAAAGTGCCCGGAACCTGCGCGATACGCTGCGTTCCTATGAGCAGGTCCGAAACCAGGCGATGCCCGGCGACGATAGGGTGGACCAGGAGGCGGTTCACGAGGCGCTGGCCTGGGCCCTGGACGCCGAGCGGTTCCTTGGGAGCCTGTCTGGCCCAGGTGGGGAAGGAGTGCGGGCAGGGCACATCGACGATATCGCCGCGAACCTGCTGGCGTGGCTGCGATACAAGGGCTATGCCCTCACCCCACTGCAACCGCGCCGGGCTGAGGAAGCGGACTCCGGCGCGTCCGCCGTCTAGCGCTCGAACACCCCGGCGACTGGAACGATCCAGTGCGGCGTGGGCCTGGTTGGTCTGGAAACCCATCCAGGCTCGCGGGCCGGGGACATCGCCTCCGGCCCGTGCGGGCGTCCTGAATCCAGCCGGCGGTTACCGTGACCGGTGGACCGCCTTGCGGCCAGCCAGGGCCGCGATCGCCAGGCCGAGGAGCGCCAGGATCGCGCCGGGCGCCGGCGTGCCCGGGACGGAACCGCCGCCCGTGCTCGGGAGCGCCGTGACCACCTCGGACTCGGTCGCCTCCGCCGTCGCTTCCGGTGGAGAAGTGGGTTCCGCCGGGGTTGTGGGATCGGGCGAAGTCGTGGGTTCCGCCGGAGTCGGGGAGGGATCAGCAGGGGTTGTGGGATCGGGTGGGCTCGTGGGGTCCGGCTCGGCCGGGACCGTCACGGATGCCGTCTGTGAGGTCACCGCGCACTCCCCAACGGAGGGGATGTCGTCATCCTCGCGGCACGATGGATGCACCCCGGTCACGTCCGCGACATTGTCGACTGCCCCGGCCGCGACATCCTCGGTCGTCACCACGTAGGTCGCCGTCAGCGTCACCGCCGCCCTGGCCTCCAGCGTTCCGACCAGGCCGTTGGGATGGTCCGTATCCCAGACCAGACCCGGCAGCGGATCGCCGACCGTCACGTCATCCAGGGAGACGTTGCCCGTATTGGTCACGACGAAGGTGTATGTCAGCGTCGTTCCCGCCCGGGCCGGTTCCGCGGGGGAGACCGATTTCTCGATCGTCAGTCCCACCTCGACCGACGCGGTCGTCACCGTGGCCGACGCGGTGGTTTCGACCATCAACTGCTCCACCTGCCGGAACGAGAGGACTCCATCGGCGGGACCTTGTCCGACCGCCGCCGAGGCTTCGGCGATGTTGGTGTATTCACCGCGCAGCATGTCCAGCTCGGTAATTGTATGGGTGGCGGTACAGGAGACCGTCGCTCCGGGGGCGAGGATGGCCGGGACCTCGCCACAGTCCAGGGTGTCGCCGCCCGGATCGGTGATCGATGGGTCGCTCACCGTCAGGTTGCCGGTATTGGTGAGCACCAGCGCGTAGGTCACGACATCGCCGTTCACCAGCCCGGTGGTTGCCTCCGAGGTGACCGTCTTGGTTAGCTCGATGCCCGGTGACTGCGTGATGGTCACCGTGGCCCGGGAGGAGTTGGAGGTGGTGTCGGCGCTGGTGGCGGTCGCCTCCCTGCTGATCGGCGCGCCGGCGTCGATGTCAGCCTGGCCGATATTTCCGGGCGCGGTACAGGTGACTGACGCCCCGGGGGCGAGATTCTCCGGGAGGGGTTGTCGGCCATCCGTTCCGGCATCGCAGTCGAGCAGGGCCGGGTCGAGGGCGGGATCGTCGATCTCGAAAGCGGTTAGTGTGGAGGTGCCATTGTTGGTCAGGGTATAGGACCAGGTTACCTGCCCTGGAGCGTTGACGGTGCCGGGATCAACGGTCAGGGTCAGGCCGAGTCCGTCATCCGGCGTGATGGTGACGGTGGCCGATGCCGTGTTCGAGGTCGCCTGGTCAGTGGTGATCCGGGCGGTATTGGTGAGTGGCTCGCGGGCGTCGACCTGATCCTGGGAAATCGTGGTGATCGCGGCGCAGGTGATGCTGGCTCCGGGAGCCAGGGTGGCCGGGAATGCCTGGTTCCCGGCGGTCGTGGCGTCGCAGTCGAGGGTCGACGGATCCACCAGCGAGTCGTCGAGTTCCAGATTGGTGAGCGTGACATTCCCGGTGTTGGTGACCTCAAACGACCAGGTCACGTCACCGGTGGCGCTGACCGTGGCGGGAGTGACCGTCTTGGTCAATTGGACGGCTGGGGCCTGAGTGATGGTCACCGTTGCCTGCGACCGGTTCGAGTTCGCTCCTGCGCTGGTCACCACCGCGTCTCGCGTGATTGGGTCCCCGGTGTCGATCATGGTCTGGTCAACCGTGGACACCGCTGTGCAGGTCACCGATCCACCCGCTTCGAGCGTGGTCGATGGCGACTGAAGGCCGTCCGCCTCCGGATCGCAGTCCAGCAATGCTGGGTCAAGGGCCGGGTCGTCGATCGCGATCCCGGTCAGCGTGCTGGTGCCGCCATTGGTGAGGGCGTAAGTCCAGATGACCTGCGCGGGGGCGTCCACCGTGCCCGGGGTGACCGACAGGACCAGTCCGAGTTCGTCGCGGGGAGTGATCGTGACCGTCGCGGATGCGTCGTTCGAGGTGGCCTCGTCGCTCGTGACCCTCGCGGTATTGGTCAGTGGCTCGCGGGCATCGATCATCTCCTGGTCGATCGTGGTGACCGCGGCGCAGTTCACTTCAGCCTGGGGCGCGAGGCTTTCCGGCAACGGCTGATTGCCAGCCGCCCCGGTATCGCAGTCGAGGGCCGCCGGGTCGATCGTGTCATCTTCGAGAGCGAGGTTGGTGAGCGTCACGTTGCCGGAGTTGGTGACCACGAACGACCAGGTGACATCTCCTCTTGCATTCACCACGATAGGTTCGACCGATTTGACGAGCGTCAGCTCCGGCCGCTGAACGATCGGCCACTGAATCCGGGCGCTCAGGGTATCGAAGGCGAACGCGGTCAAGGTCCAGTCGCCTGGGTTGATCTCCTCGCCCGCGTCGATATCGGCCTGGGATACGTTCACCGTTCCGATGCAGATCACGGTTCCACCGGCGGCGAGGGTTTCGGGCATGCCCTGGTCACCCGGGGTGCCCGGATCGCAGTCGAAGGGCATCGGGGCGGTGAGGGTCAGGTCATGGAGGGTGGTGGTGCCGGCATTCACGAGGGTGTGGGTGGCTGTCACCTGTCCCGGAGCGATGACCTCCAACGGCATCCGGTCGTACCGGACATGGATCGCGGTTTCGCCCGGAACCGCCTCCGCGGTGGCGGTGTCGGTCAGGGTGGCGTCCCCGAACGGGGCACTCACCGAGACCGTGTTGGTGAAGGCCGCGTCCTGGTCCGTGCCGCTGGGCACGGGGAAGGCTGTCGAGGCGGTGCAGTTCACCGCGTTGGCCTCGCCGGGTTCGAGGTGGGTCAGCGTCACCGTGGCGCCAGTGGTGCCGGTGCCACAGTCGAGGTCAGTCACCTGATCATCGCTGACCGTTACCCCGTGAAGGGGGATATCGCCGGTGTTGGTGATCCGGATCGCGTAGGTGATGGTGTCTTCGAAATCGAACCCATCTTCGGGTTGGTTGGTGACGGCCTTGGTGACGTCGATGCCTCCGGTCAGGGCGGGCACCTCGACCTGGGCGCTGGCGGTATCCGTCACCGGCTCGCCGCCGAAGAATCCCGTGACGGATGCGTCGTTGGTGACCGTGGTCCCGAGTTGATCCTCCGTCACCGCGCTGCTGGCCGTGCAGGTGACCGCATTGGCATCGCCCGGAGCCAGCGTCGCGATGGTGTCCTGATTCCCCTCCGTGGCCGGATCGCAATCGAGATCGGTGACGGTGTCGTCGGAAACGGTGACATCGGTGAGCGGTGCGTCACCGGTGTTTGTCACGGTCAGGGCCCAGTCGATCGCGCCATACGGTGTATCGATCGTCGGGGCGATGTGGCTGCCCGTCTTGGCGAGATCGATCTCCGCCGTCTCGCAGACCACGTCGGTCGTCACCGTGTTGGAGTTAATGTCGCTGTAATTGTTGTTGGTCAGGAACGACAGGGCTCTGACCTCATTGGAGAAGCCGTTGGCGCAGAGGTCCGAGCTCGGGTTGTCCGGGATCGTGCTCTGGTAGGTAACCGTCAGCTCGACGCCGTCCGCCACGATGTCGCTTTGGCATCCGAGCGTTGTCCCGTCGGTGCTGCAGGTCTGGAATGAGTAACTTACTATCTCCCAGTCCGTACCTAGCCCAAGCTGGTAATCCAGGATGGTCATCCTGAGGGACTCTTCGCCCCTGGTGTTGGTCATGGTGACCCTGTAGGTCAGGGTCTCACCGGGCCTGATGCTGGTGGGGCCGTCGAGCACGACCGTCATCGGATCGGCGGCCAGGATGTTGAACGACCTGCCGCCCTCCTCGTTGGTGGTGAACTCTGGCGTCTCCGTGGGAGCCTCGGTCGGGACCTCGGTCGGGACCTCCGTGGGGATATCCGTCGGGATCGCGGTCGGATCCGGAGGCGTTTTGGTGGGGACTTCCGTGGGGAGGCCCGTCGGATCCGTTTGCGGCGTGGCCGGCTGCCGCGCCACGGCTGGCATGACCAACCCGAGCATCAGCATCAGCAGGATGCCGAGCCGCACGCCGTTTCGCGCCTTCGAGCTTCGCATGCTCCCCGCACCTCCTGTATCCCGCGCCACGGCCCGGGTCGCTTCGATTGTGGACAGGCTTGATGTTCCTCTTCATTTGAAGATATTCGCCAGCTAATCATGTGTCAACGCTAAAACCACCTCGCCGTGCTTGCGGCCGGTCCTTTTCCGCCCGCGATATCGCGGGCCCGGCGCGTACGATTCGACGCGGGTATCCCACCCGGGACATCGGCACTGGCTGATCCTGGGAGGGGTACCATGACACCCAGCGCGCCGGCGAGGGCGAGTGGACAAGGTTCGAACATGACCGGCCGGTGCTGTCGATTTTCGGGACGGCCGTTCGTCATACAGGTATGGAAAGGAGGCGTGCATCATGAAGTACATGCTGCTGCTGTTCGATAACGGTGACTGGAACGCGGACGAGACCTCGGAGGAAGCATTCGCCGCCGAGATGGAGGCTCACAATGCCTTCGCGGCGTGGTGCGGGGAGCAGGGAATCGCCATTCTCGGCAGCGAGGCGCTGCACGGCGGGTCGTCGGCCACCACCGTGCGCCGGGGCGAAGGCGATGCCTGGCTGGTGACCGATGGACCGGCGGTGGAAGTGAAGGAAAACCTCGGCGGATACTACATCCTCGACTGCCGCGACCTCGATCAGGCGATCGAGGCGGCCAAGCACTGCCCGATCGGCACCGCGAACGAAGTGCGGCCGGTGTGGGAGTTCGAGTGAGCCCAGACCCCAGCGGGGCACCATGACCGATTCCATCGAGCGGGCGCTCGACCAGGTCTACCGTGAGCAGTGGGCCAGGGTGCTGGCGGTCACGATCCGGCGCACGCGGGACGTGGACCTTGCCGAGGACATCGCGCAGGAGGCCTTTCTCCGCGCGATGTCCTCGTGGCGCCGGGATGGGCTTCCGCCCAATCCCGGCGGCTGGCTGATGACGACAACCCGCAACATCGAACTCGATGGCCACCGGCGGCGACAGGCCCTGGCCCGCAGGCTGCCGTTGCTGGTGGTCGACACGGACGGTGAAGCGGGCGACACCGATCCTGACCGTCCTTTCGGAGACGAGCGCCTGCGCCTGATCTTCACCTGTTGCCACCCCGCCCTGTCGATGGAGGCGCGGGTGGCATTGTCGCTGCGGCTGGTCTGCGGGTTGTCCACCGCCGGCATCGCCCGCCTGTTCCTGGTGCAGACACCCACGATGGCGGCGCGCATCACCCGCGCCAAACAGAAGATCCAGGCCGCCGGTATTCCCTACCGGGTGCCGGAGGGCGATGCGCTGGATGACAGGATGAACGATGTGCTGGCGGTGATCTACCTGGTCTACACCGAAGGCCACACCGCCGGGGATGGCGCCAGTTTGCGGCGCCCGGAGCTGACCCGGCTGGCCATCGACCTGATCTCGGTGGTGCGCGAACTGCTGCCCGATCACCCGGAGGTGATGGGGCTGGCGGCGTTGATTCGCCTCACCGAGTCGCGGCAGGACGCCCGGTTCGACGATACCGGACTGGCCGTGCTGCTGGAGGAGATGGACCGCTCGCGCTGGGACCGGGTCGCGATATCGGACGGGATCGACCTGGTGGAACGGGCCCTGCGGGCAACCGATCGCGACCGGCCCGGCCCGTACGCCGTGCAGGCCGCGATCGCCGCGCTGCACGCGGAGGCTTCCTCGTTCGACGAGACGGATTGGCCCCAGGTTGTCGCGCTTTACACCGTGCTGCTGGGCGTGAACCCCACCCCGGTCAACGCCCTGGCGCGAGCCCTCGCCAACGGCATGGCTCGCGGGCCAGAGACTGGCCTGGCCGAACTCGACCGGCTGGCGGCGGATCGACAGGTGGCCGCCTACCCAATGTATCCGGCGGCGCGGGCTGATCTCCTGCGGCGAGCCGGCCGGGACTCCGAGGCCGCCAGCGCCTATCTCGAAGCCGCCTCGCTGATGACCAACGACGTGATGGTACGGGACTTCCGCGACCGGGCGGCCCGGCTCTCGATGTCCATCACGGATCGCCGGGACGCCCAAGCGAGCAGCCGACGAGCTTCCTGAATGCCTGTGCCGGCGCTACGCGCAGACTGGCCCGGACGCGCTCCGGATACACGTTCGGCTACAGCAGGCTCCAGGATTGCCGAATACGCACGGGATACCGGATGGATCGCAGGTGACGCTCGCGGCTGCGCTCGCCATCGGCATCGTCACCGAGGCGATCGTCGGCACGCTCATGGCGACCCCCGCCTTGCGCAGGAGGCGACGTCGCGAAGTCGTGGCGAGACGCTCCACCAGGGTGTATCCCTCCACCAACCCGGCCTCTCGCAGCAACTCAAGCGCCAGGTGAACCTGATTCTCGGTGAGACCTGTGTTCCGCACGAGGTCGACGATCGTTGAGGCGCCGTTGACCTGGCGAAAGACCTCCGCGGTCACCGCGTTGAGCGTGTGAAGGGCATGCGACTCCGGGTCGTAGACCAGCAGGTCATCGCCGGTATCGGTCGTGACCAGGTCGTCACGACGCCGCAAAGGCTGATCGGTCATCGTTCACTCGGGATGTGTTCTCGCCCGGATGCGGGGCGAATCGCATTTGGCGCCACGCCGCGAGCACTATATACGACACCAATGGACGTGGAAAGCGCCCCTGTCTCCCTGGTGTGGCACGTCCAGGTTTCGGTCCCACATGCGTAACCCGGACGTGCCGCGATGGCTGGACGCATGCGGCGGGGGAGCCCGCGACCCGGGTTAATGTCGCTGGAGGGACACCATCGCCGGGCTGCGATCGATCATCAGGATCGAGACGGGAAGGGTGATCAGCAGCATGCCGAGCGCCCAGGCCACCGACAGCCAGATGGCGCCCCACCACCAGCCGATGAGCACGATGTAGACGAGGCGCACGTACCACGGATGCTGGGGAATGGTGGTTTCGGTGACCAGCGTGGCGCCGTCGCGATACTCGGTGTGGAACTCACGCGTGCGGGGGCGCAACGTCTGTGCCCAGGGCACGCGGTGCAGGAACCAGAGGCCGACCGGCAGGAGGATGACGGTGACCACCAGCGCCCAGCCGATGGCGATGAAGATGGCCGAGAGCCACCACCCCACCAGCAGGTACCACAGTACCCGCACGAGACAGCCGGGATCGCCGGACGCCCGCATGATGACCGGCCCGCCAGGTGCGGGCGCTGATTGTTGCTGGGACATGGTGTTCGCTCCGCCGCTCCATGCATGGTGGCGTCGTTGCCACCCATGCCTCAAGTCTAGGGAGCGCGACATCGGCGTGCCTGGGGGATGACCGGAGTTTCTGGAAAATGCTCAGCCCTGGCGGAACCGGCCAAGCGGCAACAGGCGACGCAGCCCGCCTGGTTGTGGTGGATCGAGCTGCACCGGCACGCCCAGTGGCACGAACGGCATGTCCTCTTCGCTCTCCCCTCGCCTGGCCCGGGGTCGCTGGGGTTCGGATTCTGGTTCCGAGTCGGGCTCGACCGCCGTGTCCGTGGCGGGAGCCTCCGATACGGCCAGCTCCTCGGTCTCCGTTACGTCGAGTTTCGAGTGGTGTCCGTTGCCTTGGCCGTTCCCGTTGCCATTCACGGCCTCGTTGGCCGGTGGTTCTGGCCAGTTCCACGTGGAGGGCGCGGCCCGCAACGCCGCCCCACACTGCCCACAGTAGGCATCGCGTTCCTGGGCCGGAGCATCGCAGTTGGGGCAGGTAGATTGCCTATCCATTTGAGCGTTTTTCACCACGGTGTGCAAAGCATATACGTACTCTCATGGCATCATGGTACGCGCTGGCGACGGGCCACGCAATGAACGTTCGCCCGATGTGTCCCGCGATGACATACCCCCTCCGCGTGGGCGGTTCCCGGCGACCCGGCCCATCAGGCGGTCCGGGCATCGCACATCGTGATTCTCGCCGTGCCCCGCCGTGGCGGGAGGCTGGTGGCGATCGCTACCGCGACTGCCTGGGCGTTTGAAGCCACCCCGAGTTGACCTTCCTCGGCTGCGTCTGGCCGGCCTGGATCCAGCCGTTGCCCTTGCAGACCATGCAGGTGGCGACCGGCTCCCCGGCCTGGGTTTCATCGATCACCCGCCCCGTGCCGTTACAGGTCTCACAGATTTCTCGGCCCCGGTCTGTCATGCGTGGTTGCTCCTTGCAGGAAGGTGGTGTTGATTGTCGCGAGCATCGCCGTTCCGGATGGAATGCCTTGTCCGGTACTGGGGTGCCCGCGTGGCGGGGCGACGGCCCCGCATGGTGACATGGTACGCCGCGCGATCCGTTTGGGCGATGTTCCGGGGCCGACAACCGTTGGCGGGGATATGGGAATGCGTGTTGTTCCGTCGGCGACGTTGCTGGAAGCGGGGCGAAGACGATCAGGGGGCCGAGCGAGTCAGGGCCCGGTTCCATTCGGCCAGGTGATGGAATGCCACCTTGGGTTCCCAATGGCCGGTGGTGTCATATGCCTGGTCGTGTCCTGGTCCCCATGTCGAGACGATGCCGTATCCCGTCAGATCGTAGTCGTACCGGGGATCGGAATCGCGGGTGGAGCCGGTGGTGATGAATTCGTAGAGATAGGCTCGCTCCGCCTGGGAATGCCCGATGTATTCGAGGGTATCGATGATGGCCCGGGCCTGATCGTCCTCGTCCCGGACAATGCCGTCGACGATCTCGGGCGGATTGGCTGTGTAATCGACGATGTCCCAGGCCATGCCGCCCGCGTCCGAGGCGCCGCGCCAGGGCGTGCTGCCGAACTCCGCCACCCACACCGGTTTGCCGGTGGCGGCCAGGCTATCGATGGTTTCCACGTACGTGGGGCGAGTCGCGCTGTCGAGATAGTGGTCGATGCTGATGATGTCGAAGGCATCCCAGGCGAAGGTCATGTCCGGCGTATCCGCGTAGGTAATGGGGCCACCGAAATGGGCGCGTGCGGTATCGGCCAGCGACTGGAGCATGGCGGCCATACGCCCGATGATCGCCTCCCAGTCGACATCGCCGGAGGAGATGACGTCCAGCTTCTCGAAGAAGTCGTCACCCTCGATCAGCCCGTCGGCGAACAGCAGGTATTCGCAGCCCACGTCCAGCACCACCGGGATGCCTTCGGCCCGCGTGCGTTCCGCCTCGATGGCCACCGCGGTGAGCCGATCGATCATTTCGGACTGGGGGAGGAAGTTGAGGCGGGTTTGCAGGGAGATGTCGAACCCGAGGTCGGCGGCGATCTCGAGTCCGGCGATGATCTGATCGGGATCGGAGCCGTACAGGTTCACCGAGGTGGCATGAAGCTGGTCGCGGATGGCGGTGAGTTCGTCCCGGTAAAAGGGTTCGTGGCTGGTGGGGCGGGTGATCTCGTTCCGGGCCAGTTCGGCGCCGAGGTCGTACTTGATGCCGCAGGGGAGGCTGCCCCCGGGGATGGGCTGGGGCGAGGCCACCGGGGTGGAGGCGCCGGCGAGCCGGGCGGAAAGTGCGGTGACGGCGACTCCGGCCAGGAGGTTCCTGCGATTGGTTGCGCGCATGTCAGTCTCCGGAGTGGTTGGGGCAGCCCGCGCCGGTCGGGACCGGCCCCCTGCGAATCCAGTGGGTCTATACCCGCATGCTAGCGCCGACCTGTCACGAAATGTTCACGCCGCTACTCCGAAGTCTCCAACGTACCGTAAGTGGCGGTAGCTTGTAGACGATTGCGCCGAACCCGCAGGTTCGGATTTCAGTCAACGCCTCCAGCAATCGATGATGGGAAGCTCCGGAAGTGAGAGAGCTTCACCGTTTTTGCCGGAGGTCGTCGCCCCACAAGTATTTTCGATGTCACCTTGAAGCCGCCGCGAACCTCGGTGATACTCTTCATAAGGGACACAAAATCAAATCCGCCGAACATGTGAGCGAAAATGCATGCCGAAACTCAGCATTCGTTCAGACGGTACCTGCTATACCCGGGCAGCCGTCCTGATTGATGGGTCCAGACAGCCCCGTACGTTTGAGATCGACTATAAGGGCAAGAAGTGGTTGGCTGAACAAGGTATTAGTCGCGATGAGCAGGAGATACCACGAGCATACTTCAACTACCTGTGGGATTTAGGTTGGATTTACACCAATGGCAAAGGTCCCCGCACGCCGAAAGTCATTATTCGCAAGCTTGACCCGGACGCGCGGAGTGTATCCAATCGTGTAGCTTCCGTCGCCCCCCAACAAACTCCTCCCACGGCCGCGGTCACCATGCCGACTCGGAGCCAGTCGCCATCTCACTGGCAACGTCGAACCGCCAAGAAAGATTGGTTCAAGTGATCTCCGGTTGTCTCAGCGTGCTGGCCTCGCCACAATAGAGTGATACTTGCAGGTGATCTAGGTCATACAAAAAAGGGACAATCAGTGAGTTTGAGCCAAACACACACCACACCGCTTCGCCCCAACGAGCCGCATGATTCCCTTACAAAACTCGTTTCATCTGCTAATAATGATTTCCGCGAAGCAGGATTGCTATTTGATCATGCGATGCTGACGCGATTTGTGGCCAGCCTCCTTACGAAACGTTTCACGATCCTTACAGGGTTATCCGGATCAGGGAAGACGAAACTAGCACAGGCTTTCGCGGCGTGGATCACTTTGCCGTCGCGAAAGCCTGTCACATGGCCGACGATCGGTTCAATCATTCCGTCGGAGCGCATCAGTTACCATGTCGAGAATGCCGATGACATATCAATTCTTTTTACCAATGGACAGGACGCGAGCAGGTATATTAAGGTAGCACTTCCGCGCGAGTTGATTTATGAGTGGGCCGATTACATCTCCAAGCATAATCTCCCGCGAAACACGCCGGTAAGGGAAATTCGTAACGCAATCGATCGGACAACACGATACTCACCACAGTTAAACTCGTTTGAAACGCACTTGAAAGCAGCCGCCTTCGATTATTTGAACAACGCACCCGAAGTCTCTTCGATAGACTCGTCCTGCTATGCGGTTGTGGCGGTAGGAGCCGACTGGAATAGTAACGAACACATACTTGGATATCCGGATGCGCTGGATCCGTCTCGATATATTCGAACGCCTAGTTTGGACCTCATCCTTCGCGCCATCGCGAACCCGACAGTTCCATATTTTCTTATCTTAGATGAAATGAACCTTTCACATGTCGAGCGGTACTTCGCAGACTTCCTCTCGGCGATTGAGTCTGGCGAGGAGATTCATCTCTACAGCGAGAGTGACCCGGAAAGGAAGCGAGACGGCGTCCCCCAGTCTATTCGGTTGCCGAGCAACCTTTTTACGATAGGCACCGTCAATATCGACGAAACGACATATATGTTCTCACCCAAGGTGCTGGACCGTGCCAATACGTTGGAGTTTCGAGTTTCGCGTAATGCGCTGGAATGGCATCTGGAAAGACCTCGATCAGTAGACCTATCAGGAGTTCATGGAAGAGGAGTGCGATTCGCTCATGCCTTTCTAGCAAGTGGCCGGGCGCGCCAAGGGGATGTAATCGCACCGGCGGCACGAGCGCGAGTTAATGCGGAACTCCTATTGTTCTTCGAAGTCATGGCGGAGCATGGCTACGAGTTTGGGTTTAGGATCGTGCACGAGGTTTCCCGATTTGTAGAGAAGTACGCGGAGATTGAAGTTGATTGGTCCGAGAAGGATGCGATCGACGCCCAAATCTGCCAGAAGCTGTTGCCGCGATTGAACGGTTCTCGCGCCAGGCTAGAGCCAGTGTTGTTGGCGCTTTCGTACCTCTGCGCAGCGCCAAGGCAGTGGGACGAGGTGGATTCCCGGTTGCCCATCCTTGCAAACAGCGCCCAATTAATGGATGAGGCGATGGCTGCATCGGGACAGGGAGTAGCGGCGCTTGCTTCCATCGCTCCCAAAGACGATGCGCTCATCGTCTACCCACTAGCCTATGAAAAGATACGCCGCATGCTCCGACTTCTTCGCCAGAATGGCTTCACCAGCTTCGCTGAGGCGTAGAGATGCCCGAGTTCGTATCGCAAACGGATTTGAGTATCCGGTCTGCGTTTGGTCAGACGGTTGCCAATCTCAAACTTGTCGAGCGCTCACCTCAAACCTTACTTGTGCTATCTGACGAAGAGGTTAGCGAACGCGGAGAAGAGCAAGTTCAGCTAACTGAAGGGTTTACCTATGAATTCCATCTGGAATCGAAGTCAATACATCGCTTCCGGCTTCGTGAAACGTCTGCCATCCAGCCAAGCCGTATCGCTAATGAGATTGGGCGAATAGAGCCAGGACTTGCGACCGGACTCCTACCAATAATCCTCGAATCCGTTCAAGGTGTGGAAGTTGGTCGGACGCATGTTGAAGTGCGTACAAGCAAGATTGACTATCATCGTGACTACCGGGTGATGCTAGATGGAATTGCGGAAAAGTGTATGGGGCTCTTGTTGGATATCCATGCACCCGCCCAGGCTCGACTGGTCTCCGATCCACATTCGTCACTGCCAAGCATTCATGAGAAGTATGCGTTCATACGGGCGCTCCTGTCTTCTAGAGAGTTCCGAGATGCAATGCAGTACATCATCAGTGATCCTCATCGTCGGACCATTTCCGAAGAGACCGTGGTCGATATTCGTCAAAGCCGTCGCCCCAGCCGATCACTGGTGACATCAGTTGCCAGCGGAAGGCATCGAATCGCGGTGCCGGCGGACCATCCTATTCATTCCAGCATGAAGACAGCAGGGTTGTCCGCTCCTTCCTTGCCGCGTTGGATTAGCACTCGCCAATCTTTTGACACCCGAGACACGCCAGAGAATCGCTTCGTCAAACATTCTCTTGGAGAGTTCCAAGCAGTGCTCTTCGGTATGGAAGATCGATTGCTGGAAAGTAGTAATCGCGCCGAGCAACGCCTTCTAGGCGAAGTGCAGTCGCTCAGGCGATCGGTCGGCGGATATCTTGAAACAAGCTTGTTTCAAGAAGTTGGCCCAGCCGTCATGCTCCCCTTGGGTAGCCCAGTATTACAGAAGCGAAGTGGCTATCGAGAGATTCTCAAGACTTGGCTGCAATTTTCGCTTGCCACTCAGTTATCTTGGTCAGGTGGCCAGGACGTATTTGGTGCTGGCAAGAAGGATGTTGCTCTTCTTTACGAATACTGGCTCTTCTTTGTGCTGATTGACGTTATGGATGGCATCTTTCAGTTCGACGCGCCACCGATGGCGAAAGTGATCGACCAGTCGAGTTCCGGGTTCGATTTGAAGCTGCGTTCGGGATCGGCGTTTTCAGTGGTCGCGAATTACGCTGCTGGCAACAAGTCCATCCATGTGCGCTTTGGGTACAACCGAACGTTTTCGGGCGTTCCGCCTTCGCCTGTCGGAAGCTATCCGAAACCGGGTTCTTGGACACGATCCATGCGTCCAGACTATTCGCTTAGCTTTTGGCCATCTGAACTCTCCGAAGTCGAGGCAGAGCTAGCGGACCGGATCGTTCACGTTCACTTCGATGCCAAGTACAGGGTCGAAAACATCGTTGGGCTCTTTGGCACTGGAACCGACGCGGATTTAGAGGAGGAAGCACGTTCCGACCGCGCAAATACACGTGCCAAGCGCAGCGATCTCTTGAAGATGCATTCTTACCGTGATGCGATTCGCCGAACACAGGGCGCTTACGTCTTGTACCCCGGGTCAGATTCCGGAGATCAGTCTTGGATCGAGTTCCATGAAATCCTGCCTGGACTCGGTGCCTTCTCGGTTCGGCCAGGTAACGAAGCTCAAGCAAAGGCGAGTCTCGAACGATTTATTCGTGACATTCTCGATCACTTGTTAACGAAGGATCCTGTTCATGGCGCTAAAGTCCGATCACCCGGTTTGGCATGATCAAGGTCTTAGGCAAACAGTCGTGCGTAAGGCCAGCCCAGTCGCGTTAGCGTCGAGTCGACGGCCTCTTTCGACGCTCTGAGTCCGTGAATTCCGGCTGAGGTGGCGGGTTTTCTTCTTCTCGATGCGTTCACTGGGTAGACACAACTGCCCTCCCCCTCGCGCATCCCGGAAAGGACCGCCCCACCATGACCCCTCTCAGCCTCGCCGTGAACCCAGGGCTTCGTTCAAGGGGGCAACCGCGCACCCGTCGTCGCCCCGAAACGGACCGCCTTCGTGCCCGGACGCTCGTCGCGTCATGCGACAACATCATTCATGTGTTCGACATTAATTCCAAACCGCGCATTAATTCGACCGGCCAAAAAGCCCGTCGTTCCGGGCTGAAACGTCTCCCGAAGCCAATTAACTGCATTAATGGATTAATGTCGGCGAAAACACACAGTGGGTCGAACGTCGCCTCGGCCATCGCCACTGCCAGGCGGGCGAAAGCAGCGGCGGGACGCGAAACACCCCCGGGGCTGGGTGGCCGCCGGGGGTGTCGTTTTCGCTGGAGGATGGAAGATCGGACGGGATCAGGCGTCCTCGGCCAGGTTCCAGTTGGCGATGTTCCAGTACGGCGAGGAAAAGCCGTTCTCGTTGCCGATGTTCTCCTCGCGGAGCCGGTTCGAGACCGCGTTGAAGAATGGCCGCAGCACGATGGGGATGTTCACCACCTCGCCGATCACCAGGTCGTTGATCGCGATGAGCAGGCCCTGGGCCTCCTCCATCGAGGTGGCGGCCAGCAGTTGCTCGTAGAGGGCGTCGAACTCGGGGCTTTGCCAGCGCTGGATGTTGGTGCCGGTCCACTGGTTGGACGCCTGCGAGATGTTCTCGCCGTCCGGGCCGGCGTACCACTTGTTCACGTAGGACACCGGGATCGAGCTGGGCGGGCCGGAGGAGATGGTGGCCATGTCCCAGTAGAAGTGCTGGAAGCTCTGGTCGTTGCCGGCCGAGCCATCGAAGAAGATGCCCGGGTCGACCTGGGCGAGTTCCACCTTGAAGCCGATGCTCTCGAGGTCGGCCTTCACCACCTGCTGGGTCTTCTGGCGCACCGAGTTGATCGGCGTGGCGTAGACCAGCGACAGTTCGACGTCGTCCTTCTTGCGGACATCGCCGTCCAGCGCCCAGCCGGCCTCGTCGAGGATGCGGGCGGCCTCCTCCAGGTCGAAGGTCCAACTCGTGTTGGGGGAATCGAAGAACGGGTTGCCGGCCAGGATGTTGGATTCGGCCAGGGAGCCATCGCCGTAGAACTGCTCGGAGATCAGCTCGCGGTTGATCGCCACGTTGAGGGCGTCGCGCACGGCCTTGTCGGTGAAGAATGGGTGGGGCGTGTCCTTGTGCGAGCGCTCGCCGTCGACCTCGGTGTTGGGGTCGGAGAAGTTGAGGTAGAAGGCTTCAACGGTGGTATCGACCTTCTGCAGGATCTTTCCCCGCTCACCGCTGTCGCGAAGCTGCTGGAGAATCTCCGGCTCGGCCTGCACGTTCCAGGCGTAGTCGTAATCGCCGGTCTGGACCACGGCGCGCCCGGCCGAGACCTCGTCGCCGCCGCCCTTGAAGTTGACCGAGGAGAAGAAGGGCTTGTTCGGCTCGCGGTAGTTCTCGTTCATCGAGAAGGTGGCGGCGTCGTTCGGGGCGAAGGTGTCGACCTTGAACGGGCCGGTGCCGATCGGGAACGAGAGGAACTCGTCGTTCTTGTTGGCGGGGTCGTTGCCGAAGGCGTGGGCCGGGTAGATGACGCCCCAGTCTCCCCCGGTGAAGGTGTCGAACCAGGCCACCTGCGGCCCGGTGAAGGTGACCACGGCGGTGAGGTCGTCGGGGGCCTCGATGTTCTCGATGATCGCCCAGGTGTCGATGTTGGGCGAGGCGTTGTCCGGGTTGGTCACCCACTGCCAGGTGAAGATGACGTCGTTGGCGGTGAACGGCGTGCCGTCGCTCCAGAGCACCCCTTCCTTAAGGGTGAAGGTGACCTGGGTGAGATCCTCGGAGACGGAGCCGTCCTCCGGCGAGGGCACGCTGGCGGCGAGGATCGGCTGGAGGGATCCATCCTGCAGGTAGCCGAGGAGCGGCTCCAGCACGAGGCCGCCGGCGTAGGCATCCTTGGAACCGGTGGCGCTGTGGGCGGCCAGCACGGTTGGGGCCTGGGCCTGGATGATGCGGAGTTCGCCGCCCGCGCCGCGCTCCTGGTTCTCGGTGCCGAAGGCGGGCGCCTGGGCGGTTTCGGCGGCGACTGGCGACGCTTCGGGGGAGGCGTCCTGGGCCATGACGCCGTTGGCCATCACCGCGGCGGCGGCCGTGCCCGCGCCGAGGGCGGTGGCGGCCTGCATGAACTGGCGGCGGCTGATGTCGCCGTTCCGGAGTTGCTGGAGAAGGTCGGAGATCGGGGTACGTGCCGTCATGGATGTGATCCTTTACGAGCAAACGGTCGCCAAATCGCATTCACGACTGGCGACCGCACCTGCCATCGGCGCCGGGAACGAGGCGCCCTTACCGCCCTCCAGTTTACTCCAGTCCCCCGCCAGCCACTGGCTCGCCATAGCTCCTTTGACCGGGGTTGCCAGCCTGGCGGTGCATATTGCGTACCCACTTCCCATTGTGCAGTCACGGGCCTACACTCGTGGCATGAGGGGGCGTCTGCCCCCGTCGACCCATTGGCGTCCTGACTCCGTTGTCAGGCCGCGTACCGGAACAGGACAGGCGGACCATGGCACGTTTGACACCCTCCTCCATGACCCGGCGCACCTTCTCCCAGACGGCCGGCGCGATCGGCGTGGGCGCGGCGGCGGCGCTCTCCGGGGCGCGGGCGTTCGCCCAGGACGCCTCGCCCGAGGCTTCGCCGGTGGCCTCCGCCAGTGCCCGGCCCGCCTTCGGCACCGAGAACCAGGAGCGCGGGGCTGGTGGCGAGTTGCGGCTGCTGGTGTGGCAGGCTCCGAGCGTGGCCGCTCCCCACAGCGGGACCGGCGACAAGGACTTCGTGGCCTCGGCGCTGGTGTTCGATCCGCTGCTGCACTTCCTGCCCGATGGGACGATCATTCCGAACCTGGCGACCGAGGTTCCAACCGTGGAGAACGGCCTGCTGGCCGAGGATCTCTCGACCGTGACCTTCAAACTCCTGCCCGACGTGCTGTGGAGCGACGGCGAGCCGTTCACCTCGGCCGACGTGAAGTTCACCTGGGAATGGGTGACCACGCAGAGCAACGCCTCGGTGAACTACCAGACCTGGAGCACGATCTCCGGGATCGAGACCCCGGACGAGCTGACCGCCGTGGTGAGCTTCACCAACCCCTCGGTGACCTGGTTCGAGCCGTTCACCGGCTCCCACCTGGGGGCGATCTACCCGGCGCATGCCTTCGATAACGACCCGGCCAACAAGAACGAGGCCTTCCTCTCCGCGCCGATCGGGACCGGGCCGTTCGTGGTGGAGTCGCTGGCGCCGAACGACCAGATCACCTACGTGCTGAACGACAACTACCGCGAGCCGACCAAGCCGCATTTCTCCAGCGTGCTGCTGAAGGGCGGCGGCGATCCGGCCTCGGCGGCGCGGGCCGTGCTGCAGACGGGCGATTTCGACTGGGCCTGGAACATCCAGGTGGAGCCGGAGATCATCGCCCAGCTGGAGGCCGATGGGGGCCGGGGCACCTATCACACGTTCCCGGGGGTGCTGATCGAGTCGCTGGGCCTGAACTTCTCCGACCCCGACACCGAGGTGGACGGGCAGGTGTCGCAGAAGGACACGCCGCACCCGATCCTTTCCGACCTGGCCGTGCGCCAGGCGCTGAACCTGGCGATCGATCGGGAGACGATTTCGACCAGCTTCTACGGCGAGGGCCAGCCGCCGACCGCGAACATCCTGAGCGGCCTGGAGTCGTTCACCTCCCCCAACACGAGCTGGGCGTACGATCCGGAGGAGGCCGCGCGGCTGCTGGACGAGGCCGGCTGGACGCTGGATGGCGACTGGCGGGCGAAGGACGGGGTGGAGCTGGCGCTGTCGATCGCGACGCCGGCCAGCCCGGTGCGGCAGAAGACGCAGGCCGTGATCAAGGACAACTGGGAGGCGATCGGGATTCGGGTGGAGCTGATCGCGGTGGAGAGCTCGGTGTACTTCGATGGGTCGCCGGGCAACACGCAAAACGCCGCCCACAAGCCGTGGGACGTGGAACTGGCGGCCAACGGTCCGACCTCTCCCGTGCCGACCGCGTACCTGAGCGGCTGGTACGCCGGGCCGGACGGCGAGAACATCGCCCAGGCCGAGAACGACTGGCAGCGGGATAACGTCTCGCGCTGGCGGAACGCCGAGTACGACGCGCTGTTCGAGGAACTGCTGCAGACGACCGACGCGGAGCGGGCCAACGAGATCCTCATTTCGCTGAACGACCTGGTGATCGGCGACGTGGCGCAAATTCCGCTGGTGCAGCGGACGGACGCGCCGTACGTGCTGAGCAACCGGATTCGGCAGGAGAACGTGGCGATTGGGCCGCGGTTCGCGATTTCGACCTGGAACATCGCGAACTGGAATCTGGCCGACGAGGCGTAGGGTCCGGAACGGGGCGACGACCCTTGGCGCGTGGTAGGCAGGCTTCGTTCCGCGCCGGGGTCGCCCCCTACATGAACCTGGCCGACGAGGCCTAGGCTTCGTCGGGACGGGGCGACGACCCTTGGCGCGTGGTAGGCAGGTCTCGTTCCGCGCCGGGGTCGCCCCCTACATGAACCGTGACGTGACTGAGACGACACCCCCGGTGGCCGGTTGGCCGCCGGGGGTGTTTGGCGTGTGGCGGGCGGGGAGCCGCCGCGAGAGCCGTTTTCGACCGCTTTGTGTTTTCGCCGACATTAATCCATTAATGCAGTTAATTGGTTTCCGGGGGCGATTCGGCCCGAAACCACGGGCTTTTTGGTGTGTCACAGTTTTCTTGGACAGTGGAAGACGGGGAATTGTGGTCGAGGAGGTGACGAGATGGGGCGACGCGGTCGGTACAGTGAATCGTTCATGCGGGAAGCGGTGGCGATGGTCACCGACGG
>JAEWEG010000065.1 GCA_023389575.1 Chloroflexota bacterium | reverse complement strand
GTGGCGGTCGTGGATATCGGGAACGCCGGTAGCGGCACGCGGGCGACCGATCTCTCCACCCTCCAATGGAACACCTTCGAGGATTCGCTGGACGGTGCCCGAAGACGGCTGTGGACGCGCATGCTCGACCTGGTCGGGGGGGAAGGAACGGCGGTGCTCGTGGCGACACAGATCCTCGTGAAGATCGAGTTCCGTCTTCGTCAAGGCCGTCACGATGCCGTTCCAGCGGTGATCGAGCGCGGCCATCGCGCCCTCGACGAGCTCAACGCGCTTCGCCAGAGCAGCATTTGAACCAGAAGACACGGACGCCTTGCTGGAGATGGCGCGAGGAATGGCCCCGACCGCCATCCGCCGTTCCGGACCGCCCCCTCTTCCCGGGCACGGGAACGAGCCTCACCGGCCGTTCCCGTTTTCATCGTCATCCTCGAAATCCTCTTCGCGATCCAGCGGAATCGACCGCTCCCGCTTCCTGATGATCGACGAGCCGCGCTTGTAGGTGATGTGCCGCACTGCGTCCACCTTCCGCAGTCGCGCCAGCAGGTCCAGCACCTCCTTCTGGGACTCCGCCATCAGGGTCAGTTCGACGGTGTCCAGGTTCTCCCCGGTCGAACTGTCGAACTGCATGGATCGCAGCCGCACCGGCGTGGCCTTGGTGGCGAACTCGATCCCTTCCAGCACGTCCTTGCGGTGGTCCACCTGCAACAGCACCCGGTGTTCTCGCTGGTGCTTGGCGAAGAACTTGCGCTCCAGCGGCTTGAGACCCGCCTGGATCACCAGCATGAAGAAGGTGCCGACCATCGCCGGGAGGTACAACCCGCCGCCCGCGGCCAGACCCACGCCCGCCACCGACCAGATCGTCGCCGCCGTCGTCAGGCCGCGCACGGTGTTGTCGCGGAAGATAATGACCCCGGCCCCGAGAAAGCCAATGCCGCTCACCACCTGGGCCGCGATCCGGCTGGGGTCCAGCGCCCCCTCGGACCCATCGGGGGGAACCGGGAACCCGTAAGTCGACACGATCATCATCAGGGCCGACGCCACCGACACCAGCGCGTGCGTCCGCAGGCCCGCCGCGCGATCGAGACGCTCCCGTTCCAGGCCGATCAGCCCGCCCAGCAGCGTGGCCATCGCCAGTCGCAGCACCAGGTCCCAGAACTCGAGCTGGCCCCAGTCCATATTGATCGTCCAGCCCCAGTCCAGGTTGAAATCGTCAAAGTCAGGCAAGATCAATCTCCTCCCTGGAAGCCGCCGCCGGCGCGCGGATTTCCAGGGTGGGATTCAACCGATCGCGGCCCGGTATCCCAGTCGCGAAACGGTGTTCGAATCCCCGCCATGCACGCCCATGTTCGGGCCCGGATGGTCATATCGCTGGAACCACCCCTTCGCGGGAACGCGTTCCAGCAGGAACATATCGCGTTATTAAATATCGTTAATATATGAGGCCCGCAGGGACGCCGAGCGTCCCGCTGTCCTAGGTTCCGGATGGCTCCCCTGGCGTGCAGCTCGTCGCCACCTGCGCCCCGGGGTTGCCGTGCTCGACCGCGAACGACACCAGCGTTGTCGCCTCCGCATCGGGATCGCTGACGTTGGGCATCACCCTGTAGGTTGTTTCCCAGGTTCCGGCGGTCAGGTCGCAGAGCACGTACCCACGATGATTATCGTACAGATGGTTATGTGGGTTTCCGTTGCGGTTTCCACACTGGGTCGTGAACCCTTCGTCCTCCTCCAGCGCCTCATCGCCATTCGAGGAGATCGAGGTTCCCACGAACTCGGTGCCGTACGCCGTGGCACCGGAATCGTTCCAGTCCGTCTTCAGGTCCCACACGTAGTTGGCGTGCACGTCGCCGGTGATCACCACCGGGGCGAAGCCGTTCGCCGTCGCGGCCCCGGCCATCGCCGCCGAGATCACGTCCCGTTCGTGGGCGTAGCCGTCCCACTTGTCCATCTCCCGGCCACCATAGCTCGCCAGTTTCGGATCGGCCTCGTTATCGATCCGGGCGAACGGTACCTGCTGCGCCAGCACGCTCCACCGGGCGGTCGTCTGGTCGAACCGGTCCAGCAGCCAGTCCCGCTGCCGCTGGCCCAGCATCGTGCGCTCCGGGTCCAGCGACGCCGAGCAGAACCCGTCGTTCGCCAGCCGCTCCTCGGCCGTGCACTCCGGGGCCTGGCTGGTTCGGTACTGCCGGGTGTCGAGGATGTTGAAATCCACCAGCGAGCCGAACGACCGGTGGCGGAACAGTTGCAGGTCCGGCCCGTTCGCGCGCGCCTCCCGGCGCAGCGGCATGTGCTCGTAGTACGCCTGATACGCGGCGGCCCGTTGCAGGAGCATGCCCTGCGCCGCTGGAGAATCGCGATCCAGTTCCCCAAAGATGTTGTTGTACACCTCGTGGTCGTCCCAAGTCACCAGCCACGGCGCCACCCGGTGCGCCTCCTGAAGATGCTCGTCCAGCTTGTACATGGCATACCGGTAGCGATACTGCTCCAGGTTCCGCGGCTGTGTCCGGGCGTGGCCCGGAATGTCGACCGGCCTCGCGAGGTCGCCGAATCCCACGTTGTATTCGTAGATGTAGTCGCCCAGGTGCACCACCAGGTCGACGTCCTGTTTGGCGAGGTCGCGGTAGGCGGTGTACAACCCCTCGTCCCACCGCTGGCACGACGCGAACGCGAACCGGAATTCGCCCGGGTCGCTGCCAGCCGCCGGGGCGGTCTTCGTCCGCCCGATCGGGCTCTCCTCGTCGCCGGAGACGAACTGGTACCAATACCAGCGGTTCGCCTCCAGCCCCTCGACCTCCACATGCACCGAGTGGCCCCACTCCGGCTCGGCCAGCGCCACGCCTTCCTGGACCACGTCACGCATCGCGTCGTCGGTGGCCACCCGCCAGCGAACCTCCACGGGGGCGTCCGGCATGCCGCCGTCGGGTTCGAACGGCCGCGGCGCCAGGCGGGTCCACAGCACCACCCCATCCGGAAGCGGCTCGCCCGAGGCGATGCCCAGCGTGAACGGCGTCTCGCCAAACACCGGTGTCGCCACCGGCGCCGAAGGCGTCTGGGCGAAGAGCGGCCGGGCGGCCATGGCCCCCGCCATGCCACTTCCGCCGAGCACGAACGTCCGCCGGTTGTGCGGTCGCGCCTTCGTCATGGTTCGCATTCGGTGAACGATCTCGCCGTACCGCATGGGACCCCCATAAATGAATGAAGGGGCGGAAGCCGCAGCGGCCCCGCCCCTTCGCGATGCTCACTACCCCTTGAGGCCGGATGTCACGAAGGTGTCGATGATCTGCTTCTGCGCCAGCACATAGATGATCAGCGGCGGCAGGGTCGCGATCGTCGCCGTCGCCATCATCGGGCCCCACATCTGGGCCGATTCGGCGTTGTTGGTGAAGAACTGCATGCCGGTCGCCAGCGTCTTCGACTCGAAGTCGTTGAGCACCAGCAGCGGCCACAGGTACTGGTTCCACATGCCGAGGAACGCCAGGATCGTCACCACCGCGATGGCGGGCTTCACGTTCGGCAACACGATCTGGATCAGCAGCTTGAAGGTCGACGCGCCGTCGATCTTGGCCGCATCCATCAGGTCCTGCGGAAGCTGGAGGATGTTCTGCCGCAGCAGGAATACGAAGAACGCCGTTCCCGGCAGTGACGGGATGATCACCGCCGCCCAGGTGTTCATCCATCCCAGGTCGGACACCAGGATGTAGTTCGGCACCACGGTCACGATGCCCGGCACGATCATGGTGGCCAGCACCATGGAGAACAGCAGCTTGTCGCCGCGGAACTTCAGCCGCGCGAAGGCGAACGCCGCCGGGATGCTGATCGCCAGCTTACCCGCCGTGGTGATCGTCGAGATGCCGAAGCTGTTCCAGAACCACTGCGCCACCGGGAAGTAGTCGAACGCGTTCGGGAAATTCCGCCACGTCGGGTTGTTCGCGATCAGGCGCAGGTCCCTGGTGAACACCTCGTCGGCTGGCTTGAAGGCCGTCGAGAGCATCCACAGGAAGGGGAAAATCGTGAACGCGCAGATCAGGATGACGATGACGTGCAGCGCCAGCCCGTTCCAACCCTTCCGCCTGGCGTGCCGATCAGAAACCTCTGACGAATAAGCCGTGCTAGCCATAGTGCACGTGCCTTTCCACGAACTTGAACTGGATCCAGGTCAGGATGCAAGTCGCCACGAACACGATCACCGCCACGGCACTCGCCGCGCCAATCTGGAAGAACTGGAACCCCTGCTGGTACAGGTAGTAGATGATGTTCGTCGTCGAATCGAACGGCCCGCCGTTGGTGAGCACGTTGATCGCGCCGAACACGTCGTCGTTGACCGAGATCACGGTGGTCACCAGCACGAAGAAGAAGGTTGGCGTGATCAGCGGGAACCGGATCGACTTCATCAACTGCCAGTTGTTGGCGCCATCGAGTTGGGCCGCCTCGATGTAGTCCTTCGGCACGCCTTCCAGCGCGGCCAGGTACAGCAGCATATGGAATCCCAGGGTTTTCCACGTCGCCACGATGATGATGGCCCAGATCGCCGTGTCGCGGTCCGACAGCCAGTGCACCCGGTCATACCCAAACTGGATGAGGAGCTTGTTCAGCATTCCCTGGTTCGTGTTGAAGATCCACAGCCACATCACCGCCGCGACCGAATAGGCGATGATGGTTGGCGAGAACAGCATGGCCCGGTAGCTGTTCTGGAGCCGCGACTTGCGGATCGGCCACAGCAACAGCGCCAGCCCCAGCGGCAGGAACACCTGCAGGGGAACCAGCGTGACGGTGTAGAACAGCGTCCCCTTCAGCGCCCGGATGAAGCGTGGATCGTCGGGCAGCCGGGTGAAGTTGTCCCAGCCCACGAAGTTCTTGTCGGGCCGCACGAAGTTCCAGTCGTAAAACGACAGGTACATCGAATAGATCAGCGGCCAGTAGATGAATACGGCGATCAGGATGAGCAGGGGCGCCACCAGCAGGTAGGGCGTCAGTCCCTCGGTCAGGCGATACCAGGTCCAGCCACGTTTCTCTTGTACCGCCTCGCCCACCTGAATGTTCTGGCTGGTAGCTGCCATACGCTCCTCTTGGATGACGACCGTGCGTGGAGAACACGGGCCAGGGCTGGAGGTTCCAGCCCTGGCCCATGCGTGGGTGACTATCCGCCAGCGATGATGGCTTCGATCTCCTCGAGGGCGGCAGCCGTGCCTTCCTCAACCGAGATGTCGTTGGCCCACATCCGCTCGCAGTAGACGTCCCAGGTCGAGCCCGCTTCGACGCCGCGGGAGCTCGGCCAGTTGGTCTCGCGAATCAGGCCAGCCTCGAACTGGGCGTAGGCCGGATCCTGGCCCGGAAGGCGCTCAAGCTCGTGGTTTGAGATGTTCACGTAGCCGGTCTGGTTCCAGAGGCCGTAGCCTTCCTCGCTCGCGCAGAACTTGAAGAACTCGAGCACGGCCGGGTACTTGGCCGAATCCCGGCTGAAGGAGCCGAGGAACGAACCGCCCGTGGAGGCGATGACCGGCTTGTCGCCGAACTTCGGCCAGGTGCTGGTGCCGAATTCGAACGGCGCGTCGTTGTTCATGCCGCCGAGGCTGGCCACGCTTCCCTGCCACACCGCGCTGGTGCCGGCGATGAAGTTCGGGCGCAGTTCCTCGCGGGTACCCCGGTCGTAGAAACCGGCGGCATCGAGGTCGGCGATGGTCTGCATCGCTTCCTTGGTCTCTTCGGAGGTGATGCCGAAGGTGCCGTCGTCGTTGAGCACGCGACCGCCGTTGCACTGGATGATGGTCTGGGCCGGCCAGTCCTTGTTATAAGCCAGCGAGAGCACCGGGTAGCCACCAAGGGCCTCCTGCAGGGCCGGGCAGGCGGCCGCGAAGGACTCCCAGGTGTCGAACGCCTCGGCCGGGTCCACGCCAGCCGCCTCGAAGATCTCGGCGTTGTAGTAGAGGATCGGCGTCGAAAGGCCCCACGGGAACCCGTAGATCGTCTCGTCCTTGGTCACCAGCGGCCAGGCCGTCTCCGACATCATGCCCTGCAGCGCCTCGAACTCATCGCCGGCGATATCGGCCAGCGGCGTGATGCCGAGGCCATCGACGGCGTAGTTGAGGAACGCCCACGGCACGCTCACGATGTCGGGCGGGTTGCCCGCCGCGATGTCGGCCTGCGTCTTCTGCAGGGTCTCGTAGTAGTTGCCCGGGGTGAAGGTGTTCAGCGTCACCGTCTCGCTCTGGGCGTTGAACGCATCGATCACCTGGGTCATTGGCGCCGGAGTCTCGGCCGGGGTTCCGCCGGGAGGCGTGCCCCAGATGTGATAGATGGTGATCTCGGTCTTGTCCTGGGCCGAAGCCGAGCGACCGCGGCTGTTCGCGCCCGGGGCGGCCTTCGCGGCCGTTCCCGCCATCGCCGCTCCGCCCGCCACCGCGGCGGCCTGCCCAACCAAACGTCGTCGTGAAACCTGGGTCATGGAAATCTCCCTGCTCTTGTTCCAGTCCGGCGCGCCGCCATCCTGGCCATGCTCGAATCGCTCAACTCTGGGTCCCGTCCGGATGCTTCCTGGCCTCCTCCACGGCCACGCTACTTCAGCATGCTGTAGGCTCCCGCCTGGTCCAGCACAACGGACTTCACGATGCCGCCCCTGATGGCGGCCTTGAGCGCCACGCCCCTGGCGGGACCGCTCAACACGGCCATCACGTCATCACAAGCGCGAAGCTTGTCCAGCCCGATGCTGATCACCCGGTCTCGCAGGAAGGTGTCGCACTCGCGGCCCTGCTCGTCGAAAAAGCGTCCACAAATCTCACCAACCGCCCCGGCCGCCCGCACCTCGGCCAGGGCCGACTCCTCAAGGACCCCCCGCTCAACGAACGCGGATTCCTGGAGTGTTCCCAGTCCCACGATCGCCATGTCGAGCGAGTCGAATGTGCTCCACAGGCCCCTGATCTCGTCATGTGAAAGAAACAAGTCCCGCGCCCGGTGGCTTTGCGCGAACGCAGGAAGGTTGAGGGTGCGAAACGTTCCCTTGAAGCGCCTCGCCAGCGTCCTGCTCTGCTCCGACGCGTCGATCCGGCCCGGGCTGCTGCCAATCGCCCCCATCAACTGGATGAAGGTCGGCCCCACCGCGTTGTCCTGCGGCTCGATGTGGTGCACAAGCTCCCCGAGCGTGCGTCCACCGGCCACGCCGACGTATTGCCGGCCGCGCACGATGTCCGCGACGGCCTCGGCGGCGAAATAGCCAACGCCCTTGCGGATGCTGGAAGGCGTGCCGCCCATGGCCCGGACCACCACCGCCGACCGGAGGCCGAACTGGTCGATCACCTGCTTCTCTAGGTCACGATCGCGAGGATCGTATGCATCGACGGATATCCGCACGATGCCTCGCTCACGAGCATTGGTCAGCAGCCGGGAGACGGTCGATCGCGAGACGCCATAGATGGTGGCGATCTCGCTCTGTCCCATTCCATCCAGGTAATACATGCGCGCGACCGATGTCATAAGCGCACCATTCTGGTCAGCCACCAGCGGCCCCTCCGACCTGCACCAATGTTCATGCACGTTCTTGCATCGTTCGTATAACCTAGACCGGCCCCCGATCCCGGTCAATCAAAATCGGGCACGTTGCACATTCGTGCAAGCACAATGGTGCATCTTGTCCGGTCGCGAATGATTAACCCGGCATTGGCGTTTGGTTGAACCTTTGTGAACGCCCTGCCAGCCCCTCTCCCCACGCCACGCCGTTTCCCTGTACGATGTCGGCTGGCCGTACACGATCGCCGCAACGTCACGCGGAAGGAGTCACCTGGTGTCTGGATCATTGCTGCTCGGAATCGATATCGGCACCTCCAGCACCAAGGGCGTCCTCTGCACGCCTGGCGGCGACATCCTCGCCACGGCGGTCCTCGAACACGACACCAGCTTTCCACGTCCCGGGTGGGCCGAGCACGACGCCGACGACTTGTGGTGGCACGATGTCGTCGCCGTCACCCGCGAACTCACAGCCGGCCAGTACGCCGCCAGCGAGGTTGGCGCGGTCGCCATCAGCGCCATCGGCCCGTGCATGCTCCCGGTGGACGCCGAGGGCAAACCGCTCCGCCCCGGCATTCTCTACGGGATCGACACCCGGGCCTCGGCCGAAATCGACCACCTGCACCAGACCCTCGGCGAGCAGGAAATCCTCGGCCTCTGCGGGATGTCGCTCAACTCGCAAACCATCGGCCCCAAGATCCTCTGGCTGCGCAACCACGAGCCCGACCTCTTCGCCCGCACCGCCATGGTCCATGGCTCCAGCGGCTACGTCGTCTTCCGGCTCACCGGCGAAGCCGTCATCGACCGCCACACCGCGTCGTATTTCGCGCCGCTGTACAACAACGCCACCGGCGACTGGGATCCGCGCTTCCAGGATGCCGTGATCGAGATCGACCGCCTCCCGCGGATCGGCGACGCCACCGACATCGCCGGCACGGTCACCGCCGCCGCCAGCGCCGAAACCGGCCTGCCCATTGGCACGCCCGTCACCTTCGGCACCATCGACGCCGCCGCCGAAGCCGTCAGCGTCGGCATCCGTCACCCCGGCGACACGATGATCATGTACGGCAGCACCATGTTCTTCATCAACACGGTCGAGAATCCCCGGCCTGACAGCAGGCTCTGGACCACCGCCCATGCCCTGCCCGGCCTCCGCGCCATCACCGCCGGGCTCCAGACCGCCGGCATGCTCACCACCTGGTTCCTGGAGGTCACCGCCGGCAAGGCCCGGCTGTCCGAGCACCGGGAAACGTTCGAAACCCTGATCGCATCCGCTACCGCCACCCCGCCGGGCGCCAGCGGCCTGATCTGCCTTCCCTACTTCCAGGGCGAACGCACTCCCCTCCAGGATCCCGACGCTCGCGGCGCCTACGTGGGGCTATCGCTCCGGCACACCACCGCCCATCTGTTTCGCGCCACGCTGGAAGGGACAGCATTCGGCGCCCGCCATAACTTCGAGGTGATGGGCGACATGGGCGCCGCCCCGCGGCGCCTCGTCGCGGTGGGCGGCGGCACCAAAAACGCGCTCTGGATGCGGGTGATCAGCGACATCACCGGCATCCGCCAGCACATTCCCCACAGCACCATCGGCGCGTCGTTCGGCGACGCGTTCATGGCGGGACTCGGCAGCGGCATCATCCCGGGAATCTCGGCCCTCGAAAGCGACTGGGTGAGCATCGTCGACACCGTGGAGCCCGATCCCTCCGTGAAGCCGTTGTACGACGAGCTGTATGGCATCTACCTCGACCTTTACCCGCGCAACCGCGACGCCATGCACCACCTCGCCCGCATCGCCTCAGGTACCTGATTCCACGACTTCCGGGCCGGCACGTATGCATGGACCGGGACACGTGTGCGAGGACATGGGTTACATCCGCCTCGCCCCTGGGGTGGCGAGGTTCGCGGGCCGGTGGGGCTCGCGACCAGAGTGTCCGTACTGGGATGACACGAGGTCATCCCCTACTCTTGGCACTCGTCGAGGAGGCGACATGATGCAATCGCCGCCCGCAGCTCGTCGCATCGCATCCTCTGGAGGACGGGGTCATACCGAGAATGTACGGAACTACGGCCCGCGCCAGCGGGTCTGTAGCTCCAGTCCGCGCCGCGGGAGGCACCCGCCGACCAGGTCAGGACAGCCACACGCTCGCCTCCGGCTCGCTGGACTGTCCCTACGCACAAACGGTGATCGGTCCGCGAATCTTCTCGCGAATTCGGTATCACGATCTGGTAGCGGTCGAGGTTATCTCGACCTGGCAGCGATCCCCGGGGAGGCGTTCAATCAATCCGTCAGCCCGTTGCCCTGACCCAAGGTACGACCCCCAAACCGCCGGGCGAAGATAAACTTCGCCGCTACCAGTTACGACATGGGCTCGGACTCAGCCGCCAGGATTGGGACAATCCGCGTTGACCAACAGTGGTGACGACCAGACGCGCTCCTGATAGAGTCGCCTTCAATATCACCGTGCCCGGCGCAACCGCCGGGTCAGCGATTCCGAAACCCGTCATTCAGGAGACCCACCATCGTGCGCATATACGGCCATCGCGGAGCCCAGGGCGAAGCACCCGAGTCAACTCTCCCCGGTTTTCGCCACGCCATCTCCCTCGGTCTCCACGCCGTGGAGTTCGACGTCCAGCTCACCGCCGATCATCACCTCGTCGTCTTCCACGACTCCACGCTCGACCGCACCACGAATGGCTCCGGACCGGTCGCCGATTTCACGCTGGCCGAACTCCAGGCCCTCGACGCCCGCGCCCAGTTCCCGGACTGGCCGGAGCCGTGCGTCATCCCCACCCTCGCCGAGGTCTTCGACGTGGTCGGCCACCTCCCGGCGCTGCTCGTCGAGATCAAGCGCGACACGCCCGACCGGCTCGAGATCGTCGTCCCCGCCGTGATCGAGTTGATCCACCAGCGCGGCCTCGCCAGCCAGGTCACCATCAGCTCGTTCGATCCCCACGCCCTCGAACTCGTCGGCAACATGGCTCCAGAGATTCGGCGCACGATCAACGGCGCCTGGCTCGAACCCGGCACCCACGAACGCGCCATCGCAGCCGGTGTCACCGGCACCGATTTCGATTACAAGCGAGTCGGCCAGGAGCACATCGACTGGGCTCGATCTCACAACCTGTGGATCATCGCCTGGCCCTGCCACACCGAGGAAGACTTCCACGCGCTCCAGGCGTTCGACATCGACGACGTGGGCTCCGACCACCCCAGCCGAATCATCCCGCTTCTGCAGGCCGCCACCTGACACGTCGAACGGCCCGTCCGGAAACCCTGCCCGCTCGCCAAACGTTCTTCTCACAGGGACCACGACGATCCGAGCCCGACACCATTCCGAGGAGTTCCCCATGGCCACTATCCAGCCAACACCCTTCACCCGCCGCCGCCTGATCCAGGCCAGCGCCGCGGCGGCCGCCCTCGCCGCGCATCCAGCCTGGATCGCCACCATCCGCGCCCAGGGTACGAGCCTGGACGACCTCGTTTCCGGCAACACCCGGTTCGCGCTCGATCTTTACGACAACCTCCGGCAATCAGCCGAAGGCAACCTCTTCATCTCCCCGCTCAGCATCTCGCTGGCGCTCGCCATGACCTATACCGGCGCCAGCGGAGACACCGCCGACCAGATGGCCGATTGCCTCGGCTTCGACTTGGCTCCTGACGCCATTGGCCCCGCGTTTCGCGACCTGGTCGACGACCTGATCACGCGCGGCTCCGCCGAGGACGATCCCAGCGGCGAGGTCACCGCCCGCGCGCTCAACATCGCCAACGCCCTCTGGGGGGAGCAGACCTACCCGTTCAGCGACGACTTCATGGACAACCTCGAAGACGACTTCGGCGCCGGGCTCCAACTGGTCGACTTCAAGAACGAGCCGGACGCCGCCCGAAATGACATCAACGAGTGGGTGGAAGAGAATACCGAGGACCGGATCCAGGACATCGTCCCCGAGGGCGCGCTCAACGCCGATACCCGCCTCGTGCTGGCCAACGCCATCTGGTTTTACGGCGCCTGGGCCAACCCCTTCGAGCCGGACGATACCGAAGACGGCGACTTTACCCTGCTCGACGGCGACACGGTCAGCATTCCCTTCATGCGCCAGACCAAGTTCATGTCGTACGCCGAGGGGGATGGCTTCCAGGCCGTTGAACTGCCCTACGCCGGCAGCGGGTTCAGCTTCACCGTGATCCTTCCCGACGCAGGCGAGTTCGACACCGTCGAGGAATCCCTCGACACGAGTTTCCTGGACGACCTCGTCTCCACAGATGTCCGGCTGGAGCTGCCGAAGTTCTCGTTCGAGTTCGATGCCGCCCTCGCCGATCCATTGAAGGCCCTCGGCATGACCGACGCCTTCAATGGCAACCTCGCGGATTTCTTCGGCATGATTGGCGACCCCGAGGCCGATCCGCTCTTCATCAGCGAGGTGCTGCACAAGGCCTTCATCGCGGTGGATGAAGAGGGCACCGAGGCCGCCGCCGCGACGATCGTGATGATGGAGGGCGCGACCGCCGCACCATCCGAACCGGTCGAGATCCGCGTTGACCGCCCGTTCATTTTCGCCATTCGCGACACCGAGACCGGCACCCTGCTCTTCCTCGGCCGTGTTCTCGACCCACGTTCGTAGAGCCGAATCGCGATCATGACGTGGGGTACCGTGCCCGCCTCACGAGGACGGGAACAGGAGCTACAGACCCGCTGGCGTGGGCCGTAGCCAACGCGGGAAACCCATACAACCGGCACGCACCATATGGGATGTCCGTTTTGGATGCCGGTTTAGGGTTTCCGTACTGGTGCATGCCTTGGCGCGTCGGCAAGGAAGCCTCCGCCGGGCCTACAAATCCTTGAGCGTGATCGACACGGGGCAGTGGTCCGAGCCCATGACATCGGGGTGAATTTCGGCCGCGACGAGATGGGGCGTGAGCGCGTGGCTCATCAGGAAGTAGTCGATCCGCCAGCCCACGTTGCGCTCGCGGGCCCTGCTCATCAGGTTCCACCACGTATACGCCTCGGTGGCGTCCGGATACAGGTGGCGGAACGTATCCACGAATCCGTTGTCGAGGAACCCCTGGAACCGCTCGCGCTCCTCGTCGGTGAACCCATGCGTGCCCCGGTTGCGCTTGGGATTCGCCAGATCGATCTCCTGATGGGCGACGTTGAGATCGCCGCAGAAGATCACCGGCTTCGGGGTCCGGCTTCCATGCTGGCCGGCCTCGAGCTGCTTCACGTGCGCCAGGAATGCCGGATCCCAGTAGCGGTAGCGAAGGTCCAGCCGCGAAAGGTCGCCCTTGCTGTTGGGCGTGTAGACGCTCACCAGCCAGAACCGGTCGTACTCGGCCGCGATCACCCGTCCCTCGCGATTGGCGTCGCCATAGCCATCACCCGCGAGCGAATACTCCGCCGCGAGCTCGTCGCTGAACCCGCGAACGACATGGAGCGGCTCGGTGCGCGTGAAGATCGCCGTGCCGCTGTACCCGGCCTTGTCGGCGGAGTGCCAGTATTCGCGGTACTCCGGCAGGTCCGGCTTGGCCTGCCCTTCCTTCGCCTTCGTCTCCTGCAGGCAAAGGATATCGGGCTGGTGGGTCGCGATGAAAGTCTGGAAATCGCCTTTGCGGATCACCGCCCGGATGCCGTTCACGTTCCACGAATAGATCTTCACAAGGCCATCCTGTTTCACTTTCCGGTCAGTACGTTGAGGCAAACGCCTCCCCCATCCTACCCATGGGAGGGCCAACTTCAAACCTCGAACAACACATCACCCCCGTCGCCTGGTCGGCGACAGGGGTGGGAACGCTGAACCAAATGCGCGATAACGTGGATCAGTCGATCAGCACGTTGGCGAACACCTGCCAGGCCAGCAGCGACTTCGCCACCAGACTCAACACGATGTATGCCTTCTCACCGAAAAGGTAGGTCTTCCACGGTCCAACCCGCTTGTACTGCAGCACCATGTTCACCGCGAACGAGTTGAAGAACAGGAACAGCGACACGATGATGCCGTACACGAACGTTGGCGGCCCTGAACCCTTGTCTTCGGACGACGCGATCTGCAGGGCGATCACCACCCATGGCACCGCCCCGGCGAAGCACCCATAGATGAACGGCATCCAGTTGACGCGTGTGTATCCCTTCGGGTTCATCACCTCATGCATCAGGCCGAAGAACAGCATGCAGGCGTTCACGCCGGCGATCGCGATCAGCGCGCCGATGTCGGTCACGCCGGTGATCATCGCGATCAACACGATCATCAGCGACGCACTGATCGAATACTCGATCCAACGGGCATCGTTCCGCTCGTTGGCGAGCATCCCGTTGTACCAGGAGTTCACTCCCGGCACGGCCATGAGAAGGTGGTCGATCGCCGCGAGGAAGAGGAACAGCGCCACCGCCGGTCCCAACTGGACCGAGAACCATGTCTCCTGCGTCGGATCGGTCCCCGGAGGGCCGGTCAGGAACCCTCGCGTGATAGGCAACGAAAACCCGTTGCTCAGCGCCAGCATCGCCACACCCTGCACCAGGTGGATCAGCCCCACCACCAGGTTGAAGATGCGCAGGCCGCCACTGGCGGCGTCCACCTCGACGGCGCTCGTCCTCGATGCGTCAGTCGCGCTCATCCCAGGCCCCTCCCATCAGTTGTGCCGCGAACCGCCCACCGGCCGCATCCGTGAAGTGTGGCTAACTATAGCCTTGCACCCACCAACCCCGCCGAGCGGGCAAAGGCGAGCCATAGCAGATCAACCAGGATCACGCGGCATCGACTCGGCGTCGGGGAATGTCGCGCAGTTCAGGATCACTCCCGCCCAATTTCGCCAATCGACGGGCACTTTCCCGCTCGATCAAAGCGGTTAGAGCCTCCCTGATCAACGTCTCAGGCTCTCTCACCCCGGTGAGTCGTTCCGCCTGCTCTAGGAGATCCTCATCGACGACTAACTGCTTCTCCACGGTCGCACCCTTTGCTATCGCGCCATCTATCTCCGCAAGCCATCAAGGACCACCCATCTTCTTTGGCCCTCCCATCAAAGCGCCCCGGGCGACCATAATGGATTGCCCGGGGTGCACGTTTCACATGATTTGGGACGATATCGCCTAGACCTTGACCACCTCGCGGAATCCCTCCGGCAACTCGTCCAGCGGCCAGATCGGGCGCTCGATCCGCGCGAACGGCAGATCTGATAGGTTGCTCGTGGTGAAACCCGGCGTGTCCGCCCGGATGATCGTCCCCGCCAGTTGCTGGAACCCACCCCGGAAATGCTGGTGCGACTTCAACGCCACCACCCGCATCCGCCGCACGTCGATTCCGTGGAGCAGGAACAACTCGTCGTCCAGCGTCTGTGCCCGCCGCGACCCCACGATGACGTCGACATTGCCGATCACCAGCCGCGCCATCGGCCCCAGGTTCGTCAGGCTCCCGGCGCCCATGGGGTTCGTCAGCCGGAACAGCCCATCGCTGACCACCTTCACGTACGCCTCGGTTTCGATCGGCGCGCCGTGAAGCTCATCCCAGAACCCGCCGAGCTTCACCTGGATCGTCGCTCCGGCGCCCGCCGCGTGGGCCTGCGCCGCCGTTTCCGGATCCCACACGAACCCGAAGCACGTTTCCGGCTCGTTGGCGGCCAGCAACGACCGCAACAGGTGCGTGCCGCTTCCCGGCGCGCCGCCGCCCGCGTTGTCCGACACCTCGGCCACGATCACCGGCAGCTCGGTCGCCGCCAACGCCTCGCGGATCGCTTCGTCCGCGCCCGGGAGGGACTGCCGGAAGTCCTCCAGCGTCTCCAGGATCAGCGCGGCCACGTCCTCGGCCGCTTCCCTCGCCAGGTCCGCATCGCCGTCCGTCGTCACCAGCACGGACGTACAGATCACGGAGACGTCCGTATGCGGAAAGCCGTGCGTGAAGTTGCAGTCCAGGATTCCTGGCTTTTGCTCCCATTCGAAGCAACGCTCGTTGATCACCTTCGCCGGCCCCACGAACGTGGTCGAAGGCGGAATGATCAGCGGCAGCCGGATCAGGTGCCGCACGGGATGCACCTCACCCCGCACGATCCTGACCGCCGTCTCCAGCGCCTCCACGCCCATCTCGTAGCGGTCGATGTGCGGGTACTGGTGGCAGTAGAACATCGCGTTGGTTGTGCGCAGCATGGTTTCGGTCGTATTCCCGTGCAGGTCCAACGACACCACCACGGGAATCTCGTTCCCAACCAGTGCCCGCAGGTCGGTCAGGAACGCCCCTTCCATGTCGTCCATGCCATCGGTCGAGCCGGCGCCGTGCAGCGCCAGCACGATCGCGTCCAGTTCACCCGCCGCCTGGATTTGCGCGAACATCGCGTCGCGGATCGTCTCGTACGCCGTGCGGGAAACCGTCGCCGACGGCTGGGTGGTGGTCGAGAATGTCGGAACCAGCTCCACGCACAGCCGCTCGCCCGCCGCGATCATCCCGCCGAGGTCGTCCTTCACGCTCCGGTGATGTTCGATCACCTCATCACCGGTGTTCCAGTAGCGCGCCTGGAACGCCTCTACCTCGGTGAAGCCAGGACAGAAGGTGTTCGTTTCGTGCGCAAACTCGCCAATCGCAATTCGCATCGTGCACTCCCACAAGCATCAAAGAGACCGGCCCCTCACCGGAACCGGTCCCCGATCTTCGCACAGGAATCCCGCGCCGCAAACGAGTAACCAGACGTCACTCAATGCAGCCGACTGGGAGGCATTTCGCTCGACGATACAATGGAGGGTCATCAATGGAGTCGCCCTGGCTTCGCGACTTGTAGGGGCCGATCCCGCCGCCGGATTCGCGCGAACCGTCCTCTACGGATGTGAAGGCGGTTGTGTCGGCCCTGAAACGTGCCCGCCCCACGGGAGGGAAGCCCATACAGCGACCTGACTTCTTGTTCCACCGGGTGCTTAGTGGTCGCATAGGGCTTCCGTACTGTCCGTGACGAGGCCAGTCCGATACCACCATTGTGGACCCGGGAGTAGTCCGCGAACACGATGCGGGCCAACGGGCACGATACTGGCGACTGCGAGAAGAGGCACAGCATGACCCTAACGCCAGTAACTGACATCCTGTTCACCTCGGAACCGGACCCCGAAAAGCTTCGGGAAATCGCCGCGCGTGCCTTCGATGTCTCCCCGTCCGCCGTCACCGTTGGACCGCTCCTGTAGCGTAGCCCGAACTCCAGAACCAGGGTCATCCTCCAGCGCCAGCCCGAAGACGCCCAGGGAGACTTCCCCATCTGGTACGGATTCGCCGTGGATGATGCCCTCATCCATGAGGTCGATCAGGCGATCACCCTGATGTCGCGCCACATGGAAGTCGTCGCGCTCACCGACGCCGAAGACGACGACTCAATGACACTGCATTTGCCGGATGGCTCGGAGCATGTGGTTCAACTGGCGCCGGACGACCACGAGGCGTTCCGAATGACACCGGAAATCCGACAGCTCATCGAACAGGTACAAGAGTCCCCTCAGCGTGGCCACCGCCGCACGGGCCACGCCGTCGCGAACTGACTCACCCACTTCGCCCTACGAGCAACTCCCGGTCGTCTCGAAGGCGTTGATCAGCGCAACCTTCTCCGCCGACGCCGAGGTTTCGTCGAACGTGTACGTCAGCCATTCCTGCACCAGTCGCCACGCCAGTTCCGGACCAATCACCCTGGCACCCAGCGTCAGCACCTGGCAGTTGTTGGACAGCACCGACCGCTCCACCGAGTAGGAGTCGTGCGCCACCGTGGCCCTGATCCCATCGACCTTGTTCGCCGTGATCGCCATGCCGATCCCGGTCCCGCAGACCAGCAAACCGCGGTCCGCCTCACCGGCCGCAACCGCCTTCGCGACATCCGCGCCAATGTGCGGGTACGCCGTGGTCGTTTCCGCGTCGGGCACGCCGAAATCGGTCATCGTCACGTCATCGCGGCCGGCCAGCCGGTCGCGCAGCAGGTTCTTCAGGTCCGCGCCGGCGTTGTCCGCCCCAATCGCAATCCGCATTCCTAACTCCTTGCCTCACGCCTGGCGGCCCGATACCGTCACCGGTGCCCAGTAGCCTTCCGGCCCGAACACCTCGTCCACCAGGTCGCCGAACAGACCCAGTTCGTAGGCCAGGTCATACACCGTGTACCGTCGCCGGATTCGCCGGGCAGGAGCGTAACTCTCTCGCACTTGGGCCAGCGCCAGGCCGATCTCCTCCGGCTCGGTTGGCCCGCCACCCTCGACCAGCCGGTCCCGGATGTCCGCCGTCGAAAGCAGCTGCGCCAGCAACCGCTCGCGTAGCTCCGGCCAGCCATCGCGGAACCGCTCCAGCCGCGTTCGCAGCGTCTCCCGGTCGATGTACTTCGCCCGGCACTCCTCGAGGGCTCGCTCGATCAGTTCTGGCGAGTCATCCATCGCCTGGATCTCGGCCTCGACCTCCGCCGGCGATGGCCAGCGGGAAACGGCCGCCCGCACATCCAGGTCCCGCCAGTCGCGGGCCAGCAGCCGCTCGTACAGCGCCGCCGAGAAGATGGACCCGAAACCGACCTTGTTCCCATGCGAAACCAGTTCGCCCTCGTGCTCCAACCCGCGCATCTCCCACAGGTGGCTGAACTGGTGCTCGCTGCCGGACGCACACCGGGTCGATCCCGAGGCCTGGATCGCCAGGCCCGTCAGCACCAGCCCCAGGAACAACTGCTCGATCGACTCCGGGTCGCCCGCCTGGAACCGGGCCGGGTTCGCGATCATGCCGGGCAACGGCCCCTGCACCATCTCCCAGATATCCGGCACGATCGGCTCCACGCCAACCGCGTCCGCCACGATCCAGTCCGCCCCGGCCGTGACCTTGCCCAGCAGGTCACCATAGCCAGCGGCCGTCATCGCCTTCGGCGCCGCCACCAGGATGTCGAGGTCGGCGACCACGGCCACCGGGGCGTCGCAGCCGAAGGTCTGCTTGACCCCGTTGTGGATCAGCGCCGCGCCCGACGCCGTGTACCCATCCATCGAGGCGGCCGTCGCGACCGATATGTAGGGAAGCCCCGCCTCGTGCGCGGCCCGCTTGGTCAGGTCGTTGATCGATCCCGACCCCACGGCCAGCGGCAGCACGGCTTCGCCCTCGGATTCCAGCCGTTCCCGGATCACCGCCACCTGCCGGGTATCCGGCCGCAGCGACGGCTCGGCCGGAAACAGCACCGGTTCCCGAACGGGGTGTCCCGCCGCCACGAGCAGCGCCGTCACTCGTTCCCCGGCGACCGCCCAGGTCGTGCCGTCGGCCACCACGACCACGGGGCGACCGGGAAACAGTTCCCCAACCACGCCTGGAACCGCGTCCAGGCCACCTGGCCGTACCGTTACCTGTCTCGTCGTCGATGCCCGCGCCAACGCCTCATCGATCCGGGCTCGATCCAGTTGCCCTGTCATCTCATCTATCCATTTCCGAAAAGGTCCCTGTGTGTTCCGCCCCGATAATGCCATAGTCCCCAACCGTTGGCCCGTTCTCATGCGCCAACGATAAGGAGCTGCTGCACCTTTGTGCATGCACATCGTTGCACCTGTCCAGGTACGGTAGGATCAGCCACGATGCCAGTCAACGTTCCCGCCAATATCTGCACATACGTGCGAACGATTAACCCGCCCCAAACCCCACCTCCAGGAGTCAGTCCGTGCCCTCGATCGACACCACCCGCCCGTCCTCGCTCTTCCGCGGTTACATTTTCGACCTCGACGGCACCATTTACCTCGGCGACCAGCTTCTCCCTGGCGCGGCCGACCTGATCGCCACCCTCCGCCGCCTGGAACTCCCCCTGCTCTTCCTCTCGAACAACCCGACTCGCAATCGAGAAGACTACATTGCCAAGCTCGGCAAGTTCGGCATCTCCGTAACTCCCAACGAAGTACTCAACACGGTCGACACCATGACCGACTGGCTCCTGCGCAACCACCCCACCGCCACGGTCTACCCCATCAGCGAGCAACCGCTCATCGACGCCCTCACCGACGCCGGCATCCGCGTTTCCGATAACGCCGCCGAGATCGACATCGTCATCGCCAGCTACGACCGCACCTTCGCCTACCCCAAGCTCCAGATCGCGTTCGACGCCATCGCGGTCCACAAGCGGGCGTTCCTGGTCACCACCAACCCCGACCGCTTCTGCCCGTTCCCCAACGGCCAGGGCGAGCCCGACGCCGCCGCCATCATCGGCGCCATCGAGGGCTGCACCGGCGTCACCTGCCAGATGAACGTGGGCAAACCCGATCCCTTCATGCTCGAATCCGCCCTCGCTCGCCTCAACCTGCCCGCCAGCGACTGCGTGATGGTCGGCGACCGCCTCACCACCGATATCCGGATGGCGATCGACGCGCGGATGCCCTCCGCGCTCGTCCTCACCGGGGAAACCACCCGCGAGATGCTCGCCGCCCAGCCGACCGAGAATCACCCAACCTTTGTCCTCGACCGGGTCGACCACCTGCTTCCTGCACATATGTGATCGTCGCTGGCCTCTCCGGTCCGGTGCACCTACAGTACCCGCGACATCGGGCCGGCGCTGGCCCGGAAAGCCGCGTTCACTCGACAGGGTAGAGAATCCACCATGCTCATCGTTGGCCATCGCGGAGCGAGGCACGAAGCTCCCGAAAACACCCTTCCCGGTTTCCGCCACGCCCTCGGGCTCGGCCTCAAACTCGTCGAGTTCGATGTGCGGATGTCCGCCGATGGGCACCTGGTCATCATTCACGACGATAGTGTGGACCGAACCACCACTGGCACCGGCAAGGTCGCGGAGATGACGCTGGCCGAACTCCAGGCGCTCGATGCCCGCGCCGCCTTTCCGGACTGGCCCGAACCCTGCGTGATCCCTACCTTCGCCGAGGCGCTCGAGGTGTGCCGCGGGTTCCCCATCATCCTGGTCGAGATCAAGAAGGACACTCCCGAGCGGCTCAACGTGATCGTTCCCAAGACCATCGAGGAAATCCGCCGCCAGGGGCTGGAATCCCAGGCCCGAATCATCTCCTTCGACACCCATGCCCTCGAAATCGCCCAGCACGACGCCCCGGAGATCAAGCGCCACCTGATTGGCGACTGGAACGCCGAGCACTTCCTGGAAGACGCCATCCGCCTCGAGGTCGTCCAGATCGAGGCCCATCACCCGACCGCCGATCGCGCGCTGGTTCGCCGTGCCCGCGAAGCCGGGTTCAGCATCGGCGCATGGCAAACCAACTCCGAGGAAGACCTTCGCAGCGTCCTCGAAATGGAACCGGACGTGTTCTCGTCCGATTGCCCAACCTACATCCGCACCCTCATCGGCGATCGCGAAACCACCACCGTCGCCAGCTAGCATCATCTTTCTGAAAGGTCGTCACCCATGATCCTCGTTGGCCATCGCGGCGCCCGTTACGAAGCTCCCGAAAACACCGTCCCTGGCTTTCACTACGCCGTCGATCTCGGGCTCACCTCGGTCGAGTTCGACATCCGCCTCACCAGCGATGGCCACCTGGTCGTGATCCACGATGAAACGGTGGATCGGACCACCAATGGCGAGGGCCCGGTCGCGAGCCATACCCTCGCCGAGCTGCAGGCGCTCGACGCTCGCTCCATCTTCCCAGAGTGGCCGGAACCCTGTCGCATCCCCACCTTCGCGGAAGTCCTCGACGTGGTGGAATCCCTTCCCGACCTCATGATCGAGATCAAGGAATACGACCACGCCCGGGCCGACATCGTGGTTCCCGCCGTGATCGAGGAAATCCGCGGCCGGGGCATCGAGGACCATGTCACCATCACCTGCTTCCAGCCCTACCCGCTGGAGGTCGCCCAGCGGATCGCCCCCACCATTCGCCGTGGCTACATCGGCCGGTGGGACACGCCGGAGTTCCTGGAAACCGCCCTCCGGCTGGGCGTCACTCAGGTCGATGGCAACCATAACCACGCCGACCGGGCGCTCCTCGCCGAAGCCAAGGCCCAGGGATTCCGCGTCATCGGCTGGCCCACCAACTCCCAGGAAGAACTCGACAGCGTTCTCACCATGAACCCGGACCTGATCTGCACCGACTCCCCCACCCTCATCACCGAACTGCTCGCGGCCACCGCCTGACCCTTCGCGCCTCCAACCTGTTCCGCTCGTCCGAAAGGCCAGCCCAACGCTCACCCGCGCGATATGGCTGACCTTTCGCCCGCCCGCGACCTGTCTGGGCATCGGCCCCTCCCGCGTTCATCTCACATGGCACCCAGCCGCACGTTGAACCCTCAAATACCGGACCTCAACCAGCTGGGAGTATCCCCATGAACGAGCAAGCCATCCGTAACGCCGCCCTCGGCTCGATCGACGGCGGCCAGGCCTTCATGCCATTCGACGCCGCCGTCGCGGACTTCCCACCCGATCACTACAACACCCGTCCGCCCAATCTCCCCTACTCGTTCTGGCACCTGCTCGAACACATCCGCATCTGCAGCCGCGACATCCTCGACTACGTCCAGAGCCCGGAATACCGCGAACTCGATTGGCCCGCAGAAGTCTGGCCGCCGCGCGACGCCGAAGCCGACGAAGCCGCCTGGAACGCCACCATCGACGCCATTCGCGCCGACATGGCCACGCTCCGTGATCTCGCCACCAGCGCCGACCTCACGTCGCTCGCCCTCCACGCCGAAGGCAACGAGAAACACACGCTTCTCCGCGAGATTCTCGTGGTCACCGACCACAACGCCTATCACCTCGGCGAGTTCGCCATCCTCCGCCAGGTTCTCGGCCTCTGGCCCGAAGGCCACGAGTGATACGAGGCCCTTCCGCCGACCGTTTCAGGTCCGACACGAGGTCGGACCCTACGAAAGAGCGGTTTGCTCCAGATAATCGTTTTGATCGTGGCGGTCGAACACAAGAGGAGGGCCACACGGCGCTGGCGCAAATGGGCGCTCTCTACACGGCGGTCCCTCCACACCAACGGTCTGCGTGAAGCGCGTGCTGTTCCCGAGCATTCTCCCGGACTTGGTCTGAGGAGTCTGCTAGACCAAAGCGGCCCCTGGTAGCGGCAAAGCTTGTCTTTGCCTTCCATGGATGCGGTCCGCCTGCACAACGCTCGATGCATCGTCAAGCACCAATCGCGTCTTCGCCGCCTCCCGTCGGAACCAGCGATTCTTGAGCGCGGACATCATGACCAGGTCGACATCCCTCCCAAGCACATCGGACAGTGCCTGCTCGAAGTCCTTGAATCGCGCCAGCCAGGGGCCAAAGTCGTAATCGTCCGGATAGGCAACCAGGAAGTCCACATCCGACCGCTCTGGGTCGAAGGCCTCGGTCGTCGCGGAGCCAAACAACTCCAGACGTTCAACGCCGAACTCGCGACAGAGCTTCACGATCGATGGCAACGCTTGTTCAATGCTCGCTATCATCCGCTCCCCTTCCCGTCGGCATGCTCGTCCAGGTCTGCTCGTATCGTAGCGTACCGGCCAGGCGCTACCCGAGTCACCCACCTATCGATGTCCGTAGCCGTGGATCGAGTAGATCCCGAATCGCATCGCCGAACATGTTGATGCACAACACCAGCAACGCCAGCGCCAGCCCCGGATAGAGCACGGTCCACGGCGCCATCTCCATGGCGTTCCGGTTCTCGCTCAACATCGAGCCCAGCGACGGAGTCGGCGGCACCGCGCCCAGTCCCAGGTAGCTCAGGGCCGCCTCCATGATCACCGCCCCGCTCATGCTCAACGCCAACTGCACCAGGATCGGGCCCGCGACATTCGGCAGCACATGCCGGAACAACACCCGCCGAGTCGACGCACCACCGGCGATGGACGCCTGCACGAACTCGACGTTCTTCAGCGACAGGGTCGACGCCCGCACGATCCTGGCGAACACCGGCGTCTGCACCAGCGCGATCGCCAGGATGATGCTCCGGAACCCCGCCCCCCAGATCGAGACGATCAGGATCGCCAGCAGGATCGACGGGAACGAGAACAGCACGTCCATGACCCGCATCGTCACGTATTCCTGCCAGCGGCCCACGTACCCGGCGATCAGTCCAAGCACCGTCCCCACCACGGCCGCCGCCAGCACCGACACCACGCCAACGCCCAGCGAAATCCGGGCCCCGAACACGATCCTGCTCCAGACATCACGGCCGAACACATCGGTTCCCATCAGTCCGGCGTCCGCCGGTGACTTCATCCGGTCCGCTGGGGACATGTCCGTTGGGTCGCCCGTCGCCACCAGCGGCGCAAGCACCGCCAGCACCACGATCGCGGCCAGCAGCACGCCCGCCACGAATCCAACCAGGTTGTGCCGCAACAGCGACCGTGCGAACCCAGGCCGCCGCCGAACCGCCAGTGGCGCCGTCATCTCGCTCGCCATCACCGCACCCGAATCCGCGGGTCAACCAGCCCGTAGACCACGTCGGTCACCAGGTTCATGAACACGAACGCCGCCGCGATGAACAGGGTGGTCCCTTGCACCATCGGGTAATCCCGCTGCGACACCGCGTTCAACGCCAGCCGTCCAATTCCTGGGATCGCGAAGATCTCTTCCACGATCACGGTTCCGCCGAGGAGGTATCCGGTTTGAATTCCGACCACCGTAATTACGGGCACCAGGGCGTTGCGCACCGCGTGCCGCATCACCACCGCCTTCGACCCGAGCCCCTTGGCCCTGGCCACCGTCAGGTATTCCTTGCCCAGTTCCTCCAGCACCGCGCTCCGCGTCATCCGCATGATGGACGCCGCCAGCAGCGCCCCCAGCGCGATGGCAGGCAACGCCAGCGACTTCAGGTTCGCCACGATCCCCTTCTCGATGCCCACGAAGCCCGTGGTCGGCAGCACCTGCCATTGGGTGGACACGAAGAGGATCAGCAGGGTCGCGATCAGGAAGTTCGGCACCGACAGCCCGACCAGCGCGATCATCCGGATCACCACATCGACCGGACCGCCGCGGTTCACCGCCGCCAGGATGCCGGCCGGAATCGCCAGCAGCAGCGAGATCAGGGTCGCCAGCAGGGCCAACTCCAGGGTCACTGGCAGCCGGTCGAGAATCGCCGACATCACCGGCTGCCCGGTCTGGAGCGATTCGCCCATGTCACCCGTCAGCACATTCCCCAGCCATCGCAGGTACTGGACTGGCACCGGGGCATCCAGCCCGTACGACGCGGCGATCGCCGCCCGCTGCTCATCGCTGACATCGGGTCCCACCCCGATCATCACGTCGACGAAGTTGCCCGGAATCAGCCGCATGGCTCCAAACACGAGGATGGAGATACCCAGCAACGTCGGCAGGAACACCGTCACCAACCGCCTTGCCAGGAACCCAACCACGGCCATCTCCCTCGTCACTCACCACCGGCTGATGACGCATTATCCCATCCGCGGTACCAGCCGCCCGTCTTCGCCCGAGAGAGCCGGTGTCAACCGCCTCGTCCTCAGTCACTCGTATGGAGTGGTGTGACACCGCGCATAGACCATCAACAAGGCAAACATCACCAAGGCCGGGGTGGAAGCCCATACACCGGCCAGGCACCCATGCAATCCGGTACTAAATGGCCGGTTTAGGGCTTCCCTACTGGTGCAAGGGACGGCGCGGATGTACAAGGAGCCAACCCTCATTCGATTGCATCCCATGCACGGTCGGTCAGAGGCCCTCACCATCTTCACCCGCTGTCGAGCATCAACCAAATACCCCGGAACCTTGCGTACGAACGCATGGTTTCGGGGCATCCAATCTTGATGAACGAGTCATAATCTGATATAATATGTCTACGAACCAAGAGTAAGTATCCAGCCATCCAGGGCCGATCGGAGTACATCAAACATGGCCACGAACAGTCGAAACGGCCGCGGTCGTCGCGGCGCAGTCCGGGGTCGAACCCAGTTCAAGCTGCCCAGCGGGCACTACGCCAAGCGAGACCGCCTCACCGGCGAAATCCTCAGCATCAAGGCCGACCTGAAACCCTACAAGGGCATCGTCATCGAAAAGACGCCGCCCACCACCATCCCGGCGTCCAGCACCGCATCTTCGGAACCGGATCGCCGCGAACGGCTCAATCTTCCGGTCATCCCCGGCCGGGCGCGATGGACAGCCCGCGCCAGCCAGGGCTCCCGGTAGCGGATGATTGGGCAGGACAGCCACGCTCGACCACGGCGGAGGGCCCAGGCGCGCCAGCGCCTGAGCCCTCTCCACATGTCGATCCCCACGTACCACCAACCGGAGTGAAACTGGCACCGTACGCCAGGCATTCACTGGAAGTCGTTGTTACTCGATCTCGAAGATCGTCTCGATCTCAACGGCCACGTCGCTCGGCAGGGCCTGCAGGCCAACCGCCGACCGCGCGTGAACACCCTTCTCGCCGAAGACCTCGAAGTACAGCTCCGACGCGCCATGCACCACGGCTGGCGTATCGGGGAAGTTCGGCGCGGCGTTCACCATGCCGAGCACCTTCACCACTTGCTTGATCCGGCCGAGGTCGCCCAGAACAGCCTTCGCGGCCGCGATCTGGTTGATCGTGCAATCGCGGGCGGCGGCGTAGCCTTCCTCCACCGTCAGCGCGTCGCCCACCCGGCCCTTCTTGATGCCGGGATCGGTTGGCGTCGAGCCCGAGAGGTACAGCAGGTTCCCGGTGATCACGCCCAGCGCCACGGCGGGGTGAAAGGTCTTCTTGTCCTCGATCTCGATCCCGAGTTCCTTCAGCTTGTCATCTGGATGCGTCATCCGGTGAGTGTCCTTTCATGTGTCAATGTACGGGCCGACCTCCGGCCCAGCCACTAGCCTACTCGCTCAGCAGGTCCCGGATCGCCTCGGCGACCACCACGTCCTGCTCGCCCTCGATGGTCTGCGGGTTCAGCGCGATCGACGCATCGTCGAGTTGGCTGACCGCGATGCGCGGGTTCATGTCCCACAGCGCGTCGGTCAACTCGGTCGCGGTCAGCTTCGCCTCGCCGTCCAGCGTCACGATTACCCGTGGCATCGGCTGCCCGGCCTCGCTCGGGAACCCGCGCTCGGCCGACACGCCCGGAAGCTCGCTCAACGCCGAGATCCACGACTGCGTTATCTGCTCGTAGCGAGCGAGCGTTGCTTCCTCGTCCTGGCCCAGCGACCATTGCACGGCGGCGAGGATGCCAAAGAGCTCTTCCTTGCCCACCTTCATCGGCCGGCCGATGGTGGAATTCGGCGAGCCGTTGGCGATGCAGCCCTCGATCAGGTCGGCCCGGCCCAGCACCAGCCCGCTGGACTGCGGTCCGCGCAGGCCCTTGCCTCCACTGAAGATCGCCAAGTCCGCCCCGAGGTCCTTCGTGAAGTGCCACAGGTTCTGCATCATCGGGATTTGGGCGGCGGCGTCCACGATCACCGGCACGTCATGCTTGTGCGCGATCTCGATCACCCGGTCCAGCGCCGGAGACGTCTCGGCCAGCTTGCCGGCGAACCACAGCACGGCGCCGGTCCGCTCGTTGATCGCCGCCTCGAGTTCCTCCAGCGAATCGCCGATCTCGACGAACGTCGCCCCGGTCATTCGCGCCGCGTAGTCGTATCCGTTGCGCTGCGACCGGTGCACGATGAGCTCGGTCTTCTCGAAGCCCTCCAGCGACGGAAATTTCCCGATCTTCACCGGATCGCTGCCTGCCAGCACGGCCGCCACGGCCGCCGTGATCCCGGCCGCCGCTCCCGACGAGATGAACGCCGCCTCGTTCTGGGTGAGTTCGGCCACCTTCCGGCCCACGGCCCGCTGGAGTTCCGGCCAGTCGACGAAGGTCTTCGAGCCCTCCCGCATGGCCTCGACCACTTCGGGCGGCATCACCGACCCACCGAGCTTGGTCAGCGTCGCCGCCGCGTTGATCACTGGCCGGAGGCCCAGGCCCTCCAGCGTCACCGAGTCCTGTTCCGTCGCCGTTCCGCCACTCATGATTCGTCCCTCATCACCATCAAGCCCATCTCATTCGCGAGTCCGGCGGGCACGATTCGCCCGCCCACAACGCGCTGATCATCGCCCGATGCGTGGCTTCTGTCGATATCCAATCGAACCGGCACGGACGTATTTCGACGCTCGTCCTTCATGGCATATTGCTGGATTACTGTCGTGGGCAGGACTCTATCCGGATGCTCCGGCTCGAAGGAGTCGAATGGCCTCGTCGTGAAGCCTGGTGTCCGTGGATTCGAGGCCGTCGAGCACGTCCTGGAGCCCGACAGCCGACTGGCGAGTCGCATGGGCTTCCGCAACGGTCCCCCCACCAAATCAGTAGCTGCTCACACCGGTTGAAGCCCTCCCGCGTGTGAGGGCATCTCGCCCGTCAGCGACCGTGGCTGGGTCGCTTCAAGCAACTTCGAGGGGCGTGATTGCCTGGATCTGCTCCGCCGCGCGGTCCTCGGCCAAGTCCAGGTCGTAATGCGCCTGCAAATTGAGCCAGAATTGCGCCGAAGTGCCGAAGTACTTTCCAAGGCGCAGGGCAGTGTCGGCCGAAATCGCGCGCTTGCCATGAACGATCTCATTGATGCGCCTTGGCGGCACACCAATCGACACCGCGAGCTTGTTCTGCGTGATGCCGAAGCCCTCGATGAAGTCCTCCATGAGCACTTCACCGGGGTGGATCGGCGCGATCTTGTCAGTGATAGTCAACGATTTCCACCTTCTCTGGCCCAGCGTCGGTCCACACAAAGCAGATACGCCACTGGTCATTGATCCTAATGCTGTGCTGTCCCGAGCGGTCGCCTTTCAGCGCTTCGAGCCGATTTCCGGGCGGAACACGAAGGTCGTCGAGCGACTCCGCCGATCCCACCTGACGAAGCTTGCGCAGAGCCACCCGATGGATTCGAGGATCGATCGAGGCACCGCGCTGACGATGCCACAGTCGTTCGGTGTCCTTGGAGCCGAACGATCTGATCACAGGACAATCGTATAACGCGACGCGTCAATAACGCCAGTCGTTACATCGATATTCACCCGTACTTCCTTCCGCTAACCTCGTTCGCGATCGACCAAACATCATTGAAACGAACTGATCGCGTCGAGGTCCCAGGCAATCAGTGTGATTGTCCGAATCGGGTTTGCCTCCAAGCCTGTTGGTCGGCCCAGCGTAAGACATACATCGGGTCAGCACCAGCCTCTTGAGGACGACGCCAGAATACATCGTCGTGGATCCAGCTCACGTATTGGAGTGATCACCCACTGGAACGCTTGAAAGTGAACAAACCATGACCACTACCTGCATCGTGCTTGTTGCTAGAACTTCGGCTGCTCCGTCGCCACCACTGGATCGCCGCCACGCAGGAAATCGAAGTCGCAGCCTTCTGGCGCCTGGAGCACATGGTCCAAGTAGAGCCTGCCATACCCGCGGCGATACGACGGTTCCGGGGCTTGCCATTCGTCCCGGCGCCGGGCCAGTTCCGTCTCGTCCACACGCAGGTGCAACCGCCGCGCCTCCACGTCCAGTTCGATGAGGTCTCCATCCCGGACCAGCGCCAGCGGCCCGCCTATCGCGCTCTCCGGCGCGACGTGCAACACGATGGTGCCGTAGGCCGTGCCGCTCATCCGGGCGTCGGAGATGCGCACCATGTCCCGCACGCCCTGTTTGAGCAGCTTCGCGGGGATCGGGAAGTTGCCAACCTCCGGCATTCCCTGCCCGCCAACCGGCCCCACGCCCTGGAGCACCAGGACATCCTCGGGCGTCACGTCGAGATCGGGGTCGTCGAGCCGCGCCCGCAGGTCGGGCATGTCGTGGAACACCACCGCCCGGCCCGTGTGCCGCAACAGTTCCGGCGTGGCCGCCGCGTGCTTGATCACCGCCCCATCTGGCGCGAGGTTCCCGCGCAGCACGGCAGTTCCGCCATTGGGCTGGAGTGGATTCGACAGGGGCCGGATCACGTCCTCGTCCACGATCCTGGCCTCACGGACGTTCTCCACCAACGTCCTCCCGGTCACTGTTGGCGCGTCGCCATGCAGCAGCGGCAGGAGTTGCCGCAGCACGGCCGGAATGCCGCCGGCGTGGAACAACTCCTCCATCTGGTACCGGCCGGCCGGACGCATGTTGGCGATCACCGGCGTCCGCTCGCTGATCTCGTCGAAGAGGTCCAGCGGCAGGTCGATCCCGAGCCGGCCCGCGATCGCCGGCAGGTGGACGATGGCGTTGGTGCTTCCGCCCAGGGCGCTCAGTAGCGTGATCGCGTTCTCGAACGCCTCGCGCGTCATGATCCGCGATGGCCGCACGCCCTCCTTCGCCAGATCGACGATTCGCCTCCCGGATTCCGCCGCCAGCCGAATCCGCCGTGAATCCGGGGCCGGAATCGCGCCGTTCCCCGGCAGCGACATCCCGAGCGCCTCGGTCAGCGAGTTCATCGTCGAGGCCGTGCCCATCACCATGCAGTGACCGGCGCTGCGCACGATGCCGTCCTCGATCTCGGTGTAGGTCCGCTGGTCCAGGGTTCCTGCCCGGAACTCCGTGGTCAGCCGCCGGCAATCCGTGCATGCCCCCAGGATCTGGCCATCGAAGTGCCCATTCAGCATCGGACCGCCGCTTACCACGATGGTGGGCAGGTCGGCGCTGGCCGCGCCCATCAGCGCCGCGGGTGTGGTCTTGTCGCAGTTCACCAGCAGCACGACGCCATCGAGCGGCTGCGCCCGGATCATCTCCTCCGTGTCCATGGCCGCCAGGTTGCGATAGAGCATGGAGGTCGGACTGAGGAAGATTTCGCCGAGAGAGATCGTCGGGAACTCCAGCGGGAACCCGCCCGCCTGCCACACGCCGCGCTTGACCGCCTCGGCGAGTTCCTTCAGGTTGCCATTGCAATTGTTGAGTTCGCTCCAGGTGTTGCAGATGCCGATGACCGGGCGGTCCATGTCGACATCGTCGAAGCCCATCGCCTTGGTGAAAGCCCGGTGCTGGAACCCCGCGACCCCTTCCTCGCCAAAGAACGTCCCGCTCCGGCTCGTCCGCTCGTTCCCGGTCATCAGGCTCCCCCCTGTCCCGCCTAAAGATGCGTCAGCACCGCTTCGCCCACCTCATGGTCGCCCGGGCGCTCCCAAGTCGAGCGCGATCCCTCCGAGGCAGTCCTTTGAAACCGGACTGGAACCAACGGACCATAATCCAGCCTCAACCATTCCGGGAGCGGGCAGGTGCGTTCCCGGTGATATCGCTGCATCGATGCGCTATTGGTCCCAATCCAAAGAGGAAGGTCATCGCCTAACTGGCAATGCGAGCCGAACGCACACGATCACGGCGGGCAAGGTCGACAAGCTCCTGGCCATGAGCGACCAAGCTGCCTTCTCCCTGTTCATCTTCAACGGTGAGGGAAAGATGCTCAATGCTGTCTTGCCCATTACGTTCTATGAAGCGTATGGCCAACGCAAGCGCGTCCCGCTCATTGTCGAATTCTCGTATGAGATTGTTGGTTCGAAGTTCCCAGAGCGCGTAACTCTTCATTGTGCGCCTCCTGTATTCGCGTCATCGGGAGAGATGACCCGCGCAACATGCTTGAGGATATCATCCGGGTTTCCCCAGAGGGTGTGATGGCCGCGCTGTTTTCCCGTTCTCTCGATGACAAGGGGAGAGTCATTCGGAATGTGAAGCTCCGCGATGAACCCTCTCCGCCCCGGTGGAAGCCGGCGCATCTGATTGTGGGCCTGCTGAAGCGTGTTGTAGAGCGAGATGCCGGAGGCAAGACGAAGCACCGTCAAATCATCTGTATCGGGAACAATGCCAAGAGCCTGGTACGAAAGCATATCCGCCTGTGTTGGTGGATTGCGCTGCACAATCCGGTAAAGAATGGTGACATCGTCGACCACTTAGCCGCTCCCGAAATTCATCGCGCTTCTCCACGCCACGGAACATTGTCGCAAGTACCGAAAATCATGCACCGAAATGTTTGGCGCGGGGATATTACGCACTTCCCAACGTGACGGTGTGGGGTGGCTCGCCCGAACCAGATTTATGACAGGTGCGACAGCACCGCGTCGGCGACGTCGCGGGTCGTGGCAGTGCCTCCCAGGTCAGGCGTCAGCACGCCCGAACCGGTCGTCGCCCGGATGGCGTCCATCACGGCGGCGGCTTCGTCGGCCAGGCCCAGGTGGTCGAGCATCAGCGCCACGGTCCAGATCGCGGCGATCGGATTGGCGATGCCCTGACCGGCGATGTCCGGCGCGGAGCCATGCAC
>JAEWEG010000022.1 GCA_023389575.1 Chloroflexota bacterium | reverse complement strand
CATCGTTCCGGCAGGCGCATTACACCGCTGGCCAGGCGATCCATTTCGCCGGGGAGGAGGCGACCCGGTTGAGCATTGTCGCCGCCGGCCGGGTGAAGCTGGCGCGACCGGCGCTCGACGGGCAGGAAGTGCTGCTCGAGATCCTTGGGCCTGGCGACTATTTCGGCAGCCTGGCCGACCTCGGTGACCATGCCTATCGCGAGGACGCTACCTCCCATACGGAGTGCTGCGTGCTGTACACCACGGCCGGCGAGTTCCACCGGTTGCTGGAGCGCTACCCGGTGGTCGCGCTGTCGACCCTGGACATCGTCGCGGGGCGGTTGCGGGATGCCCAGGAATCCATCGAGCAGATCAGTACCTATCCGGTCGAGCGCCGGGTGGCCGCCGCCCTGATCAGGCTGGCGGGGCAGGCCGGGCGGGCCAATGACGAGTCCGTGCTGATCGAGATGCCGCTTTCCCGGCAGGACCTGGCGGGGATGACCGGGGCCCAGGTGGAGACCGTGAGCCGGGTGATCAGCGACTTCCGGCGCCGGGGCCTGGTGGAAAGCGGGCGCAACTGGATAGCGGTGCGCGACATGGATGGACTGGGCGATATCGCGGGGTAAGGCAGCGTTTCGACATGAATCCGAGCTTGAGCAGGGGAGCCAGCAAGCATGGCTCCCTTTTCGATGCCGGAAACGGAAGCGCGATGGCTCTTCCGGTTAATTGATCCAGAACATTCACCGGGGCAACGGTCCTCCATAGGATGGAATCAGAAGGAAGCGCCATCGAGGCCGATTCCACCAGGAGGATTCACACATGACCGCGACCATCCGGAAAACCACCCTTCGCAGCGAGGAGCTGAGCTGCCCATCGTGCGTCGCCAAGATCGAGAAGGCGCTGGAGCATATGGAAGGCGTGCGGGAGGCGAAGGTCCACTTCACCACCGGGCGCATCGTTGTCCAGCACGACCCCCGTGTGGTTCCGACCGCTGACCTGGTGAAGACGGTGGGCAATGTTGGGTACACGGCGAAAGTGACGGCATTCTAATGAACGCGCTGAAGAGGCAATGGAACGACCGGGCGGCGCGTCGCCGCCTCGTCGTCGTGCTGGCGGGGACGCTGATCGCGCTTGCGCTGGCGTTCGAGAGGTTCGAGGCAGCGGCCGGTCTGCGCGATCCGCTGATGGTGGCCGCGGCGGTGCTGGCCGGGGCGGATATCGCGCGCCGGGCAATCGATGGGCTGCGACGGCGGCAGATCACGATCGAACTGCTGGTGACCATCGCCGCGACCGGCGCGCTGATCATCGGCGAGGTATGGGAGGCGGCCGCGGTCACGTTCCTGTTCGCGCTGGGTGCCTGGCTCGAGGCCAGGACGATGGCGAGGACACGGAAGGCGTTGTCGCTGCTGATCGACCTGGTTCCCGCCACCGCCTGGGTCACGCGCGATGGCCGCCTGGTCGAGGTCGACCCGCTTGACGTCGACATGGGCGAGACCGTGACGGTGAAGCCCGGCGGCCGCGTTCCGGTGGACGGCATCGTGACGGTGGGGCGCTCGGCGGTTGACGAGAGCGCGATCACGGGCGAGCCGATTCCGGCCGAGAAGGTTCCGGGTGACCGGGTGTTCGCCGGCACGGTCAGTCACGATGGCGTGCTGACGGTGGAAGCGACCGGGGTTGGCGCGGATACGACCCTGGCGAGAATCGTGCACCGGGTGGAGGAGGCCCAGGAGGCGAAAGCGCCCGCGCAGCGCACCATCGAGCGGTTCGCGACGTGGTACACGCCGTCGATCATCGTGCTGGCGATTGGCGCGTGGATTATCACCCGCGATGTCGAGCTGGCGCTGACCTTGCTCGTCATCGGATGCCCTGGTGCGTTGGTGATCGCGACACCCGTGGCGATCGTGGCCGGTATCGGCCGGGCCGCGAGGCGGGGCATCCTGATCAAGGGCGGGGAGTTCCTGGAGGCGGTCGGCCAGGTAACCACCGTGGCCATGGACAAGACCGGCACGCTGACCTGGGGCAAGCCGGAACTGACCGACGTGGTCGTGCTTCAGCCGGCCCTGGTTACGGCCGGCGGTGGTAACGCGGTGGGCTGGACGGCGGACGACGTATTACGGTGGGCCGCGATCGCGGAGCGCGGGTCGGGGCACCCCCTGGCGAGACCGATCGTGGCCGCGGCGGAAAAGGCTGACGCCAGCCCGCTTCCACGACCTGACGAAGGCGCGGCCATCGCGGGCAAGGGGGTGGTGACTGGGTGGAATGGCCAGCGGATCGCGGTCGGAACCAGCGCCCTGATGGCGGCCGAGGGCATTCCGATTCCGGTCGACGCGCTGGACGTGGTCTCGCGGCTGGAAGGCGAGGGCAAGACCGCCATGCTGGTGGCGCTCGATGGCGAGGTCATCGGCGCGCTGGCGGTGATGGACGTGCCGCGCGAGAACGCGAGCGAGTTGCCGGAGCTGTTGCGGGAGGCGGGCGTCCGCCGGATCGCGATGCTGACCGGGGACAACGCCGGGGCGGCGCGAATCGTGGCGGACGCGGTTGGGATCGATGAGGTCCGGGCCGGGATGTTGCCGGACGACAAGCTTGCCTGGATTCGCGAGGCACGAGCCAGCGGCGAGGTCGTGGCGATGGTCGGTGACGGCATCAACGATGCTCCGGCCCTGGCCACCGCCGACGTGGGGATCGCGATGGGGGCGGCGGGCAGCGATATCGCGCTCGAAACGGCCGACGTGGCGCTGATGTCCGACCAGTTGGAGCGTATCCCGGAGGCGTTGCGCATCTCGCGGGCGACCCTGAGGGTGATTCGCCAGAACCTGGTCATCGCGGTGCTGACCGTGGCGTTCCTGCTGGCCGGGGTCGCGATGCGGGAGGTGGACATGGCCGGCGGTATGCTGATCCACGAGTTGTCGGTGCTGGTGGTGATCCTGAACGGCATGCGGCTGATGCGCGCATAGGCCCACATATGTGAGCTTGAACATCGCCGCCATCCCGGTTTCCGGGACGGCGGCGATTTCCGTGCGCCTTATTCCTCCAAGTCCGTTCCTCGGGAGGGCAACGACGCGGTGGGACTTGCTCATCCTCCCCGCCGAGGGTGGACAGGAATCCTCATCAGGTACTAATGTCCCAGTACTTATGGCACAGAGTGTGATTAGGGCATATGCTGTCCATGGGTCTCAGATGCGCGTGCTCCGATCGCTGGCGACGCGCCCTGCCCGCTCACCATTCGCGGTTTTCAGGATGCACATGCGTTGCGCGATGGCGCGATCCCGGCCGGGGCGAGGCACGCGCCCGCGACGACGACACCGTGTCCCGCCCAGCGGTGACGAGGACAATTCATTCGAAATGGCATCCATGTACGCGGCAGGCATCCGAACCCACAATCAGGCGAGGACCCGTGGTGACACGGGCCCCTGGCGTCGTAGTTCGAGCTTTCCTGATAGTGGGAATCCCTCGCCATGTGGTTCGCGGTGGCCAACTCGCGGTGCCGGCGCGCCGGGTTCGACGGTGCGGGCCCAGTGAAATGGATGACGACACCTCACCCGGGCCGTTCCGGGAGCCAGCCTGGGCGACCGGGCCCATCACCGTTCATCACGCCCGATGGGCCGGGGGGATACGCCGGGTCTTTGTTCGTGCTGGGCGTGGCCGCGTTCCTGGCCCTGCCGTTCATACCCGACTACTTCGACACGACAAGCCTGGGAACGCTGGGCCAGCAGCGCGTCTACCTGTGGGCGGTGAGCGGCCTGCTGCTCACCGCGACCATCTTCCTGCTCGGCATGCGCGCCAGGGGCGTGTGGTTCGGCGCGCTGCTGAACCGGCAAAACAGGCTCGACCTGGCTCGGCTCCAGTTGGCCGTCTGGACCATCATCCTGCTGCCGGCCATCCACATCACGCTCTTCGGCAACCTGCTCACGACCGGTGGGATGACGCTCATCATTTCCACCGAGGTCTGGCTGCTGCTGGGAATCGAAATCGTGACGCTCACGTCCACCTCAATCGTGCTTGGCGCCAAGCGTGATTCCCCACCTCCGACCCAGCGGGAAGCGGCGCGACATGGAGTGCTGGTTATCAACGATGGGTATGGCAACCAGAAACACCTGATGGGCGACGGAACCACGGAGGTTATCGGCGTGCTCGTGGCCAACACGGAGCCCGGGGACTGGTCGTGGAGCAACCTATTCCTGGGGTCGGAACTGGGGAACCAGCGATCCGTCGATATCGGCAAGGTCCAGATGTTCTTTTTCAGCGCGATCCTGTTCACGGCCTACTCGACCCTGCTGGTCCAGACCTTCCGGGACACCGCTGGACCGCTCGAATCATTGCCAGGCTTTCCGGGCTCGCTGCTCACGCTGATCGCGATCAGCCATGCCGGGTACCTCACCAACTTGGCCGTCCGGCACACGGACACTGACTGATTCGGACTCTCCAGACGCGCCAGGCAGGGAAGCACGGACCCCACGCGGGCCGTGCTTCCCTTTTTCGTCGTGGGGTTCGAGCGTCAATTGGTTTCGCGAGCGATGGCGAGGACTTCGGCTTCCTCGATCTGGGCCAGTTCTTCCTGGCGGGCGAGTTCGGGGTCGCCGCGGAACTGGCTGCTGTGGAGGCGCTCGTAGAAGCCGTGCTGGTCCAGAAGTTCCTGGTGGGTGCCGCGCTCGACCACCTCGCCGTGGTTGATCACGAGGATCTGGTCGGCCGAGCGGATGGTGCTGAGGCGGTGGGCGATGACGAAGCTGGTGCGACCCTCCATCAGGCGGAGCAGGGCCTCCTGGATGTGCTTCTCGGTGCGGGTGTCCACGCTGCTGGTGGCCTCGTCGAGGATGAGGATGGTGGGATCGGAGAGCGCGGCGCGGGCGATGGCGATGAGCTGGCGCTGGCCCTGGCTGAGGTTGCCACCGCGCTCTGTTAGTTCGGTGTCGTAGCCGCTGGGGAGGCGGCGGATGAACTGGTCGGCGTTGGCGAGTTCGGCCGCCGCCTCGATCTCGGCGTCCGTGGCGTTCAGCTTGCCGTAGCGGATGTTCTCGCGCACGGTTCCGGCGAAGAGGAAGGTGTCCTGCAGTACCACGCCAAGCTGGCGGCGGAGATCGGCCTTGTTGAGCGAACGAAGGTCGTGGCCGTCCAGCAGGACGCGGCCGCCGTCGATTTCGTAGAAGCGGGTGAGCACGTTGATGATGGTGGTCTTGCCGGCGCCGGTGGGGCCGACCAGCGCGACCAGTTGGCCGGGGGAGGCGTGGACCGAGACGTTCTTCAGCACCGGCGTGACGCCGTCGTAGGAGAAGTTAACGTTCTCGAACACCACGTCACCGGTGAGCTTGACCGGCGTGGATTCGGCGGCGTCCACCTCGGGCTGCGCGTCCAGGATTTCGAAGACCCGCTCTGCGCCGGCGATGGCCGACTGGATCTGGTTGTAGAGCGCGGCGATTTCGTTGATGGGGCGGCCAAGCTGGCGGGTGTAGTTGACGAACGCGGCGACGGTACCGACCGTGGCGTTGCCGTTCACGACCATCCAGCCACCGGCGCCGGCGACCGCGGCCAGGCTGAGGTTGCCGATGAAGTTCATCAGCGGACCGACCACCCCGGCGAAGGTCTGGGCGCGGGTGGAGGCGGCTCGCAGGTCGGCGTTGGTGACGTCGAACTCCTCGACCACCACGTCCTGGCGATTGTAGGCGATGACCACGCGCTGCCCGGTGATGGTTTCCTCAATGATGCCGTTCAGCTTGCCGAGGTGCTTCTGCTGTCCGCGGAAACCTTCGCGGGTGCGGTGCCCGATGAAGCGGTTGACCAGAACGGTCAGTACCACCGTGGAGCTGACCGCGACCAGGGCCAGGATCGGTTCGAGGATGAACATCAGGGTGATGACGCCAATGGCGGTGAGCACGCCGGAGATGATCTGGGTGAGGCTCTCGGAGAGGACCTGGTTCACGTTCTCGACGTCGTTGGTGAGGCGACTCATGGTTTCGCCGTGGGGACGCTGGTCGAAGAACCGGATTGGCAGCGATTGCAGGTGGGTGAACAGGTCGTCGCGCAGGGTGACCACGGTGTGCTGGGCCACCTGCACCATCAGCCAGCCAGAGGCCCACTGGAGGATCGCCTGGAGCGCGTAGATGCCGAGCAGCAGCAGGACGACGCGGGTGAGGCCGGACATGTCTCCAGGAATGATGTAGTCGTCGATGGCGCGGCCCATCAGGTAGGGGCCGATGACGGTGGCGACCGTGCCCAGCATGACGAGGACACCGGCCACGATCAGCTTCAGTTGCTGCTGGCGGAGGTATCCCCACAGCCGGGCGATGGTGGCCTTCGTGTTCTGGGCGCGAACCGGCTCGCCCATCAGGTGGGCGGCGGGCCCGCCGCTACGCTGCGCCATCGAACTCACCCGCGCTTTCCATTTGGGACTCGTAGATATCGCGGTACACGGGCGAGGTCGTCATCAGTTCCTTGTGGGTTCCTTCGGCCACGAGATGGCCGGAATCGAGAATCAGGATCTTGTCCGAGTTGAGGACGGCGCTGATGCGCTGGGCAACGATGATCCGGGTCTGGCGAACGCCCGCCAGGGCTTGCTGGATACGGGCCTCGGTGGCGACATCGACCGCGCTGGTGCTGTCGTCCAGGATCAGGATCGGCGCCTTCATCAGCAGCGCGCGGGCGATGGCCAGGCGCTGCTTCTGGCCGCCGGAGAGGTTGACGCCGCGCTGGCCGATCAGCGAGTCCAGCCCTTCGGGGAGGGCGCTGATGAACTCCCAGGCCTGGGCCATCTTCGCGGCTTCCTCGACCTCCTCGTTCGACGCTTCCGGGCGGCCGTAGCGAATGTTGTCGCGAACGGAGCCCGAGAAGAGGACCGATTCCTGGAGGGCGATGGCGACGAGCGAGCGCAGCGTTTCCGGATCGTAGTCGCGAACGTCGACGCCATCGATCAGGATCCGGCCGCTGGTGGCGTCGTAGAAGCGGGGGATGAGATTGACCAGCGAGGTCTTGCCGGAGCCCGTGGCGCCGAGGATGGCGACCTCCTGGCCGGGCTCGGCGACGAACGAGATATCGCGCAGGACTGGCTCGCCGCCCTCTTCATACGAGAAGGAGACCTTCTCGAACTCGATGCGGCCCTGGCGGCGGGCGGATTCGATCGGGATCGGGGCCGGAACGATGACCGGCTGGCTGTCCAGTACCTCGTTGACGCGCCCGGCGGACGCTTCGGCGCGGGCGAATCGCATCAGGATCATGGAGACCATCATGATGCCGAACAGGCTCTGGAGCAGGTAATTGGAAAAGGCCACCAGCTGGCCGACCTCGAGATCCCCGGCGTTGATCATCCGCCCGCCGAACCAGAGCGCGGCGACGATGCCCATGTTGACCAGGAACATGAGGATGGGCATGACCGCCACCATGTAGCGGATGACCGAGAGGGTCGTGTCGCGCAGGTCGCTGTTGGCGGTGTGGAAACGGACGATCTCCTGTTTCGCGCGGGCAAAGACGCGGACCACGCGGACCCCGGCGAGGTTCTCCTGCATCACGGTGTTGAGGTGGTCGAGCTTGCGTTGCACCTGCTTGAAGATGGGGTAGGCGATCCGCATCACGATGCCGATGGTGATGGCGATCACCGGGATCAGCACCACGAACAGCAGGGCCAGGCGCGGGCTGGTGATGGTGGCGAGCACCAGGCTTCCGACCAGCAGCAATGGGGCGCGGACCATGATCCGGAGCAGCATGGCGACGGTGTCGGTGAGCTGGGTGACATCGTTGGTGAGGCGGGTGACGAGGCTGCCGGTCTCGAGGTCGTCGAGGTTGGAGAACGAGAGCGACTGGACCTTGCGGAAGAGCGTTCCGCGCAGGTCGGCGCCGAATCCCTGCGACGCTCGAATGGCGAAGACGCCGCACAACACGCCGCCTATCATGCCGATCAGGGCGACGCCGAGCATGAGCAGGGCGGTGTCGCGCACCATGGCGCCGTCGTTCCTGGCGATGCCTTCGTCGATGATGCGTTCGACCAGGCGGGGCTGGAGGAGGTCCATGCCGACTTCGATGGCCATCATGATGGGGGCGAGGATGACCCAGAGGCGATAGGAGCGAAGGAAGCTGGTAAGCCGGCGGGTTTGGGGCAAGATGAGGTCCCTTGTGCGAGATGACGCGACGTGATTAACCGGGGATGGCGCACGCGGAAACCGCGGCGGCGATCGGCCGGGTCCGGATTGCGCGAGAGACTCCCCGTACTTTCATTGCATATCCTGCCACAAGTACGGGGAGCGTGTCTGGGCATGGGACCCTGGTCGGCCGCCGGCGCCCGATGACACGGATGAATGGAGGACGTCGCCAGGGACGCCGGGGATCGTCGGATTCTCCGCGCGGGGGAGATTTTGGACTTCAGCCGATGCCCCGGTTGCCCATTGCGGATCGACCCATCGGAATCGAACGAGCATGAAGGAAGATCGTCGTGGAGCTAACGTCGGATGCGCGCGCCGGCACGTTGTACCAGTCGCACACGATGTGCCGGCCACTGACGACCTGGATGTCGAGTTCTGGTCCAACCGAGAGCGGTGGGGAATGCATCGGACCGTTGTTTAGCCCATCGCAATCACCGACGAAGACCAGGGAGGTTCCATCCGGCACGGCTTCCCTGATCCGGTAAGGACCAGGCCGCAGCCCCTCGAACCGGGCAACGCCGTCGCCGGCATCCCCGGTGCGCGACTCCAGGTAGACCAGCTCGAAGACGTCAAGATCGTCGAGCAGGAAGGTGATGCCGCTCGTCGCTTCGGTGCAGCCGGTCGATGGCTCCGCGCCTGTCGCGAAGGGATCGTACCCGGGCGGGCAGGTCCACAAGCGAAGTGTGAGCGAGCCGGATTCGGCCGCGAAGTTGAACCAGTTGCAGGTCAGCGTGACACCTGCCCTGGCGGCCCATTGGATGCCACCGTCGTCGTCGCGGCTCACCTGGGCCGGAACGGAGTGCGCTTCATTGCCGAACGATTCATGGCAGAACACCTGGGGTGTGCGCGCGTGGGCCACGCTCGTTTCCGCGACGGTGTAGTCGCCGGGCGGGAGGCCTGCCCAGGAAACCGTTTCCGGGGGACCACCTTGCGCTGTTTGCGACGGCCAGTCCTGGCCACCGCCTTCGAGCGTGAACGTGGCCGTTGAGGGGGATTCCCTGCACGCGGCCTTGTAGTCCGACTCCGTGGGAGCAGTCCCCCACACCACGCTGGGTGAACACCAGTAGTTCGCGATGACGATCCGGGCGGTGCCCGAACCTGGTGCTGGCGGCGGCGCCGCCGGGATGTTGTACCAGTCGCAGGTGAGGAGGCTCCCCGGCTCCAGGTTCCAGGTGATCTGGTCGCCTCCGCTGACATCCATCCTCGTGGCGGGGCCGGACGCCGATGACTTGCCGGTCGCGCCGCACCACACGACCGGAGCCTGGAACCCGGCGGGCACCTGTCCGCTGATCGTTATCTGCCCAGCCGTCACGTCGCCAAACGCGAGGTCGCCCGAGTCCGACCTTGACGTGGTGTCGCTGGCCAGTTCCCGGCCAGTACCGTCGGTCAGCGTGAACACCTTCGACGCCGGGTCGAACCGACAGTCCGCCCGCATGGCATTCGGGTCTGGTTCGGATGCGTCATACCCTGGCGGGCAGTCGCTGGCGTGGAGGTGCACGGTGCCGGAACCGGGTTGCGTGATGAACCAGTTGCACATCAACTTCTGGCCGGGCAGGAGGTTCCACTCGATTGAGTTTCCGTCCGCGACGCCCACCCTGATGTTCGCTAGTGTCGGGTTCTGTCCAGTGCAGAAGACGATGGGTTCGCCAAATCCCCCGGGGATGGTCTGCGTGATCGTGACCGGTCCTGGATTGACCGTGGCGGAAAACCGGTCATTGGCGTTCGTCATGGTGATGATTGGGAGTGGGGAGCCGGCCTGGGTATAGGTGAACTCCACCGGGTTTGGGTCTTCCTGGCAGGCGCGCGCGTAGTCGCTCATCGATCCGGTTCCCACATCGACGCCCGTGGGGCACTGGAGTACGTTGATCAGGAACGAGCTGTTCTCGAACGTGGCTTCGTCCATCCCGGGGTCGGTCACGTACCAATCGCATTGCATGAGCTCCCCGCTCCGCACGTCGAGATGGAGATACCGTCCGTCGAAGTAGGCTGGACCGTAGGTGGTCGTGGTCTTGGCCTGGGTGTTGCCGCCGCAAAAGACGGAGGCGGCGTCTGGCGTGGGGACCTGCCTGAGGGTCACCGACCCAGGATCGACCGGGTGGAACCTCACTTTCGAGAGGCCGGCCGTGCCTGTCCGCCTGCTGACGGCCAATCCGCTTCCATCGTCGAGATGGAAGGCCACGCCAGCCGATAGGGCCTCGCAGGCGCTCAGCAGGCGCCTGTCATCGAGATTGGGCAACTCCACGTTCGGCGGGCAGAGCCTGACCGTGACTTCGACGGTGCCGGGCCGCTCCCGGTTCAGCGCGGCGGTTCCGCGCACGGCAACCGTTGGCGCGATGATGACGGACTCCGTGGCGACCGGGGTGGATTCGACGATGACGGACGAGTCGTCCTGATCGCCGAGGCCGGGTGTGCCGGACACCGGCGTGGCGTTCGAGTCGCCCTCGGCTGGCGCGGCGTACTCGTCCTCCAGCTGTGCCGCCGCCGTGGGCCAATCAGCGGACACGGTGGAGAGGAGGAGCATGAGGGCCGCCGCGAGCATGAGGGCGATGGATCGCGGTCGCCGATGGACCGCGATGCGGTGGCGGGAACTGGGTGTCGTGTTCATAACGACTCTCCTTCGATTCGAGAAACGGCTCCGTCGCTGATGGAGAACTCGAGAGGGAAGCCGCGCCCGGTCCGGTCAGTGCCAGGATTTTTCGATGGGAAGCCCCTGCCCGATCCAGGCCCTGATTCCTCCATCAAGGTGCGCGACATGCGCGAAGCCCATCCGCAGCAATGTCTCGGTCGCCAGTGCGGATCGCATTCCCGATTCGGAGATCAGGATGATTCGGCTCTCGCGCTCGAACTCCTTGCGATGGAGGGGACTGGCGGGATCGGCCTGGAACTCGAGCAGCCCGCGAGGAACGTGGTGGGAACCCTGGAGAAACCCTGTTTGCCGGCGCTCGTCCGGTTCGCGAATATCGATCAGGATCGCCGACCCGGAATGCATTTCCGTCAGGACCTGGTCGGGGGACAGGTTCTCGATGCGGGACCTGGCGGCGGCAACCCGCTGAGCGGTGGAACGCTCGATCTCCATCGGGTGCTCCTTTGTGACCTGGCGTTGACTGTCAACGCCATCAGCGACGCCGGGGCTCTCCCGGCAGGTCCCATGGTGGCGATGCCGGTGGTCCGGGGCATCGGTAGCGGTTACCCAATCGCTGGATGCGGGACATTGGGTATGGACTACCCAGTCACGCGTGAGTGGTGGGATATGACAGTGAAGACGAGCGGGCAGGCGGCCCGCTGACCGGCGTCACCTGGGGGGCGTGATCACCTTGGTCGCCGCCTCCCGCCGGGACTGGACATCGAGCTTGGCCAGGATGCCGGACACATGCCGGGAAACAGTGCGCGGGCTGATGAACAACTGGCTGGCGATTTCCTTGTCGGTGAAGTGCTGGCCGATGAGCGCCAGTACCTCCTGCTCCCGTGGCGTGAGACCATGGGGATTCGGCGGTGTGCCCTCGTCGCCTGGGATACGTTGCTCCGCCGCCTCGCGGACGGCGCCGATGGCATCATCGATCGATAGCCAGCGACCTCGGTCACGGTGATCCTCGAACGCCTGGTCGCCCAGCCGCCGCCGCGCCAGGCGTTCTGTCTCATCGTGATCGCCTTGCTCATGCGCCCGCAGCGGTATGTTTGACGACGTTCGCGCGATCTCGATGGCGCCGAGCGCGTGTGCGGCGATGTCGGCGAGCGCGGCATGGGCCATCCACAGCGCCATCGCCTCCAGCCATACCAGCAATCCCTGGAGGTCGCCGATTTCCTTCCGGTACGGGAGCGATTCGGCGTGCGCCCTCCAGGCGGCGGCCAGGTCACCGTCCGCGCGAGCGCATTTGCCAAGGTGGTCGAGGGACGTGGCGATGCCTCGCCTGGCGCCGAGCTCCCGGTAGATCGCAAGGGCCTCGTTCGAGCATTGCCTCGCCTCGTCGATCTGGCCCAGGCAGTAGAGCGCCACGCCGCGATTGTTGATGCCATGGGCCGCGCCATACGGGTTGCCCAAATCACGCAACGCGTCCCGGGATTCGGCGCAGAGCCTGGCGGCTTCTCCGAAATCGCCTTTGTCCAGCATCAGCACGGCGAGGTTGTTGAGGGTTCCCGCCGCGTTGGTGGCATCGCCCGCGGCCCGATAGTGCGCGAGCGCCTGCTCCATCAGGGGCAGCGCGTCCTCGATGTTGCCGGTACGCCAGTGTGTCAACGCGAGTAGCCCGGATGCCTGCCCAATTCCCTGGAGATCATTTCCAGCCGTGGCGATCTCGAGCGCCTGGGCGGCCAGCGGTCTCGCCCCGTCGTGGTCACCCTGCTCGGACATCATCCAGCCGGTGGACGTATGGGCCCTGGCGCGCAACGTGGCTGGGAGCGACTCCCGCCAATCGGGGTTGAGCGTCGTCTCCAACCAGCGCCGCCCCTCGGTGTACATGCCGCGCATGCGCCAGTACTTCCACAATGCGCAACTCAGGCGGGTGAACTCTTCGGCGCGGTTCGTGTCGTGCAGCGTTTGGAGGGCCACGCGCAGGTTTGGCCGCTCCGTGTCCAGCCGGCGTCTCCAGGCAGCCTGGTCTGGCCCGCTCAACTGGGCGTTGGCCCGTTCGGCGAACGCGAGGAAGAACCGGGCGTGCCGGTACCGTGTCGCGTCTGCCTCACCGGCCGCCTGGAGATGCTCGAGCGCGACGTGCCGCACCGTCTCGAGCATGTGGAATCGCGGAGCGTCATCGTCCTGAGGCGATCGTTGGACCAGGCTTTGCTCGAACAATGTCGTGAGTTGATCGATCGCGAGCATGTCCGAGGTCGCTTCATCAGCGTGGAGTGCGTCGCCGCACACGCTGCCGGCGGCTTCCGGGGAAAAGCCGTTGGCGAAGATCGATAGCCGCCGGAACAGCCGCTGTTCCCGCTCAGTCAGCAATTCATGGCTCCAGGCGATGGTGGTGCGAATGGTCTGCTGATGCGGCGGAAGGTCGGTCGGGCCGCCGGTCAGCAGCGCCAGGCGATCGGATAACCGATCGAGGAGTGCCGCGGGCGAGTAGAGCTTCAACCGTGCCGCGGCCAGTTCGATCGCCAGTGGCAGCCCATCGAGGCGTGCGCAGATCTCCGCGATGACGGCGGCGTTCACCTCGGTGATGGCGAACCCTGGATCGACTTGCCGAGCGCGGTCGACGAGCAGCGTAACGCTTTCGAACGAGGCCACGGTTGTCGCGTCCGCCTTGCCGGGCACGTCCATCGGAGGCACGACGAACTCGCGCTCACCCGTGAGACGCAGGACGGCCCTGCTTGTGGCGAGGACGGTTACGTGCTGGCAGGCGGTGAGCAGGCGTGTCACGAACGGTACCGGCAACAGTTGCTCGAGATTGTCGAGCACCAGCAGCATTGCCCTGTCGCGCGCGAAATCGATCACTTGCGACTCGATGGAACCAGCGGTCATCGTTTGGATACGAAGCGACTCCGCGATCGCGGTGGGCAGCTGGGATGCGTCCTGGAGCGTCGCCAGTGGCACGAAATGGGTGCCGTCCGCGAAGTCCTCGCCGATGGTGGACGCGGCGGCAAGCGCGAGTCGGGTCTTGCCCACTCCGGCGGGACCCGTCAGCGTCAACAGGCGAACATCAGGACGCTGAAGCCGGTCGACGATTGCGCGGAGAAGCGTGGCGCGGCCAATGAATGACGTCAACGGACGCGGAAAACTCGATTGGCGTGTGGTGTCGCGGGCTGGGGCGGACTCAGGCAGCCGCGAGGGTTTCGGGCACATGGCAGTACCTCTTCCCGATCGTTGATGGCGCCGTGTCTGTATTCACATGGTAGCAAGTGGAGTCATCATCTCCAAACGCCCGGGCCGGGGAACCGATTTCCTGCCGATGGCGTTGGCATGGTAGTGACGTAGTTCCGCCATCCAGGTTCCGTGTGTATGGCCACGTGAGATGGGGCTTTACGGTCGACCGGGCTACGAAAGCATTCCATCCGGCGACCCCGCCGGAGGAAGAAAGGATCGGGTATGCGTGGACTGAACTGGAGAAGTTTGCTGGCCGTTATCGCCGTGATGTGCTTGTTGCAGGTTCAGGTGGCGTCCATGGCCGCGCAGGGCATGGGCGGGCTGAAGGGCGACGAAGACGACGAAGAGACGCCGGAGACCGAACTGGTCAGCCTGGAAGACGCCGGGCTGATCAGCGACACCGAGTACGAAAGCCCACAGTTTGGGTATGTCGTCGAGTGGACCGAAGACTGGGTGCTGGATGATTACTTCGACAACCCCGACGAGGGATTGCAGCCGGTCATGACAAACCCGGAGACGGAGCAGGACTTCCTGTACCTGATCTGGACCGAAGGTTCCTCCGACTACGGGTACATCTATATCATCGGCCAGACGGCGAGCCGGGGCGGCCCGGACGCCGATGTCGAGGAGTGGACCGACCCGGACTACATCGCGTCGCAATGGCCGGAGGACGACTGGGAGGCCGAGGTTGTGCTCGACGAGGAGAGCCGTGACCGGGGCTCGGTGGTATACGCGCTGACTGACGCCGATGGCGCGCTGTACTACACCATCTACCTTTCAATCGAACTCGATGGCGGCGAGATGATCTACATCACGTTCTCCACCAGCGAAGCGTCGTTCGAGGATGCCTTCGAGCATGTGTCGGAGGATATCGAGATCGACGGCGAGCCGATCTTCACCCTCTACGACTGGGACGACATCGAGGCCGAGCTGTAGGGACGCCACCCCTCCTGTTCAGGCGGTTATCACGGGCGACGCCGTGGTTCGGGATTCCCGAGCCACGGCATTGTCGCGCATGGATGGAGGTGGCCGGTGATTCCCGCGCGGACTGGGAGCGAGTTCCGCGGGACATGGCGATCAGGGAACCCTTACAGTCACGGGGACGTTGGGTACTATAGAGACATTGTTCCGCCATCCGAATGTCCGGCTCGAATCGCCACTTGACGAGGTGGTTTTGTCGTGGCCGTGACAACAACCACATGGTGTCTGGCGAGACGCCGGAGGAGGAAGGAACAATCATGCGTGGCGTGACGTGGCGGGGGATTCTGGGACTGTTCGCGGTGGTGTGCCTGCTCCAGTTCCAGGCGGTGGCGGCCCAGGGAATTGGCGACTGGAAGGAACCCAGCGAGGACGAAACGTCCTCCCAGTCTGGACCCTGCTGGCAGCGCAACGACGACGATGTGATCGACCCGGACGACGCGGGCGTGACCGGGCGTCGGGCCTATGAAAGCCCCCTCTTTGGCTACACCGTGGACTGGAAGCGCGGTTGGGCCCTGGACGAGTACTTCGAGACTCCGGCCATCTCGTTCCCCAGTGACAACCAGGACGCGCTCTGCCTGATCTGGGACGATGGCGAGTTATATGGCTTTCTCTCCATCATCGGGCAGTCAGCCAGCCGCGGCGGGCCGGACGCGGATGTCGAGGAGTGGACCGACCCGGACTATATCGAAGCACAGTGGCAGGATTGGGATGTCGAGGTCCTGATCGCGGCCGATCGGCGCGACCGCGGTTCGGTGGTGTACTCGCTCGTCAACGAGGACGGCGCGCGGCACTTCCTCATCTTCTTCTCCATCGAACTGCGCGGTGGTGACATGATCTACATCACCTTCTCGGCCAACGAGGCGTCGTTCGAGGATGCCTTCGAGCGCGTGTCCGAGGACATCGAAATCGATGGCGAACCCGTGTTCACGCTGTACAACTGGGACGATATCGAGGACGAGTTGTAACACCGGCCAGGGCTCGCCGGCTCCACCGAGAACCCAGGTAATTTCGAAGACGCCATGATTCGCGAAACGCGGATCATGGCGTCTTCGCGTCTCCCGACTGGCTCCCGATAACGGCGCTTCTTTTCCAGAATTGGCGTCGTTGCAACGATTTCAGACCCCTCGCCGTTGATCTGGTGGGAAATCTCTCCGGAGCAATCCGGAACCTTCCGACCGGGCCCTTCCATCGTTCGAGCAGGCGCCATCACCCCGCGCATGTTTACGCCGGGTGCTCACGCTCATGGCGTGACAGGCCGCCACCGCTCCTCTCACGATGTCGCGACGCCGCCCTCCGGCGTCGCCCGCCCGGTCATGCATTCCAGCCCGGCGCCCCGTGGCGCTTCACCAGAAAGACAGGTACCACCATGCACCAGTCAACCATGACCGAGACCGGGAAAGAGGCGGATCAATCGACCCTGACGAGGCGACTGTTCGCGGGCGGGTTGCTCGCGACGCTGGCGGCATCCGGTATCGCCATGCCAGTCGCGGCGCAGGGCCTGAAGGACGTCGATGACGACCAGGACGACCGCGAAGACGAGGATGAATCGGGTGATATTCCGCAAACCTGGCGGGACTTCGGCGTCACCAGCGCGTCCACCTACGAGAGCCCCCAGTACGGCTATCTCGTTGAGTGGGAGACGCCCTGGACCGTGGACCCGTTTGATCCGGGCATGACCGATCCCGACTCGGGTCTGGACAACCTTGTCCTCAAGTGGGACGGGGCCTCCCGGGAGGCGATCACGGTATCGCTCGTGGGTTTCTCGGCCAGCTCGATGGGCATCGAAGCCTTCGGTGACTACGTGTCTAGTCGCGAATACCTGGATGAGTGGGAAACGGACATCATCAAGGTCGAGGAGCGCTTCTACGACGCCGACGCGTTCTCCTTCGAGTTGCTGATCACCATGTCCGACGACCAGACGGTCGTGAACTGGGTGTACCTCCTGGGCGTCGAGGTGAGCCCGGACGCCTGGATGCTGGCGACCCTGATGACCACCGATGATCATCTCGAGGTTTCCTATAACGACCTGTCAGCGCTGGTGGCCGTGGAGGGCGAGAGCCTTATCCGCCTGACCACCTGGCGTGATATCGAGCGCGCGATCCGCTGAGCGAGGCCCGGCGACGGGCGAACCATCTGTTCCATTCCAGCCATGGTGCCATGCGGCGCCTCACCCATCAGAACGACAGGTACCACCATGAAGACGATTTCAAGCATCACGGAACTGACTGAACCCATCACCCTGACCAGGAGGCTGTTCGCCAGCGGCACGATCGCCGGGCTGGCGGCGGCTGGACTGGCGTTTTCCGCCTCGGCGCAGGGCCTGAAGGATGTCGACGACGAGGATTCGGACGATCGCGACGACGAAACGGGCGAGATTCCCGAGGAATGGGAAGAACTGGGCGTCACCAGCGAGTATTCGTACGAGAGTCCCCAGTTTGGCCACACCGTCGAATGGGAGGAGCCGTGGAAGTTGGATCCTGATGATCCCGCCACGAGCGACATCGCCATGGAGATGGACGAGGTCACCCTTCTCTGGGAGCCCGGAGAGTTCCTGGAGATCGGTCTGGCGGTGCTCGGCATTCCTTCCGATCGAAATGGAATCGCTGCCCTCGGCGATTTCCTGATGGGTTCCGAAGGCCAGAAGGTCTGGTTTGGGGACAAGTTCGAGGCGGAGCAGTACCTGGTCAACACGGACGATTCGTCGTTCGAGGTCCTGCTCGCGCTGAACCACGCGGACGACGGGTCCTTTTCGAGCTGGGTATTCCTGGTGGGGACGGAAGTAACGTCCGATGTCTGGACATTGGCAACGCTGGTGAGCGACGACGACCTGCTGGAAGACACCTTCAACGGGTTCTCGGAGAAGGTGTTCGTAAACGGCGAGTCCCTCGTACGGCTGACGACCTGGCGCGAGATGGAGCGGGCGATCCGCTAGAGGTGGCTCAGGGGAACGCGGCCTGCCAGGCGTCGGTCCAGGCGGTGGCGCGATCGCCGCCGCATGCGTCAAAGTGACCATCCAACTCTCTCAAGAGTGGCGATGTTGCCCTCAACAACACAATATATTGGGGGTGAATGGTGACTATTGATGGCGCCGCCGCCACTGGACGAGCCGGCCGAGGCAGCGCATTGGCCACGCCTAACCCCTCACGGACACACGGAGCATTACGAGCACCCCTACCGCCGGAGATGGCGGTGGGGGTGTTCGGCGTCCGTGCCTGTTTCTCGCCAGGATCGAGGAATAAGGAGCTTTTTGTGTGACCCCCGGCGGCCACGCCATTGGAATATAGGAAATACGGACTATCGCAAAACGATCGTCAAGGCACATTTGTCGAATAGTACTAATCGGCTGTATCCTTGCCATGGGTCCTGAAAAATCACTGTGCACGCATGGTCCACCCGGGCGGTGGAGTGCAACGCAATGTGGGTGTAGCGGCTGGGCGCAGTCGCCGGGTCAGTGACCGGGGAGTCACGACTCGCCTCCCGGCAGCCGTGATCGCGCTGTCGAGGAGCCCCACTGGCTGGGAGTACACATATGGCCAGATCCGCGGTTCCTCCTTCGATGCAAACCAGGGCATCACGAGCGCGATACCGGTTGTTCCATCAACTGGGCATCCTGTTCCTCGTGATGAACCTCTTCTCGCCGCTCATGGCCGATCCCACGGTCGCCCAGGACGCTCCACCCACTCAGGAAGAGTCGGGGGACGACGAGGGGCAGGGATCGGACAATACTTCCCAGGGACCGGACACTCCGCCCCCTGGCCAGCCAACGGAGCCCGCTGATCCTCCCAAGGACCCGGTAACCGAGCCAACGGAGCCGATTGACCCTCCGAAGGACCCGGTAACCCAACCAACGGAGCCGCTTTCCGGCGGCGATGAGGGGGATGACCCCCCGAAGGTCGATACCCATCCCCGGCTGATCCTGAAGATGACCGCCACGGAGCTCGACCATCAACCGGCGGATGCGGCCAGCTTCGCATCGGCCGCCCCCGGTCAGGTCATCACCTTCACCATAGAGGTCACCAATATCGGCGACGTGGACCTGCTGAACGTCGATGTGAGTGACACGTTCCTTCCAGGCCTGACCCCGATCCTGCAATGTGCGTTTGACGCGGATACCGCGAATGAAGCCGCGGTCGCGCATCCCATCCAACTGCTGCCAGTTGGTAAGGAAGTGACCTGCACCACCGACTACTCGGTGACCGGCGAGGCTGAACTGGTTGCGGTGGGGGACGCCAGGGCCTGGACCGAGGCCAACCTGGAAGTGGGCATCACCAACGATGCTCCAGAGGATGCCGTGGCCCGGCTGTCGGTTGGAACCGATCGCGACGGCGATGGGGTGACCAACGGCGCCGATAACTGCCCTGACGTGTCCAACTCCGACCAGGCGGACGCCGACGCCGATGGCCAGGGCGACGCGTGTGACGCGACCCCCGGTGGCGACGAGGACGAGCCAGTCGACACCGATCCGGTGGACGAGCAGCCCGCGGTTGGCTGCGTGACCTCTGGCGTTGACGAGACCGATTCTGGCGCCGGAGACGGAGAGGGCGATTCCGCCGATGATGCCGGAGAAGGCGATGTTGTCGCTGGCGACGAGGTCGAAGTCGTCGCGCCGGAGTGTGACGCGGCTGTCTCGCTGACCAAGGAAGCCACCGGCCTGACCATCGATGGCGAGTCCACGGTGGAAGAGGGCGCGTTCCCGGATTTCTCGGTTGTGTCGCAGGCGGTGGCCGATGCCCAGATGGACGATGACGGCAACCCGATCAAGGGCGACGTCGAGCTCCCGGAATTCGTCATTACCTACACCTTCATCGCGACCAACGCTGGCCCGGAAGCGGCGACCAATGTCGCGATTTCCGATGACCTTCCCGGCCTGAGCGCGCTGGAATGCGATATCACGGCGCCGGTGACGCTGGCGGTGGACGAAAGCCTGACCTGCACCGCCACCTACGTGGTGACGTCGGATGACATCGAGTCCGGGTCGGTGATGAACGTGGCGACCGTGAGCGGCGACAATGCCGCCCCCTTCACGGCCTCGACCACGGTTGATTTCGCCCCGATGATGGCCATGGACATCATGCCGATGGCGATTCCCAATGAGGAAGTCGCTGACGGGTGCTCCTCGGTCGCGCCTGGCAACGGCCAATACGCGGACCGCGTCTGTGTGTTCGTGTCCAAACTCCCGTGGACCAATAGTTCAGGTCCTCCCAACGGGCGGCAGGGTTTCCCCGGAGACTGTCTTCCCAACGACGGCCGCGGGGGCGCAGCCCAGCCCTACACGCTTCCAAACTGGGCTGGGGCGCTTGGCGCTCCGGATGCCAACGATATCGCCAATTCGGGCATTCCCCATGGCCGCGCTCCATCGCTCGGCTGGCAGGGCACGATGATCATCGAGTTCGTCGACAACGCGTTGGTGCCGAACGGTAAGCAGTTCCCCGCGGGAATCCAGCCCGCGCAATCGGGCACCGGCAATCCATACAATGGCGCGGGCGACCTGATGATCGTGGAGCGCGGAGCGGCCGCCGAGCCATCCACGATCTCGATCAGCCAGGATGGCGTCACCTGGATCGTGATAGGGTCGCTGGTGAACGGATCGAACGCCGAGACTCAGTATTTCGACATCGACTACCTCGGCTACCCGTTGGGCACTGAGTTCCGCTACGTCAAGATCGTCGATCTCGGCACTCCCAACATCAGCTACAACGGCTGCCAGTCTGGCAATGGCGGCAGGGGCGACCGGAACGTCGCGGGAGCCGACATCGACGCGGTGTGGGCGATTTCGAGCACAGCCAACCCGGTCGCGCCTCAGGTTACCCCCGCCGCCTGCGTCAATGGCGTGCTCTCCGACTACCAGGTCACCCTTTGGGCCGATTCGGCCTCCATTGACTACAACTGGACCAACCCGGTTAGCAACGGCGCTTCCCAGGTGGTCGGCACGATACCGGCAAGCGGTGGAACCATCACCGGGACGGCGACGCTGAAGGGATCCAACTTCTGGGGAGCGATGCCCGACGGCTGGACGTTGGGCGACAACAATGTGGCCCACTATTCGCTGCCGCTGGTGCCTGTCAGCTGCACGCCCGTGAATCCCGCTTCTCCTGTCATCACCGGCGGCGCCTGCCTGCCCAATGGCACGCAGTCGAACTACCAGGTGACCGTGCCCGCGGATAGCGACGCCTTCGATTACACGTGGACCACGCCGAATTCCAATGGTCAGCCCGGCAACCTGGGGCCGTTCTCGCTGGCGCCGGGCGCCGAGATCCAAGGCAGCGCAACCATCAAGGATGGCTCGTCCTGGGGAGCGATGCCCGACGGCTGGACCGGCTCGGGGGCGACGAGAAATTATTCCCGGACGCTTTCAGTAGAGACCTGCACCCAAGCGGTCAATCCGGTGCTGCCCGCGTTCAAGGGGGGAGCCTGCACCACGCAGGGCGTGTTCGTCCCGGCGTCTTTCACCCCCTCCACGACCACCGGCATCGTGTATTCGTACGACCCGACGCCGGCCAACCTGCCGCCGATGGGCGGAACCGTGACGGTCACGGCCACGCTCGCGAGCTCGAGTTACGCCTGGGGCAACACGACTGGCTGGACGCCGGTTAATGGTGACCCGAGCAAAATGACGCGCGACTTCCCCATCACCTCGGAGCCGTGCGAGGTCGTGCCAGTAGAGCCGATTCCGGAGCTCTCGGACTGCTCGACGAGCGGGACCTTGCTTCCGCCGGACCTGATCGTGCCGAACGACGATCGCGATTTCCTGACATACAGCGACGTGAGCCGATCGATCGCCGGCAACCAGCACACGCTGTCGTTCACTGTCACGATCACCGAGCCAGGGTACGTCTTCAGCGGCTCGCTGGGGGCGAACTGGGACGTTGAAGGCAACGTCGCCACCTACTCGATCACGCTGGCGGAGGCGGAGTGCGCGAACCTGCCGGCCTACGTCGACTCGGGCAACGGGTCGTGCGTGGAAGGCGTGTTCACGCCGCCGTTCGTGACCAAGCCGGCCGATGGCGATGGTGTCACCTATGTGATGGTTCCGGCGACGGTTGATCCGGTGGCGCCAAGCGCGACGTACGTGATCACGGCGACCAAGCTGGCGACGCACACCTGGGGCGAGACGACGGGCTGGACGCCGGTTGACGGTAACCCGAACCAGATGACGATCGAGATCACGGTCACCTCGGAGCCCTGCGGGGTGGCGCCGGCGGGGCCGACGGTGAGCCTCTCGCAGTGTGTGGATGGCGTGCCGACCACGCCGAACATCGTCGCGCCGGCGTCGGCGGGCCCGATCACATACACGCCAGCGACGCATAAGGACAATCTTGACGGGACGCACACGTTCACATTCACGGCGACCCTGGCGAGTGGGTATGCGTTCAACGACACGTTGGGCGAGCACTGGACGCGCAACTCGGACACCCTGGCGACCTACGAGCGGACGCTGGCCGAGGCGGAGTGCGCGAACCTGCCGGCCTACGTCGACTCGGGCAACGGGTCGTGCGTGGAAGGCGTGTTCACGCCGCCGTTCGTGACCAAGCCGGCCGATGGCGGTGGTGTCACCTACACCATGAGCCCGGCGACGGTGGATGTCACGGCGCCGAGCGCGACGTACGTGATCACGGCGACGAAGCTGGCGACACATACGTGGGGTAACACGACCGGGTGGACGCCGGTGGACGGCGACGCGAACAAGATGACGCGGTCCGTCACCGTCACCTCGGAACCATGCGAGCCTTCGATTTCGGTTACCAAGGAAGTGACCAGCGCCACCGGATCTGGCCCATACTCGCTCGGCGAGACAGTGACCTACGAGATCGTGGCGACAAACGATGGAACGGCGAACCTGACCAACGTCACGGTGATCGATCCGGACGTGTCGAACCTGGTCTGTGATCCGGTTACGCCGGTGACCTCGGTCATCCCAGGTGGAACCATCACCTGCACCGCCAGCCACGTCATCACCGAGACCGACATTCTGAATGGGTCGTTCACCAACACCGTGCGGGCCGCGGGCCTGTATGGCCAGGAGGAAGTTGACGACGAAGACGAGGCAACCGTCACCACCGACGAGCCGGATCCCTCGATCAGCCTGGTCAAGACGGTGTCGCCGGCATCGGTCGACACGCCAACGCTGGTCACCTACACCTTCGTGGTCACCAACACCGGCAACCTGACGCTCACCGAACTGGAACTGGTCGACGACCGCATCCCGAACGTGATGACCACGATCGACTGCGCCGCGGCGCCAGGCCTCCAGGGCCTGCCGACCTCGCTGGCGCCGTCCGCCAGCGTGACCTGTACGGTGACGTACCAGATCACGCAGTCGATGATCGACCTCGGCGCCGACATCCTGAACAACGCCGACATCACGGGCGTCGCCTCCAACGACGAGGAGGTGACCGACGTCGACGACGCGCTTGTGGACATCGTCCAGCGGCCGGTGCTCACGCTCGACAAGCGGGCGACGAAGGTCAACGACGACACAGTCGTCACGCGGCCGGTCACCGGGCTGCAGGCGGACGACGTGGTCACCTACACGCTGACGGCCACGAACGACGGCAACACGACGCTGACGAACGTCACGATCAGCGATCCGATGCTGGGAACGTTGACCTGCGACCCGGTTCAGCCGGCGACGCTGGGATTGGGCGAATCGATCGTCTGCACCGGCACATACATCGTGACGCTGGGCGACATCAACGACGGGGAGCCGATTGACAACACGGCGACGGCGAGCAGCAACGAAACGCCGGACGCCACGGACGATGAGACGATCTTCCCGGAGGTCAAGCGGCCGCTGCTGGTGATCGACAAGTCGGCGACGCAGGTCGATGGGGTGGATGTAACCGTCTGGCCGGTGACGGGCCTGACGGCGGACCAGGTGGTGACGTATACGATCACCGCCACGAACGCCGGCAACTCGACGCTGAACGCGGTGACGATTCTGGATCCGAAGCTGGGCGAGCTGACGTGTACGGTTGAGGACGCCAGCGTGACCCAACCGGTCGAGCTTGATCCGACCGAGAGCCTCGTCTGCACGGGCACGTACCTGGTGACCCAGATTGACGTGGATGCCAATCAGCCGATGGTGAATATCGCCACGGCCGATAGCGAAGAGACTGACCCAGTCGACGACGATGAAACGGTCTATCCGGTAGCGCCGGATCCGAAGCTGGCGATCGTCAAGACCGCGACGACGCCGGATGGCGAGACGGTGACCAAGGACACGGTCATCAGCTACGCGTTCGAAGTCACGAATACAGGGAATGTCAGCCTCACCGACGTCGAGGTGAACGACATCCTGGACGGCACGGGGCTGGTCTGGGACGCGGCTAACCCGAACGGACAGGTCGGTAACCTGGCGGTGGGCGTATCGAAGACGGTGTACGCCACGTACGTGGTGACCGCCGACGACGTGATCGCCGGGCATGTCTACAACGAGGCGACCGCGACCGGCGAGCACTGCGTGCCGGGCGAGGGCGAAACACCGGACTGCAAGGAGATCGCCTCGCCGCCGGACGATGAGGATGTGCCGGTCGCGCAGGATCCGAAGCTGGCGATCGTCAAGACCGCGACGACACCGGATGGCGAGACGGTGACCAAGGACACGGTCATCAGCTACAGCTTCGAGGTCACCAACACGGGCGACGTCCCGCTGGTGAACGTGGACGTCGACGACATCTTGGACGGCACGGGGCTGGTCTGGGACGCGGCGAACCCGAATGGGGCGGTTGGCGACCTGGCGGTGAACGAAACGAAGACGGTGTACGCCACGTACGTGGTGACCGCCGACGACGTGATCGCCGGGCATGTCTACAACGAGGCGACCGCGACCGGCGAGCACTGCGTGCCGGGCGAGGGCGAAACACCGGACTGCGAGGAGGTCACCTCGCCGCCGGACGATGAGGATGTGCCGGTCGCGCAGGATCCGAAGCTGGCGATCGTCAAGACCGCGACGACGCCCGATGGCGAAGAGGTGACTGAGGGCACCGTTATCAGCTATTCGTTCGCCGTGACGAACGATGGCGACGTGCCGCTGGAGAGCGTGGAAGTCAACGACATCCTCGACGGGACCGGACTGGTCTGGGACGCGGCGAACCCGAATGGGGCGGTTGGCGACCTGGCGGTGAACGAAACGAAGACGGTCTACGCCACCTACGTGGTGCAGCCGAACGACGTGATCGCCGGGCATGTCTACAACGAGGCGACCGCGACCGGCGAGCACTGCGTGCCGGGCGAGGGCGAAACACCGGACTGCGAGGAGGTCACCTCGCCGCCGGACGATGAGGACGTTCCAGTCGAGCAGAACCCGACCATCGAGCTGACGAAGACCGTCGCCAAGGTCAATGGCGTGGCGGTGACGGAACCAGTCACCGGCCTCAATGTCGACGATGTGGTTGAGTACTCCATCGTCGTCGAGAACACGGGCGACGTGCCGCTGACCAATGTCGTGGTCACCGATCCAAAGGTGACCGGATTGAGCTGCGCCGTCATTCCGAACGGCGTGCTGAATCCTGGCGACACGGTGAACTGCACGGCGACGCATACGATCACGGAAGACGACCTGCTGATTGGCGAGTTCGTGAACGTGGCCGAAGTGACCGCCGAGCATGAAGGCACGCTGGTTGACGACGACGACGATGCGAAGGTCGAAACCGAGCCGGCGCGCCAGAGCCTGGCGATCGTGAAGACGGCCACCACGCCCGATGGCGAGGACGTCACCGACGGCACGGTCATCAGTTACACGTTCGTGGTCACGAATACGGGGACCATCACGCTGAACAATGTCGAGGTGAACGACATCCTCGACGGCACGGGGCTGGTCTGGGACGCCGCGAACCCGAATGGGTACGTCGGAACCCTGGCTGGCGAGGAATCGAAGACGGTGTACGCCACGTACGTGGTGACCCCGAACGACGTGATCGCCGGGCACGTCTACAACGAGGCGATCGCGACGGGCGAAGGTCCGTGCGAGGGCGAGGACTGTGACGAGGTCACCTCGCCGCCGGATGACGAGGACACGCCGGTTGACCAGGACCCGAGCCTGGCGATCGTGAAGACGGCGACCACGCCGGAAGGCGGAACGGTGACCGCTGGCACGGTGATCAGGTACACGTTCGTGGTCACGAACGACGGCGACGTGCCGCTGGTGAACGTGTCGGTCGACGACATCCTCGATGGCTCTGGCCTGGTCTGGGCGGCGATCAACCCGAATGGGGAAGTCGGTGACCTGGCGGTTGGCGAGTCGAAGACGGCGTATGCCACCTACATGGTGACGCCGGCCGATGTGGTCGTTGGCAACGTGCATAACGAAGCGATCGCGACGGGCGAGCACTGCGTGCCGGGCGAGGGCGAAACATCGGACTGCGAGGAGATCACCTCGCCGCCGGACGACGAGGATGTGCCGGTCGCGCAGGATCCGAGCCTGGCGCTCGAGAAGAGCGCGACGCCGGATGAGGTCGTCAAGGTGGGCGACATCATTACCTACACCTTCGTGGTGACGAACACGGGTGACGTGCCGCTCACCAAGGTCGTCGTCGACGATCCGATGCTGGCCGCCGCCGGGGTCCCGATCCCGCCGGTGGGCGATCTGGAGCCGGGTGAACAGGCCACCGTCACCGCGACATACGCGGTGACCGCCGCCGACGTGAAGGCGGGCAAGGTGGTCAACGTGGCGATCGCGGTGGGCGAGCATTGCCCGCCAGACACCGAGGCGGACTGCGCCGAGGTCACCTCGCCGCCGGATACCGTGACGGTGCCGGTGAAGAAGGTGGATCCGACGCCAACGCCGACGCCGAAGCCGCAGGAGCCGGAACTGGTGACCGTGATGCCAGTGACCGGCAACGGCCCGGAGACGGGCACGCCGATGCTGAGCGTGGTGCTGATGCTGGCGGCGCTGCTGCTGGCCGGGCTGGGTTGGACGAGCCGCCGGAGCGCTAGCCTCCGCTAGGCCCGGGTCTCGTGCCTCGCCACGCCGAACACCCCCACCGCCAACTCCGGCGGTGGGGGTGTTCGCGTTAAGGACAGGGAGCGTGGCAACGATAGACGGTGCTGGATGGTTGATGACGACATCTATGTGGCTGGGGAGAAGCTGCTCGTGAATGACGAGAGCGCTGTGCGGGTGACGACCTGGTGTGAGATGGAGCGGGCGATCCGCTAGAGACGGCTCAGGGGAACGCGGCTTGCCAGGCGTCGGTCCAGGCGGTGGCGCCACAGGCCGCCTGCCCCTGTTGCACGGCGATGCCCATTTGCGAGAAGAGCTTGCGGTCGTTGTTGATCAGTTGCTGGTGGGCCATCGGATCGCGGTTGGCGGCCAGGTCGCGATACCAGGTCAGCATGGCGATGTACGCCTGGTGATACGCGGCGGCGGGCTCGGGCGGGGAAACCGTGTCGACGCGGGCGATGAGGTCGTCGATCGAGGTGACCACCGTGTCGGAGTCCTCTCGCGAAAGGGCGAAGACATCGAAGGCCACTGATTCCATCAGGGCGAGCCCCTCGTTGTCGCGGATGAGGTGCGCCAGGTGCAGGAAGTACGGTTCGAGGTCATCGCAGCCGCCCGTGAACGCGGCGGCCGCGACCGGCGAGGCGACCGGCGAGGCGGCCGGCGATGCCTGCGGGGTCTGGGCGCCGGCCGCGCCGAACGTCAGCGTGATGGCGAGCAGAACCAGCGCCAGATGCCGGAATGAGCTTGCGGTTGGGGTCATGCGGTCTCCAGTGAATGCGGACCTGATGAAGCGACTGGGATGTCAGTCATCACATCGCTGACGGTAGCGTATCCGGGCAGCCTTTGGCGAATATGCACAGGAGGTCCCTTCCAAATTGGCCCTCGTGCCCGTCGAATCACCGGACATGACCCGCTATGGTGAGGTTCACAGGTCACCGCCGAAGGTGACTCGCAGGCCGCGCGGTTGGATGATTTCGATGCGATCTGAAGGGACCCATGCCATGAGCAGAGTATCGTACAAGCCGCTTCTCGTCCTGATCGCCGCGTTGATGGCGGCACTATCGGTGATTGGAGCGGGCGCGCTCCAGGATGGCATGCCGGAGGCATCACCGTCGGCGTCGCCCGCTGCCTCGCCGGTCGCATCCCCGGTGGCCACACCGGGCATGTGATCCGGACCGCGACGTGAAGGCGGCATTCGCGGGGGCATTCCCCCTGTCCCTCGCGATTGTGGCCTTCCTCGGTACGTGAGCCTTCGATACCAACCATTAACAATACTCGCGCGGTGGGTGCCCCACGACACGTCAACGGCGACGTGTCGTGGGGTGTCTTGGCGCGGGAGAGCGAGATCTAGTTGGCGGCCTGGCGAGGGGTCGTGGCAACGCCTTCGCCACGCGCGTGGTCCTGGGCCCGCGTTTCGCGAGCCAGTTCGGCATCCTGGGCCGGGAGCCAGCGAAGGACGATGCCCGCGCCGATCACCACGACCGTCGCGGCCACGATGGCGGCGATGCCCATCGCGTCGACGTAGGCGTGCCGGGCGACCGACGCCAAGTGAGCGCCCGCCTGGCCTCCCACCCCCTGGGCTACCTGAAGGGCGGCTCCGACCGAGTCGCTGGCCGCATCGGCGGCGGGGTCGGGCAGTCCGGCGGTTTCGGTCTCCATCCGGTTGCGGTAGACCGTGTTCATGATCGAGCCGATGATCGCGACCCCAAGCGCGCCGGCCACCTGGCGGACGACATCGTTCATGGCGGAGCCGACCCCGGCCTTGGCTTCGGGCACCGCGCCCATCACCGCGTCGGTGGAAGGCGCCATCACGTTGCCCATGCCCACCGCGAGGAAGAAGACGAGCGTGCCGACGATCCAGTAGGCGGTGTCCACGCCGAGCCACATGAAGGTAGCCAGGACGATGCCGACCAGGAGCATGGCGGCGGCGACCACGCGGGTGGTTCCCATGCGACTGACGAGATGGTGACTGCGACCCGCGCCGATGGCGATGCCGAGCGCGATGGGGAGGAGGCGCGCGCCCGCTTCGAGCGGGGTGTAACCGTGGACGAACTGCAGGTACTGGGTGAAGGCGAAGATGACGCCGAACAGGGCGAAGAACGTGAACCCGATGGCGGTTGATCCAAGCGAGAAGCGCCGGTTGCGGAACAGGCTAAAGTCCAGCATCGGGTGGGCGGTCCGAAATTCCCAGAGGGCGAACGCGACGATGAGCAGCAGGGATGCACCGAGCAAGCCAAGCGTCAGCGGATCGGTCCAGCCGTGGTTGGGACCCTCGATGATGGAGTAGACGAGCAGCGAGATCGCCGAGACGGAGAGGATGGCGCCGCCGATGTCGAGCCGGACGTGCTCAGGGTCGCGGCTATCTGGCACCAGCCACCATCCAGCGGCGATGGCGATCAGTGCGATGGGAACGTTGACCAGGAAGACGCTGCCCCACCAGAACCATTCGAGCAGCAGTCCGCCCGTGATGGGGCCAAGACCGATGCCGACGCCGGCGACGGCGCTCCAGATCGCGATGGCCCGGCCTCGTTCCTCACGGGGGAAGACGTCGATCAGGATCGACAGCGTGGCGGGCATGATGAACGCGCCGCCGATGCCCATCACGGCTCGGGCGGCGATCAGGGAGTCGGCCGATCCGGCGTAGGCGGCCCAGAGGCTGGCGCCCCCGAAGATGCCGAGCCCGAGTTGCAGGGCTTTGGCCCTGCCGAAGCGGTCGCCGAGGGCGCCGAGCATGAGCAGGAGCCCGGCGAAGACGACGACGTATGAATCGACCATCCACTGGAGTTGGGAGGAGGATGCGTCGAATTCGCGCTGGAGGCTGGGGAGGGCGACGTTGAGGATGGTGTTGTCGAGACCGATGATGACCAGGCTGAGCGAAAGGATGGCGAGGGTCCACCAGCGGCGGAGATATTTGGGGGAGGTGCGGTCGAATGAGGCCGGGGGATGGGAGTTCAATGCGTGCATGAGAGCTTCCCTGACATGAGGTCGGACGAAGGATCAGGCGGTTGACTTCATGGCGTGTGAGCAGGGTCTCAAAAGGGTTCCCTTCCAGTCGTGGATCGCGGAGTCGAGAGAAAACGAACGATCGTTCCTTTATTTCGCAGGCTACTCCCCGGCGTGTCCGTTGTCAAGAACGAGCGTTCGTTTTAGGATGGAGACATGCCACGCATCACCCCCGAGCACGCAGAGGCTCGAAGACGACAAATCCTTGACGCCGCGCGGGCCTGCTTCCTTCGCGACGGTTTTCACCAGACCTCAATGACGGATATTCAGCGTGAGTCGAATCTTTCCGCTGGAGCGATCTATCTCTATTTCAAATCCAAGGACGAGATCATCCTGGCGATCGTCCACGAGATCCTGGGAACCATTGGCGCGCTGATTCCCGAGCAGACGGGTGGGGACGGTGGAGAGCGGTCGCTGGCGGACTTCTTCGAGCGGTTCCTGCGCATGAGCGAGGCGCTGAACGCCGAGCTGAAGGTGTTCCCGATGGCGCTTCAGGTGTGGTCCGAGGCGATTCGCAACCCGGAGGTGATCCAGTCGCTCCAGGCCGACATCGCCATGGTCAAAGGGCGCATCCGGCGGTTGATCGAAGCCTGCCAGGAGCGCGGCATCGTTGCTCGCGACGTGGATCCAGACGCCCTGGTGATGGCCTTGCTGGGCCTGGCGCAGGGCTACATCATCCAGCGGTCGCTGCTGGCCGATACCACGCTGGAGAAATACCTGGAGGGGGCCAGGGTGCTGATTCAGGACGGTGGGCGTGCTCGGCCGGAGGACCCTGACACGAACTGACCGCTTTTTCCGAGACAATGCCTGGTAGACGGTCTGGCCGGAGTGGCGAGGGCACGAGCAGGAAGCGAGTCGATGGCGAAAGCGCGTGAGGAAGCGACCTGGTTTTCAACGGCTGAGGAATGGCGGGCGTGGCTGGAGGCGAACCACGACTCCGCCACCGAGCTTTGGGTGGGCATCAGCAAGAAGCACGTTGACAGTGGGATCTCCTATGTCGAGGTGGTGGACGAGGCGCTCTGTTTCGGCTGGATCGATGGCATCACCCATGGCGTGGACGACGATGGCTACGCGCAACGCTTCACGCCCCGGAAACGGACGAGCATCTGGAGCGGGGTCAACCGCGAGAAGATGGCCCGGCTCATCGCCAAGGGGCGGGTTCAGCCCGCGGGCCTGCGGGCATGGGACGAGCGCGATCCGGACAGGCAGGGGCTGTACTCCTACGAACAGCCGTTCGTGCGGTTCGATGAGGAGATGGTGGAGCGGTTTCGCTCGCAGGTGACCGCCTGGACCTGGTTCGAGAGCCAGCCGCCGGGCTACCAGCGGCAGGCGACCTGGTGGGTGACCAGCGCGAAACGGCCGGAAACGCGGGAGCGGCGATTGACGAAGCTGATCGAGGAATCAGCCCAGGGTCGTCGCGTGACATAAATGCCAGGCAGGGGCGGACGACAACCGTCTCGGCCATGCAGGGGGAGGAGTGTTTCCAACCGGCGGTAGGTCCGCGCGTACAGCCGTTCGCGGAGTCCCGAGGCGCTGATCATGCGGTTATGGCATCGCTCAGCAGTTCGGCGATGTCGAGTTGGTCGAGGAAGAGGGCGGCCGCGCCTACGGTTCCGGCGTCGTCGCCCAGCGTGGAGGGCACGATCGGCACGCCGTCCAGCGCGTCCCACAGGGCACGCTGGCGGACCTCGGCCCGGATGGCGTCGAAAAGAAGATCGCCGAACCCGGCGATGGATGCCGCGCTGCACGACGCCTACGGGAATCTGCATGGCGCCAGTAGCTACCACCTGCTGGGCGCGGACGATCTGGGCTGGGACCTTTCGCGGGTGCTCGGCCCGGATGTCGCCGGGAAGTATCCGGGCGACTACCTGCGACGGGAACCGGTGGCGCGGGTGCCGATCTCGCACACCGTCGGCACGGCCGATCCTCTCACCGCGGGCGACGCGAGGGACGGCGTGATCCCGCCGCTGGAGGACTGGATCCGGACGGACGGCGTCTGGTCGTTCAAGGTCAAGCTCAAGGGCCAGGACCTCGACTGGGACATCAACCGCGTGATCTCCGTGTTCCAGGTGGCCCGGTCGGTACGGCAGGATGGCCAGGTGCACATCTTCGCCGATCTCAACGAGCAGGCACCGTCGGTGGAGTACATCAAGGCATTGCTCGACGGGATCGAAGCTGGTGACGCCGGGGCATGGGAGACGCTCGACGCCCTGGAGCAGCCGGTGCCACGCCACCTCGGCCCGGGAGCCCCATCGCTGGCGGAGGTCTCGGTGAGGATTCCGGTGGTACTTGACGAGGGGCTCACCAGTCTCGACTCGATCAGCCAGGCGCGCGAGCTGGGCTGGAGCGGAATCGCGCTCAAGACCTGCAAGACCCAGAGCCTGATGCTGCTGGCGCTGGCGAGGGCCCAAGAGGAGGGGTTGCACGGTCGATGGCACCCAACGCATCATTCTAAGAACCCGCGCGGCATCTTCCGCTGAGTCGCTCTGGCCCCTCTTCCCCTGGCAAGTGACAGGGCGACGAATCGACCGGTCACCGGGCTATTTCGTACCGGTGCTGGTGGCGCCCGTCCCGTCGTCCAGGACGATCCACTCCGTAACGGTGAGCGGGCCGTCGCCACATTGCACCAGCAGCTCCCCATTCCCCTCGGCGAGCAGGGTCCCAGGGGTGGCATCACTCGTGTCGCTGGCAGGCGCCAGGCGGGTTCTTAGAATGATGCGTTGGGTGCCATCGACCGTGCCTATAGCGCCCGCGTCGACCCCACGGAATCCAGTCCAGCTCCGCACCTGGTTGTGAATCGTCCTCGCTGGTTGGGTCCAGTCGATGAATCGATAGTCCTCCTCGAAGAGCCGCGCTTCGGTTGCCTGTCCCTCTTCCTGGGGTGTGCCTGGACTTCCGCTTGAGATGCGTGTGAGGCCATCCCGAATCAGGTCCGGTATGTTTTCGATCAGGCGGGCGATGATCGAAGCGTTGTCATCGTCATCCTCGATCGGTATCACAAGCTGGCTGAGGATCGCCCCGGTATCGAACTCCGCGCCGAGTTCGTGGAGCGTCAGACCAGTCTGGGTATCGCCGTCGCGAAACGCCCACTCAATCGGATACGGCCCACGGTGCCGAGGGAGAAGTGACGGGTGCACATTGACGGCGCCTCGTGGAGGCAGGGCGATCACCTCGGGAGGGAACAGCCACGGGAATCCCGCCACAATCATCAGGTCGGGCTCGAATGGTGTGAGAAGCGGCGCCAGCCGGCTCATGCGGTTCGTAACAATGGTGTCGATGCCTGGTGAAACGTTGGCCACGACCTCAAGATAGTCGTGGCTTCGGCGGGTCCTGGGACCGGGAGTCGTGACCACCGCCTCCAGCCTGTGACCGAGATCCTCCAGGCTGGATCGGATCAGTGGGGGGATGAACGGGATATTGGTGCACAGCACCACTCGCCAGGGAGGCTGTGCAGGGGCGGCACGGTTCATCCAGTGTCCTTTCCACATGAAGCCCGCCTGGCCCACGGGGGTGCGGCCAGCCACAGCTTCCGAAAGCGGACAAGGATACCGCGCCCTTCCCGGAACTTCGAAAGGCACTCTGGCCCGTCACTTCCCTTCGGATACCGGCTACCGGAATCGCCAGTTGCGTTCCAGAAGTCGCTCCTCCATACTCGATGCATTGCCGCGCCATCCACGCTGAACGATTCGCGAGGTGGTGCTGACCCATGAGACATGAAGGAGCAGACGTCGATGGCGACAACATATCGTGACCTTCTCGCCCAGGTGAAATCCCGGATTCGGGAAGTCGACGCGGCCGAGGCTCAGGACCTGATCGCGGGCGGTGCCCACGCGATCGACGTGCGCGAGCCGGACGAAGTGGCCCAAGGCGTCGTGCCTGGTGCGACGGCGATTCCGCGCGGGTTCCTGGAGTCGCGGATCGAGGACACGGTGCGCGACCGGGACGAACCGATCGTGCTGTACTGCGCCGGTGGGGCGCGGTCGGCGTTCGCCACCGAATCCCTGCACGAGCTTGGCTACACTAACGTCGTCTCCATGATCGGTGGCTTTGGCGCGTGGAAGTCGGCCGGGCTGCCCTGGGAGACGCCGTTCCAGTTCACTCCCGAGCAGCAGCGACGCTATTCCCGCCACCTGCTGATCCCGGAGATCGGCGAGAAGGGACAGCAGAAGCTGCTCGATGCCAAGGTGCTGCTCATCGGGGCGGGCGGTCTCGGTTCACCGGCCGCGTTGTACCTGGCGGCGGCCGGGGTTGGGACGCTTGGCATCATCGATGATGACGTGGTCGATGATTCGAACCTCCAGCGGCAGGTGATCCACTCCACCGAGCGGATCGGCATGCCGAAGGTGGAATCGGCGCGACAGGCGATCACCGCGCTCAACCCGGACGTGAAGGTGGTGGGCCACGAGGTGCGCCTGACCAAGGAGAACGCGCTCCAGATCTTCAAGGACTACGACGTGATCGTGGACGGGGCCGACAACTTCGCGACCCGCTATCTCGTCAACGACGCCTGCGTGATCCTCGAGAAGCCGAACGTCCACGGCAGCATCTTCCGGTTCGAGGGCCAGGTAACGGTCTTCGATTCGGCCAACGGGCCCTGCTATCGCTGCCTCTTCCCCGATCCGCCCCCGCCCGACCTCGCGCCGAACTGCGCCGAGGCCGGTGTGCTGGGCGTGCTTCCGGGAACCATCGGGCTGTTGCAGGCGACCGAGGCGATCAAGCTGGTGGCCGGGATCGGAACCCCGCTCACCGGCCGCCTGATGCTGTACGACGCACTCGACGCCACATTCCGCGAGATGAAGCTGCACAAGGATCCGGAATGCCCGGTCTGCGGTACGTCGAGCATCGAGTCGCTCGACGCGATCACGTACACCGACATCTCCTGCGCGGTGCCATCGCTGGCGGCCGCCTCCGCATAACGCCACACACGCGCAAGAGGCCTTCCGGTTCGCCGGGAGGCCTCTTGTCGTTGCGCCGGGGTCAGGATCAGGCGATGGTAACTTCGGTGATTTCGCCGTCGACGATGCGGAACCCGCGGATGACCGGGGCATCCTCGTGTTCGAGCGAGCAGATCACGTACACGGCCTCCGGCCAGAACGCGAACTTCACATCCGTCTTCGACGGGTAGGCGACGGTGGCCGGGTGGGAGTGGTAGACGGCCAGGAGCGACTCGCCCCGGTTCTCAAGCTCCCAGTAGAGCTTGAAGAACTCCTCGTCGTCGAACAGGTAGCGCGTGTTGCCCGGTTCGACGTTGGTGAGCCGGTGGACCTCCGTCACCTGGCCGTCCCGGCCCCCGATGATGCCGCAGCATTCGCGCGGCGTGTGGTCTCGCGCGTGGTCGATGATCTCCACGCGGGCGGACTCGGGCAGGACGAGCGTTTCGGTGGCCTCCGTCACTGGCCGCCCGCCATCGCCGGAATCACGCCGATCTCGTCGCCGGGGTTGACCGGCGTGGCCGCACCCTGGAGCTTGCGGACGTTCTCGCCATTGACGAAGACGTTAACGAAGCGGCGGATCTCGCCATCGGACTCGCTGAGGCGGTCGTTGAGGCCGGGGTAGCGGGTGTTGAGATCGGCGAGGACTTCGCCGACCGATGCGCCCGCCGCTTCGACGCGGGCTTCGCCGCCGGTGTAGGTGCGGAGCGGGGTGGGGATGAGGACGTTGACGGTTCCGGTCTGTGTCATGGGTGATGGTCCTTTCGTGCTGGCCGCGTGGCCGTGCTAGTCGATGTCCCAAAGGGCGGTCGAGAGGTACTTGCTGCCGTTATCCGGCGCGATGGCGACGATGACGGCGGGTTCTCCCGCCTTCGTGGCGCTGACGCCGACCCGGAGCGCGGCGGCGAGGGCCGCGCCTGTCGATGTCCCGGCGAAGATGCCTTCGAGGCGAGCGAGGGAGCGGGTGTGGTCGTAAGCGTCGCCGGTGTCGATCCCGATGTGCTGGTCGGGCAGGGTGGAGTCGTAGATCGGCGGGACGATGGCGGTATCGAGGTGCTTGAGTCCCTCGATGCCGTGGAATGGATCGAGCGGCTGCACCCCGACGAGTTGCACGCTGGAGTTGCGTTGTTTCAGGTAGCGGCCGGCTCCCATCAGGGTGCCGGTGGTGCCGAGCCCGGCGACGAAGTGGGTGATGCGCCCCTCCGTCTGTTCCCAGAGTTCGGGGCCGGTCGTGGCGAAGTGGGCGGCCGGGTTGGCCTCGTGGCCGTACTGGTCGGCGAAGACGTAGCGGTCAGGGTTGGCCGCCACGAGCTCGCGGACGTGGCGGATGGCGCCGTCGGACCCGGCGTAGGGGTCGCTTTCGATGACGGTGGCGCCGTAGGCGGCGAGGATCTGCTTGCGTTCGATCGAGGCGCTGCCGGGCACGACCAGTTCGACCGGGAAGCCGATGGCGGCGCCGAGCATAGCGTAGGCGATGCCGGTGTTGCCTGAGGTGGAGTCGATCAGCACCTTGCCGCGCTGGAGTTCGCCGCTGGCGAGGGCGGCGCGGACGATCCCAAGGGCGGGCCGGTCCTTGACCGAGCCGCCGGGATTGGTCCATTCGGCCTTCAGCCAGATCTCCACCGTGGGGTCAAGGCCGGCGTCGGCGGCGAGGCGATTGAGCCGCAGCAGGGGGGTGTTGCCGATGGCGCGAACGACCGCCACCGAGTCGAGATCGGTCACGATGCCGGGGATGGTCGGTTGGGTGGTGGAGACGTTCGGCATTGGTCGCTAGTCCCTCGCGCGGCCGGGCATTTCGATACGAGACTATCCAATCTGAAGCGACCGTTGTCAAGGAAAGCGCTGGTGGGGGCGCGTGGAACAGGGCGGACAACAGGCGAACCAGAGGAGCCAGGACAAGGCGGTCTTTTCAGGGTTCGACAGGTCCGCCCGTACGATTTCCGGCGCTGAGCAATCGGCGGGCTCTCGATCAGCCCTTGAGGGCCTGTTCGATGAGTGGTTCGACCTCGATGGTGGCGCCGTCGTCGGCCAGCGACTGCTCGATGGCGTGGACGATGGCGATCGGGCGGACGAGTTCCTCGTCGGTGTGGGGCCGTTCCTTGCGGTCGATGGCGTCGAGGATCAGTTTGGCCGAGACGCGATAGCCGTCGTGGTTGGCGAGGATTTCGCCGCTGACCATGCCCTGGGTGCCGAAGAGCGTGGCGTGGAAGTGGTATTGCGCATCGCCGACGTAGGAGATGGTGCCGAGCGTGCCGCTTTCCCAGACAAGGTTGACGGCGGCCATGGGACCAGAGCGCATGGCGCTGACAGTGCGGACATCCTCGCCGACGAGGCGGAGGGCGATTTCGACGGTGTGGGTGCCGTAGAAGTAGGGCCCGCCGTAGATGCTTTCGAAATCGCAGGGACCGGCGAACTGGGCGGAGCGGATGTCGCCGATGAGGGCCGCCCTGTCCTTCAAGACGGTGGTGGTATCCGCCGTGCGCAGGGAAGAGAACGAGGTGAGCCAGGCGTTGTTCTCGTTGGCGACGCTGATGATGCGGCCGCAATCCTCCAGCGTCAGGGCGAGCGGTTTGTCCACGAAAACCGGGATGCCGCGCTCGAGGAAGGGGATGGCATGCTCGGCGTGGAGGCCTCCGTGGCGGTCCTCGACGAAGACGACATCGACGCTTCCGAGCATGTCTTCCGGCGTGGCGGCGATGTGCTCGATGTGGGCGGCCTTCGCGACCTCGGCCGTTCGCTCGGGCTCCTGGCCCCAGATGGCGACGACGCGGGCGTTGTCCCCCGCGATCTTCTCGACATTGACGAGCGTGCCGTAGGCGAGTGCGTGGGAGTTGTCCGATCCGACGATTCCGATTGAGACCATGGGGTTCGCTCCAGTCTGGCGCGTGAGCCGTTCGATTCACGATGGTAAACGATTCGGCCATCGCTGGGCCCGGTGACGAACGCCCGCGGGACGCTAGAAGGCCGGGCTGAACTGCTGGTGCTGGGCGAGGACATCCTCGTTGAGCGTGACGCCGATGCCAGGGCCGGTTGGCAGGATGTAGTGACCGTTCTCGATGCGTTCGGCGGGGGTGAGCAGGCTGGCGCGCCAGGGAACCTCGCCCCAGGCGTGTTCGAGGAAGCGCAGCTCGGGCATGGCGGCCGCGACCTGGGCGCTGACGGCCATCGCGACCGGCCCGCTAGGGTTGTGCGGCGAGACGGAGATGCCGCGAGCGTGGGCAAGCCGGGAGATGGCGATCAGTTCGGAGACGCCCCCGCAGTGCTTGATATCCGGCATGATGAGGTCCCAGACGCCGGAAGCGATATATGGCCAGAAGGCTTCGACGCCGAACAGCTCCTCGCCGCCGATGAGTTGCAGGTCCGGCACGTGGGCGCGGAGTCGCTGGAGCCCGTCGATGTCCTCGCTGGGGAGGGGCTCCTCGAACCAAGTGATGCCAAGGCGACGTAGTTCGTTGGCGACCTCGATGGCGGTGGCGACGTCGAAGTGGCTGTGGCAATCGACGAAGAGTTCGACATCGGGCCCAATCGCGTCGCGGACGGCGGCGACGCATTCGAGACCGGTCTTCATGCGCTGTCGCTGGTCGGGGTCGTGGACGCGGCGCTGGTTCATGCCGTCGAAGGGGGCGAGCTTGACGGCGCGGAAGCCTTCGGCGACGGCGGCGGACGCTTTCGCGGCGAACCCAACTGGCGAGCGGTCGGTGACGGCGCGGTTGATGTTGGCGTAGAGCGGGATTTTGGCGCGGGCGGGGCCGCCGAGCATCTGGTGGAGTGGGAGGTTCGCGGACTGGGAGGCGAGGTCCCACAGCGCCTGTTCGCAGGCGGATACGGCGGTGGTTCCGGCGCGACCGGTGCCGAACGGCCAGATGGCGGCGGTGGCGGCGACCACGGCACGCGGATCGCGGCCGACGAGGGCTGGGGCGCACTGGGTTCGGAGAATGGCGGTGACGATGTCGTCCCGGCCGGCCCCGCCACCGTGAGAGGCCTCGCCAATGCCGGTGAGGCCGTCGTCGGTGACGAGCCTGACAAAGAGCCAGTCGCCGCGATGGTTGACCCCGGCGCGAACGACTTCGAGGGCGGTGATCTTCATGGGTGCTCCCTGTGGTGGCGCGTTGGTGGCTGGTGGTTGGCCCGATGAGTGTGCCCCGTTTTCGGACGCCTGGGAAGGGGGCTGATGGCGGTTCGAGGGATGGTGTGTTTTCGTCCGCGATAATTCGCAAATTGGGTAAATCGGGTGTTGAGGCGTTTCCTCCCGGAACGGCGAGGGGTTTGGCTGGTAATTTAGCGCGGAACTACCGCGAATAATCGCGGAGCGCGGTAGTGGGGCGGACCCTGGAGCGGACCGGAAGGTTGTCCGCCCGTACGCATGAACATTAGAACGGCGGGGCGAGAGCGGGCAGGCTCCCGATGGGATTCCCGTACTGGTGCATGGGCGAGTGGTGAGACGTGTCGCGCCCTGTACACATGGTGAACGCATCGAACGCGGAAAAGCCCGCCATTTAAGGCCAGGATTGCGCACATCAGCGGGTCAGTCAGGTCGTGTGAGCGGTTTGGCGGGCGTAGTGGCGGCGCATTTTCACGCGGCTGCCGCAGCCTTCCATGCTGCACCAGCGGCGGGTTCCGTTGCGGCTGGTGTCGTAGAAGAGGCTGCCGCAGTCGTTGGCGCCGGGACACACCTTGATCCGGCTCAGGTCGTCCGAGGTCAGGACGCGCACCGCGGAGTCGCTGACTTCCCACAGGAGACGGTCGACTGGCCGGTCTCGATCGCTCCATTGCCAGGCGAATTGCTCGCCCTGAGGTCGCAGTCGAAGGGATGGCGCGGCCAGGTGGTGCTCGGACTCAAGGATGGCGAGGTCGTCCTCGGACGGTGACTCCCCATCGGCGATTGCGGTGAAGAGCCTGGTGAGCGCGCTTCGCAACAGGTGCGCGCGATCAAAGAGGGCGTCCGCCTCGACGGGGTAGGCGGCGGCCCACTGGAGCGCCTGCTCCACCTCCGTTTCGGAGAGTACGCGTACGTGCCGTCCCCAACGGGCCAGTTCCGCGAAGTCCGGCAGGAACTCGGCTGGCCCGTCTTTCAGCAGCTTTTCCAGGGTATTGACGTAATTCAGGCACAGCCGCTCGGCCAGCAGGCGCGGGAAGTGGTCCAGCTCGCCCTGGCCTCGCGTTCCCTTCGAGATTCTGATCCGGTTTGACATGGCTTACCTCTTTAGCGGTCTTGACTGGTAAGTATACCTCAGGTAAAGTCTTACTGCTCTATGGTTTATTGACGGTAAGAAGAGAGGCGAACCCCATGGCGGTGACGGTGGCGTCAACACAGAGTCCGCAAACCGTGACCTCCCGATTGCCTCGCGACTTCCACCGGTTCTGGGCGGGGCTGAGCGCCTCGCTGGGAGGAGCGAGGATCACGTCGCTGGCGATTCCGCTGATCGCGGCGGTGGAGGTTGGGGTTTCGCCATTGCAGATGGGGGCATTGGCCGCGGCGAGCGAGGGCGCATACCTGCTGGTCAGCCTGCCGGTCGGCTTGAAAGTCGATCGAATCCGGCGGCGTCCGGTGATGATCAGCGCCGACATTTGCTGCGCGCTGCTGCTGCTGTCGATCTCGGTTGCGTATGCGGTCGCGGAAATCTCGTTCGCGCACCTGTGCGTGGTGGTCGCGGGCGTGGGACTGCTCTCGGCCACGGGAGAAATCGCCCGGATGGCGTACCTGCCGACGCTCGTTGGGCGGGAGCACCTGATTCCCGCCAACAGCAGGATCCAGATGAGTCACTCGGTGGCCGATTCGGCCGGACCGGGGGTGGGTGGGGTGCTGGTTCAGTTCCTGTCGGCGCCGATCGCGATCGTGACCAGCGCGGCGGGTTACCTGTTCTCGGCGGCCACCCTCGCGCGGATCGGGAAGCGGGAACCGGTACCGGCGCGGCAAGATATTGGGACGCCTCGGGAAGCGCTCGCCGAGGGCTTCACGGCGTTGCTGGGGCATCCGCTGTTGCGCCCGATCGTGCTGACCTCGGTTGGGTCAGGGCTGTTCGGTGGAGGGGTGCTGGCGATGTTCATCCTCTACGCGAGCCGCGAACTGGGGCTCAGCGCCCTGATGATCGGAGGGGTGTTCGCGCTGGGTGGCCTGGCCGCCGTGCCGGGATCGATGGCCGCCGGGTGGGCGGGGAGACGGTTTGGGATCGGGCCGGCCATCGTCTGGGGGTGGATCATCGAGGCGGCGGCCTGGCTGGTTCTGCCACTGGCGGGCGGGCCATTGGTGTTGGTGCTGGGGCTGCTGGGGTTCTCGCGGGCGGTCGAGGGGTTCAGCGGGGCGGTGGCCAACATCCATCAGTGGACATTGCGCCAGGTGATCATTCCGGACCATCTGCACGGGCGGGTCACGGCGAGTCACCGGTTCATGGTCTATGGCGCGGGAGCGATCGGGGCGTTGCTGGGTGGGGCGCTGGGATCGGTGCTCGACCTGCGGGTGGCGATGATGGTTTGCGCCCTGGGGGCGCTGGCGGCCCGGTCGACGGCGGCGTTTTCAGCCCTGCGCGTGTATCGAGGCTGACGCGGACGGAGCACGCGTGGTCCTCGCGGTCCGGGCAGCCGCCTGAACCACATTCGGCCACGGGGGAGTGGAGTGTACGTTCGCCACGCTCTATGATGGTGAGACAGTGATGTGCCTGGTGGGAGCTTGCCTGGCTACCCGGCTGTTGTGCCTGGCTGAACGGAGATTGCATGAAGAAGCATCGGATCTACACGATGAGTTTTGCGCGGGTGTACCCCGAATACATCAACAAGGCGGAGCGGAAGGGGCGCACCAAAGAGGAGGTCGATGAGGTGATCCAGTGGCTGACCGGTTACTCGCAGGCAGGCCTGGAAGCGATCCTTGAAGCCGGGACCGATATCGAGACCTTCATTGCCGAAGCGCCGGAGCTGAATCCCGCGCGAACCCAGATCAAGGGCGTCATCTGCGGTGTCCGCATCGAGGAGATCGAGGAGTTCACGATGCGGGAGATTCGCTATCTCGACAAGCTGGTCGACGAACTGGCGAAAGGCAGGCCGATGGAGAAAATCCTGCGGGCGTCCTGACCCGGGCGCATTTCGCTGCCGGACAAGGCATAGCGCGCATATGCCGCAAGCCCGATGGTAATGGCCTTTCGGCGGGGCGATCATCTCCCTACGTCACCAGTCGAAGGGAGAGGCGTGCATGTCCATCACCACCTCGATTGACACGGTCGGGCCAGACGTTGTCCGCATCCGTCACCTGTTCGTCAATTGCTATCTGGTCGGAACGCCCGAGAGTTGGATCCTGGTTGATGCCGCCCTGGCCGGGGCGACCAACGCCATCGTGTCGGCGGCGGAGGATACCTTCGGCGCAGGAGCCCAGCCAGCGGCGATCGTGCTCACCCACGGCCACTTCGACCATGTCGGGGCGCTGGATGACCTGCTGGAGCAATGGGACGCGCCGGTGTGGGCGCATCCGCTCGAGGCGCCGCACCTGACCGGCGAAGAGGACTATCCCCAGCCGGATCCCACGGTGGGCAAGGGCGGCATGGCGCTGATGTCCTTCACCTATCCCTCCAAGGCGGCGAATTTCGGAGACCGGGTGCGGCCATTGCCGCTCGACCATGGGGTCCCCAACCTACCCGGCTGGAAGTGGGTTCATACCCCCGGCCATACCAGGGGGCATATCTCGCTGTTCCGGGACCGCGACAGGTTCCTGATCGCCGGTGACGCGTTCGTCACGGTGGAGCAGGAATCGCTCTACCAGGTGTTGCGGCAGAACCAGGAAGTGCATGGACCACCGGCCTACTTCACGCCGGATTGGGCTGCCGCCGAGGAGTCGGTTCGCATCCTGGAGGCGCTCAAGCCGAAGATCGCGGCGACCGGCCACGGTACGCCGATGAGCGGCGAGGCCCTTAGCCAGGGGCTCGCGGAACTGGTCGCCCAGTTCGAGGAGGTCGCCGTCCCAGACAGGGGCCGGTACGTGGCTGATTGATGCGTTTCACCATGAACACGCCATGGGAGGTATGACATGAATCACGACAAATCGCGCACACCGTCAAACAACCAGCCAGACGACAAGCAGGCGGACGCGGACATTCCCGAGGCGCCAGACGTGCCAGAGGGCGGGATACCCAACCTGAACGACGACCAGGACAAGCCGTCTTCCGAGCAGGCACGCGAGGAGCAGGATCGGCAGCTGGAAAGCGGCGAAGAGAATCCGGGATAGGCGGTTTCATGGTGCAGGACGTCGCCATGTTCGCCCGCTCCGGGACAAACCGACCGATCCCACTGCTCCCACGTACAGGAGGATTCCATGACCGACCCATTCACACCGGCTGACCAGCCATCGTCGTTGCCAACCGATACACCGATCGATCCGCCGGGCGAAACGCCGCGGGATGTGCCGACCGATCCACCGGTGCCGGTGCCGAGCGATGTTCCGTTCGACCCGCCCGGGGACGCGCCGGCCACGGACGACCGTGATGGCGTCCCCATGGAGCGACCGCCGGTGGAGCCGGGTGAGGGGCCGGACGCGCCGCTTCCGCCCGCGTAACGATGCGACGAGCTTCGGCAGAATTAACATCGGGAAGGGCGATTGGCTAATCACCAATCGCCCTTTTCGCGTATTGAATTGGCTTTCCGTTGCCGGAACCGGGTCAGTTGCCACGGATGGCGGCGGAGGCGGGTTCGACCGGAACATCCCCGTTCGCCTTGGCTCGAGATTGATGCGGTGGTTCATGGGCGGGAAGTTTAGGTGACGGACAGGTTGAGGAAGACGGTTCAATGGCAAGGAGGCGAAGAGAGTGACCCTAAGGCACGTGGACAACGATCAAACGTTGATAGTCGCATCCGAATTATTGAGACTTGATCACATTGACGCAACCTGAGAATATGTGGGGAGGGACTACAACTCAAATCCATTTTGGAAGTGGTGGGGGAAATTGTGGAAGTTTCCGAGAACACAATTCGTTATCGAATTTTAGGCCTTGACGGGACCGGGCCCAAACTCGACCGATACGAGTTTGTCAAAGAGGAGATTGGTGGAGCCCCCACCGTTTTGGGAACTGGAGGATCAGGGGTTGTGGTGCTTGGCCACCAGCAGATGCTCCCTGGCGCGACGATGAAAAGAGCTGTGAAGTTCTTTCTGTATCAGGATGACCTTGTCACGAAGCACGATGAGGAAGGTGAAGGGCGAATCAGTACCCAGAACTTCCTCGACGAGGTGTCCGTGCTGTCATCATTGAATCATCAGCGCATTCTTAAGGTCGTAGAGTGCAATCTTTACAAGTCGGAACATCAAGAAGTGAAAATACCGTACCTCGTCACCGATTACGTAGCTGGCTCAACTCTGAAGCAGGCGATGTCTGACGGTCTATTGAGAAGTTATGTATCAGAAAAACCAGAGATAATAATAGACATAATAACTGGGATTTTTGAGGGGTTGCAGTATATTCACAGCTTGGAATATTTTCACTATGATATAGCCCCCAAAAACATCTTTATAACACTTGGTCGTGAGGTGGTTATAGGAGACCTCGGTTTGGGGAGATCTCGTGAAAATGCCAGAAGGAATGGAGATCAGAAGGTTCCGCTCATTGGCAGTAAGAGCTGGTGCCCTCCATGGGTAGCAGAGCATATGGGAGAACTGATTAGTCTCAGTGACATGTTGGAATTACAGCCATACTGGGACATATATTCGTCTTGCCATACAGGAATCGCCCTACTGAATCACTGCGAGGAGGTTATTCCGGTAGGAGGTTCAATGGAGGCATGGGTAAAGGCGCTTCGGGCAACGCTAGAATCTGGTAGAAAGAAAGAATCTGGGTTAGATGCAGAGAGCATTCTCGATACTCTGAGAGATATTCATCCTGTGAATCACACGTTGTGGGGTGTTCACGAGTTGAGTAGATCCGACACCAATAGAGTGTTATTGCCTATTGAGTCTGTTGCGATGACTGATAGAGTTGAGCATATAACGAAACACCCTGCACTATTGAGACTTAAGGATGTACCGCAATTAATGCTAATTTCCAGGACATTTCCGTCCGGAGGTCACACGAGATACGAGCATACTCTTGGTACCTACGAGAACTGCAGAAAGCTTCTAGTCGCATTGACCAGAGATCCCGAATTCTTGAGAATGATGAGTCCGTCTCAAATCGAGACGACCATCGTGAGTACACTTCTAGACAATGTTACCAGGTATCCTCTAGCGATCGCTGTTCAAGAGATAAGGAACAGGCAGCCAGGGATATTGCCGGAGCTCAGTAAGGGGGCAGTGTTTGAGGAGATTGAGAGAAGATTTAATGAGCCGTTGCGCGAAGTGGTGAGCTCCTTGTTCCCCCGAGCAGTATGGAGCGATGTAGTCGCTCTGGTGGTTGGAGAGGAGCGTGATCGATTGTCGATTCAAGCGGGATTGGCATCGGCTATCCTGAACGGGTCTTTGGACATAAGAGTTTTAGACTACTTGAGGAGAGATGCTTATCACCTTGGAGTGAGCAGCGCCGGATTGTACGACATTGAATATCTTCTGGAGAATATGAGGCTAAAAGATGGTAGACTGGTAATTAAATCTTCGGCTATATCTACTGCAGAACAAGTGTTGGCGCAAAGGTATTGGCTTCACGAAAGAATATATTGGAACAGACTGAACCGTTCTGTATTTGCGATGTTGAGATATGCATTGCTTCGAATTAGAAATATTGACAATGTTGATAAAAGAATTCGCGATGTTGCAATCGAGGGAAATGAGGAGATGGTTCTTTCGTGTATAGCGGATATTGCTGAGGAGGTGGGGTTCATTGACGTTTCTGTGTTGGCCAATGCGTTAACGGCAATGCGCCCAAGACTATACAAGGAGGTGGTGCAGTATAATCGATTTTTAGGCGACTCGATAAGTGATGTGCTATGTCGGAAGTTCGAGCGAATGGCTCCGGAGGAAGAATTGCGGGTAGTAGACAAGCTTCAAGAGATGATGGTGGGAGAGTTTAGTTTACCTGAAGACAGAATTCATTGCTTGGTAGATATACCGACAGAATCAGGTCGAGAGAAGTTTGGGTCGGACATTAACGTTTGGCTATATCAGAGTGAGATTAGATCACTAGTCACTGTATCGAGTGTGGTTAGTGGTATTCAGGCGGGAGTTGAAAAGCGAATTCAGCGATTGCGTGTCTATATGATGCCGGAAACTTACGACAAATTGAACGAGGATGGCACTTTGGAGCGCGCGAAATCGGAAATTCGTCTAGTGATGAGCTATTACGCCTAACGACGATTTGGTTGAATCAGTCGGCAGGGATGGCGGCGGTGGCGAGCCCCTCGAAGCTGGGGATCTGATCCAGTTCGCTGGCGGTGTTGACGGAGTCGATCGGGATCACCACCGGGCAGCCGGTGTTGGGGTCGGTGGTGACCTGGGCCTCGATCTCGAAGACCTCGCGGAGCGTTTCCGGGGTCAATACGTCGCGTGGGGAGCCGGTGGCCATCACCCTGCCGTTCTTCATGGCGATGATGGTGTCGGAGTAGCGGGCGGCCATGTTCAGGTCGTGGAGGATCATCACCACGGTGCGGCCCTCCTCGCGGTTGAGGCGGTGGGCCATGTCCAGCATGTCGAGCTGGGCGGAGATGTCGAGGAAGGTGGTCGGTTCGTCGAGCAGGATGACAGGCGTGTTCTGGGCCAGGCACATGGCGAACCAGCAGCGCTGGCGCTGGCCGCCGGAGAGGGTGTCGACCTCGCGGTAGCGCATGTCGGTCAGGTTGGCGCGTTCGAGGGCGTCGTTGACGATGGATTCGTCCTCCGAACTCCACTGGCGGAAGAGGCCCTGGTGGGGGATGCGACCGGACGCGACGAGGTCTTCGACCAGGAAGCCGGACGGCGGCATCTGACCCTGGGCGAGCAGCGCCAGGCGGCGGGCGAACTTCCGGTGCGAGCCACGGTGGACCTGGTCGTCGCCGAGGTGGATCTTCCCCTTGTTCGGCTTGAGCAGGCGGGCACAGGTTCGGACCAGGGTCGACTTGCCGCAGGCGTTGGGACCGATGATGGAAGTCACGCGGCCCGCCTCGATCTCGACCGAAAGGTTTTCGAGCACGATGTGCTTGCCGTAGCCGGTGTCGATGCCGTGGACCTGGAAGCCATCGCCCTGGGCGGCCACGAACTCGGTGGCCTGGCTCTGGCTGCTGTGCGGCACGCAGTAGGGGTAGTCGAGGACCGGGTGCGGGTAGACGTCGCATTCGACGCCGTAGGTCTCCCGCAGCACGGTTGGGTTGATGGTCTCGGACGGCGGACCTTCGTGGATGATGCGGCCATCACGCATGGCCACGATATGGTCGCTGGCGCGGGCGGCCTCGTTGATGTCGTGCAGCACCATCACCACGGTGCGGCCGTCTTCCCGGTTCAGCTTCTGGACGAGATCGACCACTTCAAGCTGGTGGGAGATATCGAGGAAGGTGGTCGGTTCGTCGAGCAGTAGCAGCGGGGTGTCCTGCGCGATGGCCATCGCGATCCAGGCGCGCTGGCGCTGGCCGCCGGAGAGGCGGTCGACCGGACGGTCACGGAGTTCCTCCATGCCGGTGAGTTCGAGCGCGTGGTTAACCGCGATTTCGTCCTCCTTCGACGGCGGCTGCATGAATGCCTGGTGCGGGTAGCGCCCGCGGCGAACGAGGTCGGCGACGCTGATGCCAGGGACGATGACGGCCTGTTGGGAGAGGAGGCCGAGGCGCTTGGCGACCTCGCGGGTGGGGTAGTGGTGGATGATCTGGCCGTCGAGCAGGACCGATCCGCCGGTTGGCTTCAGCAACCGGGCGAGCGATTTCAGCAGGGTTGACTTGCCGCAGCCATTGGGCCCGATGATCGTGGTGATCTGGCCGTCGGGAATGGTGATCGAGAGGTCGTGGACGACCTGCGAGTCACCGTAGCTGAGCGAGACCTTTTCGGAGAGCAATCGAGCCATGAATTACACCCGCGCATTCGACTTGTAGAGAAGGTAGAGGAAGTACGGCGCCCCGATGGCGGAGGTGACGACTCCGACCGGCAGGGTGACCGGGAGATAGTGCTGCGAAACCACGTCGGCGAAAAGCAGGAAGATGGCGCCAAGCAGACCGGTGAAGAGCATGACGCTGCTGGAGATGGGGCCCGCCAGCATGCGGGCGACGTGGGGAACCATGAGCGCGACGAAACCGATTGGACCGGCGATGGAGACGGCGACGGCGGCCAGGCCGCAGCCCACCACGATGAGGGCGAGCCGGGTGAGTTCGAGGTGCATGCCGAGGCCGCGCCCGATGTCGTCGCCGAGCTGGAGGATGCGGAGATACCACATGAGGATGATGGCGGCGGGTCCGAGCAGCAGGAGGCTGAAGCCGACGAGGCGGACATCGCCCCAGGTGCTGCCGTAGACGGAACCCATGGTCCAGACGATGGCCGGGCGAATCTGTTCGATGGGGAACTGGAGCGTGACCCAGGTGGTGCCGGCGCTGAGGAACGCGCCGAAGCCGATGCCGACGAGGATGAGCCGGCTGGGCACGATGCCGCCCTTCCAGCTGAGGATGTAGATGAGCGCGGCGGTGACGATCGCGCCCAGGAAGGCGGCCAGCACGAGCAGGTTGTAGGCCAGCCCATAGGCGATCCAGATCACGGCCATCAGGGACGCGCCGGTGTTGATGCCGATGATGTCCGGCGAGACGAGCGCGTTGCGGACGAGCCCCTGGAAGATGGCGCCGGACATGGCGAGCACGGCACCGACGAGCAACGCGGAGAACACTCGCGGCAGGCGCAGGGTGCGAACGATGAAGTTCTGCTGTTCGTCACCGTTGTTCCAGATCGACTTCACCACGTCGAAGAAGGCGATGTGATAGCTGCCGAGCGTCATCGCCCAGATCACAAGCACGGCCAGCACGGCGGTGGCGATGAGGCACATGGCGAGCACGCGGTAGTTGAGCCGCACCTGGAACCAGCGGTTGCGGACGGTGACGTGACCGGGCTTGCGGCCCGTATAGGTGAAGTCGGTGGCGGCCATCTACATCGCCACCTTCGCGCGCCGGGCCAGATAGATGAGGAACGGCGCGCCGGCGATGGCGGTGACGATGCCGACCTGGAGTTCACCGGTTTCGAGCACCACGCGGCCGAGGATGTCCGCCGCGGTGAGAAAGATGGCGCCGACGATGACCGAGTAGGCGAGGATCCAGCGGTAATCCGGGCCGATGACGGCGCGGACCATGTGGGGCACGGCCAGGCCGACGAAGCCGATGGGACCGGCGGCGGCGGTGGCGGCGCCGGTGATGAGCACCACCAGCACGCCGCAGATGACGCGGGTGCGGTTGATGTTCATGCCGAGCGCCTGGGCGGTTTCGTCTCCCATGCTCATCACGTTGAGCTGGTGGCCGATCAACAGGCAGGCGATGGTGCCGAGGATCAGGAAGGGTGAGACGATCCAGAATGTTTCGAGCGTGCGGCCCGCGACGGACCCGGCCAGCCAGAAGCGGGCGGTGTCCATGGTCTGCTCGTCGAGCAGGATGAGGGCGCTGGTCCACGCGCCGAGCAGGGCGGAGATGACGACCCCGGCGAGCGTGAGCTTGACGGGCGTGGGACCATCGCGACCGGAGGTGCCGACGATGAAGACGAGAACCGAGGCGACGAGCGCGCCGGCGAAGGCGAACCAGACGAAGCCCTGTGGGCTGGTGATGCCGAAGTAGAAGATGGCGGTGACGATGGCGAACGACGCGCCGCTGGAGACCCCGAGGATGGAGGAATCGGCGAGCGGGTTGCGGGTGACGGCCTGCATGACCGCGCCGGTCACGGCGAGGGCGGCGCCAACGCCAATGGCGATGACGGTGCGTGGGATGCGCATGGTGTGGACGACGAGCTGCTCGTAGTTGGTGTCGTCGTAGTTGAAGATGGCGTTCCAGGCGTCACGGGTGGAGACGGGATGGGAGCCGAACCTGAGGCTGAGCAGGGCGACCGCCGCGATGAGGGCGATGCCGATCAGCAAGCCGAGGCTGCGGCTGATGACGATCAGCGGCTGGGAGGCGTTTTCTTCACTGGGTACGCGCGCCTGGTCCGGCGTGATGGCGGCCATGGGCTCAGTACCAGCGCGCGGGTGTGGCGTGGTTCGCCAAGCCGGGTCTGCGAAACGTCACCGGACCTGCCCTTCGCCGTGCGGGAACATGCTGGGAAACTCCATTGCCGGAAGGGAGAGGCGCACCCGGCCTCGTATTCCGACCTGACTCCTATGGATTGTCCGCTTGTGGCCTTGTAGGTGTCAAGGCGGGGCCGTGCGGTTGTACCGCTGTTGGGCGTCGCTGGCCTGGCGGATTGGGCCGGACGACGGGGTTTTGGTCGCGAAACGGGGAGTTGACGGATAGGCTTCGTGATCAGGTGGGCCGTGCGCCCAGGAAACGGGTTCGAGGAGGACGCATGAACGACAGCGGCAGCCGGGATTGGCATCCATCGCGGAACGACATCATGACGTGGACCGCGTTCAGCGTGGTGCTGCTGGTCGTGGGGCTCATGGTCTTCGTGGCCCTGTGGTCGTGGCGATGGGGGGAATCGAGCGTCGAGTTCACCGGGCTGGGGATGCTGGTGGCGTTCGGGGTGACGCTGGCGCTGGTGGTCGTCCTGATGGTGGCGCACGAGGGGCTGCACGGCCTGGCGTTCCGCCGATTCGGCGGGACCCCTTCGTACGGCGCGATGATGGTGGGTGGGGTGTTGCCCGCGTTCTACTGCGCCTGCCCGGATACGCGATTCACGCGCGGTCGGTTCACCGTGGTCCTGCTTACGCCGTTCGTGGTGCTGACGCTGCTCTGCCTGGCGGCGATCCTGGCCGGGCGCTGGGGTGGGTGGCTGGTGCTGCCGGCGGCGTTCCATCTCAGCGGCTGCATCGGCGATTTCGCGATGGTGGTGATGGTGGCGCGGCAACCGCGCGGAACCACGATCGAGGACCTGCCCAACGGGGTGCGGCTCCACGCGGCTGGGTAAAACCGGGTCATGGAGCGGGCGCCAGTCGCGCGGCGGGCAGGTTCAGGACTATCGGCATGTTGACGGGACGGCGGCGTGGCGCATGATGGGCATAGGGACTTTATTGCCTGAATTCGCGGTTGCACAAACCGTTACGCGCCCGAGGTACTCAATGCCTGCCGATAGCCGAATCATGCCTGCTGGACGTTTTGGAAGAAGCGCGAGCCGTCGTTCCGTGCTCGGAGGGATGGTCGCGGGAGCGGCGGCCGCGATGGCCGCGCGCCTGGCCGGACCGGGAGCGGCGCAGACGCCCCAGGCGTCCCCGGTCGCGACCGAAGGGCTGACCGTGCGGAAGAACGCGGCCAATATGAGCGACGTGGAGAAGTTCGACTTCGTGAACGCGGTGAAGGGGCTGAAGCTGAAGCCATCGCCGTGGCTGCCATCGATGAGCACCTATGACACCTTCGTGCTGTGGCACCGCGATGCGTTCACCTGCGGGCTGGACGCGGCGCACATGGGGGCGGCGTTCTTTCCATGGCACCGGCAGTTCCTGCTCATGTTCGAGCAGCAATTGCAGACGGTGGATCCCTCGGTGACGCTTCCGTACTGGGACTGGACGGTCGACAACCAGGTCGATTCCTACCTGTGGCAGCCGGATTTCATGGGCGGTGACGGCAGCGACGCCGACAACGAGGCCGTGATCGATGGACCGTTCGCCAAGGGCAGTTGGGAACTGACGGTGTTCGACCATGGAGACGAGCACCAGATTCCGTGGATCACGCGGGATCTTGGCATGGGCGGCCTGGCGCCAGACCTGCCGACCGCCGAGCAGGTGGAGCAGGCGCTGTCGATACCGAACTACGATACGGAGCCGTGGACCGCGCTGGCGTTCGCCTCGGAAAGTTTCCGGAACTTCCTGGAGGGCTGGCGGGATTGCGTGGCCGAGATGTGCGGTCCGGTGGACGGCTCGGGGCCGGTCTGCACGGGAGACCACGCGATGCACAACCGCGTGCACCTGTGGGTTGCCGGCGAATGGGCCTTCGCTCACGAGGCGGCGATGGGCGATGGAGAGCACGGCCATGAGGCGACCCCGGCGCCGGTCGCGGCCAACGGCGACATGGTGATGGGCACGATGGCGGCGAACTCCTCGCCGAACGACCCAGTGTTCTTCCTGCACCACGCCAACATCGACCGGATCTGGAACCTGTGGATGCAACGGCATGGCCAGGTGTACCTGCCGGAGACGGGTGGGCCGGTGGGGCACAACATCGACGACGCGATGTGGCCTTACACCCACATCGACATGACGGTGACGCCTCGGATGATGCTGGACAGCCGGAAACTGGGCTACATCTACGATACCGACGAGGCCTGATTCCGGACTGGTTGTATCGAACACGACAAAGGGGATGGCGCGCCATCCCCTTTGTCGTGTTCGTTCTCAGACGCGGGCGATATGCGTATCGCGGAACGCGGTGGGGTATTTGAGACCGTAGCCCAGCACGCGGTCGAAGCCGATGTGCGCGAGCCAGATCAGGGCGACGGCCATGGCGACCGGCGCATCGTTCAGGTAGCCATACAGGCCGAGGGTGATGGGGAGCACGGTGGCGTGGGCCATGTTGTAGACATACGCGCCGGCGCGGGGCCCGGCCAGGTAGCCGAGCATGGAGAGGTCGGGGGCGAGGAAGAGCACCAGATAGAGGATCCACGAGTGGTCCTCCCGCCAGTAGATGGTTGTCGCGGCGAGCAAGAGGGCGAAGCCTTCGGCTCGGAGCAGGAAGGCCGGGGTAAACAGGGTCATGGAGCGGTCCTTCGTGGCAATGGGGAAACGGTCACTCCCGCAGGATATCGCATGGCGGGCCAGGACCGATTCCGGAAATGACAACCGCCTGGCGAGCGTTTCGCCAGGCGGTTGTCGTCGAATTGAGGTGTGGGTGGCTCGGAATGCTTACGCGGCGACCTTCTGGCCGTAGGGCCGGGCGGCGCGGGCATTACGGAGGGCGTCACCCCACCATTCGAGGAGATCGAGCTGGGCGCGGGCGGCGGTGTTGACGCCGACCGGGTCGACGGGATCGCCGTCGGGCGTGAACTGGCCGTGGGCCATGTGGAAGCTGACCGTCTCGCGGATGGTGGTGGCGTGGAGTTCCGCGAACACAACGCGAAGCGGCTCGACGGATCGCAGGCCACCGGACATGCCGCCGTATGAGACGAGCGCGACCGGCTTGCCAGCCCAGGGGGCCTTGATCGAGTCGATCGCGGTCTTGAGCGGGCCAGGGTAGGAGTGGTTGTACTCCGGGGTGATCACCACCACCGCGTCGGCGGCGTCGATGCGTCGCGAGAAATCCTCGACATCGGCGTTGACGGACATGTCGTCCGGGAAGGTGTAGTTGGCGAGGTCGATGACGTTGACGTCGAAGTCACCATGCTGGCGGGCTTGTTCGGCGTACCAGTTGGCGACGGTGGGTCCGAAGCGGCCGTCGCGCACGCTTCCGAGGATGATCTCAAGCTTCAATGGTTCGGCGAATGTAGTCATATGGGTCCCCTTCTTCCTTCTCGAAATCGCGGGCAGGTGGTGCCTCCTGTCCGCTTACTCTGTATAGTTTAGTAATAAACTGTAAGTTTATGCAAGCAGGTCGTTTGGGCAGGTGGGTTGACGGAGAGGCTCAGGGAGTCCAGCCGAACGCGGTGAATGGGGTTCCGGCCCGCCACGCGGCGATGGCGAAGGCGACGTAGGGAACAGTGTTCGGCGGGAGATCGTCGATGGGGAACCAGCGCAGCTCATCGCATTTATCAGGCTCGCGGTTGGTGATATCGCCGGTCCAGCGGTCCGCCACGAGGAAGTAGTCGATGCGTTCGCTGTCCGTGGACAGGCGGTGCATGACCTGGACGACGGATGTGGTGGCCAGGTCGAGTTCGATGCCGGCCTCTTCTCGCGCTTCGCGGCGAGTGGCTTCGAGCACGGTTTCGCCACCGTCGAGGTGCCCCGCGATGACGCTGTGGTTGCCATCCTCGTAACCGGTGTTGAAGCGCCGGAGCAGGAGGATCTGGTCATAGCGGGTGAGGAAGAGATGGACCGCGACCGGCGCGGTGAATCGCTCGCCAGAGGAGGGCATCGGTCAGGAAGCCAGGGGCAAGAGGCTCATTGGTCGCTCGCGGGGACCCGGTGTTGCGCCTTCTCGGCACGGACCTCGGCCAATGCCCGCGCCACTTCCTCGGCGATCTTCTCGGGTGACTGGTCGGCGAAAGCTTTGCCAACTTCTTCGAAGATCGCCATGGCGGCTTCGCGGTCGTCATCCATCGCGGAATCGCGTTCGGTATCCATGGTGGCTACACGCTGTCGGGGGAGGTGGAGCGGGAGGAACTGGAGAACCTCTTCTTCCAGATGAACCAGACGACGGCCCCGACGATGGCGATGTATATCGGGTAGTCGAGGTAGTCGACAAGATGGCTGACGTCTTCCCAGTTATCGCCCAGCCACCAGCCGGCGACGATGAGGAGGGTGTTCCACAGACCGCTACCGATGGCGGTGTAGACGATGAAGCTGTGGAGCGGCATCCGGCGGAGTCCGGCCGGGAGCGAGACCAGGCTGCGGACGATGGGAACGAGGCGGCAAATGAGCACCGCCTGGTTGCCATGGCGGTCGAACCAGTCGTTGGCGGTGTCGAGGTCCTTCTCGCTGACGGCGAACCACTTGCCGTAGCGATTGATCAGCCAGCGAACGCGCTTGTCGCCGAAGGCGTAGGCGACGTAATAGAGGATCAGTGCTCCGGCGACCGCGCCGAGGGTGGCGGCGACGATGACGGCGGGAAGCCAGAAGCGGCCTTCGCCAGCGAGGAACCCGGCGAGCGGGAGGATAGCCTCTGAAGGGATCGGCGGGAAGACGTTTTCCAGCACGATCATGAGGAAGACGCCGATATACCCGGCGGACTCGACGAAATCCTTCGCCCAGTTCGTCAAATCACTCAACAAACCCAATGGAGTTACTCCCTGTGTGCGGATGGGTGGAACGCAAGGACGCCACCACCCGGGAGCGATTGGCGTCGGGCAATAGTCTAGTGCAGAAGCCGCTCTGGGGTTGTGACAGAAAGGTTGTGGAAATGTGGCGAGCACGAATGGTGGTCACTCGGGATAGGGGCGGACCATTCAGTCGCCCGCGCTCTTGGGCACCTAATTCTGTCTTTCGAGTACACAATTAGAGGGCTGTGGTTCGCACTGAGGAGGAAAGCCGAGTGCTCTGGGAGGCGTCAACCTTACTTGATGCCTAGGTAGAATCCCCCGCGCTGGTCGAAAACGCAATGAAAGTTTCCTGAAATAAGGATGGAGAGAGATCAATCACCGCTTGGGCGGGCAACTCACGGTTCTCTCGGACCAAGGACAAGGCGCTGTGGCACAGGAGAGAGACGATTTCGTCCTCAGCTCGATTGATTGGGCTGAGTGACATACAGGGAGGTCCTGAGCAGCAACTCAGACCTCCCTTCTTCTTGGGCTATAGGCATCTTGCGGCCATGATTACATCGGGGTATATTTCGCGGGTCGGGTCTCTATCAACTAAAAAAGTTCATGACGAATTGGGTAGCTCTCTATGCGGACATCGCCTGGTCAGCGGCACAGTCGACGGACACATTTCTCGAGTCGGAATGAGCGCGCTGGGGTCGGCCTTGTGCGGCCATCCGCCATTGTGATCTCTCTGATTGTGATTCTTGCGTCACTTGCGCCCTTCATCTCGGCCTCCCAAGTTACTCAAGGGTATCGCTATGGTTACTCGGCCAATGTGTTAGCTCTGGATGCCTCGGGCATTCAGATGACAGCACGCTTCGCCGACGCTAATGGAGTGTTGTCAGTAGTCGATGAGCCTCGGTGCAATACGTTTGATACAGGTGTTTTCTCCATAGCTGTAATAGAAGACCTAGAGTGCTATTCCTTGTCCCGGAATTCCGATCGATATGTCGATCTGAGAATTTCATGGAAAGAGCGAGTTAACATCTTCGCTCCAATAGATTGGATCGCCGCGCGCGTAAACGCGAGTCGAAATGGGGTAGTTACTCTGAGGGTTGAGTTAAACGCAACACTGGGGATGCTGTCGACCTCTGTTGTGAGTAAGCCTTCATGGCTCGCGGATTGGCGGATTGGTCAGAACTATTCCAACGAAGGCTGGGTGCCTGGCTCTCAGCCTACACAGGATCCTGATGAAGAATTTCCCGCTGAACTCCCCCCTTCAGGAGTACAGCCAACTATTCAACCCATTGAACCGGTGGAGCAGCCAGACACCCCACCGGGCTCAGGCTGTAACGACGCGGGAGTTCCCCAAGCCATCAGTCCATTGACTGTAACGCCGAGTAACCCCGATACGTCAACGACCGTGACCTTCTCGGTGACAATTCACAATGCCGGCTGCGGAGTCTTTGCCCCGACAGTACTAGCGATCGGTGGCCGAAATCCTAATCCGCCCCCCGACAACATCTCAGACCCGCTGCAAGATCGTGAGTTCAGGCTTGGGCCGGGTGAGTCGAGAGTAATCACCCATACCGCAGTGCTCACCATTCCTGGTAGGCACGAATTCTTCATGGCCTACTTGCGCGTGAACGGAGGTTGGAACGAAATTCCCGACTCCTCTGGCACTCTTCCTCAACATATCTTTGTGGATGTGGTGGAGGGTACGGGTGTGCAAGAGCCTCCCGCAACAGAGCCTCCAATCGAGCAGGAGCCTTCTTCGACAGAACCCCCTACCAGCGTTGAACCCACCACAGTCGTGGACCAGGGACCAGCGCAGAATGTTCAAGTCTATTCGGAAGTCTTTGACGGGAGCTGTGTCACAGGAGTCAGCCCCTATATTCAGGGCCTCCAGGTTGGTGAAGACACGGCCGATCCGACCGGGCCAAAGACTATACAGTTCGCCATTGTGAATGGTGGATGTGAACCCTACGTACCCAGAACTCTGCGCGTTGTCGATCTCGCGCCCGGTGATGTAATGGAGACGCTCTACGGCACGAGCTCATTACAGATCGATCCGATGTCATCCATGACCGTCAGCTTCGACATATCGATCAGCCAGCCGGGCGAGCACTCGATTTGGGTCGAGGCCGAAACAGCTGGCGCCGATTCCGCTGTTGAGGTGCTGCTAGACGATCAAGGTGATTCCGGCGTACTGGTATTCGGAATCAGACACGATGGCCTAGTTGGGTTTGACGACGAGCCTGAAGAGACTGACGATCCAATCGTGTCCGATGGGGACGGCGGGTCGGAGTTCACTGCTGGGTGCCACTATTCGTGGAGCTGGGATCCAGAGTTCTGGGTCCAATCGTGCGGCGGGACGAGCGGCAATCTGGGTTCCGCGCTATCCGAACCTGTAGAGGATGGCTGCACATACTACTTCGATGGATCCCAGTTCTACCAGGATTTCGACTATGAGTGCTGGACTGCGAATGAACCACCTAGCGATGGCTCAACTGATATCTACTCGAGCGAGCGAGGTGAGTTCGTCTCCGGAATGTCGGCCGGCTGTACCTATAACTGGTCGGATTGGGAAGGCATTTGGTATGAAAGTTGTTCCGTGGGAGAGTACGTACTCTCTAACTTAGTAGATCCTCCGTTGTCCGAGCCGGTCAAGGATGGATGCGATTACTACTTCGACGGATCACAGTTCTATGCACTGTCGTGGTGCTAATCGGACCAATGGTCACGCGAATGTGCGGTATCTGTACCGAACGTCATGCCTCTGGGAAGGACCGTCAAACTCAAGAGCACCCGGCAAAGCGATGATCACCATTGCTGGCATCATCGCTTTGTTGGTTGCTCAGATTCACCTAACCGCCCGTACGGCATTTGTGGCCATGTGAAGAGAGTGCGGGGGCTCCCGCGTTTGCCCATACTTGCGGCTGCTAAATCATGCTGAGTAAGAAAATTGATCAGAGAGATCATCCAGGCATCTGACGCGCTTGTCCAGCATTCCAAGAAGTCCACGTTTGCGGATGGATTTGTGCCGGCCTTGAGTTCTCTTGGTCGGGGAAAAGTCCTGCGGATTTCCCCCGAGTCCGGTAAGAACGTGCGCGGCGTGTGGACAGCGGTTGGCCGGATCTCCAACCGAGCGGGAATCAAGGTGGCGGCATGGATAGGGGATGATGTGGTGTACTTGGAGAAGGGTTAACGCGCCTAAAGGAACTGTCCCCACAACAACATACCTATCTCCACGAGCACCCATATCACTCCCACCAGTCCAACGATCTTTACAAAGAGACTCTCAAAGAGCGCATCGAGTAACCCTTCTAGACTGGTGGCATTGGCTTGCCACCAGTTTAGGTCTGTCTCGAGCTTTGGATCCTGCTCAAGCTGGGCGATTGACTGGATGATCTGGGCTTTTCTCTGGGTAGAGGTGTGAAGGCTGACATAGTCCCCGTTTTCAAATGCACGGGCCTCTTCTTCCCCCGTGAGCATGCTCTTGCCGCTTATGTCGTTCTGCTGCCTTGAATTGTACATCCGACGGTGCGCAATATAGCCAAGACCGTAGATATCGTGAAGTGCATCGGCAAGGTTGAATAGATGGGAGAAGGGTATTTCTACAGGATCGCCACCTAGAGCTTGGTACCGTTGGGCGATCGCTTCAAAGCCATAGGTGCTGTCTCGCATATTCCAGTGCAAGAACTGAACGTTAGGGTGGAGCCGGATCTACTCATAGAACTCTTTGAGCATCTCTTTTTCTATTGAGTCATAGTGATCCGACAGGACGGCATCGGCCGCGAGTCTGCTTTGCCCTCGCCTCGCCTGCATTTTTTCTGCGGTCAAGTGAATAGAGAAGGAGCGCATCTGCCTTGACCCAACATGCAGGATCGCGATTGACGTCACTCGACGCGAAGTGCTGACCGGCGCCCCATCATCCGTTTTGAACGTCTCACAGGAATAGTGAATGACGTGGAAGGTTTCGCTGTTCTGGAACAGGGAACTGAAACGTTTACGGGCGGCAAGCCGTCGCCGATAGCTGGAACTTCTGTCTGAGCTCAATGAGGTACCCCGTGTGAGGCTGATCCGCTGGTAACATTCTAGTTCCGTCCGCCAAACTAGATATTGACATATATATATAGATAAAGGGTGCAAGTGAGATACAATCCTAGTGGAGATATATGCATACGTTTGAAACCACAGCACTGTTGCTCACGTGCGCAGCCGGGATCAGCATCATCTGCTACCTAATTGCCTCCCTCTAGGGGCTCATCGGGCCTTTGGTCAACGACCGCAAAAGCAAGTCGATGAGCCTGAAAGTGCGGGTGTCCAGGCTCCACCATGATCTCTCGCCGGATAGAATGAGGGCCGGGGTAGCGCCTGGGCTCCTCTGTGAAAGGATTCGGCTATGGATATAGTGATATGATCACTGGCATAAGCATTATAAGTGCATCTGTTTATGAAAGAATCCGCTAAGAGTGCCTTAAGGGGAATCACAGCGTCGATGACCTACGGGTGAGCAATCGGTGTATACCTGCAGTGACTTTCAACCTTTCGATATTAAGAACCGTGCGAATGCAGGCCAGACATATGCTGTGACTGGTTGAACGGCACGTAATTGCTACAGGCGGTCTGCCTGTCAAGCGAGGTCAAGTTCTGCGAAAGACTCAACTCACTCTTGTGAATTAAACGTATAGCAGACCAGCTATTGGTGCAATCCATGGCATGTCGGTCCGTTATTGAGCTCCCGACATTCTGTACTACATCTGGACCCTTTGCAGTCAGGTTATGGGACGACCGGTTCATAGTCTCGTAGTTGACCTGAGGGAGGAATGGTGTCAGCGGGCGACGTGGTCCCACTTGGCGAATTCCAGGCCCGGGGCCGAGAAGTCGGCGATGGTGATCATCGCGAAGGTGAGCACGGTCGATCCGGGTTCGAGGTGGCCGCCCATGGCGATCTCGGTGTCGGAGAAGGTGACGTGGGCGTGCACGCGGCCATCGAGGATGGCGCCGGTGATGGTGAGGATGTCGTATGGGCCTTCGCCCTTGATGAAGGCGTTTTCGGGAGGCATGACCGGCGTGGAGACCACGTGGAAGTGGTAGCTGCTGAGGGAGCCGACCCCGGCGAGGATGGCGCCCTGGGTGATGCCTGCTTCCCTGACGGCCTGCTCGATGCCGTGGAGGAGATCCTGGCCGGGATCGAGGCGGACCATGATGTGACGGTTGGCGACAAGTTCCTGGACGATCACGATGGGGATGCCTTTCGTGGTGATTCGCTTACAGCCGTGGAGTCATTGTGGCATCGAATGACGATCCGGCCCATCCCAGGCGGCGCTGGGGAGTTTCTACAATGGAGGAAACGACCCGGAACACGGCCAAGGAGAGGGACACAGCCATGGCGACCGCGAAACGATCGATCACGATGGATCTCGATGGCCACGAGGTGAAGGTGACGAGTCCCGCCAAGGTGATGTACCCGGAGACCGGGACCACCAAGCAGGACGTGGTCGACTACCTGCTGGCGGTGGCCGATGTCATGCTGCCGCGCCTGCGGGACCGGGTGGTGACGCGCATCCGGTATCCGGATGGGACGGAGGGCACGCGGTTCTACGAGCGGCACGCGCCGAGGTCGATGCCGGAGTGGATCCGGGCGGTGACGGTTTCGGCGAGCCCGGGTACCGGCAGGAACGCCAAGCAGGTGCGCTATCCAGTGGTGGCGGACCGGGCCGGGTTGGTCTGGATGGCGAACCAGGCGGCGCTGGAGTTGCATGTTCCCCAGTGGCGAGTGGGTCCTCGTGGCGGGATCGGCAAGCCGGACCGGATGGTGTTCGATCTCGATCCTGGCGAGGGGATGGGGCTGGACGATTGCGCCGGAGTGGCCCATTTGCTGGCGGCGAGGATGGCGGACGAAGGGTTGACCCTGACGCCGCTGACCAGTGGCAAGAAGGGGATGCATCTTTACGCATTGCTGGATGGGCGGCGGTCGGCGAAGACGGTGCACGAGCTGGGGATGCGGGTGGCGCGTGACCTGGGCGAGCGGTTTCCGGACCGGATCGTGGCCCGGAGCGGCAAGGACGAGCGCGTGGGCAAGGTCTTCATCGACTGGAGCCAGAACCATCCGGCCAGGTCAACGGTGGTTCCGTACAGCCTGCGCGGCCTGGCTCGGCCCACGGTCGCCGCGCCACGGACGTGGGACGAGATCCAGCCGGGTCTGACGCAGCTATCACCCGCGGAGGTGCTGGAACGGCTGGAGCGAGACGGCGACCTGCTGGCGGCGGCGGGCTGGCCAGGTTGACGTGGTGGCTAGGCGCGGGGACGATCTCCCGAACGGGACATGTGAGTCAATCCGGCTACGAGGGGGAACACGGTGGAAATGGGCGAGCGGCTGGCGATCGAGGGTGGGGCTCCGGTGCGGGAACGGCCGTTTCCGTCGTGGCCGGTGTGGGGCGACGAGGAGCGGGCCGCCGTCACCGCGGTGATCGATAGCGGTCAGTGGGGAGAACTGACCGGGAGCCGGGTGCAGGCGTTCGAGGACCGGTTCGCGGCGCTCCAGGATGCACGGCATGGCCTGGCCGTGCCGAACGGGACGCAGGCGCTGGAGGTGGCGCTTCAGGCGCTTGGGGTGGGCGCCGGGGACGAGGTGATCACCAGCGCCTATACCTTCATCGCGACGATCAGCGCGATGTTCGCGGTGGGGGCCAGGCCGGTCTGCGTGGATATCGATCACGCGACGAACCTGGTCGATCCGACGGCGATCGAGGCGGCGATCACCAGCCGGACGAAGGCAATCGTGCCGGTACACATCGGTGGACAACCCTGCGACCTGGACGCGATCGTCGAGATCGGGCGGCGGCACGGGATTCCGGTGCTGGAGGACGCGGCGCAGGCGGTGGGCGCGTCCTGGCGGGGGACGAAGGTCGGCGCGATCGGCGACATCGGCACGTTCAGCTTCCAGGAGACGAAGAACCTCTCCGGTGGCGAGGGTGGCGCGCTGGTGACGAACCGCGACGATCTCCAGGAAATCGCCTGGTCGGTGCACAACAGTGGCCGGGGGTACGAGAGTGGGGCGTTCGATTTCGAGCGAATGGGCGGTAACTACCGGATGCCTGAACTGACGGCGGCGTTGCTGCTGGCCCAGATGGACCGGCTCCCGGCACAAATGGAGACGCGGGACCGGTCGGCGGCGGTGATCACGGATGGCCTGGCCGAGGTGCCAGGGTTCGAGCCGACGGTGGCGGACGAGCGGGTTACGCGCCACGCCTGGCACCTGTACCAGATCCGGTACGACGGGTCGCGGCTTGGCGGACGGAGCCGTGAAGAGGTGGTCGCCGCGCTGGCGGCGGAGGGGATTCCGGCCAGTGGCGGCTATATCCCGCTGACGCATATCCCCTCGATCCGGACGGCGATGGGGGAGCGGTTCGGGGCGTCCGCCGTGAATGAGCTTCCCGATGTGCCGTGGGCCGCCGAGGCCGGCCGGAACACGATCTGGCTGATGCAGACCGTGCTCCTGGACGCGGACCCTGAGGATGTGGTGGCGGCCTTCGCGAAGGTGGGCCGGGCCTGGGGCGGCCGTTAGCCCTCCGTGGCTGGCTCCGGGAACAGCACCGCGTCGCCGTAGTTGATCATCCCGGCAAGTGCCGGGTGATCATTGGTGGGCAGGACGTCCCACGGACCGCCGGTCGAGGTGCCGTCCTCCACGAAGGTGCCATCACCCTCGCCCGGGTCGCTGTCGTTCACCATGCCGGCGAGCAGGTCGTCAGCGGTGGCGACACGGTCCGCGTCGGCTCCGACCGCCATGACGATGTAGAGGTACTGCCCCTCACGCGCGATGGACACACGGGCAATCCACGTTCCCTCCGGTTCGACCGTGGTGGTCCCGATGGCGGAAGCCTGATCGCCGATGCCGTCGAGCGGGACGACTTCATGATCGGTGAGGGTTTCGTCGGTCGAGGTTTCCTCGGCCATGTCACGTGTGAGTTGGTCGAATGACCGCGTCGCGAGTTCCGGGGTCTCGTAGCGCATTGCCATCGCGCTCACGAGCTGGAGTTCCGGGAGGCCGCTGGATGCCACCGGGCTCGCCATGGAATAGTCGATGGACCACAAGCGGCTCACGGCCAGTTCCAGGCCCTCTCCCTGCATCAATGGATCCACGGGCGTGGCTTCCTGGGCGCTGGCGGGCGCGAGCATCAGGGAGAGCACAAGGGTAAATAGCAGGGTGATACCGGTGGCGAGTCGTTTCACGTATGGGCCCTTTTGTGGTGGGAATGTTTCCCGCTAACGTCACGCTCCATGCTACACGCTCATGATGACCGGTATTGCGGAATACGGGACATACGGGCCGAACCTGGGGAGATTAGCTCTCGGGGGTCGCTTCGGGATCCTGCTCGGAATCTCCGTAGCTGATCAAGCCGGCGAGCACGGGATGGTCGTCCGTGGGGAGCACGTCCCATATGCCGCCGGTCGAGGTGCCATCTTCCGCGAAGGTGCCCTCGTCGTCGGTCGGATCGACGGCATCCACCATGCCGGTCAGCAACTCGTCGGTGCTGGCCACGCGGTCGGCGTCACCGCCGAATGCGGTGATGGTGTAGATGTATCGACCTTCCCGCGCGACGGACAGGCGCGTGTGCCAGGTGCCCTCCGACTCGACCGCGACGGACGTGACGACGGCGGCCTGATCGCCAATGCCGTCGACCGTGGTCACGTCGACTTCCCCCTGGCTCTGGTCGGCCTCCATCTGCTGGCCCATGTCGCTCATCATCCTGTCGAAGGCCGTGGTGGCCTGTTCAGGCGTTTCGAATCGCATGACCATGGCCATCACCAGCTGGAGATCGGCGATTTCGAGCGAGGCTTCGGGGGTCGCGCTGGCGAAGTCGATGCCCCAGGCGCGGCTGGCGACGGCTTCGAGACCGTCCTCCCACATTTCGGGGTCGACGGGCGTGGATTCCTGCGCGCCGGCCGGGGCCAGCAACAGGGAGAGCGCGAGCGTGATGAGCAGGCTGGTGCCGGTGACGAATCGCTTCACGGGTGGATCCTCTTCTGGCGCGCGGAAATCGACCTGGTCGGTCCTCATGGCGAGGGATTCTTCATCATCGCATACGGCGCGTCATTCGCCAGTGGGGAGAGGAAAATCGCTCCAGGTCAGGGGGCTTCGACCGGGGAGGTGGAGTTCGTCCGCAGGAAGTCGATGGTGGAGGCGAGGGCGTTCTGGCCGTCCTCGTTGTCGAGGTTGAACTGGTACTCGTGACCGAGGCTGGGCTCGTGGTCTTCCGGATAGAAGACGGTTGTCACATCGACGCCGAGCGATTCGAGTTTGGCGGCCAGGGGCCGGGACTGGCGATCGGTGAGGGGATCGCCGTTGCCGCCGCTGATCCAGATTGGCGGGTAGTCGGCGGTGACGTGGTCGATGGTGGACATCTGGCGCAGGTCGTCGGTGTCCAGGTCGCGGGTTCCGGTGTAGGCCCAGAGCGAGGTGGTGGTGCCCCAGACCAGCAGGCGGGTGACGAAGGTTTCCGTGGCGCCGGTGGTGTCAGTGAAGGCGACCATGTCGTAGATGCCGCAATTGAGGATCAGGCCAGACAACTGGTCGGGAGCCAGCGCCGGGGTGATTCCCATGTCGGAGGCGAACTCGGGGTTGGTGACGAGGGCGGCCATCTGGCTGGAAAGCTGGGCGCCGGCGGAGTCCCCGGCGAGGAAGATCTGGTTCGGATCGACATGGAGCCGTTCGGCGTTGGCGAGCACGAACGCGTGGGCGTCGTTCAACTGGTGGACAGCGGTGGGGTAGGTCGCCTCGGGACCGTAGGAGTACCCGAGGGAGATGACCGTGAATCCCGCATCGGCCAGGAGTTCGAAGTAGGGGCCGGCATCGGTCTTATCGCCCGAAATCCAGGCGCCGCCGTGGGTCCAGATGACCGTGGGTAACTGGTCGCCATCGGCCAGGCTGGAGGGGAAGTAGACATCGAGCCTGGCGTCGCCATCGTCCGGGCGGTAGGCCTCGTCCGCGAGCATGGTGACGGTGTCCGGAGCGTGGGCCTCCATCGCGGTCAGGACGTTGGCGGCGTTGCGCTCGAAGACGTAGCGGATAAGCATGGCGCCCGGCCAGGGGCTGACGTTGATGGCGATGATGGGGAGGACGATCAGGGCCACGAGCAGGATGGATGTGACCTTGAACCAGCGGCGCGCGTACCAGGGCCTGCGAGGATGTGCGGTTTCCACGGGCGATCTGTCTCTCCGGTTACATGCGCTGCGTTTCAACACGGCCATTGTTGAGCATTGGCCGGGGCGAGGCAATGGCCGGCATGGCTCGGATGGTGGCCCCGCCGGGATTGGCGATCAGGACCGGAGGCTGGCCTGTGACGGATTGGCGGCGGCCCAGGGTTCGAATCCCTCGAAGTGGTCGGGGTGGAGGAAGCGGGCGAGGGCGCTGATCACGGCGTCGCGGAAGACACCCTCGCGGGTGAGCACGTCGTTCGTGAGCAGACCGATGAGGCCGGTGCCCTGCTTGCTGTTGTGGCGGCCGAAGACCTGGTCGTTGGCGTGGCCAAGTTCGACGCCCTGGAGGACGAGTTCGAGCGAGGTGAGAGGTACGGGCCGGACCATGGACGAGGAGAGCCCTTCCCGGCCCGCGCGGTCGACGATGACGACCCAGCCGGTGGAGAACCAGATGCCCTCGATTTGGGCGAGGCCGCTTTCGATGCCGGCCCCATAGTCGGCGTCCAGGCGTTCACGGGCGAGCGTGGCGCGGTTGCGGGCACCGCGAATGCTTTCGGCGTTGCTCATCGGCTGGTCGCTGACGCCGGAGGGGACATCGACGCCTTCGATCCGCCAGGTGGTCTCGGGCCAGATGGCGCTGAAGCCGGCCGAGGCGGCCGAGATCTTGACGGGGTTACGCGAACCGACGGCGACGAGCATGAACCACATTCCTCCTGGGACGGATATCCACCATCGTCGCATTGTATGGCGACCGCGCGGGTCGTGCAGGTTCGGGGAAGGCCCGGATGCACGAGAAACCGCCGCCGGACTGCCCGGCGGCGGTTCTTCATGCGTCTTTCGATCGGGTGGCGAGCCTTACTCGGCCGGGACCGGGTAGTCGATGCTGTCGCCGCTTGGAATCACGCCTTCGAGGGCGGGGTGATCGTTGGCGGGGAAGACGTCCCAGAGGCCGCCCTCCGAACCTCCCTCTTCGTCGAACGTGCCTTCGCCGTCGCTCGGCTCACCCTCGTTGACCATGTAATCGAGGATGTCGGTGGCGAGGCTGGCGGAGTCGGCGTCCATCGCGATGGCGAAGACGAGGAAGACGTAGTTGCCTTCCCGGGCGAAGGTGACGCGGAACGCGCCCTCTTCCTCAGCGGTGGTGGAGACCAGATCGACCTGGTAGGCCTCGTCGCCGAGGTCGACTTCCGACTCGGTTATCTCGGCGTCCTCTCCTTCCATGAGTAGGTCGCTGGTGATGCTGGCCACGCCTTCATCCAGATACAGCTGGTAGGCGGCGCTGGCGTTGTCGTCGTTGTCGAATTGCATGACCGAGGCCGAAACGAGGAAGAGCCCGCTCATGTCCATTTCCGCTTCGGGCGAGGTCATCATCATGGTTTCGAAGTCGACCGACCAGTCGCGGGAAACGGCCAGTTCGATCCCTTCGAGCAGGCTGGGATCGTCGAGCGCGCTGGGTTCCTCATCCTGTGCGGCGACCGGGGCCGCGGAGAGAGCGAGCCCGAGCATGGCGAAGAGTGACAGGAGCAACTTCAACCGGGACATGGAGCGGTCCTTTCACGGACGTTGATATCGTGCTGGCATCCAAGGCCGGATACCACGCGGGTTTTCTCGACTGCTTCAACGATATCGCACCTTTGGGCCGCCGGCAGCCCCGGATTTACTGATTTGCATTACGTAGAAACAAGGAATTGCCGGCCGCGTCTCCAGAAAAGGCGCAGGGCGACGTAACGACGGATCGCGACGTATCCGTTCCCGTCCGAGGTGGGTGAGGGTTGGGGGCTGCTTGCGTGGCTGTGACCCGTGGGATATCGGCTACCTTCACGCGCACTACGTACCGTGGCAAGAAGGTGTCGTTCCCAAATACGCAAACTTACGGATTCGATTGGACCCTGTGCGGCGCAGAATAGCGTTGGGGCCTGTCGATCGTTGGGTTGCTGGATGTGCGGGCGGATTCATGACAAGGTTTATGCGACATTCCGCCATGGAGCAACGGACGTGCCAATGCGATTCGTTCTTCTCCTTCTTCTCACCACAACCATGGCGGCAGCTTCCATGCCCGCCACACGCGTCCCTTACAACGCGGCGGAGCCCGCGGCCTGCCGCGATTCCCTCCTCTCGCGCCCGGTGACCGTGTCCGTGCCAACCAATGGCAAGACGGTGTTCTCGTTGGAGGACCTGGTGGCCCGCTCGACCGGGGTGACCGGCTGCGGCGACGTCATGTCCGAAGGAGTCACGCTTTCCGTGGAACAGGTTGGCCAGGGTTCGCTCAGCCTGCCCGGCGTGAACCCGCGCCAGGTGACCTTCATTCCGCGGCACGGATTCAGCGGCATGTCGGGCGTATGGACGCTGGTGTTGCGAGATGATGCCGGCGGCGAGATTCGCTCTGTTCGTGTCTCGTTCGAGGTTCGCAACTCGCCGCCGGTGGCGATGGATGACGCGATCGTCGCGCCACTGGAGGTGTCCCGGCTGGACGTCGGGCCGACGATGGGCGTGCTGGCGAACGACCTCGACGACAATGGTGACCACCTTGTTGTGTATTCCCAGGGCGTGACCGCGTTTCCGTGGGGAACAGTGACCCTGCATGGCGATGGCTCGTACCGGATCGCGGTGACCGATCACGCATTGCTGGCGCCAGCGCGGGTGCGCTATCTCGTCTGGGATCAGCAGGGCTCGCCGACGAGCGTCGACCAGGGTGTGCTGTCGATCGAGTTCGAGGAGGCGGTGGCCATCGGGGATTGACGCCGTTTTCCGCTCCAGGCCGCGTCGCGGAGAGGCCAGGTCATATCGACCGGGCCTCCGTGGTGTGCGCTGGTTTTGGGGGTGATCAGTCTTCGGGGGCGGGGTAGATCGTTTCGTCGGTGACGGGAATGAGGGTCTGGAGGACGGGTTCGCCGGCGGGGGGCAGAAAGCCCCAAAGGCCGCCGCTGGAGCCTCCATCGGCGACGAAGATGGCCTGGTCGCCCTGGGGTTCGCCTTCCTCGATCACCCAGGTGGCGATGTCGTTGGCGATCTCCACGTTCTCGGTGACTTCGGCGAGGGCGGAGACGACGAAGAAGTACTCGCCCTCGTGAACGAGCACGAAGCGGTACCAGGTGACGTAGCCCTCGGTGTCGGTGCTGAGGGTGGCTTCGGCGGCGCCATCGCCCAGTTGCGGGAGTTCCTCGGCGGAAACCGTGGGGGTGCCGGCCTGGCTGAGCCCGAGTAGCTGTCCTCCGATATCCTCCCGGAAGAGGTCGAAGGCGGCGGTGGCGTTCTCCGGCGTGTCGAACTGGTAGACCATGACGGAGGCCGAGGCCAGGTCCTGGCTGAAGTCCTCGGGCCGGAGGCCGGGGGTGGCTTCGAGCATGGACTGGATGTCCGGGCCGTAGACGCGCGAGATGACGGCCACGATGCCGGGAAGCTCGTTGATCGACACGAAGACGTCTTCGGGCGTGGCTTCAGGGGTTTGGGCGAACGATGCGCGAGCGGCCCCGAACAGGGCGGGCGCGGCGGCGATTGAGGCGAGGAATGTGCGTCGTTTCATGGGAAGACATCTCCAGTGCGAGGTGTTCGTACAGGAGTATCTTACAACCCCGGTGACCGGTCCGGCGCGAGGTGGTTGACGCGAGGTGAGGTGAACGGCGCGATTGGGCGGTTCGCGGGTGGAGGCCTCCATGGGTTCCACCCGCGAACACCCATCGCTATTGGGCGGTGACCGGGTACATCACCATGTCCATGAAGGGGACCAACCCGTGAAGGAGCGGATCGCCCTCGGCGGGCATGAACCCCCAGAGACCACCGGTGGACGTTCCATCCTCCGATAAGGCTGCTTCTTCGTCGCTCGGTTGGCCGTTGGCGGCAAGTTCGGTGGCCAGGTCGACTGTTGCGCTGGGAGGTTCGCCGATAGCGGGGAGCGTTCCCTCGTACGGTCCGCGAAGACTGGTGGAGGCGACGACGATCACGTATTCGTCGCGCTGAACGGTGACGTACTCGATGGTCGTTTCGTTGGTCAGGTCGTCGTTATTGCTGCTCATGGTGAGCCTGGCGAGCGTGGCCTGGGTGCCCAAATCCGCCAGTTCTTCCGTGGTGAGGTCGTCGGAACTGGTGCCGCCGCTCATGCCGACCAGGGAGCCCGCGAGACCCTCGCTGAGACGTTCGAACGCGACCGCTGCATTGTCACTGGTGTCGAACTCGTAGACATAGACCGTGATCGAGGACGGTCGATTGCTGACCAGATCCTCTTCGGTCAGGGGCGTTCCTTCGAAGATGGCAGGCTCGTCTTCCATGACGACGAGGCCCGGCGTGACGTAGTCGCGATAGACGGCGGCCTGGATGCCGGCAAGGTCCTTGGCGTCGGGCGGGAAACTGGCATCCGGCGTTTGTCCGGCGATGGGAAGGGCCGGGATGGCGAGGAATGCGGCGAGGAAGAGGAAAATGATGCGTCGCTGGATCATTGCCTTTTCTCCTTGCGTATGGTGTGGCGGTTTCCTCAGTTTACCCCATCTATAAGAATATTTGAACCATCAATAGAGAATCTTGCTGTTAGCGATCGAACTGGATATCGAGTGGCAGCCAGCACATGCCACCGTGCCACGAGCGGCCGCTTCGGATGTGCTGGACCACGGCGCGTTCGAGGGTGGTGTTCTGGGGAAGCTGGTAGAGGGGACGGTCGGGGGTGCGGAACACGAATTCGAGGGTGGTGCGATTGTTCGCGTCTGGCGTGTAGATCGGGCGGAATCGTCGCTGGAACTGGATGATGTTGGAGCTGGGCGGCAGATAGTCGGCCAGTTGTGGATCGAGCAGCCAGGAGTGGCAGACGCCGATCTCGTAGCGCTCATCCGGAAAGTGCCTGGCGAAGAATTCGCGGGCGAGCGCGAACGAGGCGTCGCAGTCTTCCGGCGTGAACGGGCCCATGAATCCGGGGATGTGGACCGCCAGGACCGGGTCGCCCTTCTGATATGGATGACCTGCCTGCTGGAGCCCCGAGGACGAACGGTTTCCGAGACGGGCGCGTTCGAACTGGAGGCGGCCAAGCTGGAAGATCATGCCCCGGGCGTGAAGCATCATCCAGTCTGGCCCGGCGAGGCCGAGCGTCTGGTGCCGGGCCTGGTGGATGAGCACGTGACGGCCGATATCGGCGAGGGTGGCCTGGGTGATCTCGTCGGGGATGCCGCGCCGGGCGTTCACTTCGCGGGTATGGGGCGTGATCGCGGCGAACACGTAGATGAAGAACCATGGAGCGACTTCGCCTAGCTCATCGGGAAGGCGGGGGAAGACTGGTGTCCGCGCCCACTGACCCATGTCGGCGAGAAGTGATTGAACCGAATGGTCGAGCAGCCAGCGGAGATCGGGATCCCGGTCGATGTCGGGGCGAAGCCGCAGGATGGGGTCGAACGCCCTGGTCGGGACCTCGACGTACCGGAGGAAGGCTGCAATGTCGTCGCCGGTGGGGACGTGGGGCGGCGATGGCGGCGGGCCGACGGTTTCGAGATGGTCGATCCATTCGGAGAGCGAGGGGTGGGTCCGCAAGCGTGTGAGCATCGTGAGGCATGACCTTTACGTGGTAACCGGCAACTGGTACGCTTCGGCAAGGAAATAGTGGCGATCCTACGTTAATAACTAGGCGGGAACCATACATGAGTTGGACGGCACGGCGAGAGGGCCTCGTAGTCACCGAGGTCGGCGACGATTTGGTGGTTTACGACGAGCGGTCGAGCCATCTGCATACAGTGCCAGCAGCGATCGCGGCGGTCTGGCGATCCTGTGACGGCGTGGCTACACGCGAACAGATTGCCAGCACCGTCGGGCTTAGTTCCCCGCAGGTCGAGGCGGCGTTGCTCCAGCTTCGGCAGGCCAACCTGATGGAGGGAGAGAGCCCACGGGACGTGCCGACGCAGGGTCGCCGCCGGTTCCTCAAGCAGGCGGCACTTGGCGTGGCGATCGTGAGCGTGACGGCGCCGATGGCGGCCAGTGCATCGTCAGTTGCTCCTGGCCCTGTCGTTCCTGCCGGACAGTGTTGGTACCAGAACCCTGGCAATGATAACGTTTGGCAGGAAGAATCTTTCGATTATGAGACCTGCCGGTTGTTGGACGGCTGCCATGAGGGCGAGAACGAATCCTCGGGTGGCTGTTACAAGTGGACCGTAGGACAAAACGAGCCGCATGGTGGTTGGATTTGGCCTTAGGTACGAACCGGTTGCGTAGGGAAGCTTGCACGAATACTCGTCTGGCGAAAACGGCTCACGCATTTGCGTGAGCCGTTTGTCTTGCTTGGCGCGTCCGGCTAGTCGGCAGCGGTCTGGATCGCCGGGTCCGGGGTGACGGACGTGCGCTTCGGCGACCAGGGTTTCCGGGAATCGATCCGCGAGGCGAGGACCTCGGCGATGTGGCGCGTGCCGCGGCCGGTGAAGTGCTCCACCTGCTGGCGGCAGGAGACGCCGGCGACGCTGATCTGGACATCCATGGCGGTGTCCTCGATGGCGGGGAAGAGGCGCTCCTCGCCGATCTTCCTGGACACCTCGTAGTGCTCCGCTTCGTAACCGAACGACCCGGCCATGCCGCAGCAGCCCGCGCCGCTCTCGGTGGGGCGGCAGCCGGCGGCGGAGAGGATCGCCATCGACGCGCCGACGCCGATGAGCGCCTTTTGGTGGCAGTGGCCGTGGAAGAAGACCTCCGGGCCGGTGTTCTCCTTCCAGTTGATGCCGAGGTCGCCAACGCTGTCGAGCCGGGCGAGGAACTCGTCGATCATGAACGACCCCTTGGCGAGCAGTTCCACGTCCGGATCGTCCGGCAGCAGGTCCTTGTACTCGTCGCGTAGGGTGAGGATGCAGCTGGGCTCGGTGCCGATGATGGGGATACCCTGTTTCGCGTAGGGCGCGAGCACGCTGACGTTCTTGCGGGCGCTCTTGCGGGCGGCTTCGACCAGGCCCTTGGAGAGCATGGGGCGGCCACAGCAGGCGCGGCGTTCCTCGACCACGACCTCGAACCCGGCCGCTTCCAGTAGCTTCACGGCGGCCAGGCCGATCCGCGGGTAATTGTAGGTGGCGAAAGTGTCGTGGAAATAGACGACCTTGCCCCGAGTGACGGATGGCACCGGCGTGTGCTTGCGGTGGCGCCGCCAACGGTGGACGAAGGTGTTGCGGTCGAAGGCGGAGAGCTTGCGGTCGCGGTGGACACCCATCAGGCTCATTCCGGGCCGGGCGAGGGGTGTGCGCAGGGCGAGGTTTGCGAGCGGGGCGACCGGCGCGGCGATCTTCGACAGGGTGTGAATGTGGCCCATCATCCTGGCGCGAAGGGGCGTGCCGTGCTTCTCGTAATAGTGGGCCAGGAATTCGACCTTGATCTTCGCCATGTCCACGCTCGATGGACATTCGGTCTTGCAGGCCTTGCAGGAGAGGCAGAGATCGAGCGTGTCGTACGTCTTCTTGCTGGCGAAATCGTCGGGCGTGAGGACGTTTCCGGCGAGCGCGTTGCGGAGGGCGTTGGCCCGGCCGCGGGTACTGTCGTTCTCGTCCTTGGTGGCCATGAACGACGGGCACATGGTGCCCGCCTTGAGCTTGCGACAAACGGCGGCGCCGTTGCACATCTCGATCGCGCCGATCAGGCCGCCCTCGCGGGTGAAGTCGAGGCGGGTCTTGATTTCGACCGGCTTGTACTTCGGGCCGTAGCGGAGGTTCTCGGTCATCGACGGCGCGTCGACGATCTTGCCGGGGTTCATGAGGCCGGTTGGGTCGAAGATGGCCTTGAACTCCTTCATCGCGGCATAGAGTTCCGGGCCGAAGATGATCTCGTTGAGTTCCGAGCGCTGCAGGCCGTCGCCGTGCTCGCCGCTCATCACGCCACCGAAGCGGTGGGCCATTTCGGCGGCGGCGTGGGCCATTTCGACCATCGCCTCCACGCCGGAGACTTCCTTCAGGCTGATGAGCGGTCGGATATGGAGACAGCCGGCCGAGGCGTGGGCGTAGTAGGCGGCGGTGGTGCCGTGCTCCGCCACGAGGTCCTGGACCGCGGCGACGAAGGCGGGCAGGTGCTCGACGGGAACGGAGACATCCTCGATGACGGGGATTGGCTTGGCGTCGCCGCGAACGCTCATCAGCAGCCCGAGGCCCGCCTTGCGAACCGACCAGACGTTGGCCTGTTGCTTCGGGTCGAGCACCACCTGCGGGTCGGCCGAGAGCCGGACGTTGCGGGTCTTCAGGTGCTGGACCAGGTGTTCGCACTTGCGCTTGACCTCGGCGTCGGTCGCGCCGTAGTACTCCACGGCGAACAGGCCGGCCGGGTCGCCCTCGATGAACGAGATCTGGGTGGAATAGAGCGGTTGCTCGCGGGTGAGGCTGATCAGCATCCGGTCCATCAGCTCGATGGCGGAGGGCTCGGTTTCGAGGATGACGGAAGTGGACTCCATGGCCTCGATCAGGTCGTCGTACTGGAGCAGGACCAGCCCGGTCTTCGCCGGGATATCGACGAGGTTGAGCGTGGCGTTGACGATGCTGGCGAGCGTGCCTTCGCCGGAGGCCAGCAGTCGGGCCGGGTTGAAGGCATCTTCCGGCGCGAGAAACTCCTTCAGCGAATAGCCGGTGGCGCGCCGCCAGTGAGGAGGGAAATCGCGCTCGATGAGGTCGTGATGGGTTTCGCGGAAGGCGAGCAACTGGCGAAGCAGGCGGCCGAGCGTGTCGTCCGAGGTTGAGCGGCGCTGGAGGTCGGCGATGGAGCCGGGGCCGAGGTCGACCGATCCTCCTCCCGCCATCTGGATGCGGAGGTTGCGAATGTGGTCGGCGGTCATGCCGTAAAGGATGGAGTGGGCGCCGGCCGAGTTGTTGCTGATGACCCCGCCGATGGTGGCGCGGTTGGACGAGGAGGGGTCCGGGCCGAACATGAGGCCGTGGGCCTTCACCTGGCGGTTGAGCATGTCAAGGTTGATGCCGGGCTCGACGGTGACGGAGCGGGATTCGGGGTGGAACCCGAGAACCCGGTTCATGTACTTCGAGGTGTCGATGACGAGCGCGGCGCCCACGGACTGCCCGGCCAGTGACGATCCACCGCCGCGGGTGAGGATGGGGACATTGTGGCTGGCGGCCATCTCGATGGCGGCGGCGACATCGTCGGCCGATCGGGGGATGACGACGCCGATCGGCTCGACCTGGTAGTTCGAGGCGTCGGTGGAGTACAGCATGCGGCTGACATCGTCGAACCGGACCTCCCCCTGGATGCGGGCGGAGAGTTCCGCCTCGAGCACGGTGGCGGTCTCGAACGCCCCCTGGCGCGCTCGCCGTTCGGCATTGAACGGGCCGCCGGGAAGGGAGGTCCCATTCGATGGCGCGGTGGTGGACGCGCTGGCGGTTGCGGACCGGTTGGTGGAAGACATTGGCCGCGGGCTCCTTGGTGATCGTGCAGACGGCGCGGGCCGACAGGTATGCGTGGACTCGTGCCTGACAGGGCTTTGAGTGTATCACCGGATGTTGGGACGCGGGCGCCTGAATTCACGAGTTGATTCTCGTCCCGTGACCACCCGATCGTCGTGGAATCGCTAGAATCAGGAGAGGCAATGGAAGTGTCCCGGTATGTGGGCGCCGTGAGAAAGCTGGTTCCGCCATGGATGTGTTTTGGGTCGTTGTTGTAATCCTGTTGCTGGTGGCGGCATTCGGGTATGTGGCCTACCTCTATATGAAGGAGGCGGGACCGGAGAGCGCGAAGCTGTGGCTGACCAGTTCCCGGTTGATGCGGACATCCGGCGGTGGCCGACCCGCGTCCCCGACATCGGTGGAGTCGCGGGCCCAGGTGACCACCGCGCTGCCGGATGACGCGGCGGATGCGGTCGCCCCGGCGCCGACGCCGCAATTGGCGAATCAGGAACGGCGGCTGGCGTTTGATAGTGATGCGTTCCGGGAACTGAAGGAAGAGTTCCAGCGAGAACTGCGGGAGGCGGTTGGCCGGTCCCGCGAGTTCGACGCCCGGCTGACCCGGGTGGAGACGTCGCCGGTGGAGGATCCGCGCATTCCCGAGGTGATCGAGGGGATCAAGCAGGAGCAGCGGGTCGAAATCGAGCGGCTGCGGGTGTCGATGGATACCATCAAGCAGCGGGCGGGCGCCTATGGCGAGCGGCGCGGCCAGGCGTTGTCCGACCTGTACGGCAGCCTGGCGCGGGTCGAATCGGCGCTGGCGGCCGTGGTGAACCCGATGCTGCTCCCGGGTGAGTCGCTGTCGCTCCCGGGCGAGTTCCCGCAGGAAGCCATGCAGTGGACGAACTGGGGCGACGTTGGCGAGCGGGCCTATGCGTTTGGCAACGTGTTCAACGAGAATCGCCTGGTGCTGGACAAATCGACGGCGGAGGAAATCGCGGCGTTCATCGCGACGCTGCGGGCGGGCCTGACCGGGTCGGTGTATCCAGCGGTCAGGAGTGGCAAGCCGTCGGCGGACCAGATCGCCCAGATGCGGTCTGGGTTGCAGGCGATCGTCGAGGCGTTGCCGGTGGTTCGGGGGCAGATCGAGGAGGCCTATCGGGAGGGCCGGTAGGTTTCAGGACAGGAGCGGGGCGAGCGTGACCAACGGGCGGGGAGCGGAACTCCCGATGAGTGACGAGGCGATTCGCGAGGGCTCGGGCAGGACCTGGGACGAGTGGGTCGCGGTGCTCGATGCGTGGGACGCGGCCAGCAAGTCGCACACGGAGATCGCGCGGTACATCGCCGGGCTGGGCGTCGATGGCTGGTGGGCGCAGGGCGTCACGGTCGGCTACGAGCGGATCAAGGGGCTGCGCCAGGCGGGCCAGCAACGCGACGGTTCGTACCAGGGGAGCGCCAGCAAGACGGTGCCCGTGCCGGTCGAGCGGTTGTTCGAGGCATTCGTGGACGACGCGGCCCGGAACGCCTGGCTGGAGCCCGGGACACTGACATTGCGGACCTCCCAGGCCGGGAAGTCGGCCCGGTTCGACAGCGCCGAGGGAATCGTGGCGGCGTGGTTCAGCGCAAAGGGTGACGCCAAAGCCTCGGTTCAGGTGCAGGTCGAGAAGTTGCCCTCGAAGGAAGCCGCCGATGAGTGCAAGGCGCTCTGGAAGGCGCGGCTGGCGGATCTGGCGAAGTCGTTTCGGTAACCCGGGGCGTTTCTGGCCCACCTTCCGAACGTGTCGCGACAAAACGGCTGGCCGTTCGAACAGTAGTCACTGTATTTACGGTGACTACTGTTCATGGTATGGTGTGGGGTGTGGCGTGACGCATGCGGATTCCGCAAAGTCCTCGCATGTGAAAGGCGCTATTCGACTTGAAGGTATCTGGATGTGGCGAAGTTTATCTTCACCCGAGATTGGCGCTCGCGATGTAGGCCGGTTAACGCAACCGGGACCATCGCCGCCAGGAAGCGACAAGCACTTCCACTACCAGTTCCTCGCACGACGATATCCCTCATTCAGTATTCGATGTCACACGGGAGGCACCCATGATCCAGTCCAAGATTCGCGAGCAGGGCAACAGCTACGTGGTGACGATTCCCCGGGAAGCGATGGAGCAGTACAACCTGCACAAGGGCGACACGATCAGCTTCGTTCCAATCCGTGCCGAACAGCGACATGTGCTTCGCGACGACGTGCAGAAGGCGCTCAACGAAGTACTCGACAACGACCAGGATGCGTTTGAATACCTGGCTCGGTAACGGGAGAGGAAAGCGAGACAAGCGTGGACACTCCCGTGATGTACCTGACCGTGCCCGAAATCATCGAAGCCCACATGCAGATCATGGAGAGCATGGGCGAATCCCCGACACTCCTGCGATCCGAGCATCTCTTGGAGTCAGCGGTGATGAAGCCGCAGGCGGCCGCTCACTATGCAAGGGCTGACCTGGCCGAGCAGGCGGCACTGCTGGCCGTGGGAATCTCCCAGAACCAGCCATTCCTTGACGGCAACAAGCGGACCGCCTATGCCTCGATGAAGGTGTTCCTGGCGATCAATGGATTCCGGATTGATGCTGGGAATCTGGATATCGCCCGGCAGTTGGTCGCTGTCGCCGAGCGAGACGACAGCCTGGATGACGCCACCGAACGATTCTCCACATGGTTGAGAGAACGGCTCGCGCCCCGCGGATGACGTGCCGGATTACATCGCGCGTTCAATGAGGGCGGCGAGGCGGGGACGGTCGAGGGCCCTGGCCCAATCCAGCGGGCGGCCGTTCCACTGGCTGTCGCGAATGGTGAGGTCGGCGCCAGCGGCGAGCAGCATCTCGACGAGCTCGCGGTCGTTGAGGCGAATCGCGTCGTGGAGCGGGGTGGTCGACTCCGGGCCGCGCTGGACGTTCAGCCAGCGCGGGTCCTTCATCGCGGCGAGCGCTTCGACTTGGAATCCGAGGGTCCAGAGCGAGACGATGTCGGGCGCGGCGTGGTGGTCGAGCAGCCAGCGAACGGAGGCCGGTTGCCGGAACCGGACCGCGAACCTGATCGGCGTGTCCCCGTTCGGCAGCGCTTCCAGGCGCGCGACGGAGGGATCGAGACGTGCGGTTTCGCCGCGGCCGAGCGCTTCGGCGGCGGCAATAATGGCGGCGTCTGGACGGTTTCGGAGCGATGCTGACGGCATGTGCCAGGTCTGTCCTTCACCGGTCGCCACAAACCCTTGAGCGCGATAGACCGGTTCACCCCGCGGAGTGGCGTTGAGAGCGACACCAGGGACTCCCTGCTCGCGGGCAATGCGGCAAAGACCAAGGGTGAGCGCCGTACCGATTCCCCGGTGCTGCCAGGCGGGGTCGACTCCGAGGTTGAAGATCGCCGCGGTGACTCCCGATACGGACGGCGCGAGATGGAGGATGCCGGAGCCGACGATGCGCCTTGGCTGCCGTGGCTCGTTCCAGGCGAGCAATCTCCACACCCCTCGTGACCGATCGTGCCCAGTGGAGAGTTCGGGGAGTTGCGTGAGCCAGGGCGCGGCCATGTAGGGGACCTCCCGGGCGGCCTGCATCGCGGCGAGATCGTCTAGCCTGGCGAGGGCGATGGTAATTCCCTGAATATCGTCGGGTTCGGGAAGTGGCTCGTGGAGTGGGCGGTACATCCACAGTGGTCGAAAGCTCTCGCGGCACCCCCGGGCATGAAAGAGGAGATCGGCTCGCGGATTCTCACGTACCGACCAGATGAGCAGGTTGGGGGCGCCATGTGCCGCCGTCCAGTCGAATGCGCGATCGATATCCGAGGGGATGGCGTCGGTGATGGTGAGCGTGGTGTCGCTGGTGGCGACAAGCGAGTCGGCGGTGCGTGTCGTGAGACGAAGAACATTCCCGGAGACGAGCTTTTCCAACCAGGCGATCTGATTCGCGAACATGGCCATGGTGGCCTCGTTCGGATCGGCTGGGTGCCCGGAAGGTGTGCTCGTCATGTGAGTTGGAACCTGAAAAGGGCGCGGAAACACCAGACAGCGGTTACAGGGGGATGGAGCCCCGTAACCGCCTCTGGACGCCTCAGAAAAGGGAAGGCTGAGGTGTACGTACTGTAGCAGTCGGGCTAATCGGTGTCAACAAGTCACGGTACACTTTGGCCTGACTGCCGTGGGATGTCCACGGTTCCTGGATGCTGGGGCGCGTGGCTCGCTGTTTGGGTTCGCCAGTTCCTGGCGCGGGTTGGCCGCGCCAGGCGCGTGGGCCCGTGTGCCCGGCGATGACGTGGTTTGGAGTGTGGATGCGGCGGGGAATGGGTCTGGTGCTGGCGATCGGCCTGCTGGTGGTGTTGCTTCCCCTGGGTGGAGCGGCGCAGGAGACGCTGGAGGCGCCGAACGTGACGGCGACGAGCGTGTTTGCCTTCGACCCGGATACGGGCGAGGTGATTGTCTCGGAGAACGCGGATGAGCGGTTGCCGATTGGCAGCGTGACCAAGGTCGCCACCGCGCTGGTGGTGGTGGACCACCTCGACCTGGATGACGAGATCGTGGTCGCCAGCGAGGACATGTTGCCGGATGGCTTTTCCTCCATGGGCCTGCAACCGGGGGACACGCTGACGGTCGAACAGCTGCTGACCGGCCTGATCGTGGAATCCGGGGGCGACGCGGCGCTGGCGCTGGCGCGGACGATAGGTGGTGACCTCTCCGGGAGCGACGACCTGGCGACCGTGCACGTGGCCTTCGTGGAGGAGATGAACGCGAAGGTGGCCGAACTCGGGCTGGAGGACACTCAGTTCGCCAATCCCGACGGCGAGGATTCGTCGCAGGCGTGGTCCACGGCGCGCGACGTGGCGTACCTCTACGCGGCGTTCGAGGACCATCCCCAGCTTGCCGAGATATCCGCGATGACGGAGTACTCGTTCACCAGCGTGGGACCGGAGGCAACCCCCTACGATGGGGTTTCCACCAACCAGCTCGCTGGCCAGCACAACGTGATCAGCGCGAAGACCGGCTCGACGACGGATGCTGGTGGTTGCGTGGTTCTGGCGCGCTCCAGCGCGTCGGGGGATGGCCGCCAGATCGTGGCGATCCTGGGCGCGGACCTGGAGTACGACGAGACGTGGAACCCCACCGTGGACGAGCGGTGGACCGATGCAGTGACCGTGATGAACGCGATCGACGCGAACTGGACCCCGGGGCAGTTTCTCCAGGCCGAGCCGACCGAGGAGCCGAACGTCACCGGGTTCGTGAAGGATACGGACGAGGAGGCTCCAGCCACCGAACAACCACCGGTCGATGAAGGCGACGTCATCATTGGCGATCCTCCCGTGGACGAGGGCGAGGCCGCGCGGGAGGATTCCGGCGACGAGTCCGCGCCATCGGGATACGGGCAGTTGCGCCTGGCCCAGGAAGGCGACGACGGCACGACCTCGACGCCGGCGACCCAGCCGATCGTGGTGGCCACGGTGGCCGGGGGCGTGCTGGCGATGGCGGCGGCCTACTCGTGGGTGCGATCGGGGCCTGTCCGGCGGTGATCCGGAACCCCGCCAGGTGAGCGGGGGTGATGGCGAAATCGATGCGGATCCGGTCGAAACGCGAGCGCGCACATGGCCTTGGCGTGCTAGCATACTTCCATCGAAACCCGCCTGTTCCGGGTGGACCGAGCGTGTCCACTTGGGCACTGTGCACAGTATGAGTAACGGGCGTTCGTGCCCGGCGTGCAAGGCATGCCAATGATGCGCCTCGAGGAGGATGCGAACACATGACCGATTCCGCGACCAACGCAACGATTGAACGCCCCAAGCCAAATGGACTGGAAGGCGTTGTCGCGGCGTCCACCGAGCTGAGCCATGTCTTTGGGGAAGAAGGCAAGCTCGTCTACCGCGGCTACGACATTCACGAACTGGCTGGCAAGGCATCGTTCGAGGAAGTGGCGCACCTGCTCTGGGTGGGGCATTTGCCCAACCGGCAGGAACTCGACGAACTCAATCGCAAGTTTGGCGAGAACCGGGAACTGCCCCAGGCCGTGATTTCCGGGATCCAGGAACTTCCGCGCAACGCGAACCCGATGGATGCGCTGCGCACCGGCGTCTCGATGCTGGGGGCCAACGATCCGACCAAGTTCGACGACGAGCCGGACCTGGACGAGGCGATCGCGATCGCCGCCCGGTTCCCCGCGATCCTGGCGACGTTCTTCCGCCACCGCGAGGGGCAGGAGCCGATCCAGGGCCGGGCCGATCTCAATACCGCCCAGAACTACCTCTACCAGTTGTTCGGCAAGGAGCCGGAGGAACGCCACTGGAAGCCGCTGGAGACCTACCTGGTGCTGCTGGCGGACCACGGTCTCAACGCCTCCACCTTCACGGCGCGGGTGATCGCCTCCACCGATTCCGACCTCAGTTCGGCGCTGACCGGCGCGGTTGGCGCGCTGAAGGGCCCGGCCCACGGCGGCGCCCCGGCCAAGGTGCTGGACATGCTGAACGAGATCGGCTCGGCCGATAACGTGGATGCCTGGCTGACGAATGCGCTCGACTCCGGGCAGCGGCTGATGGGCTTCGGGCATCGGGTGTACAAGGCCGAGGACCCGCGCGCCGAAGTGCTGCGTGGCATGGCCGAGACCGCTTCGACGCCGGAGTTCTTCGAGCTCTCGAAGCGTACCGAGGACCGGGCGCTGGAGATGCTGGAAGAGCGCAAGCCGGGTCGCCGACTGTACACCAACGTCGAGTTCTACTCGGCGGCGGTGCTGGCGGCGGTTGGGTTGCCGGGCGACATGTTCCCGCCGACCTTCGCGGTGGCGCGGGCGGTTGGCTGGAGCGCGCACGTGCTGGAACAGTGCGCGAACAACCGGCTGATCCGGCCGCAGAGCGAGTACATCGGCCCGAAGGACCTTACCTTCAAGCCGATCGACGAGCGGTAGCGGATTCTCTACACAACACGATTACGAGGCGACGGGGTGGACGATGTGCCACCCCGTTTTTCGTGCGTGGAATCCGCGCAAAGGAGGACAGCGCGGGGACCGAAGCGGGCGTACGGCTTTTGAGCGAATACTGTCATGCCGAGCGGAGCGAGGCATCCCCGGACGAAGTCCTTCCGCCGTCAGGCGGTGTCCATGACGAAACCATTCTGTCCCCCTGTCTTCGAGGGGACATGGCCTGGCCCGAGAGGTGGCTTCGCCACCTGGGACTTCGTCCGGAGACTCATCGCTTCGCTCTGAGTGACGAGGAAGGTATGTGCGGTGGAGACTGTTTCAGGGTAAGCCGGCACGAGCTTAGGGCAGCGGCGGCAAGGTCGGCGACGGTTGGGATCGCCAGTCAGGGCGGGATGATTTTCCAGCGTTTCGCGCCAACCGGGCTTGGGTGGCGATGTCACATGGACCCCCGCGAGGCGTTGGACCTCGCGTAGCCGACCTTCAGCGGTGACAAGGGAGGACGCCATGCACCGGGAAATCATCTGGCATGCCGCGGACGGCATTGGGGCGGAGTACCTGTTTCTGGACGAGCGCGGCGAGGGAATCGTGGCGGATAGCGTGGTGTTCGCGAGCAGGGATGCCGAGCCGTCGCGCGTCAGCTACCGGGTGGAGATGGACCTTGGGTGGAACGTTCGGCGGGTCACGCTTTCGGTCGCCAACGCCGGAGTGGAGGTGCGTTCACTTGACCTTGCCTCGGACGGCGCGGGGCATTGGCGAGACGATTGCGGCAATCCGCTTCCCGAGTTCGACGAGTGCCTGGACATCGACATTTCCGCGACCCCGTTCACAAATACGCTGCCCATCCGGCGTTTGGCGCTCCTGCCAGGCCAGGTGGAGGTGATCCGTGTGCTGTATATCCATGTTCCGACGCTGGAGTCATCGGTGTGGGAGCAGCGTTACAGCGGGCTGGAGCCCGGCCTGGTTCGGTACGAGTCGATTGGAAGCGATTTCCAGCGAGACCTGCGCGTGGACGATGATGGTCTGGTTATGGACTATCCAGGCCTGTTCCGGCGAGTCCACATCGGCTCGCGATCCTGACCGCTTGACCTCTCGTTTGTAATGAACCTCTCTAGCGCGGTTGGTCGAAGCGGATGGTCCGGGTATCCGCCGGTGTGGCGATGGGCGTGGAAAGCGGAGTGGCGGCGGGCGACGCGGCCGGAGCCGCCGGAGGTGTGGTCGACGGAAGAGAGGCGAGATCGCTGCTCATCACTTCGTAGAACACTCCGCATGCTCCCACGCAGAGCATCAGCGATTCATCGAGCACCCAACGGTCGTTCGCGTCTGGCTCCTGGACGTAAATGTTGAATGTCACGGCGAGGAACGGCATGCCGCCGATGTCCTCGCCGGTGGGCAGCACGGTGGTTTCCGGCGCACCGATTCTGCCATCGGCGAGTTGGACGACCTGGTGAGGCTGGACCACCCTGCCCGTGATGGTCGCGGTGTCCCGGTCAGTAAAGATTACGTAGGCGGAGAGGTTTCCGGGCAGGACTGTCGAGGAGATGTCCTGGTGCCAGGCGATGTACTCCTCGGCGGTCATTCCCTGGGCTTGCGCGGCGCTGGCGAAGGAGGTTTGGAGGTAGCTGCCGGTGCCCCGCGTTTCGTGGATCAGGCGCTGGCTGGCCATCGACCGCCAGTTGCCCTCTCCGGCGCAGGCGAGGAATTCCCGATTGAGCTCGGCGATGTCCTCTCCGACAGCGAGATCCACTCGCGAGATCGGGCCGTACTGGCGATCCGGATAGTTGCCAGGGCTTTGCTGGATCGCGGATATCTCCTCGATGCTCAGGGGCGCAACCGTGCATTCGCCAGGATCGAGCAGCGAGTCGTCGATGCCGAATCGGGTGGTGGGATCTGGCGTCGCGGACAGGTCGATGCCGTAGGTTTCGCCAAGTTGCATTATGAGGTCACGCGCGGCGTCACAATCGCCCACACAGACGTAGATGACTTCGTCGACCAGCCAGACGTTGGAGTCCGTATCGGGCGCGAGGATATGGACTGGCATATACACGAACTGGTACCGGCCTCGCTCCAAACCTGCTTCCCAGCTGTACAGGAGATAGGGATCGACAACTGGTAGCGCGACCCGGTCATCCTCAAGGAGGATCGCGGCGTCCGTCACTGGAAAGGAGATGCGCTGGTCGAACGGCAGCATTTCGCCTGTGCCATAGGTGTCCACTACGGCCTGCGCGGTCGCCAGGTAAGCGTCCATGGATGCATGGATGCCGTCACCGAGCGCGCGTCGCTCATCGAAGCGTTGAAGGCCGAGAAGGAATGCATCGACGCTGGGTGCATGATCGGGGAAGAGCGGCTCCGGGCCGGTGCTAGTGAGGTAGTCGGTTTGCAGAACGGTGCGTTGCCCGATCGAGCCGAAGGCGTCGCAGGCCTGCCAGGCGCGATCGGCTTGGTTGATCTGGTCGGCGGTCCCTGGGTCGACGGGACCGACTGGCTCCCAGTTGCGAGATGGTGATTCTGGCGCGCTTCGGATGATTGCGCTGACTTGATCCTGGGAGAGCCCGTCGACGGTGCACTCGCTAGGCGTGATTGGCTGGAGCGCTGGGTCTGGGGTCGCCTGCGAGGCGACTGGGGACGCGGCTGGAGTGCCGGGGAGCACGATTGGGGTTGGAGTGTGTACCAGCGACTGGGCTGCCTGATATGTGAGTTCAGCTTGAGGCAACCACTGATCGCAATTGGCGGCGCAGAGCACGAAGGTCTCGTCGAGGAGCCACTGGTCATCGTGCTGAGCATAGATCGCATACTCGACCAGCGTGAATTGATAGGGAATCGGTGTTGGCTGATTGGTGTCGCTATAGAAACCTTGCCGGTACTCGTCGTAGTTGGCCGGCAGAATGTTGGTCAGGGGCCCGCCCATTCGGCCATCCGGGAACTGGACGACATCCTGGGGGAGCAGGCGGTATCCAAACCAGCTATCGATTGTTGCTGGCGTTGCCTGATCGTAGATTGGATTGTCCTCGCTGGAGACAGCCGTGTAGTCAGTGCGGTTGGGATCCAACAGGAGCGCGGCGAGCGCCTGATTGTTGGCGATGTATTCCTCGACGGACGCGCTATTGCGGGCAATGGAATCATGCCGTCCCTCGTGGATGTGACGTGGACTCAGAACTGCCTGTTTTTGCCCGCTGTCGCCGAATGCCTCACAGGCTATCGAGATGCGACTCGCTTCGTACAGGGCAGCGGTCTCGGCGTGGGAAACGGGTGCGATTGGCCCGTATTCGCGGGGCACGCTTTCGCCGGGATCGACCTGGTAGGCTCCGATTTCCTCCAGGGACAGCGGGGCGACATCGCAATCCGTGCGAGTGACTGGATCGAGCAGGTCCGAGGCGATGGCTTCCTCGGTGGGGGTGGAGAAGGCGAAGCCGGGCTGGGAGGTGGGTGTGGGGCCTGGGTCCGTGGAGCCGAAGAAGCTGCTGTAGAACCAGAGGATGCCGATCATCGCCGCGACGACGAGGAAGGTGGGCACGGCCCAGTGTCCCGGTTTCGGCCAGGCGGAGTCGGCGGTCGGTCGGGTGGGTGCGTTCGGCGGCGAGCCCGCGCCGGAGGCGGCGAGGGCCGGGATGGTGATGGTTCCCGCGGTGGTGGTGCTCATGACATCCTCCCAGATGGCTTTGGCTGGTATGGCCGGGGCGACTTGTTGCTCGGCGGCGCGGATGCTGGCGTGGAACGCGTGGGCGGTGGTGACCAGGTCGTGGGCGGCGGGGTCGGTGGCGCCGTTGGGGGAGGATGGGCGCGCGGTTCGCTGGGAGGCGGTTTCCAGCCAGGCGTCGAACTGGTCGGCGGTGCGGTCGTGGGGCGCGGTCATGATCGAACTCCATCGGTGGGGAGGGATGGCGCGGCGAGGAGGTCTCGGAGGCGAGCGTAGGCGCGGGTCTGGGCCGATTTGACGGCGGCCCGGGTGAGACCGAGACTCCCGGCGATTTCGGCGGTGGTCAGCCCGGCGAGGCGCAGTTCGATGATCTGGCGGTGCTGCTCGGGAAGCTGGTGGAGCACGCCCAGCAGGCGGTCGAACTCGTCGTTGTGCACGGCGTGGTCTTCCGGGCCGGGATCGTGGTCGGGTGGGTCGGGCGGCATCGCGCCGGTGGGCCGCTGGGCGCGGTAGGCATCGACCACCACGTTGTGGGTGATGGTGAACAGCCACGAGCGGAAGGTGCCGCCGTTCGGGTTGGGCCGGAACCGGGGAAGCGCCTCAATGGCGCGGGTGAAGATGACAGAGGTGAGGTCGGCGGCGAGGTCGGGGTTGGAGACGCGCCACAGGCAGTAGCGGTAGACCGGTTCCACGTAGCGGTCGTAGAGGGGCGCGAAGTCGGCGGGCGTCTGGACCCTGGCGAGCAGGTCGAGATCGCTCGCGGCGGTGCTGGATGCACGGGTTGTGGTGCGGTGCCGTGACAAGGTCGCCACTCCGTCGGGCCGGATCGAATGCGGTCGGTGCGTTCATGCTACCGCGCGGTGGTTCTATCCGGGTAAACGACGAAGTGGCGAAGGGGTATCAGTTATGCGTCAGCGGTAGGTGGCTTCGACGGTGACCGGGACGTTGACCGATTGCGAGATGAAGCATTTCTCGTGGGCTTCATGGTGGAGGTGGTCGGCCAGCGCCTGGTCGGAACCGGGGGCGAGGGTGATCTGCGGCCGGAGGACCACGCTGGTGAACCGGCCACCGCCGTCGGCCGATTCCGTCATCACGCCCTCGGCGCGGTCGACGTACTCCATCACGGCGATGCCGGCCTTCCCGCAGAGCGAGAGGTACCACAGCATGTGACAGGCCGAGAGGGATGCCACGAACAGGTCTTCCGGGTTGTGTCGCGTGGGATCTCCCCGGAAACCGGGGTCGGAGGAGCCGTGGATGACCGGTTTGCCCTCGACCGCGATGTCGTGGTTGCGGCTGTGGTTACCGCGCTTGGAGGTTCCCTCTCCCGGATTGCCGGTCCAGGTGACGGTGGTGACGTAGTGATGCTGGGTGCCGGTCATCGATGCTCCCATGGAGTATGTCAGCGAGGTTCGTCGGGGTCCTGGATTTCGTCGTGGATCCAACCGACGTATCTGTCGGCGGAGTAGCGGTTGCGTTCCTTCGCGTCTCGATCCAGGATCTCGCCCCGGAATCCGCCGTAGATGCGGTCGAACGGCCATGGTTCGACGGCGGCGACGATCTTGCGGACCGAGCGTTCGGACAGTGGGATGCTGTTCGGGTAGCTGCGCATGAAGGTGGTTGTCACGCGGTCGGCCACCACCCGAATGGTGTCGCCGGTGAGGATCGCGCCCCGGCCCTCGGCGCCGTCTCGCCAGTGCAGCACGGCGCTGCCGGCGAAGTGGCCGCCGCACTCGACGAGCGTGATTCCCGGGAGCACCTCCCGCGAGTCGCGCCAGAGGCGGATGACATCGTCCGGCCGGCGAATCCAGCGCTCGTCGTGGGCGTTGTACCAGACCGGGATGTTTCCGAACGCATGGCTCCAGGTGACGGAGAGGCCGGTGAGATGCGGGTGGCTGGAGGTGATGACGTCGATCCCGCCGAGCGCCTGGATCTTGCTCACCAGGGCATCGTCGATGTAGCCGGGCGCGTCCCACAGCACGTTTCCGGCCGGGGTCACCACCAGCAGGGGCTGGTGGCCGATGCCGGTTTTCGGGGTGATGGTGATGGCGTGGAGTCCCGGTTCGAGTTCGGTGACAGTGCCGGAGTGGTCCTTCTGGAGGGTTTCCAGCGTGGTCCAGCGCTGGCCGCCCGGTGGGAGGTACTGCCGTTCGTCGGAGCAGATGGCGCAGATGGTGGGGGGTTCGGAGGTATCGGCGTGTTCGAGTCCGCAGGTCGCGCAGAGCCAGAGGGTCATGACATCTCCTTGGTATTCGAAGGTATGACGTGCAATGGCCGCTGGTGTGAGGCATGGGCCTCGCGGCGAGGGGTCCCAAAAGCACGGTAGCATACGGGGGACACGGATCGAGATCAGCGACGAGGGACAAACCGGGTGACCAATCGTGATGACCAACCCACGACCGAGCGGATCGTGCTGCTGGATGGCGCGGCGTTCACGCGGCCAATGCGGGCGCCGGAGTTTCCGCACGAATGGGTGTCGCATGTCTCGACCACCCCGGCCGAGGTGGACGAGCGGCTGCGCGAGGCGACCATCGCCATCACGAACCAGGTGCCGATCACGGCGGACGTGATTGACCGCGCGGAACGGTTGCGGATGGTGGCCGTGGCGGCGACCGGCTTCAACCACGTCGACCTCGCCGCCTGCGAGCGGGCCGGGATCGTGGTCAGCAACGTGCGGAACTGGTCGGTGTCGGTGCCGGAGCATGTGTTCGCGATGACGCTGGCGTTGCGACGGCAACTGGCGGGCTACCAGGCGGCGGTGCGGGCCGGGGACTGGGAGCGGTCACCCGTCTACGGGCTGATGCTGGAGCCATTGCCGAGGGCGCTCCATGGCTCGACGCTCGGCCTGATCGGGCATGGCGGGTTGGGCAGGCGGGTCGAGACGATCGCGCGGGGGTTCGGGATGGACGTGCTGGTCGCGGAGCGCAAGGGAGCGTCGCCACGACCAGGCCGGACCGCGTTTAACGAGGTGATGGCGCGGGCGGATGTGCTGGTGGTGCTGTGCCCGCTGACGCCGGAGACGCGGGGCCTGATCGGCGAGCGGGAGCTGTCGCTGATGGGCCCCGACGCGTTGCTGATCAACTGCGCCAGGGGCGGGATCGTGGACGAGGTGGCGCTGGCCCAGGCGCTGCGCGAGAGGCGGATCGGGGGCGCGGGCGTGGATGTGCTGTCCGAGGAACCCCCGGCGAACGGGAACCCGCTCCTGGACCCGGACCTGCCGAACCTGATCGTGACGCCCCACATGGCGTGGGCAAGCGTGGAGTCGGAGGACATCCTGCTGGAGGAGACGATCCGCAACATCGAGGCGTTCGTCGCCGGAACGCCCCGGAACACGGTGACGGCGTGAATGGGCATTTGGGGCGAGACGCCAGAATGGATTCGGGGTGGAGATTAGTCGAGGACCGATGGGTTGCGAGTGGAGTGTCCGTACAGGGATGACACGAGGTCATCCCCTACGAGAAGGTGACGTGTTTCGGGCCGAGATTAATTGGCGAGCCAGGCGGTGATACGGGCGATTTCGGCGTCCGGGTTCTCGACCTCGACCATGAGGTAGTCGTAGTCGTGGTTGCGCAGGTCGATGCGGATGCATTTGTCCGGGTGGCGTCGGACCCAGAACGACTTCACGCGGTTGGCCTTGTCTCCCCAGAATCGCCAGAACGTGCCCGCCAGGTACATCCCGGGAACATTCGTGCCGGGCAGCCGCAGCCCGAACGGTCCGTTCTCCGCCAGGTGGCCTCCACCCTCGGCCCCCACCACGTCCGCCTTCGCCGCGTACATCGAGGTCTTGAGCGCGAACCAGCGATGCTTGCCGACCGGTCGCACCACGAGGTTGGTGGGGTTGAGTTCGATGGTGACATAGGCCATGTGGCGCGCTCCCTGGGACGGTCGGCGGACGAGATGAGTGATCCAACGATGGACGAACGGGCGTAGAGTTGGTTAACGACAGGTCCGTGACTCATGCTGCTGTCCAGTATTCCATATAGGTCCTGTTAAATCGTGGCGGAGAACCCCCATGACGTACTCCACGGAATCCATAGACCCGCAACCTGATTCGACCCCCGAGGAGCGCGCCCGGCGCGACATGTGGCGTGGCCTGCTGGCTGGCGCGCTGGCGATGTTGGCCATGCAGGTGGCGATGGTCCTGCTGCGTCAGTTTTCCGACGTGTCTTCGCTGCTGGATGCCATGGCGGACGCGCTGTTGCTGGCGTTACCGATGTCGATGTTCTCGCTGTCGCTCGACCTGTTCGGGGCACAGGCGAAAACGCTGATGCTGGTTGGCTTGATGGCGGTGCTGCTGGTGATCGGCGCGTTCATCGGGCGGGCGTACGCCCGGCAGACGGCCGGGGCGCGGCGTCCGATGTGGTTGCGTGCGTTTGCCATCGGGGCGGTGGTGTTCGCCGTGAGCCTGGCGTTCATGGCGTGGTTCGCGCCGAACCGGGATCCGGGGGCGTTCACCTCGTCGCGGTCACTGCCGCTGGTGTTCCAGCTCGCGGCGGAGGCGATCGTGTTCTCAGCCGTACTGGCGCTGTCGCTTTCGATGTTGCGACGTCAGGACCCGGCGCCGGGTGGCGTCGAGGATGAAGGTGAGGCGTCTCGGCTTTCGCGGCGGAAGCTGGCGACCCGCGCGGCCCTGGTCGGCGTGGCCGCTGGCGGTGTCGGCGTGCTGGGGGCGGCGGTCGCGCGGGTGGCGAACCGGCCGACCGTTGGCGTGACCCCGGCGGGCGAGATTTCCCCGGCCATCACACCGAACGACGACTTCTACGTGATCTCCAAGAACTTCGTCGATCCGGATCCGGATCGTGGCGACAACTGGTACGTGACGGTCGATGGCGTGGTGCGCAACGAACTGAAGCTGACGCGCGCTGACCTGGAGGCGATGGCCGCGCCGGCGTTCGTGTCGACCCTGACCTGCATTTCCAACCCGGTCGGCGGTCCGCTGATCGGCACGGCGGAGTGGGTTGGCGCGCCACTCGCGGACGTGTTGCGGAAGGCGGGCGTGGGCGAGGGCGCGGTGAAGGTGGTGTTCGAGGCCGAGGACGACTACACCGATTCGATCACACTGGAACGGGCGATGGCTCCGGAGCCGATGCTGGTGTGGCAGATGAACGGGGTGCCGCTGCCGCGATTGCACGGCACGCCGGTTCGCCTCATTGTGCCAGGCATCTACGGCATGAAGAACGTGAAGTGGCTGACGAAGATCACCGTGTCGAACGAGAACTACCAGGGCTTCTGGCAGCAGCGGGGGTGGTCTGACCCGGCGATCGTGAAGACCTCGTCGCGGTTCGACGTGCCAGGAGACCGGGATGTGCTGTCCGTGGGCCGAACGACCATCGGGGGCGTGGCGTTCGGCGGCGACCGTGGCATTTCGGCCGTGGAGGTGAGCTTCGACGGTGGAGATACGTGGGAGCAGGCGACGATTCGCGAGAACCCATCCCCGGGCGGGCTCAGCTGGGTGATATGGGACCTGATGTGGGATGCGAAGCAGGGCGCCTATGACCTGGTGGTGCGGGCGACCGATGGCACGGGCGAGGTTCAGACCGACGAGCACGCGCCGGAGCTTCCGGATGGTTCCAGCGGCTGGCACCGGATCAGCGTTGGTGTCGTGTAACGTTCAAGCGGGCCGCTCAACCGGGCCTCCCATTACAAAGTGCTGTCCAACTCATTGAAACCACGTTATCCTTTGCCCAACACCCCTAGGGACCCAATAGGTGAATCGATGTGCTGGGCGAGGTTGAACCGTGGTTGCCGGAGCGATTCGGACGGACGAGGCTGTTTCCCTGCTGACCAGGGCCCTCGAGGACGGCGAGAGTTTTGGATATCGTCAGCTCCTGGAAGATTGGTTTGAAGGTCAGGGACTTGCGGACGAAGGGTATGCCCACGATCTGCGTGATTTCAGCGGGCAGGTGTGGTGGAACAGCGAGCGAGGTGGGAACGCCGGCTCAAGCGACCTGACTCCCAAGTGGCGACCGGCGATGGAGAAGGTGCTGGAGGGCTGTTCGCGACTGGTGAGCGACGACCAGGACCTGGCGGGAATGGCGCGCTTCGCGTTCGCGCAGTACCTGCGGACATCGTGCTGGGAGGCCTGGGAGCTTACGTGGAACCACGGTCCGCTGTTGAGCCTGATCGATGACGCGATGGACATCTGGAATCACGCGTCGCTGTATTCCGGAAGCCCATGGGACGCGGCGACGGATATCGCGTTCCGGCAGCTTGGGTTCATCGGGCACGAATTGCGGGTGGAAACAGCCGCCGCCGCGGGATTACTGGGCGTTCAGGCGGACATCGCCGAGGTCGCGGCCACGGCGGCCCAATCGATTCTCGACGACGTATCCTCGATTGACATCGAGGTTATCGCGGACGCCCTGGCAACGGAGCTGCAGCGGGAGACAGCCTATTACGGCGCGCTGGCCCTGGCTTGCCGGGCGGCGCTCGACTTCCTCGAAGGGTCCGGTGACCGTCTGGACGCGGCGATCGGGGCGCTGGGCGAGGTAGAGGACCACGAGGATACCGAACCAGAGGATCGTTCGGAGATGCGGGCCCATCGCCTGGCCCTGACCGCGCTGGCGCGGGGGCGCGGCCACGACTGGCTGCGAGTGGACGCCGGTTCAGTGATTTGCCTGTTTCCATTTGGGCTGCATGGTCCGGTGGAAACATCGTTCGTGGAGACGGTCATCCGGCATGGCGAGCACTGGTCCCTGGCGGGCCTGAAGGTCACCGACAAACCGGCCGAGTTCCTGATGATCGACGACATCTGGCAGGGCGACGATGTACTGAATCGCGGCTATGAGGGCACCCAACTCCTGCTTCCAGATCTGGAGTTGTTCGGTCCGGACGGCGAGCAGCTGGCGACCATGGAGGCGTCAATCAGGTTCTCCCGCCTTGGCAATCACCTGCTGCGCATCGAGATTCCCCTGGAGGACGCCCTGCCGGACACGCTCTTCCGACTGATGTGGATGGCGGCTCCGGAGTACGGAGACCTGAGGGAAATCGGGGGCGGAATCCGGCAAGCGCCGGAGGAGGGGCAGGAACCTCCGGAGGTCCTGGCAGGCTCCATGCCAGAACTGGCTCGACGGCTCCTGGAGGACCTCCGCAAGGAGATGGATGTCGCATGGGCGGCGGATGAACGCGAGGCGGCCATCCGCCTCGAGGAACGAGAATCGCGGGCCGCCGCTGTCCGCGCCGCGACCCGGAGGCAAGAGACCAACGATCGGCTGAAGATCGCTCTGGAGAAGGTGAGACAGGCGAAGGACGTGGTCTTCGGCGCGATCTCCCGGGGGTGGCGCGCCGTGGTTGGAGCGCGAATCTGGCCGCGGGTGAGGCGGGCGATTTTGTGGTTGCGGTATCGGGAAATCCCGGATGAAAAGGGGGATACGTCGTCGACCGCTGGCCAGGACCCTGTATCGGCGGACGAGGAGATGGAAAACCCACGCCTTTCGACCCGGCCCGGGATGTATCACGTCATCACCAGGCTTGATCAGGTGTCGAGCGTGCCGAGTGGGGATGTGAGTTCGGACCAGATCAGGTCGCTGGATTCACCTGACGGGATAGAGGGGCTGTTCGGCGCGGAGATGCTGCATCATCCCATCCCTCCCGGAATTGGGTCGATCGCCCAATGGGCTCTGTACGACATCGATGAATCCGCCCCATTGCAAACGCCGGCGCTGCACCGTGACGTGGCCCTCAACCACGGCAACATGACGCTCATGGCCTGTTTCGGGTCCCCCTCGTTCATGGTTCACCTCATGGCGGAAACACTTGAGTTCGCATTCAGCCTTGAGGGCATGCTGAGCGGCTGGCAGGATCGCCTGGTGATTCATTACGACCTGGTGTGGAAACGCATTGAGGCATTGGAGGCCCAGCTGGGTGAGGAGGCCGGTCGGTCGCTGTGGGAGAGCGGGCATGCGAGTTTCCACGCGGAGATCGATGAACTCGAGGTGCGCCAGCTCAGCCTGCGAAAGTTCGTGACGTCGAACGAAGCGACGATGCTGTTCATCGCCTCGCCGGGGCTGGTGACCTCGCCCGTGACGCGGACCACGCTCGATGCCTACCTGGAGATGGCGGGCGTGTGGAAGCAGTACCAGGCATTCCTGGCATTCGCCGAAGACGTGCTGGGCGACAGGATCGAGGAACTGATCGTATCCCGCCTACGTCAGCATGAGGAGCGCCAGAAGGAGCGCACCCGGCTGATCGTGGAAGCGGCGGCATTCTTCATTGCCGCCATTGGTATTTCCGGCATACTCTCGCTGGTGCAGGAGGGCTGGAGTATCGATGGCCATGGCACCACGTTGCTGGTGGTAATTTGCGTCGTGGTGGCCTTATGCGTCACCGTGCTGTTGTACCGATTCCTCCGGATATCGAACAAGCGGCGGTCAGCGTGAGCGATCGCCGCGCCAGAATGCAGGATGCAAAACATGTTCCGCGTGGAGACCGTCACCGATCCCGACCTCGTGGCGCGGGTGTACCGCGACCTGATGGAACCGACATTCATCCCAGATGAGCTGATTACGCTCGAATCCCTCCAGAAATCCGCGGCCGCCAACGGCGACGTGCGGATCGAGGTCATTCGCGAGGGCGACGATCCGGTGGCGGTCGCGATTGCCGAGTGGTTTCCCAGGATCGAATCGATCCTGCTTGCGTACCTGGCGGTGGACGCCCGGGGACGCGGCAAGGGCTACGGCTCGGCGCTCATGCGCCAGGCGCTGGACAAGTGGCAATCGGAGTTCTCGCCAAGACTGGTCGTGGCCGAGGTGGAGCATCCCGACTGGCACGAGGTCGATCCCGCGCGAGGCGATCCAACGGCCCGGGTGCGGTTCTACGGCCGGCTGGGCGCGAGAATTCTCGACCTTCCGTACTTTCAGGCCCAACTCTCGCCGGATACCGAGCGGGTCCACGGCATGTTGCTGATGACCCTGCGCATCGATCCATCCCTGCTCAACGAGGCTGGAGACCGCGTTATTGACGTGGCGCCGCTGCGTGAACTCGTGCAACTGGACGACACCGACCTGCGGGACCGGGCCACGGAGACAACATCGGAAGCGGTGCGCGACCTGATCGCCGCCCTGGACGATCCGGCGGGAGTGAGGCTGTACGATGTGGAGGACTACGCCCAGGTGCGGGTTTCCCGCCGCCCGGACGACGCTTGAACCACCGCTCCGCGCCGTGACGGACCGCCTGCGACCGGCGTGCCGGAGCCCGAGGATAGACAGCTTCCATGGGAATTACCCGTTTCGCCCAGAATGACCTTGCCCGCTTGAGTTACGAAGTCGATGGACCGGATACCGCCGATGTGGCGGTGTTGCTGCACGCGACCCTGGCGGACCGCGGCTCCTTCGGCCCGCTGCGGGAAGCGCTTGTCGAACGAATGCGCCTCATCCTGCCGGACGCGCGCGGTCATGGCGCGAGTTCCGCGCTGAAGGACCGTGCCTTCGCGGTCACCGACATGGCGAACGACCTGTTCGCGGTGCTGGAGGCCGAAGGGCTGGTGCATGACGCCAGCACGAGGATTCACCTCATTGGGCACGGCCAGGGCGCGATGGCGGCCCTCGAACTGGCCCGGCGACGGCCGGACCTGGTGACGTCGCTCACCCTGGTCGAGCCGGACGCGCTGACCCTGCTCGATGGCGAGGAGGACGGCGAGGCGATCCTGGCGCGGGAGGAAGCGCGGAACGCCTACCGCTCGGCGTCGGAAGCGGCCTACAAGGGGCTGGCCGACCGGGCGCTCTCGCTCTACCTCGATTCGCGGTGGGGGGAAGACTGGCGGGAGGACCTTCCCCGGCCACGGGCGGCGGCGGTGCGGCGGAACCTGCTGGCCCTGAGCGCGTCGCTGGACGCGCTGGACCGGTACCGCATCCTGCCGGAAGAGGTCGGCGAGGTGCGGACCCCGGCTCGCGTGGTCGCGGCCGCGACGTCCCCGGAAACCGTGCGCGTGATCGCCCAGCGGCTGGGAACGTGGCTGCCGCGCGGGCGGACCATCTTTATCGCCAGGCTGCCGGGCGGGTCGCCGTTTTCGGCGGAAGGCGAGGCCGGGATCAACCTGGTGGATGATTGGCTGCGGGAGCAGTCGTCACAGGCCTGAGGGGGCCGCGCGACGTGAGCGGATTCCGGGATTGCGGCGGCATTCTGGCGCCCGACGTGGCAAGCTAGGGGAAATGCACGTAACGTGCGGCCACCGGTGGCTGACCGGATGGCCTCCTCCTGGCGCATCGTGATTTCCGTTCAAGGGCACCTCCATGGAAGACAGGCGAACGAAGTGGGCGCGGCGATTTGCGATCCTGACGGCGGTTGGGATGTTTATCGTGCTGCTAATGGGCGCGCGGGTAACCGCGACCGGCTCGGGCGATGGCTGCGGCAACGACTGGCCGCTATGCCATGGGTCCTGGCTGCCGGCCGATACCTATGAATCCCTGACGGAGTACAGCCACCGGTTCGTGACCAGCATCGAAGGGCTGTTCGTGGTGATCACGGCGGTGCTGGCGTGGCCCCTGCGCAAGAAGCACCCCGAGTTCAAGATTCTGGTTCCGGGGGTGGCGCTGACGCTGGTGGTGCAATCGCTGATGGGAGCGGCGGCCGTTAAATGGCCCACCTCCCCGGAGGTGATGGCGACGCATTTCGGGATATCGCTCATCTGCCTTGGTAGCGCCGCGCTGCTGGCGTTCATCCTGATCGAGGCGAAGCAGGGTGGGAAGGAGCGACCCGCCACGCCGCCGAGCCAGGAACAGATGTTGCGCTGGTTCCGGTGGCTGCTGCTCGCCACGTTCGTGTTCTCGATCCTGGTGGCGTATTCGGGCGCCTACGTGCGGCACACCGAATCCGAGCTGGCCTGTACCACCTGGCCGCTGTGTACCGGGGAGATCGTCCCGGACCTCGACCCGACCACGCCGCAGGGCATCCAGACGATTCACCGGGCAATGGCCGGAATCATCAGCCTCATGATCCTGGCGATCGCGTTCATCGGCCTGCGGTTCCGCGAAACCCGGCGCGACCTGTACTGGATCGGGGTGTGGTCACTGGTGATCGTTATCGGGCAGTCGCTGGTGGGAAGGTGGGTGGTCTACAGCGGCCTTGCGTTGATGGCGACGCTGAGCCACGCGGCGTTGATGAGCGGCCTCTTCGTGACGCTGGCCGAGGGTCTGCGCCGAACCTGGCCGTCCTCGGTGGAGCGCGAGGTTCCGGCGAACGAGTTCCGGGCCGCGGCGCCCAGCCCATCGCCGGGGGACTAGATCCTCGCGCCTGCTTCGTACTTCGAACATGCTCGTCATCCCCATTGCGTCATGGCCCTTCGCCAGGCGTGCTGGGGATTGTCGTTGCTGGCGGGGACTGAACTGGCTCGGGCGAGCCGCGTGGTTGTGACCCGGCGTGGTAGGGTTGGCGAAACGACGGCAACCGAATGGAGGTAGCAATGTCCGATAACCCCGTGACCTGCGGTAACTGTCAGACCGAGAATGATCCGGGGAGCGACTTCTGCTCCGAGTGCGGCCAACCGCTGACCCGGTCCGCGGAAGAGGGGATCGTCGAGCAGGAGCAGGCCCAGAACACCGGCTCCCTGGTTGGCGGAACCGGCGCACCTCAGCCCGGAACTGAATCCGCCTTCGTGCCGGGGACGGATACGACCACCCGTGATGGACTGCCCTCCGAATAGGGCCATCAGCCGCGATCCACAGTGCAAGATCGGCTCCTTGACCGTCCGGGTTCATGACGACCCGGACGGTCTTTGCGTTGTCCATACACTCAATTAGTCCGGGATGCCGGCGCGGTCAATTCGGGGCAGGCGGCTTTCCGTAGGTCAGGGTGGGGTCGGCGGCGGCCCGCTCCAGTCCATCGAGGATGAGACGTAATCCGTAGTCGAACTCCGCGCCGTAGCTGTACCCCTCCCGCATCACGTGCTCGACGGTGAGTTCGGTCAGGTGCGGATACTGTTCGGGGGAGAGGTGTCCAATGATCTCCTCGACCTGCTCCTCGACATTGTCGTCCTGGAACGGGAGCGTGATCTCCTGGAGGACGAAGCCGTAGATGAAGCTATCGATCAGGGAAAAGGCGTGAGCCGACATCTCGACCGAGAATCCGGCCGCCCGGCAGCGGCCGAGTACGGCGTCGTGGTGGCGGAGGGTCGCCGAGCCGGGTGAGGTTCTGGACTCGAGGATGGAGAGGGCCCAGGGATGGCGGAGCAGCGCGGCGCGTTGCGATTCCGCCCGTTGGCGCATGGCCGTCTTCCAGTCGACATCGTGTGACGGCAGCTCGATCTCGGTGAAGACCATGTCGGCCATGCCGTCGAGGATGTCGTCCTTGTTGGCGACATGGTGGTAGAGCGACATCGCCTCGACCCCGAGTTCCCTGGCGAGGCGGCGCATGGTCAGCGATTCCAGTCCCTCGGCGTCGGCCAGGGCCAGGGCGGTGGCCAAGGCGCGCTCCCGCGTCAGTGGAACTCGTGCCCGCTTCGAGCGGCCCTTGGTTGATTCAGTGGACATATCAGCGGCTCCCCCGCCGGGTTTGAGCGTGCATGTTGACAACCTTACACCGTAAGACGTATTCTGGCGCCACGACCGAAACCTTACGGCGTAAGGTTTCGCCTATTGACTCACCATTCACCGGGAGACCACATCATGGCGGCAAGCCTCGCGACACCCTCCAGCGCCAGCGACCACTTGAATCACGACGCCTCCAGCACCGCTCGCGCGATGCGAGCGATTGTCCAGACAGCCTATGGCGGACCTGACCGCCTGTCGATGTCCACGATCGGGCGACCGGCAATCGGCGCCAACGAGGTACTGGTGCGGGTACGCGCGGCGGGTCTCGACCGTGGAACCTGGCATTTGATGAAGGGTGAGCCGTACGTGGCCCGCCTCGCGTTTGGAATGCGGGCGCCGAGGAGGCGGGTTCCGGGCCTTGACCTGGCGGGGACCGTCGTCGCGACTGGCGCCGATGTCACCCGGTGCCAGCCCGGGGATGAGGTATTCGGGATCGGCGGGGGCTCGTTCGCCGAATTCGCCGCGGCCAGGGAGGACAAGCTGGCGCTGAAGCCGTCGAACCTGTCCTTCGAGCAGGCCGCGGTGGTGCCGGTGTCGGGCCTGACCGCCCTGCAGGGCCTGACGGATGTGGGTCGACTGGAGGCCGGTCAGAGAGTGTTGATCACGGGCGCCTCGGGTGGAGTCGGTTCGTACGCCGTGCAGATCGCGAAGGCGCTCGGGGCGGAGGTCACTGGGGTGTGCGGCACCGCCAAGGTGGACTTCGTCCGGTCGCTCGGCGCGGATCACGTGCTCGACTACACGCGGGAGGCGTACGCGGACGGCTCCGCGACATATGACTTGATTCTGGATATCGGCGGCAGCACGCCGGTTCGGCGGCTCCGGCGGGCGCTGACCGATCGCGGCACGCTCGTCATCGTTGGCGGCGAGGGCGGGGACCGGGTGCTTGGCATCGGACGCCAGTTGCGCGCGGTGATGCTGTCGCCGTTCGTGCGTCAGCGCCTGGCGATGCTGGTTTCGAGCGAGAACCACGCCGATCTCGAACGCCTGGCGGCGATGCTGGAACGAGGCGACATCGTGCCAGCCGTCGACAGGACATATCCCCTGAGCGATGTGCCAGCGGCGATACGACGGCTCGAAGCGGGACAGGTGAGGGGCAAGCTCGCCATCACCATGTAGCGATTCCGACATCAACACAACACGGGAGTTTCCGTTCCATCGCCGTACGCGGGCGGGAACGGGTGGGCTCGGCGCGGCCTGTTTTCGCTCGATTGACCAGGCAGATGGCACGTACTGGCGGAGGAATTCGACATGATCACGGTCTCGGGAATCAGCAAGTACTACGGCGGGCGCTCCGTGGTGGACGACATGAGTTTCACGGTGAAGACGGGCCGGGTGACCGGGTTCGTTGGTCCAAACGGCGCTGGCAAGTCGACCACAATGCGGATGATGGTGGGCCTGACCCGGCCCAGCCAGGGTGAGGTTCGGTACTACGGCGTGCGGTACACCGACCTGCGGGAACCGGCGCGGGTGGTGGGATCGGTGCTGGACGCGCGATGCATGCATCCGGGGCGGACCGCCCGGCAGCATCTGCGGGCGCTGGCGGCGATTGGGGGCATTCGGGCGGCCCGGGTCGAGGAGGCGCTGGACGAGGTCGGGCTCGACCCGGCCGCCGACCAACGGGCGGGCGGGTTTTCGCTGGGAATGCGTCAGCGGCTGGCCCTGGCCGGGGCGCTGCTTGGCGAGCCGGAGGCCCTGTTGCTGGATGAGCCATCGAACGGCCTCGATCCGGAGGGCATCCGGTGGCTGCGAACCTACCTGGGCGAATTCGCCAGGAAGGGCGGCACGGTGTTCGTCTCCAGCCACCTGATCGCTGAACTTGGGATGTTCGCCGATGACCTGGTGGTGGTCGGTGGCGGCAGGCTGATCGCGGCGCTGCCGGTGGCGGAGCTGACCGGGCGGAGCGAGCCCATGGTGGTGGCGCGGACGCCAGACCCAGAGGCCCTGCTGCGACTGTTGATCGAGCAGGGACACGCGGTGGAACTCAACGGCGGACGGCTGGAGATTCGCGGGGCATCCCGGGAATCGGTGGCTCGAATCGCGTTCGATCACCGGATACACGTGCTGGAGCTGGCGGAGGTGTCGAGGTCACTGGAGGACATCCTGCTGGACATGACCGCCCCCGCCGCTCAATTCACTCATGCCTGATTTCCGTCGATTCTTGGTCCCATTACAAAGGATGCGCCTGAATGACCACGTCTACCTCGTTTGTCGATGACCTCATCAGCCCGGCCGTGCCGGTCACCAATCTCCTCTCGACCCGAACCCGGTCCGGCGATATCACGGCGATCCCCGCCGCGCTGAAGAGCGAGTGGATCAAGCTGACGACCGTGCGTTCGACCCAGGCGATGCTAGCCCTGAACCTCCTCGGCGGGCTGCTGGTGTCGTGGGCGGTGGCGTCGTTCATGACTGGCGATACCTTCCAGGTCCTGGAGACGGCGTTCTTCTGGACGGTCGTCGTCGCGATCGTGGTGGCGGTTGGCGGCGTGCTGCTCTTTACCTCCGAGGTCCAGCACGGCACGCTGGCGGCGGTGTTGACGGCCCAGCCTGCCCGATGGGTCGTGGCCGTCGCGAAGGCGATGATGGCGATTGCCTTTGGCGTCGCCATGGGTGCCGTGGCGATCGCCGCGGGAATAGCCGGTTCCCTGTTGGGTGGCCTTGAAATTGGCGACGCCGCGACGATCGCGACTTCCACGATGTGGGGACTGGCCTATACGTCGCTGGCGGCGGTGCTGGGCCTGGGCGTGGGCATGATTGTGCGGCACAGCGCGGTCGCGGTGTCGGGCCTGCTGGTGTGGGCTTTCCTGCTCGAAGGCCTGCTCAACCTCGTCATGCCCGCGCGCGTGTCGCGCTTCCTCCCATTCCTGGCGGGTGACAGGCTGCTGCAAATCGATTCCACCGATAGGCATCCGGATGCGATGGCGGTGGCGCTGTCGAGAGTTGAGGGGGCGCTGGTATTCGGCGGCTATGCCATGCTCGCGATCGCGGTTGGGACCTTGCTGCTGTACCGGCGGGACGTGGACTGAGCGCGTCCCGTCCCTGGGAGGCTTCGTCGGGTGTCTGGCGTCACTCTTTCTCGGTGTGGAGCTGGGTGACCTCGCGGCGGGTGCCGTCGGGAAAGCGAAAGGCGACGAGCTTGCCGCCTTCGAACACCATGAGCACTTCGGAGTCATGGTGGGACGTGATTTCCGCCTTCATGGGCGTCTCGATGGGCGTCGGCTCCAGGGGCGTGCCCTGGAAGACACGTTGCTTGGCTTTTCGCGGAGCCGGAAGCGGCTTGATGTTGACCTGGATCGGATGCGGTCTCAACTCCTGGATCTCGGCTACTGGGTACTCGCCATCCGGAATGGTGGCGTAGAACGCTTCGATGTCCTTGTCCATGAGCTGGTCATTCTTTCGCCTGGGGCGAATGCTCTTGTCGCGTGGCATGGCAATGCTGACTCCTTGCGAGCCCTAAAGTTGATTAAATGTGTGCCTGCCTGCACTCAGATGGTACATGATTCCGGGGAGTTCGCAAGTCGCGCGGGCGCGACCACGCCTGCGCGATCGCGCCGTTCGAGGATTCGCGTCACATCCAGTGCGTGAGGGTGCGCCGAGGCGAGAGGGCGTGGGCAAGGTGTCGGCGTGGCGTTAGGAGTCAGGAATGCCTGTCACGACGGTTTGCCCAGCAAGTACGCGAATCGCTCCACGGCGGCCTGGTGGGCTTCCTTCATGCCGGGATCGCCACTCCCGTGACCGGCGTCGCTGACATAAACCAGGTCGGCGTCGGGCCAGGCCTGTGCCATGTTCCACGCCGTGATGGGCGGCCCGCCGAGATCGAGCCGGCCGTGGATCATCATGCTGGGAATGCCCTTTAGCCGGTGCGAGTCGCGCAGGAGCTGATCCTGTACCAGCCATGCCCCATGGTGGAAGTAGTGGGTGACGATTCGCGCGAAGGCGATACGGAAGGCGGGATCTGCGTAGCGGGAGCTGGGGGGATTGCCCCGGCCCATATCGACCACGGCGTCCTCCCAGTCACACCAGGCGGTCGCGGCGGCGTCCCACCCGGCCGGATCGGCATGGTGCAGCAGGCGATGATAGGCGGCCACCAGGTCGGCTTCAGGGAGGAAGGCGCGGAACCGGTCCCAGGCTTCGGGCAGGAAGCGGCCCGCGCCGTGGTAGAGCCAGTCGATTTCGGAGCGGGTGGTGTTCGTGATGGCGAACAGGTGGAGGCCGGTGACCCGCTGGGGAAACGCCTCGGCGTAGGCGAGCCCGAGCGTGACGCCCCACGATCCGCCCCAGACCAGCCAGCGGTCGATGCCCAGGTGCTCGCGAAGGTGCTCGATGTCGGCGATGAGATGGGCAGTGGTGTTGGTCGAGAGGTCGGCGGCCGGGTCGCTGGCGTGAGGCGTGCTGCGCCCACAGTTGCGCTGATCAAGGAGCACCGACCGGAAGCGCTCGGGGTCGAAGAGCCGGCGCATGCCGGTGTTGCAGCCGGAGCCGGGGCCACCGTGGAGGATAACGACGGGAATGCCTTCGGGATTGCCGGCCTGCTCCCAGTACAGGCGGTGTCCGTCGCCCACATCCAGCATTCCGTGGTCGTAGGGTTCGATGTCCGGCGGTCGTCCTTGCATTCCTGCTCCTCCCATCGCGAATCTCGGGGCAGTGTAGTGACCTCCGGGCGATAAAGCAACAGTGCTGTTACAATGTGGCCATGACAGAGACGTACGCCGGGTTGGGGACCAAACTGCGAGACCTGCTGGAGCGCCTGGACAGCGACCTCGCGAATTTCGAGGTGGAGATGGGGCTTTCGCCCTATCGACCGCGGTATTCGCCGTTCGTGCGGGCGCTCGTTGCAGGGGGACCGGCGTCGATCCGCGACCTCGCCGAGGCGGTCGGCGTCACGCACTCGGCGGCGAGCCAAACCGTCGCCCAGATGGCGCGTGACGGGTTGGTGGAGGCGCGAGTTGGGGAGGATGCGCGACGGCGCATGATCCACCTGACGGAGCGCGCCGAAGAACTGATGCCGCTGATCGACCGTGAGTGGGCGATCGACGAGGCGGCCATCGCCAACCTGGACGAGGAACTGCCGTGCCGCCTGCTCGATGTGGTTGACGCGGCGCTGGCGGCGCTGGAGCGGCGGTCGTGGCACCAGCGTTTGCGGGACGCGGCCAGCCAGTGACTGCACGGCGCGGATTCGACCCGCTGGAACGCGCGGGCGAACAGTGGCGGACCGGGGCTGGTTTTGGCACAATGACAGGCACACTCCGGGTTTGGGAGTGTTCGCCGTCTTGCGCGAAGAGAACCATCATGTCCGTAGCGACATCGCCACACACCATCCGCACGGAGATCCATGCCGCGTCCAGCGGTGGGAAGGCCGCCGCCGCCGGGGCAGCCTCCGCCGGCGCGGTTGCGATGGCCCATGGCGGATGTGCTGCCTGACCGGTTCGTTTCCGGTCCTCCCCCTTTCCACGACCCAACTCACACCGCGCGAAACGGCGTGGCCACGCCCAAGCAGCGCGTGTCGCTCAACGGAGTCTTCCCATGTCCTCCAACTTTGGCATTCCCTGGCAAAGCGGCGCGGATATCCGCCGCAAGTTCGTTGAATTCTTCGAATCGAAGCAGCATCTGCATTACCCCAGTTCTTCCCTGGTCCCGCCCGCGGAAGACAAGTCGGTGCTGCTGACCACCGCCGGCATGCAGCAGATGATTCCGTACTTCCTGGGCCTGGAAAATGCGCCCGCGCCGCGCATGTGCACGGTGCAGAAGTGCTTCCGCACCGTGGATATCGACGAGGTTGGCGACGAGAGCCATAGCACCTTCTTCTTCATGCTCGGCAACTTCTCGGTGCGCGACTACTTCAAGTCCGAGTCGCTGGCCTGGTCGTGGGAGTTCCTGACGGAATGGATGGGACTGCCCGCGGACCGGCTGTACCCGACCGTGCATCCGGACGACGACGAGGCACGCCGCATCTGGCGTGAGGAAATCGGCGTGCCGGAGGAGCGGATCTTCAGCCTCGAGGACAACTGGTGGGCGGCGGGTCCGGTCGGTCCGAACGGCCCGGATTCCGAGATCTACTTCGACCGCGGCGAATCCTGGGGGACCGACGAGGACAACGCGACCCCCGGCTCCGATGGACCCCGGTTCCTCGAACTGTGGAACAACGTGTTCATGCAGTACAACACCACGCCCGACGGCGTCACCACGCCGCTGGAGAAGCCCTGCGTGGACACGGGCATGGGCCTGGAGCGCCTGGTCCTGCTGGTGCAGGGCGCGCGCACCATGTACGACACCGACGACTACCAGCCGCTGATCCGGAAGGTGTCCGAGCTTTCCGGCGCGACGTACGATGTCGATCCCCAGACCGACCGGTCGATGCGGATCGTGGCGGACCACATTCGCGGGTCCGTGTTCCTGATCGGCGACGGCGTGCTGCCGGGCAACGAGGGGCGCTCCTACGTGTTGCGCCGCGTGCTGCGGAAGGCGATCCGGCACGGACGGCTGCTCGGCATCGAGACGTCGTTCCTGCCGCAACTGGCGGAAATCATCATCGACCAGTTCGGGGCGGAGTACCCGGAACTTGTCGATCGCCGCGGCCAGATCATGAAGGTCCTCGCGTATGAGGAAACCAGCTTCGGCAAGACCCTCACGTCGGGCGTGAACCGCCTCCAGGCGCTGACCGCGTCCATCAAGGAGAAGGGCGGGCAGGTCATTCCAGGAGAGGACGTGTTCCGCCTGTACGACACGTATGGATTCCCATTCGACCTGACGGCGGAACTCGCGCGCGAGGAGGGGCTCTCGATCGACGATACGGGCTTCCAGGCGGCGATGGAGCGGCAGCGGGAGACGAGCCGCTCGCTGGCGTCGTTCCAGGACGCCGGGCGCGACCGCGCGGAACTGTATTCCGCGATCACTCCCCGAACCACGTTCCTTGGCTACGAGCGGGAATCGGCGGAGGCGACGGTCGTCGCGATCCTCGGCCCGGATGGGGTGCTCGATGTCGCCGAGGCGGGGCAGCAGGTGGAAGTGGTGCTCGACCGGACGCCGTTCTACGGTGAATCCGGTGGCCAGGTTGGCGATAGTGGCTTTCTGTACGCGGAGGCGGGGCTGGTCGACATCGACGATACGCGCAAGCCCGCGCCAGACCTCTTCGTGCACCGGGGAACCGTGAAGGAAGGCTTCGTCCGGGTTGGCGAGAAGGTCGACGCCCGGGTGAACGCCAACCGCCGCCAGGAGATTCGCCGCAACCACACGGCGACGCACCTGCTGCACAAGGCGTTGCGGCTGGTCCTCGGCGACGAAGTCCACCAGGCGGGATCGCTGGTCGCGCCGGACCGGCTGCGGTTCGACTTCACGACGCTGGACGCGGTGGAGCCCGAGCAGGTCCGGCAAATCCAGGAAATCGTGAACATCAACGTTTTGGCGGACCGCCCGGTTGAAACGCGGGAGATGGCGTACAGCGAAGCGGTGTCCACCGGCGCGATGGCGCTGTTTGGCGAGAAGTACGGCGACACCGTGCGGGTGGTCCAGATCGACGACTTTTCGAAGGAACTGTGCGGCGGCACCCATGTGAAGCACACCGGCGAGATCGGCCCGTTCGTGGTCACGTCGGAAGGCAGCGTGGCGTCCGGTATCCGCCGGATCGAGGCGCTGACCGGCGCGGCGGCGGTGGAGCGGATGCTCGGGCAGCAGCGACTGGTGGAGAGCCTTGGCCGCGACCTTCGGGTAACCTGGACCGAAGTTCCGACCCAGGTGAAGGCGCTGCAGGAGCGGAACCGGCAGCAGGAGCGCGAGATCGAGCGGTTGAAGGGCCAGCTCGCCGGCGCGCAGTCGGGCGACCTGCTTTCCGGGGCGCATGACGTGAACGGCGTGAAGGTGCTTTCGGCGCGGGTGACCGTGTCCGAGAAGGGCGAACTGCGGCAGTTGGGCGACCGGTTGCGCGACTCCCTGCAATCCGGCGTGATCGTGCTGGGCACGGTGGTGGACGACAAGCCGAGCCTGCTGGCGATGGTTACGCCGGACCTGACCGGACGCGGAATACGCGCTGGGGATATCATTCGTGCGTTGGCCGGGCACATCGACGGTCGCGGCGGCGGACGTCCCGAACTCGCGGAAGCGGGCGGGAAGGATGCCTCGGGGCTCGACGCGGCGCTCGGGGCGGTGGACGAGACGGTCGAGGGAATGGCCGTCGCCACCGCGTAAGATGGGCATACAATCAAGCCGCCATGGATGGGTGGCGCATGAGCCGGGCCGGTGCTGAACCGGCCCGGTGCCTGAACAGCAACTGGATAGCATGACAGACCCCGGAGGAACGACAACCGAGATCACGATATCCGTGAGCGACCACGATAGCCTGCCCGCCGTACTGGATCAGGTACGCGCGGCCCGTGGCAAATCGATCCTGCTGGATATTCCGGATCACAGCCCGGTCTTCCTGACGGCGACGGAGTTCCGCACCCTGCGGGACCTGGCCGAAAGCAACGACGTGACGGTGACGCTGGGCACCAGCGACCCGTTGCGGCTCCAACTGGCCTCGATGTTCGGGCTGGCGGACGTGGAGCGGCCCGCGCGGCCCGACGACAACGGCGACGCGGACCCGGAGTTCGAGTCGACGCCATCGTTCCGGGGGTGGCGCGCGTCCAGCGATTCCACGTCCATCGAGGACGGCGACGAGACGGCCGAGGATCCGATTTCGGTCTCGCGCCGGAGACGGACCGAACTCTATAACCAGCCCGGTCCGAACCGGGACCCCTCTCGCAATGTAGGTCTGTCGGAAGACGCGAGCTTCGTGTCCCTGAGCTACCTGGACGAGGATCCGGGCGCCAGGAAGGCGCAACTCATCGGCCGGATCGTGGCTGTCGTCCTGGTCGCGGCGCTCGTCCTGCTTGCCGCCGGCTGGTACTACATGCCGGGCGTGACGGTGGACGCGAGTCTCCGGCAGGGCCAGATCCGTACCGAGCTTCTCTACAGCGTTACCAGGCCGGGCTCGGACGCGGCGCCGGACGCGGCGTTCTCGGTAGAAGCCAGCGAGGTATCGGACACGGTGGAGTTCGACATCGTGGTTCCGGCCACCGGCACCCAGTCGACGCCGGACCAATCCGCCAGTGGCGTGGTGACCCTGCGCAACGCCTCTGAGGAGGCGGTGACCATTCCGGCGGGAACGGTGCTGTCGACCGTGGCTGGAGTGTCCTTCACCACCGACGCCGATGTGGAGGTGCCCGCTGGCAGCGCCGATGGCTCGACGATCGGCGAGGCAACGGTGAACGTGGCCGCGAACGAGCCCGGAGCGAGCAGCAACCTGGGTCCGGGTGAACTGAGCGGCAAGGTGCCGGACCAGCCGGTGTACTTCAGCAACCTGGATCAGGAAGTGGCTGGCGGTACCGATATCGAGGTGGCGGTGGTCACGGACGAGGATATCGAGAAGGCCGAGCTGCAACTCGAGAACGACATCAACCGGGTCGTGGCCGAGGACTGGACCGCGCCGCTGCCCGAGGGCCAGGTCATCCTGATCCCATCCGTCGACGCCGGCGACCCGGACTACACCATCGAGCAGGAGGCCGGTGACCTTTCCGACACGGTCACCCTGCGCGGCACCGCCGATGCCACCGGGTTCCAGTACGACCGCGAATCGGTTCGTGAGCAGGCACTGGAGTTCTACTCCACGGCGTTGGCCGAGGAGGTTCCCGAGGGCTACGAAATGGTCGAGGGCACGGTCCAGCTTGGTGAGCCGACGCTCGTGGCGCAGTCGCCAGCCTCGGTTGAATACACCATGGAGGCGACGGCGACGGTCCGGGCCATTTTCACCGGCGATGACCAGGACCGGCTCGTGGAGGATATCGCGGGCAAGGGCGAGGGCGAGGCGGAGGCGATTCTGGCCAACGAGCCCGCCTTCGAGGCGTGGTCGATGGAGCGAAGCCCTGGCTGGTGGCCGGGCGGCCTACCGCGCGCCACGGGCCGGATTTCGCTGGATGTGTCCGACGAGGTGGTCGAGTTCTCGACGCCGGTGGCCGATCCCGAGGCGACGCCTGCCGCGGAGGAAGGCTCGTGACGGACCGACCGGGAAGGCTGCTGGGCCTCGATGTCGGCGGGAAGCGGATCGGGCTCGCGATCAGCGACGAGATGGGGATCATCGCCAGCCCGGTCGCGATGGTGCCGCGCGGGCCGCGCTCTGGCCAGGAAATCCGGGGTCATGCCGAGCGGCTGGGGGCGGTGAGCCTGGTCGTTGGGCTGCCGGTGGGCCTCTCCGGGCGGGAGGGGCCGCAGGCGGAAGACGTGCGGGCGTTCATCGAGGAACAGGCGACCATCATCGGTCTGCCCGTGATCTGGTGGGACGAACGATTGACCACCTCCATCGCCGAACGGTCGCTTATCGCGAGCGGCGCCCGGCGCGACAAACGCAAGCAACAGGTGGACGCGGTGGCGGCGGCGGTGATTCTCCAGGGATACCTGGACAGTCGCCAATGGGCCTCGGGCCGGGTACGATAGGCCATGTTCGAGATGGAAAAATGCAGTAGGATGATTCGACTCAAACCCGCGTCTGGAACGGCGGGCACGCATGCTCTGGAGAAGATTCCATGAAGAAGCTCATCATTGGCGTAGTTCAGAACGAAGATGCCGATGCCGTGGTTGATGCCTTGCTTGAGGAAGAATTCCGGGCGACGCGCCTCGCGAGTACCGGCGGATTCCTCCGGCGCGGCAACACCACGCTGATGATCGGCGCCGATGAGGACCAGGTGGATCGCGTGCTGGACCTGATCCGGGGCAATGCCCGGTCCGGGGCCGCCCCAGCCGATTCCGGAGCTTCGCAGCCGGCCGCGGCGACGGTGTTCGTGCTCGATCTCGAGGAATACCAGCGGCTGTAGCCGCCAACCCGGGTTCCACTCCCACCACGGAATCATGTCAACGGCCAGGTCCCCCGAGGGACCTGGCCGTTCTTGCGTGCCTACCGGGGTGGCGGAAATCCGGCCGCGGCGGCCATTTGGAGAAGGACCCGGTGGGGAATGATGTTCTCCAGGTAGGAGCGCCGATGCTCTGGGTCGGCGAGGCGATTGGCCCGCGTCACGAGGTAGTCGCGCCCCCAGGCAAGCCACGTTCCGGCCATGTCGTGATCCCCAATCAGGCGGCCTGCTTCAACCATGGTGAGGGCCAGGAGGGCGACATGTTCGATGCCGTCGAGCCCATGCTGGACCGCGCGCGATGAAATCTCGCTGGCCAGTTCACGCACGGTGTCCGTATCGCCCTCGCGAACGGCGATACGGAGGACGCCCGCCCGCGAGTCGATCAGGAGCGCTTCCTGACCATTGCCGGTCCGGATCGTGGCGGATTGCTCGTAGCACCGCCTGGCCTCTTCGTGGTGCCCTCGTCCCTCGGCGATCAGGCCGGACTGGAACCAGGCGACACCCACGAACCGGGGTACGACGATCCGCCCGGGCGCCATCATGCGGTCGATCGCGTCTTGGGCGGCGTCCCACTCGCCAAGCTCAAGGTGGCAGAGCGAGATGTTGATCAGGCAGATGTTGACGCGGTGGGCATCGGCCTGCTTGGCGGCGATGGTGGCGCTCTCCTCGTGGAGCGCGATGGCCTCGCGGAACATCCCCAGATCGAGCAGGCAGTTGGCGAGGGCGATGCGGGCGCTCACGAGATGGCTGTCGTTGCCGACCTGTGTCGCGAGCTCTATTCCCTGGCGAGCATGGAAGGCGGCTTCGTCGTACAACCCCATGCCATGCAGGTTGTAGCTGATCCTCGCCATGGAGCGGGAGGCGCCGTCGAGGTCGTTGGCCTCGAGGTGCAGATCGATAGCCTGGCGAAGCCGTTCGATCCCCTTGTGAACGTGGCCGCCGTCGTAGTCGAGCATGCCGAGCGCCGACAGTGCATGGGCCTGAATGGCCGTGAACCCGCGGCGTTGGGAGATCTCGATCGCCTTGTTGATCCAGATGACGGCGTCGCCCGAATGGTCGAGCGACCGGGCGCAATTCCCGAGCCCGAGTAGAGCCTGGGCCTCGGCGAGGGGGTTGCTCCGGTGGACGTCGAGCTCGATCACCCGGTTGTACGCCTGCCAGGCGCGATCGAACTGGCTGAGGTCGAACGCCTGGTCACCAGCCATGACGTAGGCCGAGGCGGCCCGATTCACTTCTCCCGCGCGGTCGAGGTGGAAGGCGATGAGCGCACTGGCGTCCCTGTCGTTCTCTCCGAAGAGGTCCAGCGCCGCTTCGGCGGTGAGGAGATGGAGATGCGACCGTTCGAACTCGGACATCTGGTCGAGATAGATGTGGTCGCGGAGCAAAGCGTGGGCGAACTGGTATTCCTGAATACGCCGGCCGCCCAGGGTGGAAAGGCCGGCACCCTCCACGAGTTGCTGCTGGTTAACGAGGATGTCGTTCACCATCGTGTCGAATTCTTGCGGGGAGATTCCGGCGGCCCGCATCAGGATTTCCGCCGAGAACCCGTTGCCCTGCACGCTGGCGAAGGTCAGCAGGTTGCGCACGTCGTCATCCAGCCGGTCGAGTTGCCCCTCGAACATCGAGCGGACTTCCAGGGGTGGAGTGATCGCGGCTTCGCCCTTGAGCGCCAGGGCGGCGGTCGTGGCGAACTTTCCGACGTCGCCGTCGTGCAGGCTCAGCAGGCCGTTGACGACCAGCGGCAGCCCGCGGGTACGCGCGTAGATCGCATCCAGCTCCTGGTCGTTGATCTCGTGGCCATGGCGGGCGCTTACTTCCCTGACGAACTCCCGGCCACCGGTGGCGTCCAGCGAGGTTGACAGGTCGATGATGTGGTTGGGGAAGACGCTGCCACTTTGCCGCAGGAGCGGTGGCAGCGGATGCTCCTCGTCGAGCTCATGGACAACCAGGTCGCCTGGCCGGAACGTTCCCAACACCAGGATTGGAGCCTGGCTGGCATGGAGATCTTCGAGGAACCGGGACAGCACGGAAGCGGTGTTGGCGTCCGTCCAGTGAAGGTCCTCCAGCACGATCAGCGTGGGGCCGGCCTGGGCGTAGTGGCGCAGCACCCTTGAAAGGAGGAGGTCCGGCTCGTCGGTGGTCGCCGCGGGCGCGCTGGACGACAGGGCGGTGACCTGCTGGGCGAGTTCCGGGGATTGATGGCGCTGGAGGTTGGGATTGTCGAGCGCGGACGGGGCGAGGAGGCGATGCATCAGGCCCGCGCCCTCCTGGCACAGCGCGTCGATCGCCATTGGGATGCGGTTCAGCACGCGGTGCCGGTTCTGGCCGGACACGAGTTGCTGGGGGCTGGCGACCACGATATCGCCAACCATGGTGCGCAGGATTTGGCGGAAGGGTTGATAGGGATCGGTCGCGCCGAGGCGGCCCGTGCTGTTCCCCCACAGGGTCACCAGGTCCGGATGGCTTCGCACGGCCCGGCGGGTGGCCTCGGAGACGAGCCACGTCTTGCCGGTCCCGGCTTCCGCGCTGACAAACACCATGCGCGGTTTCCCGGCGGCGATGTCCTCCAGTGATCGCGCGATCCGGTCGAGATGATCCTGCCGGCCCGCGGCGACGAACGCGGCCGTCGAGTCCTGGGCAATGGTGTCGAGATCCGGGGTTTCGAAGGCGGTTGGCGGGGCGGCGTCCGCTCGCTCGGAGGACGATTCCTCAGGTGGATCGGGCAACCGTTTGGCGCGGGTGATCGCGGCCGCTTCCAGGAACTCCCGGTGGGCGGCCGTGTTGGGAGCGATGGAGAGCGCCCTGGCCAGGGCATCGACCGTGGTGGGCTGGGGATTGATCCAATCGCTGGGCTGTTCAACGCGTTTCTCGATCTCCGCGATCGTGCGAAGCGATATGTGGTCGTACGTGCCGTCCTTGCCCTTCCTGACGGCGAAGTTGGCCAAATCCTCCTGCGTCCACTTGTTTCGCCGGCGGTATGTCGAGACCAGTTTGCCAAACGGCGAGCGTTGCCTGTCTACCATGGCATCGACGTGGTGAACTCGGCGTGTCGTGAGAGATTCCGGATCTCCCGGTTCGCCCGCACGTTCTCCAGGTAGCTCTGGCGGATCATAGGGTCCGCGATCAGGGCGGCCCGCTCGTCGAGCATCGCCTGACCTTCCAGCATCGCCTGGCGGGCGCGATCGGGCTGGCCGAGCATGGTCCAGGCACGCGCGAGCGTGACGTAGAGGCGGCCGAGGTGCTCGATGCCATCGACTCCACGGGTGCTGATCGCGTCTGAAACGGATTCGGCCAGAATGGCGACGTCGTACTGACGGTCCTCGGCGATCGCGACACGCAGCAGCCCGGCCCGGCTATCGACAATCAGGGCGGATTGGCCCGTTCGCTCGCGAAGACGCATCGATTCCCGGTAGTGGGTGCGCGCGCCGTCGAATTTGCCGGCGAGTTCGTCGATCAGCGCGGCGTTGAACTCGGCCGCGCCGAGCAATCGTGGATGGACGGGCTGGCCGTACTCGACCACGTTCGCGATCGCCTTCCTGGCCTCGTCACACTGGCCCGTCTCCAGGTGACAGAGCGAGAGGTTGAGCCAACAGATATTCGCGCGATGGGTATTCCCGTTTTCCTGGCACAGCCTCAGGCATTCCTGGTACAGGGCAATCGCGCTGGCGTATTGGCCGGTATCGAGATGGCAGTTGCCGAGCGCGATTAGCGCGCCGGACAGCAGCGTGTCGTTGTTGAGTCGCCAGGCCAGGTCGCGCGCCTCGCGGGCCCGAGCGGCGGCCTCGTCGTAGTGGCCGAACCCGTGGAGCGTCAGGCTCAACAGCGAGAGGGCGCGGCTGGCCTCGACGAGGTCACCGAACTCGAACAGAGCGGTAACCGCCTCGGCGAGCCGCGCGGCGCCCTCCCTCATGTCGCCGGCGTCGAAGTCCAGCATCCCGAGCGAGGAGTAGGCATTGGCCCGGACCAGCGGCAGGTCGTGACGGTTCGCGAGTTCGATGGCCCGCGCGAAATGGCGGCGGGCAAGTTCGATATCGCGGTCGCCTCGCGCGCAGTTGCCCAGCCCCACCAAACCCTGGATGGGTGGGAACGGGTCGATGGGCACGAGGTCGAGTTCCTGGATGCGCTGGAACATCGTCCTGGCGCGGGCGTAGTCGTAGTAGTCGAGGGCGTGATTGCCGGCGAGCAGGTAGTGCCTTCCGGCGGCGGCCCGGTCCCCAGCCTGGTCGAAATGGAATGCAATCTGGACCGATGCGTCTCCCGCCTCATCGCCATACAGGGTGATCATCGCGTTCGCGGTGGCGGCGTGATAATGCTCCCGCTCCATATCGGTCATGCGGTGGTAGAGGTAGTCGCGGAGCAGGGCGTGGATGAACTGGTAGTTGTGACCGGTGATACCAGCCATCGTGTAACGACCAGATTGCGAAACCACGCGGTAGCGATGGATGAGTTGCCGGCTGAGTTGCTGGATCATTTGCGTGGGGGTGAGGCCGGCGGCCACCCGCAGCACTTCGGCGGAGAATGTGGCCCCCTGCACGCTCGCGATGTCCAGCATGGTCTGGAGTTCGCTGGGCAGCCGGTTGATGAGGTTGGCGAAGAGCGCTTCGATCTCGGTGGGCAGGCGGGTGAAGTCGGGTTCCCAGGGAGCGTCGCCGCCGGGATCGTTGGCGAGCCGCTCGGCCTGGTACCAGCGAATGATGGAGCCGACGAACAACGGGAGCCCGTTTGAGAGGTCGAAGAGGATATCGCGGAAGCTGTCCGGAGCGGTGTCGAAGGTGGAGTCGACCATGGCGTTGACGTAGGAGCGTCCGGCGTCGCCGCCGATGGCGTCCGAGAGATCGATGATGGGATCGACGAAGAATCGGGTCGACTCGCGCAGGATCGGCTGGAAGGGCACGCGATCGCCCGGGTCGTTCGCGTCGAGATCGAGTGGGCGATAGGCGCCGATCACCAGCAATGGGATGTGCTGCTCGTACAGGCGGCGAACGAGGTGGAAGATGAGCGTGGACGTGCCGGCATCCGCCCAGTGCAGATCGTCGAGCACCAGGATGGTCGGGCCGCTGGCCGCGTAGTGCACGAGGGTCCTGAACGCCTGCTCGTTGAGGTCGTAGGGTTCGAGCGCCGACGCCGACGCGTTCGCCATGTCCGCAAGGCGCCTGGCGAGGGCGGGGTCGATCTCCGGGTTCTCGCTTTGCGCCTTGATGCTCGCGGCCGGGATGAGCCGGTTGATGAGGCTCTGCCCCTCGGCGGCGATGGCGGCGAGCGCCCGTGGCAAACGCTCATTCAGGCGCTCGCGATTTAGCGCGGAAACAAGATGGGACGGGCTGGCGGCCTTGAGGTTGCCAGACAGGATATCGAACGACTGCCGGAACGGCTGGTGGGGATCGGCGGCGATTCCCCGGGCCATGCAGTCACCCCAGAGCACGGCGAGACCGGCGTGGCGCTCCACGGCACGGCGGGCGGCGTGGGCGATGAGGGAAGTCTTGCCGGAGCCAGGATCAGCCCCGACGAAGATGACACCGGGTTGCCCCGCCACGGCGCCGTCGATCGCCCACTCCAGGCGCGCCAGGTGCTTCTCGCGGCCCGCCGCCAGGAACAGGGGCTCCGCCTCCGCCGGCCCGCCGGTTGACGATGGCATGGTGGGGACCACGCCCACGACATCCTCGGGTCCCTCGATGAGGGAGGCCTCGATGAACTCGTTCCAGACCGGGGTGTTTGGTTCGAGGTCAAGGGCGAGGGCCAGGGCTTCGACGGTGAACGGGGAGAACTTCGCCCACGCTTCGCCCGGTTCGTAGCGTTTCTCGATGGACGAAATGGTCCGGACCGAGACCGTGCCCTGGTTGGGGAGGGGCTGTGCCGGCGAGTTGGCGCGATCCGCCAACGCTCTTTGGGTCAAATTCAGCAGGGTGCGGTAAGCGTAAACGAGGTCGCCAAACGGCGAGCGCCGTTTATCCCCCATGCGGGTGCCCTTCCGATGTATGGCGCGCCGGGGTGCAAGACAGCGCGCCTGGGAGACGCTGGCGCCGACGCGGAACGGATCATCGATTGCCAGCCAGGTTGCTGGAATCCATTATGCAGGATAAGGAACTTGCGTGCAGGAAGAGGCCCGAGGGCCATTTTTCGCCGCCCTTGGACGGGGCGAACCGGGGAGGTTGCGTATTTCGGGGGCGAAAACCGCGGAAAACGCGAAATCCTTGCGTATGAACTGCATGTTTTGGGGTTGCGGGCCCAGTACAGTTATCTGCGTGGAGGAGAGAGTCCGAACGGGTGCAAACGATCGTTCGCTGGGAGACGCTCACCGGTTCCGGAACACCTGATACCCGCCGTGGCCTGCCTTTTGCGGCGGGGGCAGGAGTTCCGGAACCATCCACCCATTTTCGCATTTCCTTCTGGCTCGACGGGAAATGCAAGCCCGCGATGAATCAGTCATCGCGGGTTTTTTGTGCCTTGCCAGGCAAGCCCGAATTGCGTCGGTCAGGGACGGAGGTCCATACCGCGGCCAACACCCGCCTGGAGATGATGCGATCGGTGGCCACGTGGGACCTCCGTACTGTCTGCCGCACGTCCGGTCCGGCACCAGCATTCGGACCCTGATGGTAGGGCTACATTTGGCTGAAATGCGAACGCGGCGAGGAAGCGCTTGCGTTCCTTTCGCTCGTTCATCCTTGTAAATCACACGGCAGACGTGTGATTTACAAGGATGAATGCTCTCTGGCGGTTCTCAGGTAGGACTATCCATGAACATGGGAACGCTGCCTCGGATCTCGGGCGGCGTTCCTTCATTCCTAGCGGAAGTCGTTGACGAGGTCTTCGAGGCGCTCGAAGTAGGACGGGAACGTCTTCGCCACGCAGCCGGGATCGAGGATCGTGACGCCCGGCGACTTGGTGCCGGTGATGGCGAAACTCATC
>JAEWEG010000006.1 GCA_023389575.1 Chloroflexota bacterium | reverse complement strand
GTCGAAAGCGGGACTGGACGAGCGCGATTCAGCGCGAGCTAGAAGAGACCGACGATGTTGCCGTTGGCGTCGATGTCGATGCGTTGCGCGGCGGGAGATTCGCCAAGCCCCGGCATGGTGCGCATGTCCCCGGCGATGGCGTAGACGTAGCCCGCGCCGGCCGCGAGCCGCACCTCCCGGATGGGAAGCGTCCAGCCGGTGGGCGCGCCCTTGAGGCGAGGATCGTGACTGATCGACAGGTGGGACTTGGCGATCAGCACCGGGAGATCGCCGAACCCTGACCGGGTGAAGACCTTGAGCTGGGTCGCTGCGGCTGGCGCGATCTCGATGCCATCCGCGCCGTAGACCTTCGTGGCGACAGCCTCCAGCTTGTCCTCCAGCGGCAGATCCAGGTCGTAGGTGTAGCGGAAACTGGTCTCGTCGTTGCTGGCGTCGACCACGGCCTGGGCAAGTTCCGTGGCCCCAGCACCGCCATCGACGACGTGCGTGGCGACCGCGCTCCGGACGCCGTGTTCACTGGCGATCGCCTCGATTTCCTGGATGTCGACATCGTGATCGCTGGCGAAGCGGTTGATGGCGACCACCGGATTCACGCCAAAGGACTTCACGATCTCAATGTGCTTGAGGAGATTGGCCGCTCCGGCGCGAACGCTTTCGGGAGACGGTTCCAGCAACTCGGGCGGCAGCGGGCGTCCGGCGACGATGCGGAAGCGACCGGAATGCGCCTTCAGCGCCCGGACCGTGACCACGAGCACGGCGACATCCGGCAGCAGGCCAGAGGCTCGACACTTCACGTTGAAGAATCGCTCCGCTCCCATGTCCGCCCCAAAGCCGGCTTCGGTGACGACGAAATCTGCGGTGCGGATGCCCACCTGGTCGGCGATCACCGACGAGTTGCCGGTGGCGATGTTGCCAAACGGGCCGGCATGGATCAGGACCGGCGTGTTCTCGGTGGTTTGGAGCAGGTTGGGCCAGACGGCGTCCTTCAGGATGACGGCCATCGCCCCGGCCGCCTGGAGATCCTCGGCGGTCACGAACTCGCCCCGAACGTTGCGGCCCACGACGATCCGGCCGAGCCGCTGGCGGAGGTCGGCGAGCGACGTGGAGAGCGAGAGCGTGGTCATGACCTCAGAGGCGCTCGTGATGTCGAACCCGGTTTGGCGCGGGTTGCCGTCGCTTTTCTCGCCGAGTCCCTCGATCACGTTGCGGAGGGTCCGGTCGTTGACATCCAGCACGCGTCGCCAGCTGACGCTGTGCGGCTCGATCTGTAGCGCGTTTCCCTGAAACAGGTGATTGCTGACCATCGCGGCAAGCAGGTTGTGAGCGGCGGTGACGGCGTGGAAGTCGCCGGTGAGGTGGAGATTGAGCTGCTCCATCGGTAGGACCTGTGAGTAGCCTCCACCGCTGGCGCCGCCCTTGATGCCGAAGGTCGGGCCCATCGATGGCTGGCGCAGGGTGAGCACACTCGATCGGCCGATGTGCTTAAGCCCCTGGGCGAGGCCGACCGCCGTGGTGGTCTTGCCTTCGCCCAACGGAGTGGGGGTGATCGCGGTGATCACGACGTACTTCCCGGCTGGCCGGTGCGTCATGGTTTCGGTGACGGCGGGATCGACCTTGGCGACATGCCTGCCGTAGGGCACCAGGTACGAAGGGTCGATGCCCAACTGAGCGGCGATCTCGGTGGGGGGCAGCATGGTCGCCGCCTGTGCAATCTCAAGGTCCGACGGAAGAGTCAGCATTCAAGCATCCTGTGGCGCGATGAGCGTACATGGCCACGCTCATGGTTTCGATTCGACTGGGTTCCTGGTCCACGTTCGAGACACAGTGAAGACCGTGGTTCTCGACTTCGCTCCTCATTATGCCGTCAAAGTTCATCCGGTTCCCAAGTCAGACTGGTGGCGCAAGGTTACGGCTGTTTCGAAGGTGTCCCAGATGTGGCGGTGCGATCTATCTATTGATGTACAATGGCCTTGAAATCTTTCCAACACATTCTCGTGAGGAGACGCTGCGCATTCTTGCGCAGCCGGAGGCACACTCTCTCTTTAAGAGTGGGTGCACTCGGTAAGGAGGCAGACGTGGTATCCAGCGATGCTCTTTCCCGGCGGCGACTTCTTCAGCATTCAGGCGGTTCGCTTGCCCTCGCGGCCCTGGCGGCGCAGGTTTGGCAAGGCCCGGCGATGGCGGCGCAAGGGGGACTCGTCACACCGCAGGGGAGGGAGTTGCCGGAAGACGCGGCACCTCTGGAACAGCAGGTCTTCTACGAGAATACCGCCGAACCCAAGCACCTGGACGTCGTGCGTGATATCTACAGCGCCGCGGCCGTGCTGAACTGGGGTGGGGAACCCATGTTGCGCCTCAATGAAAACCTGGAGATCGTGCCGGCGCTGGCGGAGTCGTACACCGTGGGACCGAACGCGGAGTACTTCGACTTCGTGCTGCGAGCGGATGCCAAGTGGAGCGACGGCACGCCGATTACCCCCGACGACTGGGTGTTCACCTTCCGCCACGCGGCGAATCCTGAACTCGACAACCCGTGGGCGTTCTTCTATTACGCCATCAAGGGAGTGCAGGAATACAACGCGGGAACAGGGACGGCCGAGGACATTGGCGTCGAGAAAATTGACGAGCGAACCGTGCGCATCCATGGCAACGGACCATCGCCGCAAATTCCGGCGCTGATGACATATCAGGCGTCCGTGCCGGCCCCCAGGCATCGAGCCGAGGCCGACCCTCTCCACTGGGCGGATACGGTCGAGGGATTCGTGTCGTCCGGGCCATTTCAGTTGGTCAATTGGGAGCACAATCAACGTTTCGAGTGGGAGCTGAATCCGCACTACAACGGGCCTCACAAACCCGGCGTCCAGCGCGTTGTGCAGGTGATCGGCGTTGGGGGCGGCCTCTTCAATGCATTCCTCAACAAGGAAGTCGACATTCTGCCGGTCCTCGATCAGGCGCAACTCGCGCAGGCGAACGCCACGCCGGAACTGGCGGATCTCCTCCATTCATACAACAACTTCGAAACGAAGTACGTATCGTTCGACACGTTCAACCCGCCATTCGACAACCTGAAACTGCGACAGGCGCTGTCACACGCGGTGGATCGCGTTCCTTTGTGCGAAAACGTGTTGCAGGGCACGGCCGTGCCAGCGTATTCGATGCTGCCGCCTGGGTTCCCCGCCTACAATGCCGACCTGCAACCCATCCAGGCATTCGACCCCGAACTCGCCAAACAACTTCTCGCGGAAGCAGGGTATCCCGAGGGCAGGGACGCTGATGGCAACCAGCTTGAGCTGGAACTGTTCTCCGAGGGCGCCGATGTAAAGGCTCAATACCTGCAGGACGTCTGGCAGCAACTCCTGGGGATCAAGGTGTCGATCACTCCGATCGAGCCCACCGTATGGAGACAGATGCGCAGCGCGCACGAGATGCCACTCTTCATCAACCGGTATGAATACGACTACATCGACCCGTCCAACCTTCTGACGTCGATCTGGATGAGCGTCAATGAGTTGGGCGCGCCGACCAATTCCTGGCACAACGATCAGTTCAACGAACTCGTGACCACCGCTGGCAGTGAGGTCGACAACGATACGCGGATGGACCTGTATCAGCAGGCCGAGCGAATCGTGGTTGAGGATGTCGGCGGTATCTTCCTTTCCCACAACGTCAATTACCAGATCTGGTGGCCTTACCTGACCGGTATCCATCCAGACAAGGATGGAAATGTGGTGTTCAGATTCCTCGATATCTCGCGGTTCCAGATGTACCTCCGGAACGACGTCGACGAATTCGATCGACCGCATTGAGCTCGACCGGGATGACTCCTCCACTGCTGGAAGTCCAGGACCTGCGGACGCACTTCCCGGTCGAGGGAGGCACGGTTCGAGCCGTCGACGGCGTTTCGCTCACGCTCGGGGAAGGCGAGGTATTGAGCATCGTCGGCGAGTCCGGGTGTGGCAAGAGCATGACCGCGCTGTCGCTGATGCGGTTGATCGACGAGCCCGGGAAGATCGTGGGCGGCACCGTGCGGTTCCGGGACGGGAATAAGACTGTCGATCTGCTGGAGCTGTCCCAACGGGAGCTCCAGCGGATTCGAGGGCACCGTATCGCCATCATCTTTCAGGATCCGATGACCTCGCTCAATCCAATGTTGACGGTCGGATACCAGCTGGAAGAACCGCTCAAGCATCACGAACGCTTGTCCGCGGGCGCCGCTCGGGAACGAGCCCGAGAATTGCTGCAACGAGTGGGCATACCTGACCCTGAACGGCGTCTACGGGACTACCCACACCAGTTTTCGGGAGGGATGCGCCAGCGGGTGATGATCGCCATGGCAATGGCGTGCCGGCCGAAACTGATCATCGCCGACGAGCCAACAACGGCCCTGGATGTCACGATCCAGGCGCAAATCCTCGAACTGCTACGCCAACTGCGCGACGACTTTGGCGCCTCGGTCATTTTGATCACGCATGATCTGGGCGTGGTGGCGGAGATCGCCGACCGGGTTGCCGTCATGTATGCGGGCCGGGTCGTTGAAGACGGAAGCGTGCGACGGATTTTTCAGCACCCACAACATCCATACACTCGCGCCCTGATGAAGTCGGTGCCGCGACTTCGAGACTGGCCGGATCGGCTCCAAACCATTGAAGGGGCTCCGCCGGACTTGCGCACTGAGATTGCGAATTGCCCATTCGAACCGAGATGCGGGGATCGCATCCCCGTCTGCAAGGACGTTTTGCCACCGTTGCTGCCGGTCGAGCCGGGACATCGTTCGGCCTGCGTCGTGGCGCAAACGACGGGGCTCGACGGTGGCTGACCCGCTTCTCCAGACGATCGATCTCGTCAAGAGCTTCTCGGTGCGACGCGGACGGTTCGGCCAGGAACGAGTTCGCCTGATCGCGGTCGATCGCGTGAATCTGGACGTGGCCCAGGGCGAAACGTTGGGGATCGTTGGCGAGTCCGGCTGCGGGAAGTCGACGCTGGGGTTGACGATGATGCGTCTCTACGAGCCGACAAGCGGGACGATAATTCTCGACGGCGACGACCTGGCTGAATTGAATGAGGATCAACTGCGAAAGTCGCGGCCCAAGATGCAGATGATCTTCCAGGATCCGTTTGCGTCCGTTGATCCTCGCCTCACGGTCGAGCAAATCATCCGCGAGCCGCTGGACATCAATCGCGTCGGGTCCTCGGCCGAGCGACGGGAACAGGTGCGTCGGCTTTCGAGTGTCGTCCAATTGCCCGATGACGCGCTCAGCCGCTTTCCGGTCGAGTTCTCCGGCGGACAGCAGCAGCGAATCGGTATCGCGCGGGCTTTGGCCCTTCAGCCGAAGTTGCTCATCTGCGACGAGCCGGTTTCCTCGCTGGACGTCTCGGTGCAGGCGCAAATCCTGAATCTGCTCAAGGATCTCCAGGAATCGCTCAAGCTGTCGCTCGTTTTCATCTCCCACAACATCGCGGTCACGGCATTCATGAGCAAGCGAATTGGAGTGATGTACCTCGGGCAACTGGTGGAGATCGGCCCGAGGAGCGCGATCATCGACTCGGCGCGCCATCCCTATACGCAGGCGTTGATCGCGGCCGTACCTGAGCCTGATCCCGATCAGCCGCGTGAGCGACGAGCACTCATTGGCGACGTTCCAAGCCCAATCGACCGGCCATCCGGCTGTCCATTCCACCCGCGCTGCCCAATTGCCAGGGACGTCTGTCGCGAGGAAGAGCCACGGTTGCGTCCGATGGGACCTGATCACCTCGCGGCCTGTCACTTCGCCTGAACCGGTGACGAGGAGAAATGATGCTTCGCTACATTGCCACTCGCCTTGCCGGCCTGGCTGGAGTGCTCCTGGCCGTCTCGGCCATCACATTTTTCCTCATGCACTCGATTCCGGGCGGACCGTTCGATGTCATGGGTGGGGACCGGGCTGTCCAGATTCCCGAGGCGACGAGGCAGCATCTGCGGGAACTGTATGGTCTCGACCAGCCGATCCTGGTGCAGTATCTCCAATTCCTGCAAAACGCGGCCACGCTCGACTTCGGCTACTCGTTCACCAGCAGCGGGCGAACGGTCGTCGAGATCATCGGCGACCAATGGCCGTACTCCATTCAGTTGGGCCTGTTGACGCTCGCGTTCTCGAGCGTGGTGGGGCTTGGGTTGGGCATATCAGGTGCGATAAAACCGAATTCCTGGATTGATAACCTGGGGACCGGCGTTTCGATCTGGTGCATGGTGATGCCCAGTTTCGTCCTGGCCGTACTGCTGCAATTCGTCTTCGCCGTCAAGTTGCAGTGGGTGCCGACTGGTGGCTGGGACAGCCCCAGGCAATGGATCCTGCCGGTGATCGCCAATTCACTCGGTCCTATCCTGATTCTGCAGAGATTCACGCGTGGGGCGATCCTGGACGTCGCGCGAGCGAATCATGTGCGGACCGCGCGGGCGAAAGGGCTAACCAATCGACGCGTGTTCACCGTCCACATTCTCCGGAACGCCCTGACGCCAATCGTTACCGTCGCCGGACCGATGATCGCGGACCTGATCGTCGGGTCCTTCTTCATCGAGAGCATCTTCCGGATACCGGGGGTCGGCTTCTATTGGGTTGATGCCATCCAGAAGCGCGACTATCCGATGATCATGGCATCAACGGTGATTTGGACCGTTCTGATCAGCGTGACCTATGTCATTACCGACGTGGTGTACTCGCTGATCGACCCGCGAGTTCGCCTGGTGAGGGATTAGCAGGATGGCCGTCTCCATGCAAGCGCGGGCCGTGCCCGTGGCAAGACGAACCGGTTCCATGAGTCGGGCGTGGCAGCGATTCCGGCGAAGAAAGCTCGCGTTGGTCGCGGTGGGATTCATCATTCTGGAATTGGCGGTCGCGATCTTCGCGCCGCTGCTTGCCCCGTTCGATCCCTATGCCGGTGACTACACGGCGACCTGGCAATTGCCTTCGCGTACTCATTGGCTCGGCACGGATGAACTCGGCCGAGATGTCCTCAGCCGGCTGATCTACGGCGCGCGCATTTCCCTGGCGGTCGGCATCGTGAGTCAGTTCGTTATCGTCCTGGTCGGGGTGCCGATCGGAGCCTGTGCCGGGCTGATTGGTGGCCGGTTTGACTACGCCGTGATGCGGGTTGTCGACGTCCTGTCCTCGTTACCGCCCCTGCTCTTCTACATCCTGCTGCTCGTCGTCCTCGGCGCCGGGTTCCAGAACATCATCATCGCAATGGCGGTGACGGGATGGATCGGCATCGCGCGGATCGTTCGCGGGCAGGTGCTATCGCTCAAGGAAACCGACTTCATCCGGGCGACGCGTGCGATGGGCGGAGGCACGCGGCACATCGTGACGGTTCATCTGGTGCGGAACACGCTGACGCCCGTCATCGTCGCCATGACATTGGGCGTTCCAGCGGCGATGTTCGCGGAGGCCGGGCTGAGTTTCCTTGGTCTCGGCATCTCACCGCCGCGCACGTCCTGGGGCCAGATGATAGGCGCGTATCAGCAGTACATCCAGGTGTACTGGCACCTCACGGTCTTCCCCGCCATCGTGCTGGCATTGACAATGCTGGCCTGGGTTGTCGTTGGCGATGCGCTGCGAGACGCCCTCGATCCCTCGGTTCGCCGATAAGTGAAGCCAGCACACGATTGACGTGGTGCCCTAGGGCGTGAGCGTTTCCCGGAGAATCCTGGACGATCCGTCCGTGAAGGCGAGGCTTAGCGTCGGTTTACCGAGGTTATTCCGGAAATGAGAAAGCCGGGTGTCGCAAGACACCCGGCTTTGATCCCTCCGTTGAACCAGTGGCTGGCCTACAGTTCCTGGTGGTAGGCGAAGAGCCGGTCGCCGTCGAGCCGGCGCAGCTTCTGCAGCGCCTCGTTCTCGATCTGGCGGACGCGTTCGCGGCTGATCTGGAGCTGCTCGCCGACTTCCGCCAGCGTGTGCTGGTGGCCCTGGCCGAGGCCGAAGCGGAGCTGGAGGACCAGCTTCTCTCGGGCCGACAGCGTGTCGAGGGCGGCGCTGACGTCGCGCTTGAGCATGGATTCGGACGCGGCTTCGTACGGCGTTTCGGAAACGTCGTCCGCGATGAGGTCACCCAGGCTGGTGTCGTCCTCGTTGCCGATTGGGGTTTCGAGGGAGATGGTTCGCTGGGCGGCCTGGACGATCTGGTGGATCTTTTCCGGGGCGACCGCCATCGCCTCGGCGACTTCTTCCGGAGTCGGCTGGCGGCCGAGTTCCTGGGCGAGAAGGTTGAGGGTCTTGCGGTAGCGGGAGATCGAATCGCCCATGTGGACCGGGAGGCGGATGGTCCGGCTCTGGTCGGCGATGGCGCGGGTGATGGCCTGGCGAATCCACCAGGTGGCGTAGGTGCTGAAGCGGAAGCCCTTGCGCCAGTCGTACTTCTGCACGGCACGCATCAGACCGATGTTCCCTTCCTGGATCAGGTCGAGGAGGGTCAGCCCGCGGTTAACGTAGCGCTTGGCGATCGAGACCACCAGGCGGAGGTTCGCGCGAACGAACTGCTGCACGGCCTGCAGGTCGCCGTTCTCGACTCGCTTGGCGAGATCGATTTCCTGGGCGTGGGTGAGAAGGGGGGTTTCGGCGATTTCGCGAAGATAGAGCCTAACAGGATCGTTGATAAAATTAGGGTCAAGACGCTGTAGAACATCAAGGTCACGTTCAAGATCGACTTCTGGCTCGACTTCGTCGGCCATCTGGGTCGTTATTTCTTCCGGGACTTCAACCTTATCGTCGGGATTTTCCCGAACAAGCTTATTGAGCTTTTCAACATCGAAACCGCCCATTGGATCAGTCATCGGGTACTGGACTCCTTACAATGCGCGCGAGGGCGCGGAAACGGACACGGCTGGGCGCACGTAGGCAATTGGCGCGGCAGACGATCCGGAACGCAACCATCCCTTGGGGTTTACCAGCGAACGTGGTGTCTTCGTGGAACCCTCAATTGACGATTGGAACGAATTGAATTGGACCTGTTCATTGAATCGGGATGGTGGCAGGCGGAACCCGGAGGCCACATCGCCTGGCGCCCATGCGGAGTGGGCGGCGCACTTCTCTAGCGTGAGTATATCAGTAGAGAAAGTGTTTGTGAAGTCCCTAACAATCGACTCGCCTGGGAACATGACAGTGCCCTTCCAATAGGTGACGGCAACCGTTCCTGATCGAGCGAGTGGGATGGATACGGGGAGGAGTCGCTGGAAAGCCCGACTCTTCCCCGTATCCCCATGTGTTGAGCCGTGTATCAGCCGCAGCCGCAGCCCTGGGCGGTCTCGGCGCTGTCGCCAGCGTCGAAGGAGTGACCGCAGGAGCAGCCAGCCACCGCGTTTGGATTGCGGACGGTGAAGCCGCCACCCATCAGCGAGTTGACGTAGTCGATTTCGGCGCCCTTGAGGTACATGGCGCTGAAGTTGTCAACGAGGACGCGCACACCCTGGGTCTGGATGATTTCGTCGCCTTCGTCGGAAGTCTCGTCGATGGTCATGCCGTACTGGAGGCCGGAGCAGCCGCCGGGAGCCACGAACACGCGAAGCGCGTGATCGGGAGTGCCCTGATCGGCCAGGAAGTCCTTGAGCTGGGTTACCGCATCGTTGGTCATGGTGATCATAATAGGAACAGCCTCCGAAATGGGGTGAGCTAGCTACACGTTGGAGCGGGGAAACGTTCCCACACATCGCTTCCTTTAGATAAGCATAGTGCTTCGAAATCTGCTGTCAAGCGATGAGAGGCGTGATTTGTAAACAGTTCGTGCGTAATTCCGGTGGTTCTGGGATGGTCCAAGCCAGCGCTCTGGCCATTGCTTTGGTGGCCAATCGGCGCCTGAACCCTTCCACTATCATATACGCCTGATTCGCCAGGAGAGATTTCCGCCTTTGCCGCCAATTCACCGTCAACGAAAGAAGCCCGGAAACAATGGACACCGGCGAGCCGGGAAGACCGCCCCGGAGGTCACGAGGACCGTCCTGACCGCGCCGCCGGAAGGGACGGTGCGTGGGCTCGTCACCCGGTCGCATGGACTTTGGCACGAGGTCGCGCTGGATGACGGCGGCGCGATCGTCATCGCCACGGTGCGCGGGCAACTCAAGCGGAAACGGCGCGGCACGGACATCGTCGCCGTGGGTGACAGGGTGTGGCTCACCATGTTGCCAGACGACGAGGCGGTGGTTGAATTCGTCGAACCGCGCTCGAAGACACTGGGGAGGACGGCGCGGCACACGCGCGACGTGGAGCAGGTGATCCTGGCCAATCCCGATCAGGTGATGTTCGTGTTCGCCATACACCAGCCGGAACCGCACCTGCGAATGCTGGACCGCTTCATCATCCTCGCGGAGCTGCAGGAGATTCCCATCCATATCGTCGTCACGAAACTGGATCTGGACGGGATCGATGGCGCCCCGCCGGCCCGGGAGGTGTTCGCGGAATACGAGCGCAGCTTCCCGGTGCATTACGTCAGCGTGAACACCGGCGAAGGTATGGACGAACTGCTCGCGGCGTTGCGCGGCAAGATCAGCGCGGTGGCTGGGCCGTCGGGCGTGGGGAAGTCGAGCCTGCTCAATGTACTCGACCCGGTTGGCGAACGCGAGGTCGGCGATGTGTCCGATGCGACGGGCAAGGGCCGCCACACGACGATTGGCGCTCGGCTACATGCGCTGGGAGACGGCACGTTCGTGGCGGACACGCCAGGAATGCGCGCGCTGACGATGGTCGCGGTCCCCTCAGCCGACCTCGACTGGAGCTTTCGCGAACTGCGACCATACCTCGGAGACTGCTTCTACCATGATTGCACCCACGTGCACGAACCCGATTGCGCGGTTCGGGAGGCGGTGGAGCGGGGAGACATCCCGCGTGGACGTTACGAGAGCTACGTGGCGCTACGGACTGGTGACGAAATCCAGGACTCGCCCGATGCCGGGCGGCAGGAGAGATCGCGGTGACGCACAGGGATCATGACACCGGGCCAACCGGGGTAACGGTGGACCAGCTCGTGGATCGCATCTTCCCGGTGATCGAGGACTTGCTGGGACAAATCGATGGCGACGAATTCACCACGCTGGATTTCATCGACCTGATGCAGGCGGTGCCGGGACCGGCGGAGGCGTACGCGGAAGCGTTGGTCCTTTGGGGTGAGAAGGAACGCCAGAGCAAGATGGTGATCCACGGTCAGGTGATTCCGGGCGCGCTCCGAAAGTCCCGCAAGGTCGAGTGGGCGGGCTTCGCGCACGGCGAGGCCGACGAATATTCGGTTCCCGCCTGGTGGCGGCTGGTGAAAGCCGACTCCTAGCGGCGGTCGCAATCCGGCACGATTACACGCATGAACGCATGTTGTGTACGTACGGTATAATCGTTCCCAGAAGGCACAGGTCAGGATCGACCTGGATGTATCCGTTGCTGGATGGGGCGAATGAGCGAGCAGCAGTATCTCACATCGAAACCTCAGGCGGAAGCCCGCCGGGTCAAGGCGGGCCGCGTCATGGAACTGACGCATCCCGGGCCGCCCCGAGGACCGGTTCTGCCACGACTGGATGTCCAGAAGCTGAACCGATACTTGCCCCGGAGGCACGGTATCCGGATCGAGATCAACGGCGTCCTGGCCGGGACACCGATGGCCGTCCCCGACGCCGTCACCGAGTTCGCGATCGGCTGGGCGTTCATGAACCGATTCTTTTCGGAGCCGGAGCAGATCGGTCGAACATCCGCCACGGCAAGCCATGTGTCGCTTATGCTGGATGGGGGGGCGGATCTGGAACGGCTCAAGTACGAAGCGATCGGCTGGATACCCCGGGCCGACCAGGCAATGGGTCAAGACGCCGACGTCTCCGAGCGGCGGGCGCGCTCGGTGGCGGTGATGAGCGAACTCGACGCGATCGCTTCCAGCAAGGCGACGTTCGAACGGTTCGATCGCGACGGCGCCAAGGCGGGCTACCTGCACGCGGGGCTGGCGACCGGAGACGACGTGGCCTGCATCGCGCGGGACCTGGAGTCTTCCGCGGCCGTGGCTAAGGTGCTGGGTTGGGCTCTGACTTCGGCATGCGAGCGCTCGGAATCGATGCTGGTGGTGCGGGGCGTGCTCGATGTGAACGTGGTGGAGGCGGCGAGCCGCGCCGGAATCCCAATCGTGGCGACGGACGCCGTTCCGACCGTGGGGGCGATCGAGGCCGCCGACCTTTGTTGCGTCTCGATCCTGGGGCTGGCCCAGTCACACCGCCGGGGACTGTTCGTGGATGGCGGACACCTTCAGGAAGGGCGCGGCCTGGTCGAGGAGATATCGGCGGAACTCGCCGGGATCGGTATCACGGAATGAGCACGGAAAATTCGCATATTTGACGATTACTGCTCGTAATTCCGGGTGCATTGACGGCGCGCGGTCGATTAAGCTACAGGTGGACAATGAAACGCGGGGCTTCGGCCGGTTCAAACCCGCCCGGACATCGACGTCCGACGGTGCTCTTCCCGCAGCAGTGATCAGGAAAGACTACGCAAGCATGTCTCAGCAGGACCCTAAAAAGCCCCAATTCCCGCTGATGCGTCCAGACCAGGATCGCAACAAGCAACCGGGAAACAACCAGAAAGGCGGCGGACAAGGTTCCCCGCCCGAACGGAGAACGCCCCGCATCCCGACCTGGGTCGTGGCGTCGCTCATCATCGCGCTGATCGGCTGGTACATCTGGGAGTTCTTCGGTCCCAGTGACGACCCCAACATCACCGGGGTTACGTATTCCGCCATTACCGAGCAGATCGAAGCCGGTAATGTCGAGAGCGCGATCCTCTCCGAGACGAAGATCGAGGTCCAGTTGGCCGATCCCATCCTGTGGGATTCGGAGAACAACCGGATCGACAACGAGGCGCCAGCCGACGCAAGCAACATCACCGAGACCGACCGCGTCGACGCGACGCTGCCGCAAGGGGTGGACAACCCGAATCTCCTGCTCGACCTCGAGGCGGCGGGAGTGGTGATCGAGGGCAAGACCACGTCTGGCTCGATCTGGGCGAACCTCCTATTCAGCTTCCTGCCGTTCCTCCTCTTCCTCGGACTCATCATCTTCATGGCCCGGCAGATGGGTCGCGGCCAGCAGAACGTCTTCGGATTCGGTCGCAGCAAGGCGCGGCAGAACGATCCTGAGCGACCGCAGGTGACATTCGCCGATGTCGCCGGCGAGGACGAGGCCAAGCAGGAACTGATGGAAGTCGTGGACTTCCTTCGGAACCCGGCCAAGTACCACGCGCTCGGCGCCCGGTTGCCCCGGGGCGTGCTGCTGGTGGGCCCTCCGGGTACCGGTAAGACGCTCACCGCGCGGGCCGTGGCCGGTGAGGCGGGTGTACCGTTCTTCAGCGTGTCGGCATCGGAATTCGTCGAGATGTTCGTTGGTGTCGGCGCAAGCCGCGTCCGCGACCTGTTCGACAAGGCCAAGGCGGCCGCTCCGGCGATCATCTTCGTGGACGAGATGGACGCCGTGGGGCGGCAGCGATTCGCCGGCCTGGGTGGTTCCAATGATGAGCGCGAACAGACGTTGAACCAGTTGCTGGTCGAGATGGACGGATTCGAGACGAACCAGGAAGTCATCGTCATGGCGGCGACGAACCGCCCCGACGTGCTCGACCCGGCGCTGCTGCGACCGGGACGGTTCGACCGGCAGGTGACCGTGGGGCTGCCCGACAAGAAGGGTCGCGTGGCGATCCTGGGTATCCACACCCGGGGAATCCCGGTCAACAGCTCGATCGACCTCGAGCACATCGCCAAGTCGACGACCGGGTTCTCCGGAGCTGACCTTTCCAACCTGGTGAACGAGGCGGCGTTGACCGCGGCTCGCCGCAACCGGAAGGAAATCCTGCAGGCCGACTTCGATGAAGCGCTCGACAAGATCCTTCTCGGCGTGGCCCGCAACGGCCTGATGAACGAGAAGGAAAAGGAAGTCGTCGCCTACCACGAGGCTGGACACGCGATCGTGGCGCACTTCACGCCGGGGTCGGACCCGCTTCGCAAGGTGAGCGTTGTGCCGCGTGGTCGCGCCCTGGGTGTGACCGTGCAGATGCCGGACGAGGATCGCTACAACTACAGCCGAACCTACCTGCTGGGCCGGCTGGCGGGGATGCTCGGTGGCCGGGCCGCTGAAATGGTGGTCTACGGCGAAATCACGACTGGCGCCGAGAACGACCTCAAGCAGGCGACCAGCCTGGCTCGCCGGATGGTCGGTCTGTGGGGCATGAGCGACGATGTTGGTCCCATCTACCTTGGCACGGGCGAGGAGCACGTGTTCCTCGGCCGTGAGATCACGCAGGACAAGTCGTTCTCCGATGCGACATCGGAACGGCTGGACGCCGCCGTTCGCGAGATCGTGGAGAACGCGCTCCGGCAGGCGCTGGAGATCAACCGGCAGCATCGCGACAAGCTCGATGGGCTGGTGAAGGCCCTCATGGAGCGCGAAACGCTTGATGCCCCGGAAGTCTTCGAGATCTTCGGTGAGCCGCCAGTGGCGGAGAATCCCGAAGCCGGAATGCCGTTTCAGGGCGTGGCGGAAACTGCTGGCTCGAGTGCCGTTTCGAACGGCTCGGGAGAACCGGCCTCCTAAATCGCCGTCGTAATACGCTCAACAACAAACCCCCGCTCGTCCTCTCGGACGAGCGGGGGTTTCGGCGTTCAGGCCAGGTCGTGACACTCCAGGAATATGCCGCGGGTATCTCCGGCGCGGGGCGTGCTGGCGAGAATGACCACCCGGTCACCCGTCGACGCGTATCCGAGACGGCGGACACCGGAGTCGAGCTGGTCGACCAGTTGACCTGGGTCCGTGGAGAGGTCCTCGCACACCGGCATGATGCCATGCCAGAGAGAGAGGCGGGCGGCGATATCCGGCCGGTCGGCGAAGGCGAGAATGCGGATGCCGGGCCGCTGCTGCGACACGCTCTGGACCGTGGCGCCGGAATTGGTGACGACCACGACCGCCACCGCGCCGACATTCACGGCGAGGTCGCCGGCGGCTCGCGCCACGGCGATTGAGACATCGCTCGCCGACACCGGCTCGAGGGTGGGCAGGACGTTCGCCTTCATTGCGACTCGCCAGCTCGCGTCCTGCTCTATGGTACGGGCGATGCGGCTCATTGTCTGGACGGTTCGGACAGGCCATTTCCCGACCGCCGTTTCACCGGAGAGCATGAGCGCGTCGGTGCCGTCGAGGATGGCGTTGGCGATATCGCTAGCCTCGGCGCGAGTGGGCCGAGGGTTCTGGATCATCGACTCAAGCATCTGGGTGGCGGTAATGACTGGCTTCCCCGCCTGGTTGGCGAGCCGTATGAGGCGTTTCTGGATGAGTGGCACCTGATCGGCGCTCAGTTCGACGCCGAGGTCCCCCCGGGCGACCATCAGGCCATCGCTGGCGTGAACGATGGCTTCCAGTTCCTTGATTGCCTGGGGTTTCTCGATCTTGGAGATCAGCGGTTGGGGCCCGCCGAACTCCCGGATGCGCTCCTTGGCAAGCTCGACGTCTCCCGCGGAGCGGACGAAGCTGAGCGCGATCATGTCCACGCCGAGGCCGATCCCGAACTCGAGATCCTCGAGGTCCTTGGGCGTGAGCGCGGGGGCGCTGACGACGGTTCCGGGGAGATTGATGCCCTTGTGGGGTTTCACCTCGCCGCCGTGAACGACCTCGCAGACGACCTCGTCACCGAACTCGGTGTCGAATCGCCGATCGACCACCTTCAGCTCGATCAGGCCGTCGTCGATGAGTACCTGGTCGCCAGGCTGGACATCCTGGGCAAGTTGCTCGTACGACGTGGATACCCGGGGCGCGGTGCCCTCGACTGGCGCGGTGCAGATGATGAACTCGTCGCCGTCTTCAATGGTGAACGTGGCGCCGTCCTTCAACTCACCGATCCGGAGCTTGGGTCCCTGCAGGTCCTGCAGGATGGTGGTCGGCTGGTTCAGGTCGCGCGCCACCTCGCGGATGGCGTTGTAGACCCGCTGGTGGGTCGCGTGCTCGCCGTGGGAGAAGTTGAGCCGGAACGTGGTGACCCCAGACTGGATGAGCCTGGTGAGGATGTCGGGGCTTTCCGAGGCGGGGCCAACCGTGGCGACGATCTTGGTCAGGGGTAACGGGGTGGATTGGGCGGTCACGGAATGAATCTCCGGATGAAAGGCGACGTGGCGTCGAGTGTTTACCCGCAGTGTGGCACATGCGGCCGCCCTGGCTCGAAGGTCTTCGCCTGGGGAGAATGTTGAGCGGCGTTAACTTTCGTCTCGCCGCCATGCCGTCCCGTATAGTTGGAGATCATTTTCGACTGGGCCACCGTGGCTGGGAGGCGATGCCTCCGGCCGGACACCGAAAGCACACGGGTTGCAATGAACGACCTCGAAACCACATTCTCCGATGCGATCGAACCGGTCGCGCTGGTCGCTCCCGCGCCAGACAGTCATGGGTTCGATCTGGCGCCGCTCACCCCAGACATGTATATCAACCGGGAGTTGAGCTGGCTGGAATTCAACCGGAGAGTGCTGGAGGAGGTCGCCGAGGAGAGTACCCCGCTCCTGGAGCGCGTGAAGTTCGCGGCGATCTTTGTGTCGAACATCGATGAGTTCTTCATGATCCGGGTGGCCGGTGTGCGACGCAAGATATCGGCGGGCATTGTCGACCCGGGCCTGGATGGCAGGTCGCCGCGGCGGCTGCTTGGCGAGATTCAGCGCACTTCTCAGCAATTGTTCGCCGAACATTCGCGCCTGCTGATGGACGAGTTGATTCCCGCGTTGGCCCGGGAGCGGATCGAGATCCTGCGGTGGGCCGACCTTGGCAAGCGAGAGCGCAAGGCGGTCGGTGAGATTTTCGACCGCGAGATGTATCCGGTGCTGACGCCACAGGCCGTCGATCGTGGCCGGCGGTTTCCCCATGTGTCGAACGACAGCCTCAACCTCATCGTGGTATTGCGCAGCCAGGCGGGTACGAGATTCGCGCGCGTCAAGATTCCCGCGACCCTGCCGCGCCTCATTCCGGTGGCGCCAGAAGACGTGGTATCGACCGGGACGGTGCTCGCCGGGTCGGGCGACTGGATCGATCAGGGAACCGTCCGGTACGTGTGGATCGAGGATGTGATCGCCGCGCACCTGGACCGCCTGTTCCCTGGCAGCAAGGTAACCGCGTCATACCCGTTCCACCTCCTGCGCGACTCGGACGTGGAGCCGGATGAGGACGAGGACGATCCAGCGAGCATGCTGGAAATCATGCGCGAGACACTGGCCCAGCGCCCGTTTGGCACGGTGGTGCGAATGGATGTCGACTCGTCGATGCCGACGGCGGTGCTGGACTGGCTGCTGAACCAGGTGCACGCGACCAGAAGCGACACGTACGTCGTTGATGGGCGGCTCTGCGTCGACAATCTGTTTGAGATGATGAAGCTGGAGCGCCCGGACCTTAAAGATCCGCCGCTGGTGCAGTCCTCGATCTATCCCGCGGCCACCGACATGCCGATCGATCCGGAAACGGGCCTGCCAGACCTGTTCTCGGTGGTGCGCGAGCGCGATGTGTTCCTGCACCTGCCCTACCAGTCGTTCAACATCGTGGTGGACTTCGTGCGGGCGGCGGCGGCCGACGCGAACGTGATCGCGATCAAGCAGACGCTCTACCGCTTGGGCAAGGACTCTCCGCTGATCCCGGCGCTGACCAGCGCGCGGGACGATGACACCCAGGTGGCGGTGCTGGTTGAACTCAAGGCGCGATTCGACGAGGAAAACAACATCTCCTGGGCTCAGACGCTGGAGCGATCGGGGGTCCATGTCGCCTATGGGCTCATGGGATTGAAGACGCACTGCAAGTTGACCCTGGTGGTGCGACGGGAAGAAGACGGTCTACGCCGCTACGTCCACATCTCAACCGGCAACTACAATGCCAACACCGCCAGGATCTACGAGGACATCGGCATTCTCACCTCGCGAGAGGATATCGCCTCGGAGGTGACGCAGTTGTTCAACGTGCTCACCGGGTTCGCGCCAAAGGTTGAGTACGACACGCTCTGGGTCGCACCGACCGACATGCGCACGCGCATCATCCAGGCGATCATGGCGGAGGTCAGTTCCCACAAGAAGCATGGCGACGGGCACATGATCCTGAAGATGAATTCGCTGGTGGACAAGGAAACGATCCGCGCGCTGTACACCGCGTCGCAGGCGGGCGTGAAGATCGACCTGATCATCAGGGGCATCTGCTGCCTGCGTCCGGGCGTGCCTGGAATAAGCGATACGATCCGCATCATCAGCCTGGTCGGCCGGTTCCTGGAGCACAGCCGCATCTACTACTTCAAGAACCACAAGACGCCCAAGGTATACATCGGGAGCGCCGACGTGATGGAGCGCAACTTCGACCGGCGGGTGGAGGTGATCGGCCCGATCGATTCCCCCGAACTCGTGGAGCACGTCCGAGACGTGGTGCTGGCGACCTATTTCCGGGATACGCGGAACTCGCGCCAGATGCAACCGGACGGCTCGTATACCCCGGTGGCGCCAGCCAAGGGCGAGGAGCCGTTCGACGCGCATGCCTTCTTCCTCGATTTCTATCGACAGGGATCACCGATGGGTGACAATGGCTCCGGTCAATCGAAGGCAGACCGGCGCTGAGCTGGTCGCGGCGGGGAGGAAACCGGATATGCGCAGGTTTGGGCAGGTGATCGGCCTGAGGGAAGATCGCGTTCAGGAGTACGACGAGATTCACGCGAGCGTGTGGCCCGAGGTACTGGCGCTGATCAGCAAGTACCACATCCGGAACTACTCGATCTTTCGCGATGGAACACGGTTGTTCTCCTATTTTGAGTACGTGGGCGACGACTACGAGGCCGACATGGCGGCGATGGGCGCCGAGCCGATAAACCTCAAGTGGTGGGAGCTGACCGAGCCGATGCAGGTTCCCGACGAGGATCGACAGCCTGGGGAGTGGTGGAAGGCGATACCGGAAGTATTTCACCTGGACTAGGGCCCTGCTTCACGTCAGGGCTTTCCCCGTTCCCGGTTCCCCGGTATATTGACCGCGTTGCTATTTCCAATACCGGTTTATTGCGCGGTCTTCTCCGAAGGCCGTACATGTGCAGGAGCACCCATCCATGATTTTCAACGATCCCGACCGCATAACAGCCCTCACCCCGCTCAACCCGTTCGAGCGGAGCGAGGACGGTCGGCCCAAGGCTCCAGACGACCTGCTCGAACGACTGAAGCTGGTGACCCCGGATGAAGCCTGGAGCGTACTCGAGCGCGGGAACAACTATCACTTCCAGTTCGAAGGCGACTGGGCTGTGCATCTCCAGCCAGACGTGCCACTGGTGGGTCGCGTGGTCACGGCCTCGTACGTGCCGCTGCGCCCGGACCTCAACGACGTGGTGCAGGAATACGGCGCCAGCACGGGGCGATCGGGTGGCCAGAACACGTGGATCATCGACCAGCTCCAGCCAGGCGACGTCCTGGTGGTGGACCTCTTCGGCAAGGTCGAGGATGGCACCTTCATCGGCGATAACCTGGCGACGGCCGCTCGGGCCCGAACCGGCACCGGCATGATCATCGACGGCGGCATCCGCGACTCGATCCGGATCAACGAGTTCAAGGATTTCCCGGTCTACTGCCGCGGCATCCACCCCAGCGCCATCTACGAAGTTACCCTGCGCGAGGTCAATGGCCCGATCCGCATCGGCAACACCACCGTGATGCCGGGCGACGCGGTGCTTGGCACCTCCGCCGGCGTGACCTTCATTCCGCCGCACCTGTTGCAGGCGGTCGTCGAGAAATCCGAGGACACGCGCCAGCGAGACGTGTTTGGCAAGTTGCGATTGTCCGAGGGCAAGTACACCTCTGGCGATATCGACGTTTCCACCTGGCAGGAGCACATCGAGGCCGACTTCCAGGAATGGGTGAAAACCGCGGAATAATCGGGGAGCAATCAAGCGTGGCGCAGGGAACTTCCGACCAGCCAATTCCAGTTATCCCGCCGGCATGGCCTCCATATGGTGGGGATAACGCCGTCAAGATCCGCGATGTGCGGGTGATCATGACCGCGCCGGACAATATCCGGACGGTGATCGTCAAAATCGAAACCACGGAGCCGGGTCTGTACGGCCTTGGCTGCGCGACCTTCACACAGCGTCCGCTGGTGGTGAAGACCGCGATCGAGGAGTACCTGCGCCCCTTCCTGATCGGCAGGTCGGTGCACGATATCGAGGATATCTGGCAGGCCTCCTACGTCAGTTCCTACTGGCGGAGCGGCCCGGTGCTGAACAACGCCATGAGCGGCGTGGACATGGCGCTCTGGGACATCAAGGGTAAGATCGCGAACCTGCCGGTGTACCAGTTGCTGGGCGGCAAGGTCCGCCAGGCCGCCGAAGTCTACGTTCACGCATCCGGCGCCGACTTCGACGAGGTCGAGGAGAACGTCCTCGCGCTCAAGGAGAAGGGCTTTCGCCACATCCGCGCCCAGGTGGCCGTTCCGGGCAGCGCGACCTACGGGGCGAGACCAGCGGCTTCCAAGACGGACGGCCAGAAGTACGCGATCCACCTGGAATTGCAGGACGCGCGCTGGGATCCGGCCGCCTACGTACGAATCGTGCCAAAGCTGTTCGATCATCTGAGGTCAAACCTCGGGTACGAGGTCGAACTGCTGCACGACGTGCATGAGCGAATCCATCCGCTGGCGGCGATCCAATTGGCGAAGGACCTGGAGCCGTACAAGCTCTTCTTCTACGAGGACCCCTTCGCCCCGGAAGACAACGGGTACTTCGAGCTGCTGCGTCAGCACTCCACGATCCCCGTGGCGATGGGCGAGCTGTATGTGAACCAGGCTGAGTACGTCAACCTGATCAAGGATCGGTTGATCGACTTCATCCGCGTTCACATCTCCGACATTGGCGGCCTTTCGCCGGCCCGGAAGCTCGCCGCCTACTGCGAGTTCTTCAACGTGCGCACCGCCTGGCATGGCCCTGGCGATGCTTCGCCGGTGGCCCACGCCGCGAACCTGGCGCTGGACCTGTCGTCGTCCAACTTCGGTATCCAGGAGGCGACGATCTGGGGCGAGCGGTCGCTCGAGGTGTTCCCGGGGACACCGGAGATCCGCGAAGGCGCCTTGTGGTCCAACGACAAGCCGGGCCTCGGTATCGACATCAACGAGGAACTGGCGGCGACGTACCCGTTCCCCGAGCACGCGATCAACGGTGCGTGGCCGGATATCAGGCTGCGTGACGGCGAGATCGTCCGTCCATAAACACGAACTTCGGCAGGGCCCCGGTCGCGATCCTCGTCGCGGCCGGGGCTTTTCCGTACCCATCGCCGTTTGAGGGGTAGCGGGCTCAAGCGGGCTGGCGGACAATGCCTCGGACAGATCGACACGTCTAATTCGTGATGGAGACCTTTCACCGTGGACATGCCTACCAACGGCCGCGACCTCTGCCTATCGCCCGCCGTTCTTCAGCGGTCGCTAATCCTGGAGCGCCGGATTTCAGCCAGGGAGCTGCTGGACGCCAGCCTGGCGCAGATCGAGCGAACGAATCCGACGATCAACGCGATCGTGACCATGGATGTCGAGGGCGCCACCCGCCAGGCCGATGAGGCCGACGACGCCCTGGCCCGAGGAGACGACCCCGGGCCGTTGCACGGCCTCGTGATGGCCCACAAGGACCTGGTGGCGACCAAGGGCATGCGGACGACCCTGGGTAGCCCGGATCTCGCGGAATGGATTCCCGACGAGGACATCGGCATGGTCGCGAAGATGCGCGAGGCCGGAGGAATCAGGCTCGGCAAGACGAACGTGCCGCAACACGGGGCCGGTTCACACACGTTCAATCCAGTGTTCGGCGCCACCCTGAATCCCTGGGACCAGGGCCGCACCGCCGGCGGCTCGTCCGGTGGCGCTGGGGCCGCCCTCGCCTGCGGCATGGTGAGCGTGGCGGACGGGAGTGACCTGGGCGGATCGTTGCGGAATCCAGGCTCGTTCAACAGCGTCGTGGGTTTCCGGTCCTCGATTGGGAGCGTCTCGCGCGCGCCCGTGGCGACGGGTTGGGTCAGCATGTCCGTGCTGGGGGCGATGGGCAGGACCGTGCGCGACACCGCGTTGCTCCACTCGGTGATCTCCGGGTTCGACGAGCGAGATCCGAACAGCTTGCCCGGCGATGGGAGCGCCTTCGCCGCTCTCGCGGAATCGCCGGAAGGTTTCGACCTGGCTGGCGTCAGGATCGGATGGTCGCCAGACCTCGGAGGCGTCCCGCTGGAACCGGAGGTGACCGCGGTGCTGGAAGGTTCAGGTCGACCCGCGTTGGCTGGCCTGGGAGCCGATATTAGCGAGATCGACCTGGACTTCGAGGGAGCCGAGCCGGCGTTCCGGGTGCTCCGCGCCTGGGACATGGTGCAGAGGCATGGCGATGACTATCGGAACAACCGCCAGAACCTCAGCCGGAACGTGATCGATAACGTGGAGATGGGCCTGGACCTGACCGCGGCCGACATCCACCAGGCGTACACCGCTCGAACGCGACTCCACGCCCGGTTCGTCAAGGTATTCGAAACGGTGGATCTGCTGGCGATGCCCGCCGTGCAGGTGCCGCCGTTCCCAGTGGACTGGAACCATCCCGAGGTCGTTGCCGGAGAAACCCAGGAGGACTACCTCGGGTGGATGCGGTCCTGCTGGTACGTCACCGCGACCGGCATGCCGGCGATTTCCGTGCCATGCGGGTTTACGCCGGGTGGACTGCCGGTGGGAATCCAGCTCGTGGGTCGGCCGCTGGGCGATGTCGACCTCGTCCGGCATGCCATTGCCTTCGAGGACGCGCTGCCGGTGTGGAAGACGCATCCTCCAATCGCGCTGGGCGATAGCGCCTGATCGCTACAGGAAGTAGGTGAACTTGTCCCAGAACCAGCCGCGGAACCAGTTCTGGAATCCGGTTGGTTTTTCGCCTGGCTGGGACTCCGCGATGTCGGGCTCGATGAACTGTTGGACCGTGGCATCGGCAACCGAGGCGTCCTCGAAGAGCAGGGCGATCTCCAGGTTGCGGTAGAGCGCCCAGGCATCGAAGTTGATGGTGCCGATGATGACGTCATCGTCGGCCACCGTCACCTTGGCGTGCATGGTGGCGGGGTATTCCCAGATTTCGATTCCGGCCTCGAGCATCCTGCCGTACTGGTGCTTCAGCGCGGCGTCCGCCGGGACGTTGTTCGATTGTTCGGACACCAGCAGCCGGACGTGGACACCCCGATTCGCCGCGTCCACGATCAGGTCGATCATGCCGGGATCGGTGAAATACGGGTTCATCACGTCCAGGCGGGTAGTGGCGTCGCGGATGATCTCGCGAGACGCCTGGGTGCCAGCGACAAAGCCACCGGGAATGTTCTGGAGCAGTGAGACGCGGATCGTTCCGGGGTTAGGCTGCTCCGGGAAGTAGGCGGCCAGCGATCCCGTTTCCGAAGGGACGTTGCCCCCAAAGGAGTGGAAACTGGTCAGGAACACGGCCTGCATTTGCAGCACGATGTCGCCCTCGACACGGACGAAGACATCGTGGAATGACCCGCCGTTGAAGTGGTCCTCGATCCCGCCACCACCGACCCAACCGACCAGGCCATCGACAACCATCGTTTTCCGGTGATCGGCCTTACCGACCTCGTCCTGCCGCCAGTCGATGGACTGCTCGCCAAGGACGCCGTCGCGGTCGAGCGGAAACTCGTGGTTGATGACGACTTCGACGCCAGACTCCCGGAGCTGGTCGAACAGCGGTTCCGATTGCGCGTTGACCTTCGCCCCGTAGCCGTCGACGATCAGCCGGACCTCCACGCCGCCCAGAGCTTTCGATGACAGTGCATCCACGAACCGCTGGGGGATGTCGCCTGGCGTGAGGCCGAACATCTGCATGTGGATCGACTCCCCGGCCCGTTCGATGTCATCGAGCATGGCCGGGAAGAATTCGACGCCATCAAGGAAGAGCTGGGGATTGGCGGCGGTGGTCGGCGCGTAGTCGATCGCGACATCATCGCGACGCGCATCGCCGTTGCGCGCGAACTCCTCGGTCATCGCCTGTGCCTGGCTGGCGGTGACGGCATCGGCGGGCGGCGGCCAGGACGGGTTCTCCACGATCCTGAGCGCGACCCACCAAACGATGAGATAGGCGACAAGGAGGATGACCAGCAGGCTGGTGAGCGTCCGGCGGATGCGCCGCCGCCAGGGATGCCGGTTGGGCTTGGGCGGTGGTGCTTCCTGAACCGTGGACGTTGGGCTGCTGGCCATCATGAGCGAGTTCGATGCTTCCTCTGAGGAACGTTGCTTATCCGCTGGTGATCACCCGGGTGGGTTCGATGTAGAAGGTTACTCGAACCTGGCCCTCGACGAAGTTCTGATAATCCTGTCCGGTGTAGTCACGCGACAGCTTGTTGATGACCTCATTCGCGCCTTCCGTGGTGTGCCGGACGACCTTGCCGCGGACTTCCATCCAGTTGTAGGGGTTGGACGGATCGATGGCGAGAATCGTGGCCTGGGGGCGCTCGACGAGGTTCTTCCACTTCTGGCGGCCCTCGGCGGTGTTAACCCTGATCAACCCATCCTCGAAGTCGGCCCAGATGGGCGTGACCTGAGGTTGACCGTCGGGTTGCACGGTCGCCAGACCCACGACGACCGGGCCCGTGAGGAGGCCAATGTGACTTTCCGGAATGCTGACCATGTGAGCGAGATTCCTTTCCATGCAAGCGTATGATGGCGCGAACCACATTCGCACGAAGTGTCCGCATGCAAACGAGGCAAGTAAACCACTTCCGAAACTGTAGTGTCAGCCTGACCAAACTGGCGGTTGCGAGGAGGCAGCGTGTAGACACGGCGCGGAGCGGGAGTATGGCGAAGTGTCCGGGTTCGTGAGAGGATCGATGGCAGAGTCAGCGAAGTTCAGAAGAACCGGATGGAACCACGTTGCGAGGAATGAGCCATGGCGATTGTTGAGGTCGAGTTTCGAAGTGAGACGCTTGGACACGATGTTGAGTACAGCCTGATCCTGCCCGAGGTTGGAGACGGCGCATATCCGGTGCTGATCCAGTTGCATGGGCTGGGTGACAACCACCGGTCGTGGATCGAGAAGTCGATGCTGCCGATCCATGTTCGAGACCTGCCAATGGCGGTTGTCATGCCCAGCACCGGCACCGACTCCTACATCAACTGGCGCTCGGCCGAGCGCCTGCACCAGCATTCCTACGAGACCTATATCACCACGGACCTCGTCGAACATGTGAAGCGGCACTTCAACGTGACCGACGGACCATGGGCGATTGGCGGGCTCTCGATGGGTGGATACGGAGCCATGCGGCTGGGCCTCAAGTACCGGCACATGTTCTCCTCGATCTGGTCGCACTCTTCGGCGTTCATGATTCCGGACCGCATCCCCGAGAATCTGGTTGAGGAAGGCACGATCGAGGACGCGAGCGTGTACGAGCATGCGTCGCGGCTCAAGCGCGCCGGATCCGATATCCCGCTGATCTCGTTCGACTGCGGCGTGGACGACCGGCTGATCGATTCGAACCGCGACTTCGACGAACACCTGACGCGGATCGGGTTGCCGCATCACTACGCCGAGCATCCGGGGGACCACACCTGGGAGTATTGGAATGAGCATGTCCAGGAAGCCCTGAACCAGCACGCTCGGGCGTTCGGCATCGAACCCGTTCGATCCTGAGGAGATAAGCGAGCGATGGCGAGAATAGAGATCGTCGATCCACGCCCCGGGTGGGCGGATGAGTTCCGGCAATTGGCGCGACCGTTACGGGAGGCGCTGGGGGAACTCGCGGCGCGGATCGACCACATCGGTTCGACATCGGTGGCCGGGCTTCCGGCCAAGGACGTGATCGACATCCAGGTCACCGTCGCGAACCTGGACGCGGCGGCGCTTGCGGGTGCCCTGAGGCCACTGGGCTATACGCTGCGGGAAGACGTCACGGGCGATCACGTTCCGCCTGGCGGCGACCCGGCGCCCGAGCAATGGACAAAGCTCTATTTTCGGGCGCCGGAGGACCAGCGCCACACGCACCTCCATGTCCGGCAGGCCGGCCGGGCGAACCAGCGCTACCCGATCCTGTTTCGCGACTACCTGCGGGCTACCCCCGCTGCCTCGGGAGCCTACGCCCAGATCAAGTACGCGTTGGCCAGGCTGCACCCGGACGATATGGACGCCTACTACGACGTCAAGGACCCGGTGTGCGACCTGATCATCCAGGCGGCCGAAATCTGGGCCGTCCAGACCGGATGGAGCCAGGGACCAGGTGACGCCTGACCGCGCCACCGGACGGCAAAAGCGAGGTTTGGATCGTCTCCGTGGTGGGATGTCGATCGTGGCGACGAGGGAGGAACGAGAGATGCGACCGCTCAAGATCGGGATCATGCTGCCGGAGTCCGAACGGGAAATGGCGGGTGAGACGGCCGGCTGGAAAGACTTCCTGGCGATGGCGCGGACCATCGAGGACGCCGGCTTCGATTCGCTGTGGTTCGCCGATCACCTGCTCATGAAGGTGGAAGGGCACGAACCGCAAGGAGCCTGGGAAGCGTGGTCGATGCTGTCGGCCTTCGCCGCGGTGACGTCCAGGATCGAACTCGCGCCGTTCGTGTCGTGCACGGCGTACCGAAACCCGGCATTGACCGCCAAAATGGCGGAGACGGTGGATGAAATCAGTGGAGGACGTCTCATCCTGGGTTTGGGATCGGGATGGGCGAAGCCCGAGTACGAGGCGTTCGGCTACCCGTTCGATCACCGGTTCGGCCGCTTCGAGGAGGCGTTCACCATCATTCGCAAGCTGATTCGAGAAGGGGAGGTGGACTTCCACGGTCAGTGGTACGAGGCGAATGCGTGCGAGCTACGACCACGGGGCCCGCGACCGGAAGGTATGCCGATCATGGTTGGCACCTTCGGTGCTCCAAAGATGACCCGCCTCATCGCCGAGCACGCCGACCTGTGGAACGTGTGGGCGCAGCACACCGGAAACCGGGCGACCGGCATCGCGCCGATGCTGGAAAAACTCGACGCGGCCTGCGAGGAAGTCGGTCGCGACCCGGGGACGCTGGAACGCACGGCGGCGGTGATGGTGGACTTCCCGGGCGCCTATGGCCGGCCAGGGCAGGCGGTACCGTCGCTGACCGGGACCCCGGAGGAACTGGCGGCTGAGATGCGGGCATATGCCGACCTGGGAGTTTCCCACGTGCAAATCTATCCCGATCCCTGCACGGTGGCGGGAATCGAGTCGCTGATTCCGATGCTGGACATTCTCGACGCTGGATGACTGTTGGTGTTGTGCGTACCGTGACCGCGGGGGCGGGCCGATCGGCCCGCCCCCGCGGTGTGTATCACCCGCGGCGGCGCGGAGCGCGGAAACCGGCGCTTATCGCATCGTCTTCGGTGGCGAAGCACCATTCGGGAATCGTGGCGTCGTACGAGGAAGTGCCAGGCACGTGGTAGATCATCGAGCCGCCGTTGCCCTTGATCGGATATCCCGCGGGACATGTGCGCGTGCCGTCCCCGGCGACGCGTCCTTGTGGCTCGGTGTCCGCGCCCGCAATGTCGGCCGCTGCGGAGTGCTGGGCCGTGGTCACGGGCGTCGCGGGTTGGCCATTCGCGGTGGAGTTGGCGGCGGGCGGATCGGTGACGGCAGGGGCTGGAGCAGGCTCGTCCGGGGTCGAGTGCTGCAGGCCGGCCGGCGACGTCGATGAGCCACCGGCATGTCCGGAGACTTGGTTTCGATGGCCACCAGGAGCACGGTAGCCGAACGACACGGCGTCCTCCTCGGTCGGGAAGCACCATTCAGCCTTGGTTTTATCGTACGAGAGGAGTCCGGGGACGTGATAGACCTTCGAGGAGGCATTGCCCTTGATGGGGTAGTCGGGTGGACAGACGCCATCGACGCCCTTCACCCGTTCGCCGGTGCCAGTGCTCTGGCTTGTGGATGTCCTGGAAGGAGTGGTCGAGGTGTCGCCGGAGTCTCCCAGGCTACCTCCTGGATCGTCGTCCAGTACGGCGGTGGTGGTTTGGTCGACATCGGCTGGAGGCGGCGGGGCGCTATCGGTGAACTGAAGCTCGGCTGAGTCCTCTTCGATCGGTTCGGACTGGCCAGTGTCGCCAATGCTCGCGTTCACTGGCGCCTCGGTATCGGAGGAGAGCAGGGACTCGGGATCGGCGGTGGCCGTTGGGTCAACGGAAGCAGCCTCGATCTCGGCTGAAGCCGACAAGTCCGTGCCGGACGGTTCTTCACCGCTCGCGGATGATGTCTCGACCAGGCCGGTGGCGCTTTCCGGCGCCATCTCGCTGGCGGCGCCCGTGCCACCGGAAGGCTCGTCGGTGAGCACCGACGCTGGGGAATCGGCTTCCTTGGAGGAACCCGCGCTGGAATCGAAGTCGTCGCTGATCGAGACATCGCTGGTCGTCAGCGCCTCATCGGAGAACCGCTCCGTCTCGGAAGCAGAGAGATACCCGAGGTCGGTCGAAGGTTCGTCCCTCAGCCCGAACAGCCCGGTGGACTCTGGCAACTCGTCCACGGTGGACTCGAAGGATTCGCGGCTGGCTTCATCGAGATAATCGAGATCGCCGGAATCACTGTCCGCGAGTCCGAAGATACCGGTGGAGTCGACGCTGTCGAAGGCATCCCTCCGGTCGTACTCGTCCTCGGTGATCTCGTCTGGGGTCGGCTCCGCATCCATCACCGGTTCCGTGGCGGAGAGTCCAGCGGCGAAGGCGGCCGCCGGATCGACGGAGTCGGATTCCGCTTCGCTCAAGAGGCTGAGCTCGGTGTCCGTGGTGTCTGTTGTCCCAAGATTGTCGGCCGTGCTGACGGGAGAGTCATCGGCGGTTTCGAGCTCGCTTTCCTGGCCGGAGAGGCTGGTGTCGTCTTCCGCGGAGGTTTCATCGGCGGCCGCCACGACGGTCTCCGGCTCGGCGCTGGCACGCGACGAGCCGTTGGCGAGGGTTTCCTGGGCGCTGGTCAGATTCGAGCTGGCGCCCGCGACGAGATCGGCCGCGGAAAGACCGGCCGGCTGCTCTGGCGGGGGATCCTGCCCGGCGACCGGTTCGGCCGGCTCGGCATCCCGGAGCGTTCCGGGCTCGCTCGCGTCGAGGCTGGACCCGGCCTGGTCGGTGGCGGCTTCCCGCCCCTCGGCGACGCTCGCATCGCCGGCGTCGGGCTCCTGTTCCAGTTCAGGCTCCTCGCGCGCTGGGCTCCCCGCCGACGCCAGAGCGCCAGTCTCCAGATTGCCCCGGCCATAGTTCGCGCGGCGGGCATTCTCCTTCACATCGCCCAAATCGGTGAGGGACGAGCCGGTCAGGGGCGCGCCCCGCGTCGATCCTGGTTCGACCGGGGCGGACGTCGTGGCCTCCGATGGAGCGGGAGCGCTTTCGGCGCTGGAGTCAGGCGCCTGGGGAGGAGATGGCGGCTGGCTCGCGGGTGCCGTGGCATCGGCGGAAGAATCGGCGGAAGAAGAGGAGGACTCCTTCCCGGATTCCGCGGCTGAATCGAGATCGAGGCTCGCGGCGTTGGGCGGAACGCTCGCCTGTTCGGACGGCAGGTGCGACGGCGTGGTCTCCGCCGGAGCGTCGGGCGTGCCGCTGGCCACTCCTTCGGTTCGCGCCGTGACTTCGTTGTGGGAACCGGTTGAGCCTGGAGAACGATCCTGCTCGGTGGGCGTGGAATCCGATGAATCGCCCTTGCCACGAAGCCAGCCGATAAGCCGGGATACCGAGGATTTTTCTGAACCTGAGTCCATGCAGCCCTCCAACAGACCTTCTAGCGTACCTACGGCGAAAATCCCTGTGCCCCGTATGGGTCAATGGGTCGACGATGGCGAACCTGGGGGTTCAGCCCAATTTCCGTGGGCAGGACCTTTCACTTACACGGCATGTTGACAGTATGGTAGTGGATTTTGTCCTGACCGTCAGACCACCAGCGGACGCGCCACTCGCGGGACCGGTCACTCTCGGGACCTTGACGGCGATAGCGCCGGTGACGACGATGACGCCGAACTATGGCTGGCTTGAATCACGAGTAAGGGGTGTTCCGCATGGTTTCGGTTGGACTATCCATTCACAGGCCACGCGTCGAGTATCGAGACAACCCGCTGGGAATCGACGTCGCGCGCCCGCGTTTTTCGTGGATGTTGAATTCGGAGGCGCGCAACAGCGTACAAGCTGCGTACCGGATCATGGTTGGCTCGTCTGAAGACGTCCTTTCGAGGGGTGAGGCCGATCTCTGGGACAGCGGACGGGTCGAGGGTTCCGCCACGGCGCACATCGAGTACGGCGGTCCCAAGCTCCGTTCTGGACAGCGAGCGTGGTGGAAGGTTCAGGTGTGGGACGGCAACGGAACCGCGTCCGACTGGAGCCAGGCGGCGTTCTGGGAAGCCGGGCTGCTGAAGGCCACGGACTGGCGGGCGAAGTGGGTGGCCCTGCCTGGACTCGCGCCGGACACGAGCATTCCTGAGGCGGCGGAACTCGACGCGCTGCTACCGGTGTCGCTGATTCGGACCACCTTCCAGGCCAGTGGCAAGGTGAAACAGGCCCGGTTGTATTCGACGGCGCGCGGCGTGTACGTCCCGTACGTGAATGGTTGCGAGGTTGGCGACCAGGTGCTGGCCCCCGGTTGGACCGATTACAACGCCCGAATCCAGTATCAGACACACGATGTGACGGCCGCCGTGGTCGAGGGCGAGAACGTGCTCGCGGCGGAGTTGGGAACCGGCTGGTTCGCTGGTCACATCGGGTGGCAGTCACTAAGCCGGCATTACGGCCCCGCGCCGCAACTGTTGATGCAGCTTCACCTGGAATATGAGGACGGTACAAGCGAGGTCATTGGGACCAGCGGCGACTGGAAAGGCTCCACGGGACCGGCGCGCTACTCCGACTTCCTGATGGGGGAGTATTACGACGCGCGGCTGGAGCGGGACTGGACAACGGTGGGATTCGACGACAGTGGCTGGGAGAGGCTGCAATGGTCCGCGGTGAACGCGGTATCGCTGGTGGCGGATTGCTCGCCGCCGGTGAGGGCGCTGGAGGAGATTCCACCCGTCGCGATCACGGAGCCAGAGCCCGGGAGGTACATCTTCGACCTCGGGCAAAACATCGCGGGATGGGCGAGGCTGAAGGTCAGCGGCGAGGCCGGAACCAGGGTGACCATGCGGTTCGCCGAAATCCTCAATCCGGACGGAACGCTGTACGTGACCAACCTCCGCTCCGCCAGGGCGACCGACACCTACATCCTAGCTGGCACTGGGGAAACCGAGACCTTCGAGCCGCGATTCACGTGGCATGGGTTCCGGTACGTCGAGGTCACCGGCTACCCAGGCAATCCGGGGATGGACGCGGTCACGGGGCGGTTCGTCGGCTCCGATACGGAGGTCGCTGGCTCGTTCGAGTGCTCGGACGAGCTTGTCAACAAGCTCCAGCGAAACATCGTGTGGGGACAACGCGGCAACTTCCTGAGTGTGCCCACCGATTGTCCGCAGCGCGACGAGCGACTGGGGTGGCTTGGCGACGCGCAGGTGTTCATCGGGACCGCCGCTGGGAACATGGACGTCTCCGGATTCTTCACCAAGTGGATGCGGGACGTGGTGGACGGACAAACGCTGGCGGGGGCGTTCCCCGATGTCGCGCCGCGAGTCGTTGACCTGGCGAGCGGAGCGCCGGCCTGGGCCGATGCTGGAGTCATTGTTCCGTGGACCGTGTGGAAGATGTACGGCGACACCAGGATCATCGATGAGCACTGGGTGGCGATGGAGCGATGGATGAACTGGCTGCTCCAGGACAATCCGGACATGGGGTGGCGCCACGATCGGGGTAACGATTTCGGTGACTGGCTCTCGATTGGCGCCGATACGCCGAAGGAGCTGATCGGCACGGCCTACTGGGCGTATGACGCGCGACTGATGGCCGAGATGGCCGAGGCCATTGGCCGGGAAGATGACGCGCGCCAGTATCGGGACCTGTACGAGCGGATCGCGCGGGCGTTCCGGGATGCCTATGTCCGGGACGATGGGTCGATTGAGGGCGACACGCAGACGGTCTACTGCCTCGCGCTTCACTTCGGACTGCTTGAGGAGGGCCAGCGCGCCAGGGCGACGGAGCTGCTGGTGGCGGACATCGAAGCGAAGGGCGGGCATCTCTCGACCGGCTTCGTCGGCGTGAGTTATCTCTGCCACGTGTTGACCGCGAATGGGCGGCCCGATGTGGCCTACCAGTTGCTGCATCAGGAGACGTTCCCCAGCTGGAAATACTCGATCCTTCATGGGGCGACGACGATTTGGGAGCGCTGGGACGGTTGGACCGAGGACAAGGGGTTCCAGGATCCGGGCATGAACTCGTTCAACCATTACTCACTTGGTTCGGTCGGCGAATGGCTGCGGCGGACCGTGGCCGGAATCGACAACGCTCCGGGCACGGCGGGGCACGGACGGTTGCGTCTGGCTCCCGTGCTCGACGAGTCCTTGGTGTGGGCCGAGGGCAGCTACACGAGCATGCGGGGCGTGATCCGGTCACGATGGGACCGGCATGGCGATTCCACCGAGTTCCGATTCACGGTACCGGCGAACGTGGAGGCGGAGATTGTGCTTCCGGCGCCGGAGAGTGCCTCGGTTCGCGAGGGCGATTCCGGGGTCGATGAGGTGAGCGGGCTCGACGTGGTGAAGCGGTCCGAGGGGACCATCACTCTGCGAGCCGGTTCAGGGAACTGGCATTTCGTGGTGGCGTGAGACGTGCCTTGCGGGTTGGCTCCAAGCCGACCCGCAAGGCATCCTCCCGTCGGGATGCTGTCCCATTCGACACTTCGATCGATCCCCATGAACGGCAAGTTCACGAAAACCGGGGTGCGTCGACCCTGCTACGAAACCGGGCGGATTTCGTAGACGTCGCCCGGGGTCGGCGTCCAGGTGTGATTGCCATTCTCGCGACCGGTTTCGACCACGAGGCCGTCCCTCGGGCCGCCGATGACGATGATCCGGTATTGCCGATCATCCGGGAACTGTAGGGCGATCCGGGTCGGTGATTCGGAGACGAGTTGCGCCCAGGTGAGCTTGCCTTCTGACCACGACATGGTGACGGTACGACGGCCCCGCGCGCGAAGCCCGCGAATCGTGCCCTCCACCCATGCTGTCGGCAGGGCCGGGAGCAGCCTGATCACGCCGTGATGACTTTGTAGGAGCATTTCGGCGATGGCGGCCGTGCCACCGAAGTTGCCATCAATCTGGAAGATGCGGGGCGGGTGGAGATCGAGCAGCGCATTGGTGGCGAACTGGCGAATCAGTTCGTCGAGGTGATGGCCGGCCAGATCTCCTTCTCCAAACCGAGCCCAGAGGGCCGCAACCCAGGAACGGCTCCAGCCGGTGTGGCCACCGCCGTGGGCGAGACGCCGTTCGAGCGAAACGCGGGCAGCGTCTCGCAGGATGTCATTTTCGTCCGTCAGCAGCGCGTCACCGGGGAAGACGCCGTAGAGGTGCGACACGTGGCGATGGGCTGGTTCTGGCTCGTCCCAGTCGTCGAGGTATTCCTGGAGTTGGCCGTGCTGGCCCACCTGGAGCGGCGCGAGGCGAGCGAGCGTGTCAGTCCAACGATCCCGCAGATCGGCGTCGAGATCGAGAACCTCGCTCGCCGCGAGGCAGTTCTCGAGTACCTCACGCGCGAGCAGCAGGTCCATGGTCGCGCCGATCCCGTAACGAAGCTGGTGCCCTTCCCACCAGTAGGAATTCTCCGGCGAGTTGGAGGGGACCGACACCAGCTTGCCGGCGAGTGGATGCCCGTCACGCGCCTCAGGAACGAGGAAGTCGCACCAGAAGGTGGCGCATTCCTTCATGTATGGGTAGGCATGGTTCTCAAGAAATTCGCGGTCTTCGGTGAATTCCCAGTGCGACCAGAGGTGCTGAGCCAACCAGGTGGCCGCGCCCTGCCAGACATCGCAGACCGGCGCTTCCGGCGTGGCACGACCCCAGACGTCCGTCGCGTGAGGCATAAATACGCCTCCGGCCCCGTAGAGTCGCCGCGCGGTCTCGCGGGCGGATGGGACGAAGCGCTCGATGAAGTCGACGAGCGGCGGGAGGCATTCCGAAAGATTGGCGACCTCGGCCGGCCAGTAGTTCATCTGAATGTTGATGTTGAGATGGAAATCGGACTGCCACGCGGGCATCAATTCCTCGGCCCAGATGCCCTGAAGGTTCGCGGGTTGCTCGCAGTGTCGAGAGCTGCTGAAGAGCAGGTAGCGCCCGTAATGGAAGTACAAGGCCGCGAGACCAGGATCGGCGTTCGAGGCGCGGAGGTGTTCGAGGCGGGCCGTCAGCGGAAGCGTCGATGCATGGCCCGGTGTGGGGAGCGAGAGTTGGACCCGCTCCATGGCCGGAACGTGCTCGGTGAGATGGTCCTCGAGCAGGCGTTCGAACCGGGATGGAACGGCGTCGAGGTGGGAGGCGATGGCGTCCCGGCTGTTCATGAGGTGAGGTTCGGTCTTCACCATGATGCCAAGCACGATGGTCGCGGATCGCGCGCCGCGGATGGCGATGCGGGACTCGGCCGGGTCCGGCGCCTCGACAGTGCCATCGACCGTGGTGACCCGGAGTTCGGTGGCGAACGATATCCCCTCGGTGAAGACGCCATGCAGCCCGGCTCGTGAGTTCCGGGACCAGGGCGTGAGGGTGACATCGGTCGGGTCGATATGGTCGCTGGGCGGCTTGCCGGGGTTGTCATCGGCTTCGCGGCGGCCGAGTCGGAGGTCGAGCGAGAGCCCGTCCCGCACCGTCGTCTCGATGTGGACGACGAGGGCGTTGTGGTCGGCCGAGACGAACGCGAGGCGGCGCGTGACGTTCTCACCCGTTCGCCAGGTGGTCGCGGCGACACCGGTGAGCAGGTCGAGTTCGCGTTCGTAGAACTCGGGGTTGGCGGGTTGGTCGAGGTGCTCGATGTGGAGGTCGCCAACCGGCTGGTACGGCATGATGCGGCGTTCGGCGCCACCTAGGATTTCCTCGGCGAGCGCGGCGCCGCGGGCCATGTCGCCTGAGAAGAACGCGGCCTGGATTTCGGGCAGGCGGTGGGCGACATCCGGCGCGACGCGATCGCGGGTTATGCCGCGCCACAGGCGCTCGTGGTTGAGGCCGATTCGCTCGGAGGATGTTCCGCCGAAGACCATGCCGCCGATCTGTCCGTTGCCGATGGGAAAGGCCGAGAGCCATTCCGACGCAGGCGCGTCGTTCCAAAGCCTTGTGTTGGGGTCGGAGAAGGAGACATCGAGGGGAAGCGCGGTCATATGAGGCTCCAGGAGCTATAGCGTCGAATTGTGTGCTGATTATCCGTGAAGTTCGCCAGTTGTGCGCGGCTGGGTACGGGCACGTGTCCGGTGTCCGTACCTCTACCAGCGGGGGAAGGCAGGTTGTTGCTTCCGTTGTGGGTGACCCGTTGAGTCGTGCGGGATTCTGTGATGCTGTTTCGCCGCGCGACCGATATTGCCCCGGCATGAGCGTGGCGGGCGGCATGGGCGGAACCAGAAATAGGAAAAAAGGTCTTGACTGGTTTTGGGAGCGTGTTAGCCTTAGGGCGTATCCACAAAGTGAGTTGTCACCAGAGGTCCAGATCCAATTGGGGACGCGCGAGTGATGGTGACATCGCTGTCCGATGGTCGGTCAGCGAGTGGTCTGTCTGTACGCAGGTGTTTCAGGCGCGGCGATGCTCTTCGCAGCCGGGTTCGTTCAGGACCTGGTGAGGGGGCAGGTGGCGGTTGGCGCATGCGGGCATGGCAAAAACCAGGAGGTCAGGATGCGGAGATCGCAACGCTCATCTGGGGTCCAGGCACATCGTTCCGGGTTTTCGCGACGTCAGCTCCTCCAGGGCGCGGCAGGAGCCGGTCTGGGAGCGGCGGCATTTTCGCGTGCTGGATACCAGGCGTTCGCGCAGGACGAAGAGATTCCTCGCGAACCATCGAGCGCCACGGTTGAAGGGACCCTTCAGGTACTGCAGAAGATCGACTTCCATCCCGATCACAACCAGTTCATCAAGGACGAGATCGCTGCCTACGCGGCGCTCAACGGTTGGCAGGTGGAAGTCAGCGAGGTCGGGAGCCTAAACGCCGGCGAAGTCGCGCAGCGGCTGGTGGCTGGTGTGCAGGCCGGCAACGCGCCCGACCTGTATTTCGACAACATCCCGGCCATGCGTCAGTACCAGGATCTCGGCATCCTGGCGGATGTCACCGACCTGACCAACGAGATGATCGAGACCCATGGCGACACCACGCCCGCCATGAAGAACAACGGTAACTTCAACGATGCCTGGTGGGGCGTGCCGTGGTTCACCCGAATCGACGGCTGGTGGTCGCGGCGAGACGTGTTCGAGCCCGCGGGCATCGACATGGCGACGCTGACGACCATGGACGAGCGGCGCCAGGCGGCGCTCGAGGTGTCCGACCCCGAGAACAACATGTTCGGCTGGGGCGTTACCGTCAACCGTTCGACGGACGCGCGGTCGCTGGTGCAGAACACGCTGTTCCACTTCGGCAGCACGCTCCAGGACGAGAGCGGCGACGTCGTGACGTTCAACTCGCCGGAATCGGTGGCGGCGCTGGAATGGCTGGCCGAAACCTACGGGAGCGAAGAGTTCGCCCCGATGTTGCCGACGGGCGTCATGGCGTGGACCGACACCGGCAACAACGAAGCATTCCTCGCCGGAATCCTGGCGCTGACCCAGAACGCCGGCACGATGTACGCCAAGGCGGTCTTCGATCAGGTGCCGTTCGCGGATCAGATCGATTACCTCCCCAACGCGCTGCGCCTCTCCGATGGCCAGCCGACGGACATGCTCGGTGGCGTGATGCTTCACGTGATCGAAGGTACCAAGAACCGGGAGGCGACCGAGGATCTGGTTCGCCACCTCTGTTCGGAAGCGGTGCAGCGGCGGATCTGGACCATCTCCCTGGCGTACGCGGTTCCGGCGTACCTCAATGGATGGGAGGACCCGATCATCACGGAGAACCCCAACGCCTCCCGCTCGAAGTCGGCGACCTACGACAACGAGACCTTCACCGGCCTGCGCTGGCCTGGCCCACCGTCGGTGGCGGTTGACGCGGTTGGCGGCGGTTTCGACCAGGTGGACATGGTGGCCGAGGTTCTCCAGGGCCGCCCGGCGGCGGAAGTCGTCGAGGACTATCACAACCGATGGGTCGAGATCTGGAAGGACTACGGACTGCCGGGCGAGTAATCGTTCTCTCGAATTCCCAACGATTTCATACATGGCCCGGGATGTCATCGACGTCCCGGGCCAGATCGAGGTTATTTCATGGCCGTACATTCCGCCGAGCAGAAGACCGTTGCTCCACGCGTCGACGAACCGGCGTCCAGCAGCTTCTGGCGCGTGTCGAAGCGCATTCTCGGGCGCGATTGGCCAGTAGGGTTCCTGTTCGTCGCCCCGACCGTGATCCTGCTCTTCGGGCTGATCGGCTATCCGCTGTTCGATGCATTGAGGATGAGCTTTTACAACGTCACGGGCGTGACCAACCGCGGATTCGTGGGGCTGGACAACTACGAGCGGTTGTGGACCGACGAGCGGTTCCGCGATTCGGTGGCAAACACCGTCAAGTTCGCGGTCTACTCGGTGTTCTTCAAGTTCTGGCTGGGGCTCCTGGCGGCGTGCATCCTGAACCGCGCGAACCTGAAGTTCAGCAGCGTGTTCACCGGGCTGGTGTTGCTGCCGTGGATCATTCCGGAGGTCGTGGCGGCGCTGACCTGGCGCGGTCTGTACGATCCGATTTTTGGCGGCCTCAACGTGTTGCTGAAGCAACTGGGCATCATCGATACGGGAATCGTCTGGCTGGGCGACTACAACCTGGCGCTGCCCTCGGTCATCGCGGTGAACGTGTGGAAGGGCATCCCGTTCTTCACGATCCTGTTCCTGGCTGGGCTGAAGGCAATCGACAAGGAACTGTATGACGCCGCGTCGGTGGACGGGGCGACCGGCATGCAGAAGTTCCGCGACATCACGCTGCCGGGGTTGCGGTACGTGATCGTGGTAGCCTGCCTGCTCTCGCTGATCTGGACGCTCAACGCGTTCGGCCTCGTGTACCTGATGACCGGTGGCGGACCCGGCGGGGCGACGAGAATCTTCTCGATCCTGTCGTACGAGTACGCGCTTGGACAGATGCGGTACAGCATGGGCGTGGCGGTCGCGATGGCGATCGTGCCGGCCCTGCTGGTGATCATCGTGATCCTTGGCCGGTTCATGCGGGTGGACAATGACCAGCCGAACGAAAAGCCAGGCGTGATGGCGAACATCATGTCGGTGGCGATCTGGCCGATTGGCAAGATTGGCGAACTGATCGTGTGGGTTCTGGGTATCGTCACATATCCGTTTGGGTGGACCGCCGCGAAGATATCGGAAGGGTTCCACAACTGGTACGTGAAGGGCGACGATACGCGGGAGCCAAAGTATCGCAGACTTACCAGCAAGCTGGGCGATATCGCCGCCTATGGCACGCTTGGGATCCTGCTGTTGTTCCTGCTGTTCCCGTTCTACTGGGTCATCGTGACCTCATTCAAGGGGTCGGAGCAGATACGGACGATGTCGTCGCCGTTCTGGCCAAATCCGTGGACATTCGAACACTACGACTACATGCTCACGCAGTCGCAATTTCCGACATGGTTCTGGAACACGGTGCAGGTCGCCGTGGTGAGCACCGTGATCTCGGTGTTCGTGGCGGCGTTCGGGGCGTATGCGATGGTCCGGCTCAACTGGCGAGGAGCGGGCTTCGTGCAGACGGCCATCCTGTTCGCCTACCTGATGCCGACGGTGTTGCTCTTTATTCCGCTCTACCAGATCTTCACGAACCTGAAGCTGATCAACACGATCTACGCGCTGATGATCGCGTATCCGACGTTCGGCCTGCCGTTTGCCTGCTGGTTGCTGATGGGGTACTACCGGTCGATTCCGAAGGACCTGGAGGACGCCGCCCAGGTAGACGGTGCGAACCACTTCCAGCTCTTCGTGAAAATCGTGCTGCCGCTGACCCTGCCGGCCTTGCTGGCGGTGGCGCTGTTCGCGATCACGAGTTCCTGGAACGAGTTCCTGCTGGCCTTCGTGCTCGTGTCACCGGACTCCGAGCGGACCCTGCCAGTTGGTCTCGGCAACATGGTGATTGGCGACATCTTCCCCTTCGGGCAGATGTTCGCGGCAAGCATCATGACGGCGATTCCGGTGGCAGTGATCTACATGGTGGCGCAGAAGTACATGGTGGCCGGTCTCACGGCTGGCTCGGTGAAGGGCTAGCGATCCGGCGACACCTCTCCCGAAACGACGCTCGCGAACCTGGGTTCGCGAGCGTCGTTTCTCGTTTCTATTCCTCCGGTTCCTCCTGCAAGTAAAATCTGGAGCCTTCGAGCAGTTCCGGGGATATGAGCCGGCCACCACCGGGATACATCTCCCCGCCGCCGGTCGTTCTCAGGTTGATGGCGTACGGCCCCTGACCGAACCGTTCAATATGCCGCTGGGGCGCCGAGTCGGCGACCGGGCGCATCAGGCCTATCCATTGGCCGCCGTCGCCAGCCAGGGGAATCACGGAGAGCCCGCGCCCTCCAAAGTGCTCGGTGCGAGTCGTTCCCGCCGACCCGAGTATCGCGCGGAAATGGGCATCCGCCCTGGCGATGTTCTCGACCAGGAAGGTCGCGCCGGCAATTCCGGTGGCGCCGTTGGGATGGGATGTGGCAGATGTGCCAGCAGGCACGCGAAGCGCCCTGGCGGTAAGGTCCTGGATCAGGAACGGATACCCACCAGATGGGTGGAGATGCCCGGGAAGACTCATGCGCCAGGTGATGACCTGTCCGTTGGAGCCGTGGCGGCCGAAGTGAGTGGGTATCGGAAAGGGCAGCCCGGAGTCGGTGATGGCCTGGACATCGCCATCGATATCGGTGCTCAGGAGGCCGAGATCGGCGAGGCCGGAGCCGGTCTCATAGCGTTTCCCGAAGTAGTGGTTCGGCGGTGGCGTGGCGTCCACGAACGAGATGATTTCGATGTAGGATCCGTCGGCAAACGGAATCAGGGCATTATGTGTGGCGCCATCGTCGTGCATTCCGCCCGGATGGACGGTAAATCCAGCCGAGCGGGCGTTACTGGCGGCGACATCCAGGTCCTTCGCCAGCACGATGACGTGGTCTATTTGCGCGATCATCCGAAACTTGTTCCTCCCCAAAGGGTCAGCCCTGGACCCATCCACCCTGTGGATATGACCGTATCATGCTTAAGGGGAAAAGGGTGACTGGTTCGCCTCGCGAATCGATCGCCTCAACACAACAGGAGTCCATATGACCAAATCATCGCACCACGACTCCACGTATTCACGCGGATTCATTCACGGACGCTCTCCAGGCTCGGGGGTTCCATTCAGCCGTCGACGGTTTGTCGCCGCCGCCGCTTCCGTCGGCGTGGCGCTGTCGGCTGGCGCGATCAGCCCGCACATGGCGCAGGCCCAGGACCGCGATCCGTTCCAGTACATCACGGCCATGGAGGCGACGGTGGACGTTGGACAGGCGCCAGGACAGGCGGCGTCCGACATCGAGCCCGTTGTCCACGACGGCACGACCTGGGATGCGTACATTCAGCTTCCAATCAAGGAAGGCCAGGATTTCCACTACACCTGCGAGTTCGACTCGGCATGGATCATCCTGAAGGCGTACGGTCACGACATGAGCCTGGAGGAGCAGATGGCGCATGTGGGTCACGACCTGAGCATCGAGCCGTACTGGGAGGAAACGCCCTCCGCGATCACGGTGTACGGCGGCGACATCGCGGAAATGTTCTCGGGCGACTACGTGGACAACATCCTGGCGCGTGCCCGGACCAGCGCCGTGCGCAAGGCGTTCGATGCCGTTGGCCTGACCGTGACCGAGACGCCGGATCGGGCATCGACCGAGCAGGCGCTGCTTCGTGGGGAGCCAGTGTTCTTCAAGTCCACCGTCGACTTCCTGAGCTGGCGCCAGGCGACCTGGATTTGCCCTGATGGCGACGAGTACCCGGTGGTGTTGACGAACGACCACGCATTGATCGTGATGGGATTCGACGAACGTGACGTCATCATCCGGGACCCTCTCGGCCCGACCACGACCAACGAAATCCGGCCCTGGCAGTACAGGGTGAGTTGGGAACGCTACCTGGAGGTGATCGCCGCCCAGGGCAACGATGCGGTCGCGGTGGGGCCGTATACTGTGCAGTCCGATGGAACCGAAGGGGCTGGCTAGGTACACGGGTACCCGCGACGCTCCAGGATCGAGTGGTTCCGAGGTGAAAAGGGGCCTGTCACATGCCATACAGCAAGCGAACCGAGCTTCCGGATAGCGTGAAGGACAACCTGCCGGACCACGCCCAGGACATCTACAAGGAAGCGTTCAACAGCGCCTGGGACGAGTACGACCACGACGAGGAACGCGCCCATCGCGTGGCATGGGGCGCGGTGAAGAAGAGCTACCACAAGAACGACGACGGCCGGTGGGTGAAGGGCGCAACGGACGACTGAGACCGGTTCGAGCGACGTCAGGCACCGGTAAACGGCGGCCGCTGGTTGCGAGCAAGCGCGGCGTCACGTCGTCGTCGTTCGAGACCGACCTTCCACAGGGCGTACGCCAGCCCAAGATTGGCGACGATTCCGAGGACGGCGATGGTCGAGGCCACGGTGGCGTCGCTGTCGGCGATGTAGAGCAGGTTCTCGACCTGCTCCCCGTTGCCGATGATGATGAAGATTAGCGCGAAGCCGAGCATGTTGAGCATGACACTGAAGATGATGTAGTAGCGGCGAAGCATTCTCACCCGGTTGTCCCCCATGGTGATTCCGGCTCTCGATTTTCAGCGCTCGTGGCGGCGCCCATTCCCTGCATTGTACGGGGGTGGGCGTTTTGTTTGTCGCGGTCAAGGTCTCAGGGAGCCGGGATGCCGGCGAAGGTGACGGGACAGCAAGCTCCAGATACGCGGGCCGAGAAAGAGGATGGCGGCGATCGCGAAGATCGTGCCGGAGATTGGCCTCGTGAGCAGGACCATTTCGTCGCCCTGGCTGATCATCATCGCGCGCCGGTACTGGGCCTCCAGCGCGGGACCAAGGATGCAGCCCACCACGGCGGGACCCACGGGGATGTCGAAGCGGCGCATGATGTAGCCAACGATGCCGATGGCGTACAGCACGACGAGACCGGTGATGGACTGGCTTTGGGCCCAGGTCCCGAGGCCCGCGAAGACCAGGATGCCACCGTAGAGCAGCGGCCGAGGAATGGCCAGGAGGCGTACCCACAGGCCAACGAGCGGCAGGTTCAGGACCAGCAGCATCAGGTTTCCGATATACAGGCTGGCGATGAGGCCCCAGACGAGATCGGGGTTGCGGTCAAAGAGCTGTGGCCCTGGCTGGATGTTGTACCGCTGGAATGCGGCCAGGATCACTGCCGCGGTCGCTGAGGTTGGCAGCCCGAGGGTGAGCAGCGGGACCAGCACACCAGCGGCGGACGCGTTGTTGGCGGCCTCGGGGCCGGCGACGCCTTCGATGGCGCCATGGCCGAACTCCTCGGGATGGTCGGAGAGCTTCTTCTCCATCGAGTAGGAGAGGAAGGTGGGAATCTCGGCTCCGCCCGCGGGCAGGCTGCCGATGGGGAAGCCGAGAGCGGTACCACGCAGCCACGGCTTCCAGGAACGCCGCCAGTCGTCCCTGGTCATCCAAAGCGAGCCCTTGATCGGCTCGATGTCGGATTCGTCGTGACGCATGCGGGAAGCGACCCACAGCGTCTCGCCGACCGCGAACAGCCCCACGGCGACGGTGACGACATCCACGCCACTCAGCAGGTGCTGGTTGCCGAAGGTGAAGCGCGGCTGGCCGGTGAGCGCGTCGATCCCGATGAGCCCAAGCGCGAGTCCGAAGAATAAGCTAACCAAGCCGCGAACTAGTGACGATCCGAGCAGCGCGGTTATCGCGGTAAAGGCGAGGACGATGAGGGCGACATATTCGGCGGGGCCGAAGTTGAGCGCGACATCGGCCATCACCGGTGCCAGAAATGTCAATCCGAGCGTGGCGATGGTACCGGCCACGAACGAGCCGATGGCGGCCGTGGCGAGCGCGGCCGCCCCTCGACCTCGCTTGGCCATCCTGTTGCCTTCGAGCGCGGTGATGATCGAGGCGGATTCGCCGGGAGTGTTGAGCAGGATCGAGGTGGTCGAGCCGCCGTACATGCCGCCGTAGTAGATGCCGGCGAACATAATGAACGCCTGAATCGGATCGAGCGAGTAGGTGATCGGCAGCAGGAGCGCCACGGTAAGTGCCGGTCCGATTCCGGGTAGGACACCGACGAGTGTACCGAGAAAGACGCCGATCAAGGCGTAGAGCAGGTTTTCTGGCGTTAGCGCGACACCGAATCCGTCGGCGAGATTGGAGAGGGAGTCCATTAGACGGGACTCCCCGGTTCCTGGTGGGACGTCATTCGAACAGCCCCTCCAGGATGCCGTACGGCAGGCGGATGCCGAGCCATTCGCGGAAGACGAGGAATACGACGGTTGCCATCACGATGCCGATGAGTGCATCCCGAAGGAACTTGCGGCTGCCCATTACCGTGGCCGAGCTGAAGAAGAGGAACGCGCTGGCGATGATGAACCCACCCGGTTTCATGATGACGGCGTAGACCCCGAGCGTGATCGCCAGTCCAATGAGGACGCCCCAATCGGCGGGAAGCGTGGGATCGGCGTCCTCCGAATCGCCGGACGGGGCGGCGACGTTTCCTCGCAGGACATCGATCAGGTACCAGACGCCGAGCACCACAAGCGCCCATCCGACGACGGATGGGACGGCACGCGGTCCGACCACGGAATATGCCTTCGGAATCGCGATCTCCTGGGTGTTAACCAGGATCACGATCCCCATGGCGGATACCCCCAGGGCCACGAGTGCTTCGGCGTATTTGTCCCAGGCTTTGCGTTCCTGAGGTGGAACGGGGTCGGCTGGGACTGGGTTCTGCTCCAGCGATTCAGCTGCCATGGTATCGAGTCGAAGGCCTGGGACCGAGCGGTACGTTGTGAGCCGCTCGGTCCCGGATGCCTGGCTAGATCAGCCCGAGTTCGGTGAGCAGGGCGTTGATCGTTTCGATTTCCTCGGAGAGGCGGGTGCTGAACTCGTCGCCCGCGAGGTAGAGGTCGGACCAGCCGTACTGTTGTAGGGTTGCCTGCCATTCCTCGGATTCGTGCATCGCGTCGAACGCCGCGACGATATTGGCGACCGATTCCTCGGAGAGATCGGGCGGGGCGACGATACCACGCCAGTTGGCGAGTTCGATATCGACTCCCTGCTCCTGAAGGGTGGGGATCGAGGCGATGGTATCACCCTCGGCGACCGGGGTGGCGGCGCCTTCGGAGGCGGTCCGGCCGGAGATGGCGAGGGCGCGGAGTTCGCCCGACTCGATCTGGGCCGCCCACTCACCTATTCCGGAGACGCCAGCGGTGGTCTGTCCACCCATGACCGAGGCGAGAGCCTCGCCGCCGCCGGAGAACGGGACGTAATTGACCATCGTGGCTTCGACGCCGACCTGCTGGGCGATCAGGGCGATGAGGATGTGGTCGGTGCCGCCGGCGGATCCGCCACCCCAGCTGATGGAGGTGGGGTCGGCGGTGAAGTCCGCGAGCAGTGCTTCCAGGTTTTCGTAAGGCGAGTCGGCGGGAACGACGATGACTTCGAACTCGCCAGTGAGCTGGGCGATGGGCGTGACCGCGTCAAGGCCAACGGGCGAGGCGTTGAGGCCGATCGCGCCGATCATGACGAGGCCCATGACCATGAGCATGTTCTCGTCGCCCGCGTGCTCGTTGACAAGCTCCGCCAGGCCAATGGTGCCGCCGGCTCCTTCGACGTTGAATGCCTCGATGTCGCCACTGACGATGCCAGACTCACCGAGTACGCGCTGGATCTCACGGGCGGTCGTGTCCCAGCCGCCTCCCGCGCCCGCGGGCGCCATGATCTGCAGCGTGGCGGACGGCCAGGCGGCATCCTGGGCGGCCGCGGACGAGAGACGAGGGAGTGCGCCCGCGACGGAGAGCGCGGCTGCTCCGGCGACGGCGTTTCGACGGGTAAGGTGCAGGTTGGCGAGGTTCTTCATCGATTCCTTCTCCAATTCGATATGCCTGGTTCGGGTGAACCGGCGGCCTGCATGACTCGGCCCCATTCCTCGGCGGGACGCAACAACTCATTACTAGTCGCGGGCCGAGCGTGAATGGGGTACACGCCTTCGCCAACGACCGTGATTCATGTTGTGCCCGTCTCAGTGATGGCATTGTACCAGCACCGCGCCTGACCAGGTTCCGGTGGCGACAGATGAGGCATCTCGGGCCAGGAAGAAGCCGTTGGCCAGGCGAGGGTGCGCTCAGCGTGGCTCAAACTTGATTTCCGAGTAGGCGGACAGTTGACCCCTGCTGCACATGTTGCTGGTGACAGGGAAGCTGCGATGCGATGAGGCCGAAAGGCGTCCGCTCTCTTACAGATTCCGAGAGACGGCGCGACAGGTTAGCCTGCCTGGTCGATCGCTTCCATCGAGACGCGGAGTGCGAGTGTGAGTTGGTCGGTGTTGGGGAGCGCCTGCCACTGATGCAGGAGTTGCGGGGGACGTGGCTGCTCACTGGCGCGGGCGGCGTGGAGGCGGACAATGTCGGTCCGGCCATTGTTGAAGACGCGGGTGGCGACGGCGTTTCGGGCCGGCTGCTGGCCCCATTCCAGCACGACGGCGGTTCCCGCGTCGAAGCGCTGCACCTGGGTCTTGACCGGCTGCGACCAGCCACTGCTGACCCGCTCCGAGGCTTCCTGGAGGGTGCGCTCGGTGGGGGAGAGCGTGGCGATGTCGATGTGACCGGGCTTGATGCCGCCGAAGAGACCTCGTTCGAAGCCTCCCGGAACATCCGTGAGGCTGGCGAAACGAGCCTTCATCTCCGGGTTCGTGGCGAGCCAGTACCCCAGGGCCAGCGTGCCGAACTGAATGATGACGATGATCGCGGTGAGCCAGGGCACGCCGCTGTCGTACATCTGGCGCCAGTCGCCGTTCATGCCCGAGGCGAGGTCGAGCAATGGATAGACTATGAAGGCATTTGCTCCGGAGAGAAATGCGAACTGAATCAGGAGTTCGTTGTAGGCGGCGCGCATCGGCGGGCGCCGGAGCAGGACCAGGCCAAAGGCGAGCAGGCACAGGATGAGGTTGACGAGCGAGCCGGCCGCGGCGATGAGCGTCTGCTGCACATCGGTGAACTGGAACGGATAGTAGGAGACGAAGCCCGCGAACCCGTAGAAGCCCCAGTCGACGACCTCACCGCCCATGGCCCAAATGGCGCTGGCGTGGCCGAGTTCGTGCAGGGCGACCGAAACCGGAACGAGGACGAAGAAGGCGGCCTGGTCCACGATGCCGCGGTCCTGCTGGGTGAAGCGGCGATCCCAGACCGACGACCAGGACCCCACCAGCTGGTAGACGACACGGATGCCGATAACAACGTAGATGAGGCTGATGATGGCAAACGGTCCAAATGACATGCGGGCGGCATCCAGCGATCTTCATCAAACGGAATGGTCGTCCCGGTGGAGGACCGTACGGCAATGATAGGGCCTGAGCGGCGGGCTGATCAGGTGGAACCCGTTACCTTGTGTTGCAGCGGTGGCGCGAGGCGCTCGCGCTGGACCCAGGCGATGGCGACGGCGGCGATGAGCGTGGCGAAACCGCCGAATCCGATCGCGATTGGGATGCCGAACCGGTCGGCGATTCCTCCAGAGAGCAACGCCCCGAGCGGGGTCGATCCCGCGAACACCGTCATGTACACGGCCATGACCCGGCCACGAAGTTCGGATGTGGCGACGGTTTGAACGGAGGTATTGGCGGTGGCCATCGCGGTGCTGGAAAGGAAGCCCGCGATCGCCAGCCCGATCGCCCCGGCGAAGACCGCCGTCGGAATGGTCGCGGTGACGGCGATACCAACCTCCACGGCCCCGAGCGCGATGACCGCGCCGAGCATTCGTTTGCGATTCGGCGAACGGCCAAACATCGCCAGGGTGAGCGCGCCGCAGAGCGAGCCGAGCCCCATTGCCGTGAAGAGCAGGCCATAGGCGCCGGGACCGGATTCGAAGCTGTCCGAGGCGAGCATCGGCACCCACACGTTGAAGTTCATGCCGAAGGTGCCGAGCGCGCCAACCAGGATGATGGTCCTGTAGATCGCCGGGGTCGAGCGGACATAGTCGATGCCCTCGCGAAGCCGGGTTGCGGCCGACCCGGCCTGAGTCCGGGCAATCGGCGCCAGCTTCATCAGCAACAGGCCCGTGATGACCCCGCCGTAGGAGATGGCGTTGATCGCGAAACAGACGACCGGCCCGAACGCCGCCAGCACCATGCCCGCGATGGCGGGGCCAATCACCCGGCCTGTGTTGAACATGGTGGAGTTGAGCGCGATGGCGTTCATCAGCGCGTGCTTGCCAATGAGTTCCGGCACGAAGGACTGTCGGGTCGGCATGTCCAGGGCGTTGGTGATTCCGAAGAGTCCGGCGATCAGGTAAACCTGCCAGAGTTGGACGTGGCCGAAGCTGACGAGCAGGGCTAGCACGGCGGCGAGGATGGCAAAGGTCGACTGGGTGAATACGAGCAACGGCCGTTTGGGGAAACGGTCGGCGATCACGCCGGCGGGGATTCCCAGGAACAGAACCGGGGCGAACTGGAAGACATTGACGAGCCCAAGCTGGAATGGCGAGGCATCGAGCACGTCGTACACGAGATACGACTGTGCGAGGGACTGCATCCACGTACCGGTTACCGAAATGAGTTGTCCGAAGAAAAAGAGGCGGTAGTTGCGGTAGGCGAGGGCGGCAAAGCGTCCCGGTGGACGGTCATCCGGCGCGCCGGTGGATTCGGAGTGGGCGGACCGATCAGGTTCCACCGGTTGAGAGGGAGAGAGCTTCGCCATTCCTGCCTTGCGATGCTGCATCGATGCCTGCCTGGCCGCCAACCGCGATAGGCAAGCCGAATCCGGGCACGATTGCTCGACGTGAAACCGGCCATGGCGCCACGTGGCGTTTGGAGTCCGGAGTCTGAAGATCGCATCGTGGCGGGGTTCTGTCAATGCGCGGAGGGGCGTGATCGAGGCTTGTGCACCAGGCGTTCGCTGGCGGGATCCCGGAAACGCCACCACGCGTGGCGGCGAAGGACGCGGTTCAAGACGAGATGAAGATCATCCGGGAGCGCCCATGTTTGGCGCTCCCGGATGGCACCGTGATTACTTGTCGTCCGGCTCGTGCTGGCGGATGAGGAGCACGGGCACGGTGGATTGGCGGAGGACTTCCTCGGCGACGCTTCCGAGGAACCACCGGCGGACGCCGGTGCGTCCGTGCGAGGCCATGACGATGAGATCGCCTGCCTGGGTCACCGAGATGATGGCGGCCGCGGCATATCCGCGAAGGACGACGCCGCTCACCTTGAGACCTTCCGCGCTGAGCGCGGCGACCTGATCGTCGATGAATTTCGTGGCGTCCTGCTCTTCCTCGGAGAGGAGTTCGTCCACCACCGTGTAGTCGAAGCCCATGCCGACCGTGCCGACGCGGTTGAGCATGGTGGGATCGATGGCGCGAACGAGGTGGAGCTCGGCATCCAGGCGCCTGGAAAGCTCCTTGGCGTGGGTGAGCGCTTCGTTGGCGAGGTCCGATCCGTCGAGAGGGACAATGATCCGATCGTACATGAGGTAAACCTGCTTCCATGTTTGGGAGGTCGGGAACCCGGCGAAATCCGGTCTGCCCTGCTCCCGCTGGCGGTCCGCGCCATGCCGGGATACCGCATTGGACGCGGGACTTACGCTACAACAAGTTTACCGCCGAACCGGGCGCGACGACCGCCAACGACCGGGCGATTTAGGTTCGCAATGCCCGGTTCCACCGGCGACTCGATGGCGGAACCCGCGGCGACTCCCCAGACCTGGAGTTCGGCGAGGTACCCGAGCACAGACTCGCCCGCCGAGCTGGTAAACGCGATCCGGACATAACGCGCGGTGGATTCGGTCCAGGCTCCCTCCCAGGATCCAGGTGCTCGGTTCGAGGAAGACGCGACGTGCGACCAGGATTCGCCGTCCTGTGACACCAGCAGTGCTACGTCGCTGGCGCCACCGGACTGGCTGAACATCCAGCGGATGCCTGTCAACTGATATGACTGACCGAGGTCGACCGTGATGCTTGCCTGTCCGGCGCCAGGGACCGAGGACCAGGCAGAGCCAGCGTCGCCGTCAAGCACGTTCCAGACGGAGGCGTTGCCATTGGAATCCCACGCGGAATCCGGATACAGGACGCTTCCACCGAACTGAGGATGCGAACCGGCCGGCGCGGAAACTGGCGGCGGTTCCGAAGGTGAGCTGCTTTGGGACGATTCTGGCTCGGGTTCGAGCGCTGGTTCGGTTGGAGCCGGAGGAGGCGAGTCGCTCAGGAATTGCGCGGCCACGAATCCGTCAAGCCCGGCGCACCGGACTCCTTGCCACCCATCGGCTTGGACGCCGCGAGTTTCGATCCACTCCCCGTGCTGGAGCACGGTGATGACCGCGGCGCCAGTGGAAGGCTCCGCCCGGCAGTTGATCGCGCCACCATCGTCGCTAGCGATGTATCCGCTGCCGGTCACGGGCAGGGACGTGGGCTCGGGCGCGTTTGTGGCCGGAGCTTCGGTCGGTTCTGGAGCGGTCGCGACCTGAACCTCGGTAACGGAAGGGGATGGAGCGGGTTCCACGAGGTTCGCGTCGGTCTCGTCGTCGGCCTGTAAAAGCTCCGACTGGAGTTGGGTCATCTGTCGAGAGACCTGGACCGCGCTGACCGAAACGTATTCCGCCCACATGTAACCATCGCGGCCAGCGCAGCGGACAGGCAGCCAATCACCGTTGGCTGGACCCAGTATCTCGACGGTCGTGCCGGGAGCCAGGCTGGCGAGGATGGTCCCCTGAAGTGACGGCAATGCACGACATCGCACGTTGGCGCCCCCCGAGTTGGCGACGGTGCCGTTAGCTGTCGTCGCGGGCGTCGAGGTTGGGTTAGGGGTGGGCGTTTGGTCCGTCGATCGAGTGACGCGCAGGTAGGTGGTGGAGGCCCAGCCGTCGCGCCCACCGCACTTCACCGGAAGCCACGTTCCAGTGGCCGGTCCCGAGACCTGGATGCGAGCGCCCTCCGCCATGGTCGTGATGTGGCCGCCAGCCGTCGAGGGCGCATTCCGGCAGCGCAGGCCGAGACCGCCGGTCCCGGTTACGATCGCTTCCCCCAGCTGCGGGCCGGATGGGTTGGTTGGCGTCACCGAAGGCGTGACGACTGGGGTAGACGAAGGCGTGGTCGTGGGTGTACCTGTGGCCGGTGAAGGCGTGGACGTCGGCGTGGCGGGCGCCGGAGCCGCGATCAGGCGCAGGTAGCTCGCGGAAACCCATCCATCCTGGCCGGCGCAGGTCACTGGCATCCAACCACCGATCGCGGCACCGCGAATGGCGATTGTGGACCCTTCGGCGAGCCCGGTGATTCGCGCGCCGGCAGTCGAGGGAGCGTTACGGCAGCGAAGGCCCGCTCCACCCGTGCCCGCGACCACGGCCCGACCAGGAGGCGGAGGGACTGTTGGCGTGGGGCTCGCCGGTACATTCGTTGGGGTGCCGGATGGGGTTGCATCGGTAGGGGGCGTCGGCGTTCCCGGTGTTTCCGTCGGCGTCGCCGGCTGCTCGGTTGGCGTTCCAGTGTCACTGGTCGGGGTGCCTGAAGCCATCGTAGGCGTGCCAGCTTCCATGGTAGGGGTGCCGATATCGGCCGTTGGTGAAGCTGGTGGAGTCTCGGTGGAGGGAGGCGTCGGCGTGGCGGTGGCGTAGGTCACGCGTAAATAGGATGTGGAAGCCCAACCGTCCTGACCATTGCAGGTGACGGGTTGCCAACCGCCGAGCGCGACACCCCTCACCGGTATGCGGGTGCCTTCCGGCATGGTCGTGATGTGCCCTCCGGCGGTGGAGGGCGCGGTGCGGCAGCGGAGTCCGGCGCCGCCGGTGGCGATGACGATCGCGAAGCTGTCTGTCACCGGGGTGACGGGGACGGTCGCGACTGGAGGCGGATAGGGGTATGGATTCTGGGGCTGAGCCGGTAGCGTGGAGCCGGTGCCGCCCCGCTGATTAAGCGGGTGTCCGCAGGCGGCCGCCTCGCTGGCGGGATCGCCGCCGCTTTGCCACAGGAGCGTGACGAACACTCGAGAACCAATGGTATCGGGAGACGTCAGGCGCAGGTTGCGCCATGTGCCGTCGGCCAGGTCGATCGCGGCGCGGTTTCCGACGGCCCGGGGTCCCCGATTGGCGAGCTGGTGCGTATTGTCGCGACCAATCCCGGAACCGGCCCGACCGTACCCCACGTCGAGCCCATCTCGCGCCGCGTCGGAGGCGGTATAGCCTTGCGGCAGGATGTTCGGGTTCGTTGGGAGCGTATTCAGATAGCGGGTTTCGGTCGGGTTCCACCAGTCATCGACGGTGAACCATGGGCCGATATCCTTGATGGGTTCGACCCGGCACTGGTTCGTGACCGGATTGAGAACGCGGACGTAGCAGCGGCTCCCACATTGGGTCATGTTGCCCCAGGTCGCGCCTCGGGGGCAATTTTGCGGCGTGCAGGCCGGGAGCGAGACGAAAAAATCGTTCTCGACGATGCGATGTCCGGACGAAGTGGTGCCGCCGACGAGCCCCTCGCGGGTCGCATAGACGTAATACGTTCCCTGGCCAACCATGCTGGTGGGGAGGGGATCGGCGGCCAGGATCGGAATGGGAGGAACCATCGCGGTCAGGATGAGGACAAGACCGAGTATCGAGAGCCCAGAAAGCCGTCCAGCAGGACGCCGCCGATAACGCGCCATGGCGAACCCCATCGCGTAACGCAATCGCCGCGCGCGGCAAGCCGCCGATTGGCGATTGTGGAGCTGATTTGTGCAGGGACCCGTTAGATACCGGTGATGGTACTCGCCGCGAGATTCGTTGACAAGGCTGGGCGAAGGTGGGTTTTCTGGGCCCTCCGAATACGTCGCCTCGACAGTTCGCGAGAGGCTCGTTGTTGGAGTTGTCTCGGGTCAGGTTGAGGGCGTGGCCGGGATGGGAGAAGCGACTGGGCTGGCACGCGGTGGGACCTCGCCGGGGGTATTGAGCTTGTGACCGCAGGCCATCGCGGCGGCATACGGATCGTCTCCGGTTTGCCAGAGCATGTGCACCACCACATGCGTTCCGATCGTGTCTGCCGCGACAAGTTCGAGGTTCCACCAGGTGCCGTCGGCCAGGTCAATCGCGGCGCGATTGCCAACTTCACGTCGCGGCCGGCCGTAGATTTCATGCGTGTTGTCAAACCCAATGCCGGCTGGGCTGACTCCATAGCCAACATCCCATCCTTCGCGGGCGGCTTCGGCGGCGGGCATCCCCTGAGGCAGCGCGGGCGAGGTCGACGGCAGGGTGTTCAGGTAGCGCGTCTTCTCTGGATTCCACCAGTCATCGACCGTGAACCAGGGGCCAGTGTCCTTGATCGGCTCGACGCGGCACTTGTCGTTGGCGGGATTGATCACCTTCACGTAACACGAGTCGCCACAGGCGGTCATGGTTCCGCGAGGCGCGCCATCCGGGCAGTTTGATGGGGTGCAGGCGGGAAGCGCCACGAAGAAGTCGTTCTCGACGATTTCGTGATCGGAGGTGGTCCATCCCCCGACGAGTCCCTCGCGGGTGGCGTAGACCCGGTAGACGCCCTGTTCGAGCCGACCAACCTCGTCCGATTCATCGGCTGGTGACGCCGGAGTCGCCGGCTGGACGGAGGATGGCACGACCAGTGCGAACAGGAGGAGCAGGAGCAGCGAGACTGGGGTGATGGTGGAACGTTGCATTGACCAGGGCCTGTTCGTGTGAGGACCAGCTTGTGATGGGTATGCATGATAGTGGATCGGTGTTAGGCGTCCAGGAACCGATTGCGCATCGTCACATCCACTGGCCATGAAGCGGCGACCATGAGGGACGATCGAAGACATTCCATTTGAGCGAACGCACGAAGTGCGGGACCATTGCCTCTCATGCGACGGTATCCACGAAAGGCGACTCGACCTCATGACTCAGGATCATATGCAGAGCAACGGTCATCCAGACGCGACGGCAAGTACTGATGGTGATGCCGCGCAAGCCGCGGAAGAGGCTGGATTGCGCGGGCCATTGTTGCTTGCCGACCTCACCTCTCCGGGGTTCGCGTCGGCACTTCGGGAAATCGAGGCCGTGCTGATACCCGTCGGAGCGCACGAGCAACACGGACCAGCGCTACCGGTATCCACCGACGCGATGTCCGCGCAGGTTCTTTCTGCCCTGACGTCGACGCTGCTGGCGCCGAGAGTGGCGGTCGCGCCAACGATTCCCTGGGGAGTATCGTGGCACCACATGAGTTTCCCTGGAACGATCTCCCTTCGAGAGGACACACTGATCGCCCTCGTATTGGATATGGTGGAGTCGCTGCACAGCCATGGCGTGAAACGGTTCGTGCTCGTGAATATCCATGGCGGAAACACGGCGGCCCTGCAAATTGCCGCCGAGCGGAGCCACCGGGAACTGGGCGTGCCGATGGTTGTGCCAGTGTTTGCCTACACCCTCATCGCGAACGCCGCCCGGGAGGTGCTGGGTGACGAGGCGATCGGTCACGCTGGCGGTGACGAAACGTCGGTGATCCAGGCGATACGACCTGACCTGGTAATCCAGGAAGCGCTGGGACGCCGCGCCATCGACGAACGACTCGACAGGGCACGAACGATCGTGCGGGCGGCGGGAGGCGTCCTGCCGGTGGCGCAAGGCGCGGTGGGCGAATCCGGGGCCACCGGCGATTCGAGCACGGCGTCCGCCGAAGCGGGATCAGCGATCCTTGGTCAGGTGACGAACCAGTTGCGGGCGATTGTCGAGGAACTGCTCGATCTAGACCTCGCGCCTTTCGGAACGTAACGGGATGAAACGAAGAAGCTACCCCTGTACGTACAGGGGCGCGTGTTCGCTAGGCATTTGTTAGGCTAAACTTCGGGAAGCTCTTCCTGAATGTGGTCCGGACGGGACACCTGGAGAGTCCGGATCCTTACTCGCGCTTGAGCGTCACGACTCCCTCCTCGCACCACGCATCACCGATGGGCGATTGTGACGGCTGAGACAGCGGAGCCATGCATGCCATCTGGCGATTCTCGAAAACCACCGCAGAACCAGGGCCGACCGCCGGCGGACGACCATGCCGCGGGCAATCCGCTGTCCGAAACGGACGGCCGTGATTCCGGGGTGCCCAGGAATGCTGGAGACGTCGACTTCGGGTCGTACGTTTCGTCAACGGTTCGATCCTCCGCTGAACTGTTTGGCACGCCTGCCCGGTCGGCATCATCGCGATCGTCGCGTCGGCGAACCGCCGAGCGGCGTCCGGCCGAGGCGAGTCGTCCTCCTAAATCGACCCGGGAACCGCGCGAATCGCTACAGGATGAACCCCCAACCGGAGTCACGGCACGGGAGCGGCCAGCGCGACGATGGCGGGACACGGTGGATGTCGAGCCAGTTCAGGTTGACACCGGCGTTCCTGACGACGACGGCTCTGGAGACGGCGGTGGCTACCAGGATCGCTTTCCCTGGGCGTTCCAGGATGATGGACGGCCCAACTGGACCATCCTCGGCGGTATCCTGCTGGCCCTCCTCGCGCTGATCCTGCTGGTCTGGTATCTCGCGGGGCGAGGCGACGGTGGGGGAGAACCCACGCCAACTCCGACCGAGGAGTCGGTCATCAACGCACCAATCGATGGTACCGAGGAAAGTGACGACTCCACGCCATCGGTATTCGTGCCAAGGGTCCCGACACAGTCCGATGAGCCGACGCCAACACAGGAACCACGACGCGGTGGTGACAACCAGCGCAACGTGAACGATGACGACGAAGGCACTCCTGGCGCCTCAACAGGCGATCCGTTGGACGGGATCGAGTTGGGGCCGGTCGCCAGCGACTGTCCGGAACGCTGCCTGGTTCGGATCGCTGACACCGGCGATGCCGATCAATTGATGGCCGACGCCAATACCCGGCCCTCGTTCAGCGTTGACGGATGGGACTGGGTGATCGCCGCGCCAGAAGGTATCGCCTGGTTCGAGCAAAACACCGAGACGACGATGGTCGCGGAATCGGCTGACACGCTTGCGTTGTACATGGCGTGGGTGCCGAGCGAGGAGACCAGCGACGACCGGGTGAAGAGTTTCGGCACGATCCTGGATTCCGCGGACCAGTGGCGCCTGGTGCAGGTTGGCAGCGTGCCAGCCAACGTGCGGCCGCTCACCGATTGGGGCTATCAGGTCGAGAAGGTCGCGCCAGCGCCGCCGTTGGAGGTCGTCCTGCCCGAGGAGCCGGTGTCACTGGCTTCCATCGAGATCGGCTCGCTGATCGACGATGTGTCCGAGAGCAATCTCGAGGCGTCGATCACGGACCTGGTTGGCATGGGGTCCACGGATGGATCCGGGATCGGTACCCGCTACTATACGTCCGCGTCGAACATGCTGGCGGCTGAGTACCTATATACCCGGCTCGAATCCTACGGACTGAATGTCTGGTATGAAGACTTCCTCACCTGGGAGGGCTACCTGGTGGTGAACGTCATCGGCGAAGTACCAGGGAACGATGACTCAGAAATTTATGGCGTGATGGCCCATTTCGATACGATCTCGACCGACCTGGCCGTATCTCCCGGCGCTGACGACAACGCGACCGGTGTCTCCGCGTCGCTCGAAATTGCCCGCGTGCTCTCCGAATACGAATTGCATCACCCCGTGCGCATCATCTTCGTGAACGTGGAAGAAGTGGGCATCGTCGGGAGCGAGCGATTCGCGCAGAACGCCAGGGAGCAGGGCGTTCCCTATGAGGGCGTGTTCAATCTCGACTCCGTGGGCGCGCAACGGCAGTACAGCTACGTGGTGCTAAACGGCGATGCCACCACCACCTGGATGACGGACCTGTACATCCGGTTGAATGAAGCCTACGGGCTGAACCAGACGATCAACGCAATGACGAACGATGCGATCGTGGCGGACGATAATCGGCTCCGGGAAAATGGCATCGACTCCATCATGATCGGCCGAGAACTTTACGGTCAGAGCCCGTTCCATCACACGACCGGCGACACGCCAGATACGCTTTCGATGCTGGGCGTGCAGCGGTGCACCCAGCTCACGCTGATCAGCCTGGCGTACCTGGCGCAGGGGTAAGCCGCATTCCGCTCGGCCGCTTGATAAGTCGCGGCAAGGCTAGCTGAGTTCCTTCCGATTTCCGGACTTCAGGCGATCGACGACCTGCTTGACCTCCTGAGCCTTGTCACGATCGATGACGAGCAAGGCATCGTCGGTATCCACGACGATGATGTTGTCGAGGCCGATCATCGCGACCACGCGGCCGGTTTCCGACCAGATGACGCTGTTGGTGGTCTCGATCTGCATCAGGTCTCCTCGGACGGAGTTGCCAAGCCCGTCTTGCTGGATGAGGTCGCCGAGGCCGCTCCAATCTCCAACATCCGACCATCCCATTTCAGCGGGAACGACCGCGACGCGTTCGGCATGCTCCATGATGCCCGTGTCGATTGTTTCATTGGGGAGCGTGGGCCAGGTTTCGGTCAGTACCTGCTCGCGACGGCGCGTATCCCAGGCCCGAGCAATATGGAGCACCCCAGCGTGGATGGCGGGTTGTTGTCGCTCGAGCTCCCGCATCAATGACTTCACCTGCCAGACGAACATTCCGGCATTCCAGAGGAATGTCCCCGCCTCGACATACGATCGGGCGGTCTCGACGTCTGGCTTCTCGACAAAGCGGGAAGCATGGAAGGCCGTGCCATTCGAGGTCTCGACGACCGGATCGCTGGTCCGCTCGATGTAGCCGTAGCCGGTTTCCGGTCGCGTGGGTTCAAGCCCGATCGTCACCAGTTCGCCCGTGCGGGCGGCGGCGATTGCCGTCTGCACGGCTCGCTGGAACTCATCGACCTGGGCGATGTCGTGGTCGGCGGCGAAGCTCCCCATGATTGCCTCTGGATCCCGTGCGGCGATCAGGGCGGATGCCAGGGCCAGAGCCGGTGCCGTGCCATTGGGGATAGGCTCAACGATCAAGTTTGCCGAGGGGAGATTCGGCAGCTGGCGAGCGATGGCGGCGACATGCGCCGGACCGCAGACGACAACGATCCGGGAGGGATCGGTGAGGAGCGTCAGGCGGTTCCAGGTTTGCTGGAGCAACGAGTCGTTGCCAAGCAAGGGCAGCAGGAACTTTGGCCGGGCCGCGCGACTGAGGGGCCAGAGCCGCGTGCCCGAGCCGCCCGCGGGAATGACCGCCCAGAAGTTGCCCGCCCGGCCAGATCGCGAACGGACTTGCTTTTCCGCCATGGATTTACCACTCCCCGTTTATGCGTCGTAACCGTGACCTGCAATCCCTTGTTCCACATGAATAGTACGATGAACTGTAGGTAATCTCCTCGATTTAGGGGAGAGTGTCGCGTGGACGTATGTGATAGAAGGAGCCGTGACCGTGAAGCAAAGGATATCGATCGTGTCCCCCCGCCTGGATGCCAAGCCCTGGGGAGGCAGGCGGCTGGATCGGTTCGGTATCGCGCTTCCGGATGCGGAACGCATTGGCGAAGCCCTCGTCACGGCCGGTGATGCATTGGTGACGGGCGGTTTCGGGGCGGGAAGGATACTCGACTCGATCCTGGCTGGGGATGTCGAAGGGCTCGGCGGTCGACTGGCGACGGCGGCCACTGGTGGCCGGGCGATGTTTCCACTGCTGGTGAAGCTGATTGATGCCAGCGAGAATCTATCGATCCAGGTCCATCCGGATGATGACGCGGCGTCCCCGCTGGACAAGCTGGGCAAGACCGAGGCGTGGTACGTGCTGGCCGCGGAGGCCGGCGCGAATCTCTATGTCGGGTTGGGCGAGGGGGTGGACTTCGATCGCTTCCAGGCCGAGGCCGCCAGGCTGGATGGATCGTCGTCGGCGTTGATGCGGACGGTCGCGGCGACGCCCGGAAGGACGGTGCTCATCCCAGCGGGCACGATCCACGCGCTCGGAGCAGGAGTGATCGTCTACGAGGTCCAGCAGCCTTCCGACGTGACTTACAGGCTTGACGACTGGGGGCGGGTCGACAGCGAGGGTAATCCGAGAACAATGCACCTGGAGGCGGGATTCTCGGTGTCGCGCCCGGAGCTGAGGCCGGAGACCATCGCGCCGGTGAAGATCGCCATTGATGGAGGAACGAGGGAGCTGTTGACGGCCTGCCGGTACTTCGCGCTGGAGCGGTTGAAGCTTTCAGGTGGCGGTTGGACGACCATAGGACGCAAGGAAAGTCCATCGGTGGTGACGGTGCTCGAAGGAAATGTTGAGATTGCGGGACTATCCCTCGGTAGCGGGCAGTCGGCGGTGGTGTGGGCCGGCCAGGAGGATGCTCGCCTGGAGTCGATCGGAGACGCGACGGCGCTCATCTGCTGGGTGCCGGACCTGGAGGCCGACGTGGTGAAGCCCGCGCTCGCGGAGGGCGCGACGCTTGCCGAGGTGGCCGCGCTTTCCGGCGACACGGGCGATATCGCTACAGACCGATCTTCGACTTGAACCATCCCCACGGCTGCGCTTCCGCCACGTGGAGCAGGTATTCCTGCCCCAGCTTCGGAATGTAGAGGATGACCAGCCAGACCAGCGAGCGTTTCCACGAGTTGAGGTCCACTCCCGGGAAGAAGCGCCAAACGACCAGCACGAAGATGAACCAGTTTTCGAAAAGATTGGGGAAGATGAACAGGAGCGGCCGCCATCCGACGATCTCGAACAGCGCGACCCCGATGACCCGGTAGGCGAACAGAGCCAGCGCGATGAGCCGGGGAATGCGTTCGGTCCAGGTCCAGGAGACGTAGGCGCAGATGCCGAGGTAGTAGAGGTCCAGCAATTTGTCGATGCTGTGATAGTGCTCGCCCATGCCGCCTTCGCCGAAGAACTCGACGATGACCACGTCGAGCGCATCGAGCAGCAGCGCGGCGATGGTGCCGGGCAGCGGCTTGCGGAAGATGATCAGCGGCACAATCAATCGAAGCGCGATGACGACCAACTGGCCGGTGGTCATGTGATGCCATCTCCCGGAGTAGCTACGTGCTTAGGTCGACTGATCCTGCGTGGCCGTCGCGAGCGGCTCGGCGGCGAGATGAATATACCGGTCGACGCTGGCCCGGTTTCGTGGGTCGTTGACGAGTCCAAGGAGCGCCAGGAGATCCTGCTGGTCCGCCCCAGAACGCGCCATCTCGATGGCGAATGTCGTGCGCAGGGTTTGAGGCGTCACGGACTTGGTGATGCCGGCCGCTTTCCGTACCCGCTCGACCATCCCGTTTACCGCCTGCGGGCCGACTGGAAACAGGATATCGGCCGGATTCCGTGCTTCCAGGTAGACGTCGTAGAGGCGAGAAAACTCGCCGCCTGCGGCGAGTTTTCGGTCTTTCGATTGTCGTGACAGCGCATCGTACACAACGTACACCACCGGTGATTCCGGAGCGGTGCGGTCGATGTGATCGCGGTGGAGGGCGAGCAATTCCGAGCGCGTCAGGCCGAGCCGCATCATCAGCCAGATCGCGGGCGCGGACCAGGCTTCGTCCGCCTCGGCGGCGGCAAGGAGCGCGGCCTGCTCGTTGGCGAAGAGCGGCACTGGCACGCGAAGGTTGATTGCGTGGGGGTAGTAGCCTTCGGTTGGGTCGAACTTGAGCACGCGCGCGTCTTCGATGAGATAGCTGAAGAACCGGCGCACGGAGGTGAGCCGCCGCTTGCGCGTGGACTTGCTGGAAGCGTCGCCGAGGTACAGGGCCACGTCGGAACGCTCGATGCGATTGAGGGCGCGCGGTCCGATCAGGTTCTCGAACACCTGCAGGTCGTAGCAATACGACTCGATGGTGTTGGCTGGGTGTCTCTGGGCTTCGAGATGCTTTCGCCAGGCCGTTCGGGCAAGTTCGAGGCTGGATCGCGCGGTGATGGGAGGGAGCCCACCGACGTTGGCGACAAACCGCCCTTTGTCAGTGAGGTCGAACAGGTCAAGCTGGTCGGGCCTGGACCGAGGCGTCGCGTCTTCGAGCCGCTGGTTTGCGGCACTGTCCGATGGTGGAAGGTCACGCTCGTGATTGGTGACCGCATCGCGTCCCCGGAATCGTGAGGCGTGATCGGTCGATTCGGACGCAGATGGCTGGTCGGGCTGATCGGGCATCGCTGACTCCGATTTTGGAACGCACGTTCGACGGAGACGATAGGTGGAGACTAGGCCTGTACGGCCACTGATGTCAAGCGGACCGGCTTCGCACGGGAAAGCCGATTGTGGTCTGGGTGGAACGTGGTGCCTCCATTGTGAATACGCGAACGAAGCCGGCGATCGTGATTTGAGGCACAAAACAGTCTCTATGCTAATATCGTGATGATTACATCGTCTTGCGACGCCGGAGAATCCGCCGCTCCGTTCGTCCGGACGCGTCGAACCGCGCCTGTAATCCGTACCATCGAACATTCCTCCATCGGCGCGTTTAGTCAGGAAGTGGACCTCTACATGGGCGAACTCGTCGTCGGACGTCCCGCGCTTCAGGTGAAATCAGCCGTTTCGATTCCGCTCGACATGGTTTCCGTCATGTCGCTGCTGTACCGGGCGGTGCCTGGCAGTGGGTTGGACCGCTGGTTGATCGCCGCGCGGCGGCAGCTTCCCCGGCAGTTGCAGGAAGATCTCGACCTGCTGCATGGGTTCTCGGGCCGGCTCCTGTACTACATGGAAGAACCGATCATGCGGTTCGAGCCGCTGCGCGAGGATCGCGTGGGCGCGACGGTCGATGACCTGTTGTGGTTCCTCGGAGAACTCGACCCGGGTGAGTATCGGGACATGGCGATCCGGGCGCTCGACCGGGTGCACCAGGATCTCGGCACCGGGCTCGCCGCTCCCACTCCCGGTGAGGAAGGCGCCTGGTTCCGGTACGTGGAGCCGGGCCTGACCACCGCGACCGCCGAGGAGGTGGTCGTGCTGATTCGTGACCCTCAGAGCTTGAAAGAGCGCACCATGCGCCTCATACGCGGCATCTGGGACACGGTGTACCGCGAGGAATACGAGCAGCGGCGCGGAGAACTCGAGGAAGCCGAGCGGATCGCGAGAGTCGAGGCGAGCCGTGGCTTCGGGATGGCGTTCGCTGAGCTGACCGGCAATCGGCTGCCTTCCACGTTGGCGGCTGGGTTGAACCAGGTGGCGAGCGTGACGTTCTGTCCCTCGGCGCATATTGGGGCCTTCGTCAGCTTCATCAGCTATCCGCCCGACCTGGTGGTGTTCTTCAGCGCGCAGAACGTTGTCAACATGGCATCGATCATGGAGCCGGAAACGGTTGGCTCCCCAGCGCCGTCGCCCTCCTTCGAAGGTGGCGCGCCGCAGATCGACCTGTCTGGCGATGACCTGCTGGAAATGTTGCGAGCCCTGGGCGACGCCAATCGGTTGCGGATCATCGACCTGCTCAGCAGCGGTCAGCTTTACGCCCAGGAGATCGTCGGGCGGCTGGGGATTGCCCAGTCGGCCGTGTCGCGACACCTCTCCCAACTTGAGAGAGCGGGCCTGATCCAGGTCGAGCCGCGCCGGGGGATGAAGTACTACGCGATCGATCGAGAGCGCGTGGAGTCGCTGGCCGATACCCTCCGGGCTCGTGTCCGATAGGCCAGCAAGGCGTCGAATACGTGCACCTACCCATTTGGTCGTGCAATTCATCACAAATATCGCCAGAGGGGTAGACAACACGATATCGCGATGCTACGATAGTCGCAGACGACTCAAGAAGAGAGACGCACACCGCTCCGGCGATGTACAGAACGTTGAAAATCTAACCATGGGCTCGCCGCTTTCACGACCAACGTGACTGACGACGCTGGGCCAAGCAGGAACGCGATGACATCCAGACTCATGTCATTCCAAATCCATCGCGGTCCGGAGATTCCTTAGCCGCCTCGGGCGAAGCTAGCCGGTCGCCTGGCACAACACTATCCTCATCTTCCCCACAACAGTGTGCTAACACCTGAGGGAAACGATGGATGTTAGTACCACTTCACAACTTTCCTCTCCGAAGCCAGACCTTTCGATCACGGTCCGGCTGGTATCCCTCGGCAGTGATCGAGCAGAACAAAATCGCCCGGTGCTTCGGCACCGGGCGTTTCTGTTTGTTCGACATTTCACGGAGTAGGGAGGCGGGAGACGCGGCGAGGGGCATCGAGGGAAGTTTTCATGGAGTATACGAAGAGAACGGCGGGCAACTGGGCCCGCCGTTCTCTCTCCCCTTCCGGTTTTTTCGAGGTTGATCAGGTGCCGGCGGCCGTCTTTCGCCGGCTCCCGCCCGTGGCGGGATGGTCGGCGATCCGGGGCCGGTACTTGAGCCGAATGGTCGCCTCGAGGCTGGAGGCATCGCGATAGCGTTCGACATCCTCGTAGGCGGCGATCGCGGCCTGCATGCCGCCGCGGGAGAGGGACCAAAAGCCGGGAATGGCGGTCAGGTCGATCGAGGGCTCGGCGGCGGCCATGGCGAAGGCGGTTCGTGCATCCTCGTAGCGGCCACTACGGGCGAGGAAAAGCCCGCGAATGCTGGCCGAGCGTGCCATGCGCTCGCGCTCCCCTGGATCGAGATTCGCCAGGCCATTCGAATCCGGCCGCAATTGAGGGTGCTTTCTCCAGCGGTAGTCAGTCATATCGTCCCGTGGGTATGCAAATGGAGCGAAATCGTCGTGTGAGGTGGTGGAGACCAGGTGGATTCGGGGTCCCGTGGCTTCCGAGGACAGCGCGGCGGTCGCCTCCGTGGCGGGACCGGATCGATTTCGCCTGAAGACGGAAGTGATACAGGCGGCAAGCCTTTCGGCGAGCGACTCCGTTCTCGACTCCATATCCCGCATGGCCAAATCGGTTACCAGCATCATCCACGCCCCCTGATATGCCGGATGGTAGAAGGCTTCCGGGAACGGCGGTGTTCCTTTCCGCGAATCGGTGACGTATGACGCCCGCATGGGCTCGCGGCCACCTCGACCATCGGGTCCCCACGCCCGGTGATCCATAGGCTCCGTTCCAGTGACTTCCTGGCACAGTCCATTTCAAAGATGCTACCACGAGGCCCGTACGTACACAAGGGTAGTGAGTGGCGAGAAGCCGAGGAGACCTCTGACGGTGGACCGGTTCCTGGCCCTTCCTGGCCCTGGTCTTCCGACCTGACGAGAAGCAATCGAAACCGCCCCTCGGACCCGGCACTGGTGAGGTGTCCGGTAGGCAGGTGGCGGGATAGCCCGCACAATTGGGATTGGGCGAACGATGGGGAACACGCCGATCGATTCCCACCATTGGAGCATAAACAGCGTGACAGACCACTTTTTAGACGACCAACTAGTAAACGATGTGAGCGAGCACGACCTCGACCGGATCGCCGACCTCGTACGAAGCAGCGACCGGGTGGTGGCCTTCACCGGGGCCGGCGTCAGTACGGAGTCGGGGATACCGGACTATCGCGGGCCGAACGGCGTATGGGCGCGTAACGCCATTCCCCACATCGATACCATCCGGACCGATAGGGCATCCAGGATCGAGCATTGGCGAGATCGAAAGGAGCGCTACCCGGAGATGCTGGCGCGACAGCCGAACGCCGGCCATGAGGCGATCGCGCGATTGGAGGCGTCCGGTCACCTGCTGGCGATCGTGACCCAGAACATCGATGGCTTGCACCAGAAGGCGGGGAACGATCCCGAGCGGGTGATCGAACTTCACGGAACCACGCACTCGCTCGTGTGCAACGACTGCGGTCGGACCTACTCAGGTCAGGAGGTCCAGGAACGGCTCGAGGCGGGGGAAGAGGATCCACGGTGCCCGGTCTGCGGTGGAGTGCTTCGATCCGGCACCGTGCTGTTCGGTGAATCGCTCCCCGAGCGGGCATTGAGGACGGCGCACGCGGTGTCGATGGCCACAGACCTGATGATCGTGGTGGGGAGTTCCCTGGTGGTGAATCCCGCCGCGAGGCTGCCCGCGATCGCCAAGCAGAATGGCGCTCGGCTGGTGATCGTCAACCAGTCGCCGACGCCGCTGGATGGCCTCGCGGACATACGGGTTGCCGGGAGCGCCGGAGCGGTGCTCTCCGGCGTCGTGGATCGCGTGCTGGAGGATGGAGTGACCGCTGATGACCGTTGACCTGGAGAGGCCGCTCAACCTGCGGGACGATGTAACACCGCACAATTGCTTCGGTTGCGGTGCGTTGAATGTCCATGGCCTTCGGCTAGAGCTGTTGGCGGACCCGTCCGGAGATGGGGTCGTCACACGATTCGTGCCGCCTGCCCACGCGGAAGGCTACACGGGCATGGTGCACGGTGGGATCATCTCGACGGTGCTCGACGAAGTGATGGCCTGGACGTTGTACCGCCAGGGGATCTGGGCGGTAACCGGGCAACTCACCACCCGGTACCGGAAGCCAATACCTGTTGGCGAACCTACCATCGCGGTCGGGACGGTGTCGCGGGACCGGGGTCGGGCGATCGAGGTGAAGGGGGAGATTCGCCGGGAAGCCGACAACGTGCTGCTCGCCGACGGCATCGCGACGTTCATCCGGGTGCCGGAGTCGCAGGCCGATGCCTGGAATGACCGCTATGGAGGTATCGTGACGGCGAGTTCGGAGGGAAGCACGCCATGAAGCTGTACCTGGGTGGACCGATGTTCGTGGCGGCCGAGGTTCGATACAACCTCTGGCTTGCCGGGGAACTTCGCAAGCATGGGTTCGAGGTGTATTGCCCGAACGAGAGCGAGCCCATCAACGACAAGACCCGCACCGATATAACGGCGCGCAAGATTTACGACGCCGACATCGAGGCCCTGGAGTGGGCCAATGTCTACGTGATGCAGGTGAGCGAGGATTCGGGCACCAACTGGGAGGCAGGCTATATGGATTGCCTTAGCACCCGGGTTGACGGTAAGCGATACCTGGGCGTGCTCGGCCTCGCGACCGATATCAGGCTGCGCCAGGTGCCGGACCCAAGCCGGACCGGCGTGGACAATCAGGCCTATCACATCAATGCATTCGTGATCGGTGGGCTGCAGCATTCGCTCGGCGTGGTATACGACGAACAGCAGCTCATCGACCGGCTGAAGGAACTGCGCGCCAGCTTCGAAGGCGAGACGGCTGAAGCCTAATCCCGCGAGTCATCGAGCGTTCCGAAGGCGCGCTGTTGCGCGGTGGACACCAGCAGGTTGAGGACGCGCAAGAGATTGCCGATCGAGTCGTCGTCCAGCAGGAAGAGGGCCAGTTCGGTCTCGTCCTCGGTGAATTCGAGCAGGTCGTCCACGCCATCCTCGTCGTTTGTCGCGGACTGGCTGGCGAGTTGAATGGCGTGCAGCCAATTGGTTGCCTGCTCGTTGGCCGCCTTCAGCGAGTGAAGCAGTTCCTGGGCGAGATCGCTTCGCAAGGAAGCGGCATCCTCCACCGGCAGGAGATCGGATGTCGATGCTTCGATGTTCCGGGACCCGGTGTCCCCGGTGAGGGCCCTGTACGTGCCCGGGGTGGTGGCGAGGATGAAGGCGTAGTTGCCATCCTCGGCGTGGGCCACCGCTCTGGGGCCAGGTGTTTCGCGTTGGGCCGCTTGCTGGAGCGTGGTCAGGCCTGTTTCGAACAGTTCACGACCGGTGTGACCATCGCCCCCGCGCACGTCGAGCAGGTAGGCGTAGACGAGAAACGCCGCCGGACCGACGGACGAGTCGAGTTGGATGGTGTATATGGAAGCGTTCGCGTCTCGCTTGATGGCCGAAAGGTCGGGCGCGAGCTGCGAGGCGGAATCGTCCATGCCGAGGACTTCGGAAAGGAACACCGCGGCGCTCTGCCGCATGGGATCCGTCGCGGAATCCTGAAGGGGGCGTGATTCGAACTCATCGGTCATGTAGGAGCATCCTCGGGGCAATGGCTTATCTGCGGGTGACGATCGCGCCTCGCGGCGCGCATGATTGCCACATGCAGAATACCAGCATGCCCATCGAGCTGACCGCTTCGTGAGGGGCGTGCCTGTCATTTCAGGCAGGTGATGATGGTGGCACGAACAGGAGTACACAATGGCGATGAGCGACCTATCCTCCGGAACAATCGACCAGTTGCTGGCGGCGGCGCGGGCGGCAACCGTCCACGCCCATGTGCCGTATTCGGGCTTTCCCGTGGGAGCGGCGGTTCTCACCGAGGGCGGTGACATCATTTCCGGGGTCAACATCGAAAACGCCAGTTATGGGCTGACGGTCTGTGGGGAACGGGTGGCGGTTCAGACCGCCGCGGCCTTGGGGCACCGCTCGATCCTGGCGGTGGCGGTAAGCGCACCGAAGGCGCCGGGAACGACTCCGTGTGGGGCCTGCCGCCAGGTGCTGAACGAGTTCAAGCCAGAGGCCGAGGACATGGCGGTGATTCTGGACGGTGAAGACGGACCGATCGTTATCCAGCTTGGCGATCTGTTGCCGAAGGCCTTTGGTCCACGCGATCTGGATTGATGAGCGGCGGTTTAATCGAGGCCGTCTTGGCGCGATTGGAAGGCATTCGGTTTGTGACGCTTTGGTGTAGAATGCGATCGTGACGGGTCTCACCACACAGGTCGATGTAGGCAAGGCTCACTGTCGATGATCGACGGTGATGCACTTCCTCAGACCTGAGCACCCATTCCCCAGGGGCAGGGCGGGGAACATGGATATAGTTGGCGGAGTTGCCTCGCTTCACAAGGGTCCTCGTCTTGTTCCTCACGCGAGGCGTGGGGACATTGCCTCAATTGCTCCATTCGTGGAGTAACTTTCAAGAGGGGGGCTGCCATGCGTGGTAGGCCATTGATAGTCGAATGGACCGAGACCGCCGACCAGTTGGCCTCGCTGCGCGACTCGGAACGGAATGGACACCGCCGGGCGCGGTTGCAGGCGCTGTGGTTGCTTCGATCGGGTCATACCATCGGCGAGGCCGGCACGGCCGCCGGAGTCGATTACCGCACCGTCCAGCGTTGGGTGCAGTGGTATCGCGAAGGTGGACTCGACGCGGTCCTGACGCGTACGCCAGGATATGCTGCGCCCGGACGTCCCTCGCGGCTGACTGAAGGGCAGATATCCGACCTGATCAGCCGTTCGCAGGAAGGCCAGTTCAGGACCGTGAGCGAGGCCGTCCAGTGGGCTCGGCAGGAGTATGGGGTGGACTACACCTACACCGGCATGTACGCGCTGTTGGGGCGGCGTGGAGCCGATGTGATGGTGAGTCAGGACTCATCGGCGCAACAGGCGGGGAGCAAACCAACCGCCTGACGGCCCGTGGCATGAATGCCCTGGCCGGTACACAATGTCGAACATGACGCGCGTCATCGCACGCATCTCGACAGCCTGACCTGTACCGGAAGGACACCATTCGTGCCGCGAGCCAAGTCACAAGACCTCGAGGGGTTCCTGACAACCTCCCGGGTTGCGGAACTCCTCGACCTCTCCTCCTACCTGGTTCGCGCGCGTATCGAGGATGGCACCCTTGCGCCACCGAGCAGGACGACCGAAGCGGGCGTCCTGCTCTTCGACGATGCGTGGTTGAGGCAGGCCAGGGAACGGCTCCGCCACGCGCGCCCACGGCTGCGACAACGCCACTCCGAACCCTCCCGGATACCATCGCCAGCGGGCCATTTCGGATTCGAGATGGGCGCGCCGGGTTGGCTGCCAACCTGGGATGAGGTGGTCGAATACTTCCATGTGCTGGAGGACCATTCGGACAGGGTCGTCGTGGACGTACTTGGCACATCCACGGATGGCCGGCCCTACCTGCTCGTGGCTGTTTCCGCCGAAACGAACCTGACGGAGGACGCACGGGCCGCGAACCGCGAAGCGCTGAGCGTCCTCTGGGATTCACGCGCTGAAACAGACGACACTATCGAGGAAACGGCAAGCCTCGCGCGAGCCGCCGGTGTTATTCTCGCCGCCCAGCACTCCAACGAGATCGGGTCGATGCTGATGACCATGCAATTGGCATGGGAATTGGCGACCGCGGTCGATCCGGACTCGCTGCAAATCCTCTCCGAAGTGGTCACGCTGCTGGTTCCGAGTCACAACCCGGACGGGGTGGACCTGATCGCGGACTGGTACCACGAATCGCTGGGCGAGGAGTGGGAAGGGAGCGAGCTTCCCTGGCTCTATCACCCTTACGTTGGCCATGACAACAACCGCGACTGGTTCATGCAATCCCAGGCAGAGACGCGCCTGTATGTGGACATGCACAACCGTGAGCATCCGCAGGCCGTGTTCGACATGCACCAGATGCGCCGGTTCGGTCCGCGCTTCATGGTTCCGCCGTTCATCGATCCACTCGATCCCAATCAGGACCCGCTCATCCAGCAGGGGTTCGCGGCGCTAGGGAGCCATATCGCCCAGCGGATGACGGCGGCCGGCAAGGCTGGCGTGGTGACGAACGCGATGTTCGACAACTATTCGCCATCACTGGCCTATGGCAACTACCACGGCAGCGTTGATCTCCTCAGCGAGGCCGCCAGCGCCAAACTGGCGACGCCGGTGACGCTGGAGGAGCGCGACCTGAAGGTGGAATTCGGCGCGGACCCCAAGGTAAGAACCTGGAACCAGCCGATGGTGTGGGAGCCAGGTGAATGGTCGCTGGCGGACATCGTCGAATACAACCTGGTGGCGGCCAGGGCGTTCCTGGAGCATCTCGCGCGGAACCGGCGCCAATGGCTACGGGACTACGCCGCGTTGAACAAACGGACGAGCACGAGGACCAAGGCGCCGTATGCCTTCGTGATTCCACGCGATGGACGTGATCCGCGGGCGATCGCCGAAATGCTTGATATCCTGCGGCGCGGGTTGGTTGAGATCCGTGTCGCCACGGATGCGTTCATGGCAGATGGCGTTCGCTATCCGGAAGGGACGTGGGTGGTGCGGCTCGATCAGCCGGCCGGTGCGTTCGCGAAGACGCTGCTTGAGGTCCAGCATTATCCGGAGATCCGGAAGTCGGAGGACGGACCACTCTTGCCGCCCTACGACATCTCGGGCCACACCTTGCCGATCCAGATGGGCGTGACGGCGTTCCAGGTGGATTCCCCGTTGGCGGACGATGCGCCCCTGAAGGTCGTCACCGAGCCGATCATCTTTGAGGGGCTCGTGACCGATGATGGAACCGACCACGATGCCTGGGTCATTGACGGACGCTCAAACTCCGTGATTCCAGCGCTGACCCGGCTATTGCGGGGCGGGGTGCCGGTCCATCGCGTTCGGAAGTCAGACCCGGTGAGAGGCGTGGTGGCGGGCGATATCGTGGCCAGCCGGGCCGACCTATCTCCCGAGGAGATGAGGAGACTTGCCGCGGAAACGGGATGCGTCGCGCGGGGCATTGACGATCCCGGAGCGCTGGATCTCCAGCGCCAGACCGCCGTGCGAATAGGCGTGTACCAGTCGTGGACGGCCTGTATTGACGAAGGCTGGGCCCGTTGGGTGCTTGACCAGTACGACGTGCAGTTCGAGACGCTCTGGAACGATGACATTCGCCAGGGCGAGCTGCGCGATCGAATCGATGTGCTTGTGCTGCCGGAGATGGCCGCCGACGAAAGCCTGAACGGCAAGGGCGAGAAGACGCGCGAGGGAGATCCGGTCCCCGAAGCCTACCGGGGCGGATTGGGCGCAATAGGCGTGGCCGCGCTCAAGGCATTCGTGAACGACGGCGGGACCCTGGTCGCCGTCGATCGAGCGGCGACGTTCGTGATCGACGCGCTGGCGCTGCCAGTCGAAGATGCCCTGGATGGGAATGATGATGGCGCGTTCAACTGCCCGGGGTCGTTGCTCGAGGTGGTGATGGACACCGAGCACCCAATTGGCTGGGGGTTGCCCCGGGAGCTCGGTGTGCTGTTCATGAACAGCCAGGTGTTCCGGTCCACGGCGCCGGATGTGACCACCGTTGGCAGGTATCCGACCACGAATCCGCTGCTCAGCGGCTGGATCGCAGGCGACAAGCGAATTCGAGGGAAGGGCGCACTGATGCAAGCCCGCTACGGAGCCGGTTCGGTGGTCCTGTTCGGATTCAGGCCGTGGTTTCGGGCTCAGGCCAGGGGCACCTATCGTGCATTCTTCAACGCGTTGTTCCAGCCAGGTGTCGTCGAGCCAGAACGCACGGCAATCGAGGGCTGATACTCAACTCGCGGTGAGCTAAACCCCGGTTCGTTCCTGGCGCGACAGGATGGGAACGAGCATGAGGATCGCGCCGATACCCCAGATGGTGACGATCAGGCTGACCGCTCCCCAGACCCATGGGAGCGGCACGAAGCGGAAGGCGGCCACGATGATCACGCCGAGCGTCATCGCCAGCAGATGAAACCCCCGGCTCCCGTCGTTCCACGAGCGTGGCAGGATGAAGCGGCCAATGGACATGCCGACGACGGCCTGGGTGAGATAGAGCGCGACCAGGAACAACGTGAGCAGCACGAAACCGGCCGGGAATCCGATGACCGTGATCATCAGCACGGCCGCGACGATTGGAAGGATGATCATCGCGAGCAACCCAAGCGGGATGGCAGGAATCAACTGCTTGCCATTGGTGCCGAGCTGATTGGCGAGGCGCGGCGCGGCGATCACGATGAGGGCGCCGGTGACCAGCATCCAGAGCGTTCGGAGGAGGGAGCCCGACGCCCGGGAGAGTGGGTTGTCGCCATCGCCCCAGGGATTGAGCGATTCATGGGTGACTCCTCCCTGAACGCGGGCGCCCGAGGCGACGTCCGGCTCGCTCTTGCCGGTATGGAGCACCTCTCCCGTGATCTGGGCGGAGTTGGTGACCTCGAGTTGTGAAGTCGAGAGATCGACCGAGCCAAGGACGGTGCCACCGAGGCTGGCCGTCCCGACGTAGCCGCGAATGTCGCCTTCCACGTCGCCGCGCATGTCGAGCTGCCCACCGGCGAAGAGGATATTGCCTCCGATCTGCGAACTGCTCCCGACATCCAGTTGCCCGCCGACGACCACGACATCGCCGCCGACATCGCCGGTAAGCGTGACCCTGCCGCCAAAGATACGGAGCGATCCGGCGATGTTTCCGCTGATTTCCATGGTCCCGGCGGCAAGATTCAACGATCCCTCGATGGAACCCGCGAGGTTGGCCTCACCCGCCGCCATGTTCACGTCTCGCTCCGCCGTGCCGTCGAAGTCAACGGTGCCCGCGGCGAGGTAGAGGTCTTCGGTGATGGTTTCATTCGAGGGGATGGTGATGTCGCTGCCGGATCGGGTGTCGGCCGCGAAGCCCCAGGATGGGAGCGATACGAACGCGACGAGCATAATGATGGCGAAGGCGACGAATGCCATCCTGGCTGGCGCGGGCGATGTGCGCGAGCGGGTGGTGGTGGAGCTTGCGGGAGCCATGGAGGTGGCACTCCTTCGGGAACTCGGTCGGCGGCGGTCGGCGGAATCAGGTTGGTTGTGAGGATACGACAGATTGACGCTGGTGGTTAGCGGGGGCGCGACGAATCGTGAGTTTCCACCAATGCGTCGCTGAGTGCCGACCAGCGAGGCGGCCGCAGCGGCCACGGCTTGAGCACGGAGCGATTGGCGAACACGGCGAGGACGAGGTCACGTTCCGGGTCGGCCCAGACGAGCGTGCCGGACTGGCCCCAGTGGCAGAAGGTGCGGGGAGAGCGAAGCGTGCCGGTCCAGTGATGTCGCTTGTCGCTCGCGACCTCCCAGCCCAATCCCCAGGCGCCGCGATCCCAGTGGATGCCGGCGGAGTTGACGCCGCCGGGAACGCCTCCCGTCTGGTCCACAATCATTTCGGCCTTCGTATCGTCACCCAGCGGTGAATCGGCGCCTTCGAAGAAGGAGGAGGCGAAAGAGGCGAGATCGGTAGGCGTGCCGAAGTAGCCACCCCAGGTGATGCCAATCGAACGCCACCACTCGCTGTTGTAGCTCTCGGCGGGAGTTCCGGCCGAGGATGGGTCCTGCACGATCGCGATGCGGTCGTCCCAGGATTCGTCTGGATGAGTCGCGATGGCCCTCAGGCCGAGAGTCGGGAATACGTCCTGATTGATGATGTCGTGCACGCCCCGGCCAGTGGCGAGTTCCAGCGCGCGGCCAGCGATCCCGATTCCGACGTTCGAATAGCGGAGTACCTCGCCGGGAGCTGACTGGAGTGGCACGCCACACATGGCGTCGACGATTGCGTCGAGGGATGGAAGATCGCGCATGCGGACACGCTTCGTGCCGGCATTCTCTGGCAGGCCGGATGTATGACTGAGCAGCTGGCGGAGGCTGATGCGGTCCCGGAGCGCCTCGAGTTGGGGGAGGACCTCGCTGTCGAGCGGGTCGTCGACCTCGCCGAAGTCGGGAACGAGCGCGGCCACGGGTGCGTCGAGCGTGAGCTGACCTTCCTGCACGGCGCGCATGATGGCGGCGACGGTGATGGGCTTGGAGACGGAGGCGAGCGCGAAGAGTGTTTCGGTGGTAACCGGCCGCCCGGGTTTGGCCTCGCCTGACTGGTGCGTCGCCACAATGTCTCCGTCGTGCCAGACGGCGGCGGACGCGCCGTTGACGACACCTTCCGCGATCCATGTGTCGAGCGCGTTCAACGGTTCCGACCAGTGCTGCATGCGTTTCCCCTTGACCCGTGAAGTTCCGCCAATTCGCCGCGCGGCGAAGGACTATGATAGGCGGGATGCGGGCCACGGAGCAGGCGATCCCGCCCGAAACCGGGCCCGTTGATGATGATTCTCGCAGGACGATGAGAGGAAGCGGCTGGATGGCCCGTGAGGCAGTGGTGAAGGCGTCGGGGATTCGCGTGGTTGTGGCGGAGACCTATGAGGAGATGAGCGCGCTGGCCGCGGATATCGTCGAGCAGGTGATCGCCGCGAATCCGGGCAGCGCGATCACGTTGCCGACTGGCGAGACGCCGCGGGGCATGTACGATGAACTGACGCGGCGAATCGAGGCCGGCGCGATCGACTTCGGTTCGATTGAGTTCTTTTGCATGGACGACTACCTGGGGAAGGGGATCGACGACAAGACCAGCCTGACGGCGTGGCTTGACGATGCGTTCCTGACCCCAGCCAAGGTTCACGGGCCGCATGTTCACCTGGTGCCCACGTTGGCCGAGAACCCGCATGAGGCGCTCGCCGCCTACGACAAGGCGATCCAGGACCTTGGCGGCTTCAGGTTGGCCGTGCTGGGCCTGGGGCGGAATGGTCACATCGGGTTCAACGAGCCAGGCTCGCCGATCGATGCTCCAACGCGGATCGTGGACCTGACGGATGAGTCGCGCGACCAGAACGCGGCCTACTACGAGGAAGGTGAGGAGATTCCGGCCCAGGCGATGACGGTGGGTGTCAGCCGGTTCCTGGAGGCCGAGCAGGTGGTTCTGATCGTGAGCGGGAGCTCGAAGTCGGGAATTCTGCGCCAGTCGCTGGAGGGACCGGTGACCGACGAGGTGCCGGGTTCGTACTTGCAGACGATCGCGGAGAAGCTTACGGTGATCGTGGACGCGGACGCCGCGTCGCAACTGGTCCTGGAATAATCCGCGGCGGACATCGCCGCGGGTCGAAATCGAAAAAGGGCGCCCGGCACATAACGTGCCGGGCGCCCTTTTTCGATTGCTGGTAGGAGACGAATGTGGGCTACTCGATGCCGTCGTCGAACGGATCGGTCGCGGGTGGGTTGGGTGGTAGCTCGGGCCCCACGGCCTCGACGACGCGCGCGTGGAGAGTTGGATCGTTGCTGGCCAGGATGCCTCCGGCGATGCTGGTCGAGCGCTTGTTGTAGCGGTGGAGCCGGCCCCAGCAGTCGGTCAGCGAACCACCGGCCTCATGGGTCAGGAGGTCGATGCAGGCGAGATCCCACTCCTGGGCGATCGAGCCCTTGTCGGACTGGGGAAGGCCAATGAACGTGTCGAAGGCATCCGCGTCGGGCGAGAACGCACGGGTCTGGAAGCCAACCTCGAGTATTGATGGCGATTCCACGGAGAGCCGCTCGCCTATCCGGACGATGGCCGCGGCCCGTTCCGATTCGCGCCCTCCATACCATTTCGAGGAGACGACTCGTGGTGGCGTGGATGGTGGTCCCAGCCGGAGGGGCATGGTTTTCCCGTCGAGGTACTCCCAGGCGCCTTCACCGACCACCGCTGCCTGGACCCGGCCACGAACGGGCTGGACTGATACGGCGACGATCGGCCGGCCATGCTCCACGAGCGCGACCATGATGTCGAACAGCCCCGTTCCGGCGACGTACTGGGCGGTGCCATCGATCGGATCGGCGATCCAGCACCGGTCGTGGTCCAGACGGGCAAGGTCCTTCGCTCCCTCTTCGGTCATCAGTGCGTCGTTGGGGAAGGCGGAACCGAGTACCTCACGGATGACCTTGTCGGATGCCAGGTCGGCATCGGTGACGGGAGAGCCATCACCCTTGACGTAGGTCTTGGCGGTATGGGCATTGTAGAAATCCAGGATGGTGGTGGATGCCTGCTCGCCGGCCAGGAGGGCCGCGTCGAGCTCGGCGCGCAGTGGGCCGCGGTAGTCGATTTCGATGGGCATGTTGGTCCAGTCCATTTCCGTGATGGGACGACGCTGACGGTGCGATGCGCCCGCCGGGCGCATGACGCGGGTATACTTGACGGCTGATGCGGGAGATTTGTCCCTTCGCGAAGGGTAGCATCAGGGACAAGAGTGCGATATTGTGAACTGCATCACTTCGGCACGCCATGACGCGCCGTGCACTCAAGGGAAGCAAGGTCATCACAGAGGAGGGGAACACGTGTTTCGATCTACCGCGTTTCACGGGAAACGTCGCAAGGCCATGTCACTCGCCGCGATTGGCCTCAGCACGCTGCTCCTTGTGAGCTGCGGAGGCGATGACGACGAGGATCCAACACCAACGGCCGCGCCGCCAACCGAGGCCGTGACCGAGGAAGCGACCGAAGAGCCCACCGAGGAAGTCGTGACGACTCCCGAGGAGACCGCCGCTAGCCCGGCCGCCGCCAGCCCAGTCGTTGAGGGCGCCACGCCCGTGATGGATGCCGCCACTCCAGTGATGGGCGAGGCCACCCCAGTGATGGGCGAGGCCAGCCCGGCCGCGGTTGATTCGGCCACGCCGATCACCGTTCCTGGCGTAATCGCATCGCCGATTGCTTCGCCAGTAGCCTCACCTGTGGCGTCTCCGATTGCCGCGACGCCAGCCAGCTAGGCCGGCCGTTCCAACCAGGATTCCGAAGAAAGACCGCGAGTGGCGATTCCGCCGCTCGCGGTCTTTTTGTGATGGTTCCAGGCGGGCCAAAAGGTGTGGCGAGCCGGACGTTGTACCATTGCTCATACGTCGTTCACACCGGTGCAAGATGAACCATCGTGCCCAGCGCTCCGGTGAAGCCGAGTACGGGAGGAAACACTACGTGGCGCACGCTGAGATCAAGAACTCTTCGAACCCCGACAAGCCCAGCCGCGGGAGGTCCAGCATGGTCGATGACGAGACCTTTTCCATACCCGTGCCCGAGGGCGAAGACGGCTTCCCGGGAACTGAACCCGCGCCCCAGGCCACGACGACCAACGGCATGGACTACACCGATGACGATGAAGGGCTCGATTACCGGCGGCGGTACCGGGGCCTGATTGGTGTTGGGTCCAAGGTGCCCATCCGCGACCGGTCCGTGCTTTCCCTTGTGTATACGCCGGGCGTGGCCGAGGCCTGTCTTGCCATCAAGGACGACACGGTCCGGTCATATGACCTGACTTGCCGAGGCAACACGGTGGCGATCCTTACCGACGGTTCGGACATTTTTGGGCGGGAGAGTGGTCCAGCGGAAGCGGCCATTCCGCTGGCGGAGGCGAAGAGCGTCATCTTCAAGACGTTCGCGGGTATCGATGCGATGCCGATCTGCCTGTCGACTCATGACGTTGGCGAGATCGTGGACACTGGGGTGGCGATATCGCCGACTTTTGGCGCGATCTGCCTGGACGACATCTCCTCGCCACGAGCCTTCACCATCGCCGATAACTTCGACAAGGCGGCGGATATCCCGGTGTTCTCCAACCAGCACCACGGAACAGCCATCCTGGTGCTCGGCGCGCTCCACAATGCGTTGAAGGTGACGGGCAAGCGACTCGAGGACATCTCCGTGGTTCTGAGCGGGGCGGGAATCGCCGGCATCGGCGTGGCCCGGCTGCTCACGCGGGCCGGGGTTCGAAATCTGGTGGTATGCGATCGGGCCGGGGCGATTTATCGCTACCGGCCGGAGCGGATGAATTGGGCGAAGTCGTACGTCGCCAAGGAAACCAACCACCAGCAGCGCAAGGGCTCCCTGGGCGAGATGCTGAAGGGCGCCGACGTGTTCGTCGGGCTCTCGACCGGCGATATCGTGACGGCCGACATGGTCCGCGAGATGGCCCCCAACCCGATCATCTTCGCGCTGGCGGTGCCTACCCCTGAGATTCAGCCGGACGCGGCGCGCGAGGCTGGGGCGAAAGTCATCGCGACCGGACGCTCGGACTTCCCGAACGTGATGGACGTGTCGTTGGTGTTCCCGGGCTTCTTCCGAGGCTTGCTGGACTCGGGCGCGACGCATATCCGGTTGCGGATGATGCTCGGCGCGGCGAGGGCGCTGGCGGACATGGTGCCCGCCAACGAGCTGCACGCGGACAACATCCTGCCCCGGATCTTCGATTTCCGGGTGGCGCCGGCGATCGCGGCGGCGGTTGTCCGGGCAGCGCAGGAAACCGGCGAGGCGACGCGGGAAGTCGACGCCGATGAGGTGGCGGCCAAGACCCGGCGATACGTGTACGAGGGGCGCCTGACCCCGGCCCGATCGAGCGTGCGAAAGGAAGACCGCAGCCTCCGGGAAGAGGCGATCGACCTCCGGGAGCGGCACGGAGGCATTCTGGAAATCCGGAGCAAGATTCCCATCCGCGACCACCACATCCTGAACACGCTTTACGTGCCGCCGAAGGCGCTTGTGCCGGCGCATGTCATTCGCGACGACCCGTCGACGGTGACGGAACTGACCGCCAAAGGCAATCTCGTTGCGATCGTGACCGACGGGTCCGCCGTGCTCGGCCTGGGCGATATCGGCCCGCAGGCGGGCCTGCCGGTGATGGAAGGCAAGGCCGTGCTGTTCCAGACGCTGGCGGGCGTCGAGGCCTTCCCGATCTGCCTGGCCTCGCGCGATCCGGACGAGATCGTGCGTATCGTCACGGCGATTTCACCGTCATTTGGGGGCATCAACCTGGAGGACATTTCGGCGCCGCGTTGCTTCGAGATTGAAAACAAGCTGCGTGAAGCGCTCGACATGCCGGTGTTCCACGATGACCAGCACGGCACCGCCATCATTGTGCTGGCGGCCCTGCTGAACGCCGCGAAGTTGCGCGGCGAGGATCTGGGCAACGTGCGCATCGTCATCAATGGCGCGGGCGCGGCCGGCGTCGCCGTGGCGAGGTTGCTGGACACGGTTGGCGTGGCTGACGTGATCGTCTGCGACCGTAAGGGTGCGATCTACAAGGGTCGACCAGGCCTCGATGGATCGAAGCAGGCACTGGCGGAAATCACCAACCGTGGCGGCAAGCAGGGCAGCCTGGCGGACGTGCTTCCCGGAGCGGACGTCTTCGTTGGTCTGTCGGCGCCTGGCACCCTGACTGGCGACATGATCCGGACGATGGCGAGCGATCCGATGATCTTCGCGCTGGCGAACCCCACGCCGGAGATCACGCCCGACCTGGCGCGGGAGGCTGGCGCCTTCGCGATCGCGACGGGCCGGAGCGATTTCCCCAATCAGGTGAACAACTCCCTTGCGTTCCCGGGGGTTTTCCGCGGCGCGCTCGATGTGCGGGCCCGAACGATCAGCGACGAGATGAAGATCGCCGCGGCTCACGCCATCGCCGACCTGGTCACGCCAGAGAAGCTGACGCCGGAGTTCCTGATTCCGGACAGCCTCGACCTGCGCGTCGCGCCTCGGGTTGCCGCGGCGGTCGCGCGCACGGCGCAGGCGACCGGTCTGGCCCGGGTGGAAATCGACCCGGCCGAGATCGAAATGCGCTGCCGGGATCTTGTGTACGAGGGGACGATCGCGCTCTAGCGATACGTTCCTGGCGGGCATCCCGGTCTAGAATTGGGAGATGAACGCACGCGGATGGTTCCCTACGTCGCTGTGGCGAAGGATGGGGTCATTCGCTTGGATCCTGGCGGAAAGGACCGTGAGTGTCGGAGACGAAGGAACCCGGGAATGCAGCGGGTGGGGCGACAAGTCAAGGTTTCACCTGGCATCCCGTGTACGCGGGGAAGTCGTTCGAGCAGGTGCGGAGTGACCTGATCGACGAAATCTCGCGCGATCAGCGCGCCTACGCGTTGGCGATGGACGGCGCGGAAGCGTCGGAACACGATTCGCTGACGACCGTGGTGGAACTTGAGCGGCGGTGGAGCGACTACGAGTTCGATTGGGCGGAATCCGATCCGGCCCAGCTTGCCGATCGCATTCTCACCTTTGAGAAGCTGTGCGAGGAGCGAAAGGAACGAATGTCGTTCGCCGATTACCGCGCCAGCGGCGCTCTGGTCGAATCACCCAGGGCCACGACCGCGACGCCGTCTTCCAGCCTCCCAGTAATGCGGATCGGCGCGGTGATCCTCGTCATCCTGGTTGTGATATTCGTGGTGGCGGTCTTGTTGTAGCACGCGACGCCACGCGAGTTTTTTTGCCTTGATGCCCTGAACCGGGGAGGGTAGCGGACTAAGGGGCTGGGCGAGTTCGAGGGGCGCGGGCCACCAGGTACACGGCCAGAATCGCGAGCGCCATGCCCACGATGTGCCGCCAGGTGATCTGCTCTCCAAGCAAAACGAACGAGCAGGCAAGGGCGCTGACCGGGATAAGGCCGGTGAACACGGCGGCGCTGCTGGAGGGAATCACCCGCAGGCCGTTGAACCACAGGAAGAACCCGCCGATCATCACTGGGCCGGCCGACCAGGCGATGGCAAGCCAGCCGGACGCAGGTACCGAGGACGGATCGAAGCCGGGTACTTGCCAGAGGGCCATCGGGATCAGCATGGCGGCACCGTAGAGGCAGACCAGCAGGCAGTTCTGGAGTGGGTTCATCCGACCTCCCAGGGACTTCCCGAGGATGGTGAACAACGCCTCGCAAATGACCGCGCCCATGACCAGCGCGCCGCCAATCAACGGCGCGCTTCCGCCATCCGCCTCGGGGTTCGCCTGGGCGGTGTTGGCGATCAGCACGCCACTGATCGCGACGCCGATGCCAATGGCCGTGATCCGCGAGATGCGTTCGCCCAGGGCCAGCGACAGCAGCGCGATGGCGGCGGGTACGGTGCTGGTGATAATGCCGGACGCCGTGGCGGTTGTGCGATCGACCCCCAGCATCAGCAGGGCATTGAACAGGACGACACCTGTAAGCGCCTGGGCGAACACGATGACATGGCTCCGGCGCGACATCTCCGGGAGCCGTTGTTTCAGCAGCCTCATGATCAGGACGATGGCGACGGTCGCCAGGCTCTGGCGGATGGCGAGCCCGATCATCAGCGGAAACGCCTCGACCATGTATCGGGCGCTGATCACCGTGGTGCCGACGAGGAGCTGCGAGGAGGCGAGCGAGAGTTTCGCGAGTCCCGCGCTCGATGCGGTGACGTCCGACAGGTCGGGCGAGACTTCGGTTCCGCGAGCAGGTTCGACGGTCGTATCGATGTTCAATCTGGTGATCCGGATGCCGGAACGGCCAGGTGCGGTAGCATGGTCACCTTGAGGTTCCTCCGCTGGCGAGGAAAACGTGCATATCTCGACGTTCAGGATAACGGAGTACAGATTGATCGACGATGTGCGACGAGCGATAAGCGAGCGGATTCTTGGAATCGCCGACTGGCGAGTCCAGCGCGAGCAGCAGGACATGCTGGGACTGGGTCCGGCGGTGGCGGCGCGAAGTCGTCGTTCGGCCGAAGGGCTCCGGGAGCTGGCCGGGGCGATCGCGACCCTGCCGCCAGACGATCCTCGCCTGGCGAAGGTTGCCGTTCTAGCCTTCTACGGTGACCAGTTCGATCCCGGAGCGACAATGCTCCATGAACTGGGGCGATTCCGGTTCCACGACCCGGACGTGAGCGTTGACGGTTTCATCGACAGGATGGTGGAACTGGCCGAACTCGATCACAGCGAGCGCGACCACCTCGGTGGACGGCAAGCGCCGGGCGACAACCCCTGGCGACCAGGGTGGTTGCCGCCCGACGAAGAAGAGGACGAGTGGTAGCGACGGATATCGCTACTTCGACTGCAGCCAGATGGGGTTGGATATGGCGCGAAGACCACCGTACTCGGTGTGGATTTGCGAGCGGACGTAGGGCTGCCCCTTGCCCAGGATGTTGAGCGCGAAGCTCCAGCTCTGGTCATCGTCCGTGATCGCCTCGGTGGCGATGATCCCGTTCGCGCCAATAATGTCGAGCGCGGTGCCCTTGCCGCCGACGATGCGGGCGGTGATCAGGTCGTTCTCGCGCGTCATATAGATCTGTGGACCATCCGGTGCGTCGGTGATGAAGCAGTTTCCCGCCTTAATCGCATCGATGATGGCCTTTGGCGATAGTGGCCGCTTCGTCTGAATCCAGATCGTGGGGTGGCCCACCCGTGTGGGGCTGAGCGGATTGTCCGGATTACCCGGCTGACCGGGGAAATGAACATCGCTGCCGCCAACGGCCGCGAGCTTCTGCCCGTCCCGCAGCGCATCGTCCCAAACGCGAACGGAAACGGAGTTTAGGGCATTCCACCAGCCGTTCCACACTTCGACGGCGTGGAAACCAGTGATCTCGGGGTAGGCCCAATCGGGTCCGTATGGCCGAGGGTGGTTCTTCGAGACGAAACCGCCATCCTTGCGCGCGGCGGTAACGGCGGCCTGGATGCCTTCTGCCGTGGGATCGCGGAAGTCGTACCAGGTGTCGGTTCCCCATACATTGAAGTGACCGGCGTAGGTCGTGACCTCCACGCCAGGAACCAGCACCGGCCAGCCTCCGCCGGACGGAACGAGGTCAACTGGCGACTGGGCGCGGTTGTGATCGGTGATGCCGTAGAAGTCGAGGCCGGCTTCGTAGGCCTTCACCGCCAGTTCGGCGGGGGTGGCGTTCCCGTCGGAATAGATGGTGTGGCCGTGCAGGTCGCCGCGATACCAGTTGCGCTCGGCCGGCTTCGGCAGTTCCGCGCGGACCAGCGATTCGATGTCGGGAACCGGAGCCTGCTCGGGGATTTCAACCTCGGGATTGAGATCGATGGTGATGGTCGCGTCCAGGCCCGACGCTCCAACCTTGTACGCGCCCAGCAGGACGTGCCAGGTGCCCTGGTTCGGCTTGCCCGTGCGGTAGGGAGGGGTAGACCACTTCTTGCCAATCACGATGGTGTCCCGGGTGGACCCGCTCCAGCCCCGGAAACCTTCGCCGCCGGTTTCGATGCCGTGCTGGTCGAAGATGCCGATATCGAGCGTGTTTCCATTGGTCAGGCGGGGATCGGAGCCGATCCGATCGTTGTACTCGACCGACAACTGAAACTGTTCAACGCCGCTGGGCAGGTCGAACGGGATGTGACGAAGGGTGCCGGCTTCACTCTCCTCGAATCGTGCGGTCAGGACAATTGGGGAAGATTTGGTTGCTGGCAACGTGCGCATCCTTTTCAGAATCGGTCACGGCGGAAAGTACCGCCGCGCATGGTGGGGAACCACATTCTATAAGACGCACGTCGACGTTTGTGGTTATGACGTACGTCTTGCATGGGAACATACCATGTCATGAAATGTGGGGCCGCCCATTTTGTGGAAACTCCCCTTTTAAGCGGTGTTGATGTTGCCATGAGTACCCATGGGTTGCTACTCTCCCCACGACTCAGCGCGAGGCTGGGTGGACAACGCCGGGAACCCTTCCGGCGAATTGCATTCCCCTCCATCGGCGAGCAAGGATTTTTGGCAGGGCGCGAACGCTCCCTGTCGTCGTTTGGATTATCGGAGCACTACGTGGTCGACACAGTAACCAAGGACACAGGAACCGTTCCCGAGGCAGTGGAGCAATTCGTATCGGTGGCGGATACCGTTCGGCCGTCTGGTGAGGCCAGGGGCAAGCCGCACGTGGTGATCGTCGGTGGTGGTTTCGCGGGCCTGAACGCCGCGAAGGGGCTCGCTGATGCCCCGGTTCGGGTGACATTGATCGATCGTCGCAATCATCACCTGTTCGCGCCGCTGTTGTACCAGGTGGCGACGGCGCAACTTTCGCCGGCGAACATCGCTCAGCCGATCCGGTCCATCCTCCGTGGCCAGGACAACACCACGGTGATCCTGGACGAAGTGACGGGCGTGGACTCGGAAGGGAAGACCGTTTCCCTCGCGTCAGGCTCGATCCTCAACTACGACTTCCTGATCGTGGCCGTGGGCGCCACGCACTCGTACTTCGGGCGCGATGAATGGGCTCCGCTGGCGCCGGGCCTCAAGACGCTCGAGGACGCCATCAACATCCGGAGCCGGATCCTGATGGCCTTCGAGGAAGCGGAGACCGAGCAGGACCCGAAGCGTCGCGAGGCACTGCTCACCTTCATCGTGATTGGCGGCGGACCCACCGGCGTGGAGCTGGCGGGCGCGATCGGCGAGATCGCGAAGTACACGCTGGCGCACGACTTCAAGCACATCGACACCAAGGGTACGAAGATCCTGCTCCTTGAGGGACTGCCGCGCATCCTGCCGATGTTCCCCGAAGAGTTGTCGGCGGCGGCGGAGGCCGACCTCGGCAAGTTCGACGTCAAGGTCCGCACCGGCTCGCTGGTGACCGCCATCGACGAGGGCGGAGTCAACATCGGTGACGAGCGCATCGACGCGGCCACGGTGATCTGGGCGGCTGGCGTGCAGGTGTCACCGTTGACGAAGGCGCTTGGCGAAATCGCCGAACTCGACCGGGCTGGCCGGGTCGCGGTGGAGCGGGAGCTGCACATTCCAGGCCATCCGGACATCTTCGTGCTGGGCGACGCGGCCGGCATCAAGACGGCGGAAGGCAAGCCTGTTCCGGGTGTCGCGCCGGCGGCGATGCAGCAGGGCAAGTGGGCGGCGTCGAACATCATCCGGGCGGTTAATGGCGAGGCCTACGCGCCGTTCGTCTACAACGACCGGGGCAGCCTGGCCACGATTGGACGGAACCAGGCGGTGGCGTCGGTGAAGGGTCGGAACTTCAACGGCTTCTTCGCCTGGATCATGTGGATGCTCGTCCATGTGTTCTACCTGAACGGCCTGCGGAACCGCGCGATGGTGATTTCGCAGTGGGCGTTCGGCTACTTCCGGTTCGGTCGCAACGCGCGCCTGATCACGGGCGTCATGCCGCGACGGCTCAAGTCTTAGCGAGTCTCTGACGAAAAGAACGGGAGTGCGCCTTCATGCAATCCCGTTCTTTTCGAGATGCCACACTACATATCCCAATAGAACATAAACAAAAGTATTAGAACCTCTTGGTATGGGCCGACGAGGTAGGCCATGAAGCCAAGGCCGCTTGATGAAAAGTATGGACCCACGTCCCGCGCCAGCGGCGGGATGTCGGAACGACAACGACCGTAGCGCTTTCGCCACGGTCGTTGTTCTTGCCAATTCAGTGCCCCGATCTGGTGGCTCGCTCACGCCGCCGGGCGGTCTCCCGGAGTGGGATCATCCGGGTCGAGCGGATCGGAGTCGTTTTCGATCTCCTCGAAATCACTGTACCCGTCGCCGTCAGTGTCGGGATTGGTGGGATCGGTGAGGGTGAAATAGACCTCGTCACCGTCCGTGAGCCCATCGTCGTCGGTGTCCGGATTGAGCGGATCGGTGAGGTAGAGTAGTTCCCCACCGTCATAAAGCAGGTCGCCGTCTGTGTCGAGATTCAGCGGGTCGGTTTCATAGACGAAGACCTCGTTGAAATCGTTGATGCCGTCGTCATCGGTGTCCGGATTGAGCGGATCGGTGCCGAAGTCCACGAGTTCGCGATAGTCGTTGATGCCGTCGTTGTCGGAGTCAGCGTTGAGCGGGTCGGTGCCGTAATACTCTTCCTGGGCATCGGTCAGCCCATCGGAGTCCGAATCGACGCCAGGATCGCCATCGATTTCCACGAGCGTGAATGGAACGTCCTCGGGTTCGGCCGCTGGCGACGCCGGAACATCTTGCTCGGGTGTGGCGGGAGCCTCTGTTTCGACGGGCTCCTCGGTTGGCTCGGACTCTGGAGTGGCTGGTGCCACCGTCGCGACGGGCTCTTCGGTGGGTTGCGGAGTGGCCGGAGCTTCCGTGGGTTCCTCGGTCACGACCGCCTCGGGCGTCGCGGCGGCGGTAGCCTCTCCCTCGTCGCCGAAGCTGACAACCGCCCCGATGTAGGCGGTGACGACCTCCGAGCCATCTTCGGCTCCGGAGAAGCTGATCGGTCCGTCGAACTCGGCGATGTCCCCTGGGGAGATGCTGACCTCTTCCTGGTTTCCGGTCGACGCGATGACCTGACCGGTCAGCCCAAGCACCAGCGTGCGCCCCGCGCCCTGCGGGATGGTCGACTCGTCACCCTCGTTGAGCATCGTGCGGACAAGGTCGAGATCGCGCGTGCCAGCGAGCGGCTGGAACGGCTGGCCCACCAGCACGTCCTCGCCAATGCTGAAGGCGCCGTCCGCTGTCAGTTCGATGAAGATGAACCCATCAGGCGGGCCGAACGTCTCAAGCTGAATGGTTGAACCCGGGTACAGGAATGCGGCCTCGCCGATGGCGATGCGAGACTGGTTCCCCGTGGTGTCGTCGGTGATGAGGAGCGGAGTGGTGCGGGCGAGAACGAACGCCGGGTGATCGATGGTGATTGGCTCGGCATCCGCCTCGGTGGTGTAGGTGCTCACCTGCCAGACCTGGTCGCCGACCGGAACGGTGAACACCCCCTGGGCGATAACCGCCGACACGCCAGAGGCCGGCGACGGACCGGCGGGTCCAAGCGCCTGGGCCATGACACCGGCGACCGAGGCGATGCCGAGGACCAGCGCCAGCAAAACCAGGCCAGTGCGCGACGTCGCGGAGCGCCATGCTGATGAGGCGGGATTGTTCGTCATGCCAATACTCTTTCCCCAGCGTGCTGGTCGAAGGTCGGGTGATCTTGGCTTACGGTACGAGAGAACTCCCGCCCGCGTCAAACAGTCCCGGAAACGCGCGAACCCCATCCGGAAATTCCGGATGGGGTTCGTCGCTACCCGCTCCCGGCCAGGGCCAGGAACGTGGGCTGGTTACTTGGCGGAGTCGAAGTTCTTGCCGGCCACGTCCCAGTTGACGACGTTCCAGAAGGCCTTCAGGTAGTCCGGGCGCTTGTTCTGGTACTTGAGGTAGTAGGCGTGCTCCCAGACATCCACACCGAGGACGGGGGTCTGTCCATCGGAGAGCGGGCTGTCCTGATTGGCCGTGGAGAGGACTTCGAGGGCGCCGGAGCCATTGACGACGAGCCAGGCCCAGCCGGAGCCAAAGCGGGCGGCGCCAGCGGCGTTGACCTTCTCCTGGAGAGCCTCGAGGCTGCCGAAGGTCGAGTTAATGGCATCGGCCAGCGCGCCGGTCGGGGCGGAAGCGCCACCCGGGGTGAGCAGTTCCCAGAAGAAGGTGTGGTTCACGTCGCCACCGGCATTGTTGCGAACGGCGGTCCGCTTGTCTTCAGGAACCTGCGAGAGGTCCTTGACGAGGTCTTCCGAGCTAACGTTTTCGAGGTTGGTGCCGGCGACGGCGTTGTTGAGATTGGTCACGTACGTCTGGTGATGACGATCGTGATGGATCTCCATCGTCTGGGCGTCGATATGCGGTTCGAGAGCGTCAAACGCGTAACCGAGTGGTGCGAGTTCACGAGCCATGGTGCAAGTCCCTCCGAATGTCTTCGCCATTCCGGAAGGTCCGGAATGGACAACCATTGAAACACGAATCCGATGTGAGGATGCCCCGCCTCGATCCATGGATACATGGGCCGTGAGCAAGGGCGGATACATCGACCGACTGCTTCAATAATATCACAAGACAATGGTTGGAAAATCTCAAATCCGCGTGAAACCAGCACCTTCCTCGCCATTCCGGCGAGAAACGGGTCGCCCACGGGCGGCACGATTGAGGCTCCCTATTAGCGCAACCGAGCGGCAGGTCGGTGTCGGCTCACGACCGGGACACGCCGCCCGAAACCTGGCGAGGCTGACCACGGATGCACAAGGTTCCATGCCCAAGCTGGCTCCTATTTGTGGCCAACGCCCAAGGCGGAGAGCGTTTTCCACGGAAGAGGCGTTCCCCCTCTATGCGAGTGGATCGTGATCTGCTAGGCTATCGCGAATGTCATAACAAGCTCATTTCTCCCTTGAGGATTTGCCGGAAACGATCGGTTCGATTCGTCGTCCGGCGGCCACGGAGGAGGCAACCAGCGCACGCGACCTCGATTCCGGGTTTCGTCATACCAATCACGTGTCGTAGCCCGATCTTGAGGCTTGCTACGTTGAGAAGGAGTAGGACGCTGCATGGCCGACTCGAATACGTCGACGCCGGGCTCCACGGGAGAAGTCCGGACGATCATTGGCGTGCCGAAGGAGATTGCGGAAGGGGAAACGCGCGTAAGCCTGATACCCGACACGGTTTCACGTCTGTCCGGTAGCGGGGTCAGCGTGGTCGTGGAGAGTGGGGCGGGCGAGGGCTCCTCGATCAGCGACGAGGAGTATGAAGCCGCCGGAGCCACCATCGTCCCGGATGCGCGGTCGGTTTACGTCAAGGCTTCGCTCGTGCTGAAGGTGCAGGCGCCGACCTTCGAGGGACCCGACAGCGAGGTGGCCGCGATGAAGCCAGGCACGGCCCTGGTGGCCTTTCTCGCTCCCCTCTGGAACCACGACCTTGTCCGTAGCCTCGCCGACCGGGGCATAACCAGCTTCAGCATGGACGCCGTGCCGCGCATCACGAGAGCGCAATCGATGGACGCGATCTCGGCGATGACCACCATCAGCGGCTACAAGTCCGTGCTGCTGGCGGCGAACCACCTCCCGAAATTCTTCCCCTTGCTCATGACGGCGGCTGGAACCATCCGGCCCGCGAAGGTGCTGGTCCTGGGGGCCGGCGTGGCGGGCCTGCAGGCAATCGCCACGGCCAGGCGCCTGGGCGCGGTGGTCGAATCGTATGACACCCGACCCGTCGTCAAGGAACAAGTAGAGAGCCTCGGCGCGAAGTTCGTCGAAATCGATACCGGTTCCAAGGACACCCAGGACTCCGGCGGCTACGCCCGCCAGGCAACGGAGGAGGAACTCCGCAAACAGCAGGAAGGGCTCAACGCGCATATCGCCGATTCGGACGTGGTCATCACCACCGCGCTCGTTCCAGGGCGGCCAGCCCCGAAGTTGATTCCGGAGTCGGCGGTCGCCGCGATGCGCACCGGCAGCGTGATCGTGGACCTGGCGGCGGAAACCGGCGGCAACTGCGACCTCACCCAACCTGGTGAAATCGTGGTGCGCGAGGGGGTCACCATCATCGGCCTGCTCAACCTTCCAGCCACCATGCCGGTCCACGCCAGCCAGATGTACGCCAGGGTCATGCAGAACCTGATGGGACTGTTGCTCAAGGACGGCGCGCTCACCATCAACCTGGAAGACGAGATCATCCGCGGGATGTGCATCACCAGGGACGGCGATGTCATCCAGGAGATGACCCGGAAGGCGATGAACCTGGACGACGCGCCGCCGGCACCCGCTCCAGCGGCCGCCCCAGTCACGGAACCGCCAGCGGAGATCGAGGAAGCGCCGGAGTCGGAGGTCGAGGCGATCGAGGCTACCGATGACGCCATCGTGGTCGAGGACAGCGCAGAGGTCGTCGAGGCCGGGGAACCCGCCGAAGAAGTCGTCGCGGATCACGGCGGCGAACCGGAAACGGACGAGGCGGAGCCCGCTGTCGACGACATCGACGGAACGGACAAACCGGGCTGACGCGACGCGCTCGAATGATTGAGACAGGCTGTTGGGCTCATCGAAGGAGGCTCGGCTCGTGGATTCGGAATTCCTGTTAGGGACCTACGTTTTTGTCTTCGCGCTCTTTCTCGGGGTGGTGCTGATCACGCGCGTGCCATCCACGCTCCACACTCCGCTGATGTCCGCCACGAACATGATCTCGGGCATCGTGCTCATCGGCGCGATCATCGTGATGGGTTCGGTCGATGCGTGGTGGCAGGAGGCGTTGGCATTTCTGGCCATTGTCTTCGCGGCGGCAAACGTCGTTGGCGGTTACGCGGTGACGGACCGCATGCTGCGCATGTTCAAGCAACGGCGGCCGGCGGCGGCTGAAGCGACGGAGCAGCGATCATGATCGACAACTGGCGCGACGCGTGGATCGATGCCGCGTTCTTCATTTCAGCGATCATGCTTGTCATCTCGCTTAATCGCTTGAGTTCTCCAAAGACGGCGCCGTTCGGAAACCAGCTCGCGGCGGCCGGGTTGGGTCTGGCGACGATCGCGACGTTCTTCCTGGCCGAGGTTGAACGCAACTATGTACTCATCGTCATCGCGATCCTGATCGGCGGCGGCATCGGCTACCTGATGGCGCAGCGCGTCCAAATGACCGCCATGCCGCAGATGATCGCGATCCTGAACGGCATGGGCGGCGCGGCCTCGGCGCTCATCGCCGTGACGGAGTTCCTGGGCAAGTCGGACATGGACCGGACGACGGTGCTGTCCGTTGTCCTCGGCTGCATCATCGGTTCGATCGCGGCCACCGGCAGCCTGGTGGCCTTCGCCAAGCTCCAGGGCCTGATCAAGGCCAAGACCACCGTGATCGGGAACCGGCAGGCGATTTCCGCCGGGCTGATTGGAGGAATGGCTCTCGCCGGCGCCATCACGATCTGGGCTCGAACGGGAGCCACCGCCGAGGTCTTCCTGCTCCTGACATTCGTTATCGCGCTGGCGGCGGGCCTACTGCTCGTGCTTCCGATTGGCGGCGCGGACATGCCGGTCGTCATCGCGCTCCTGAACGCGGCGAGCGGCGTGGCTGGCGTGCTGGCCGGTTTCGTACTCGATATCCCGCTGCTGGTCATCGGCGGCTCGCTCGTCGGCGCCTCAGGTGTCTTCCTGTCGCTGGTGATGGCGAAGGCGATGAACCGGTCGCTTACCAACGTCATCTTTGGCTCGTTTGGCGCGACCGCCACATCCAGCAAGGCTGGCGGTGACGCGGCGGAGGAGCGGCCCATCCATGAGGTGACGGCGGACGACGCCGCGGTCTCGCTGGCCTACGCCCAACGGGTGATCGTGGTGCCGGGCTACGGCCTGGCGGTGGCGCAAGCCCAACACGCGGTGCAGGAGCTGGCCGCGGAGCTCCAGAAGCGAGGCGTGGACGTGCGGTACGCCATCCACCCGGTGGCGGGTCGCATGCCTGGCCACATGAACGTGCTCCTGGCCGAAGCGAATGTGCCGTACGACGATCTGTACGAGATGGACCGGATCAATGACGACTTCGCCAAGACCGACGCGGTGCTGGTGATCGGGGCGAACGACGTAACGAATCCAGCGGCGCGGGACGACCCGGGCAGCCCAATCTACGGGATGCCCATCCTCCGCGTGGACGAAGCGGCGAGCGTGCTGGTGCTGAAGCGAGGGATGAGCCCGGGGTTCGCCGGAGTCGAGAACGAACTGTTCCACAACCCGAAGACGTCGATGCTCTTTGGAGACGCGAAGGACTCGCTCGGCAAGTTGATCACCGAGGTCAAGAACGTCTAGTTCGATCCTCACCTAGCATCCGGGTCGCCACACACTGGCACCGGAACGTGAGCGCCCCGGCCGATCAGGTCGAGGCGCTCACGTCTTCAACGGTGTTATCGCGCAGGGTCCGGCGCATGAGCACCGTGCCGACGACCGCCGAGCAGATCGAGCCGCCAATGACGCCCACCTTGGTGGCATCGAGCAGGTGCGGATCGTTGGCGAAGGCGAGTCCGCCGATGAACAGGCTCATGGTGAACCCTATTCCGCAGATGACGGCCATCGCGTGGATCTGGGTCCAGGTGACGCCCGCGGGCATCGGAGCCAGGCCAGACCTGATCGTCAGCCAGATGGCGCTGAAGATGCCGATCTGCTTGCCGAGGAACAGGCCGAGCGCCACGCCGATCGGAAGGGATCCGATGATATCCGACCGCTCCAGCCCGGAGAACGCGACACCGGCATTGGCGAACCCGAACAGTGGCAGAATTCCGAAATTCACCCAGTTCAGCAACGCATGCTCCGTCACTTTCATGGGCGAGCGTTCGGGTTGATCCGGATTTCGCGACGGTATGGCGAGGGCGAGCACCACGCCACTGAGCGTGGCGTGAATGCCAGACTGGTACAGGCTGATCCACAGCGCGAGTCCCACCAGGCCATAGGGAATCAGGGAGTAGACATGTCGCCGGTTGAGCACCACCAGCGCGGCGATTGAAACGGCGGCCAATCCCAGCCAGCCGAATGCCAGGTTCGACGAGTAGAACAGCGCGATGATCACGATGGCGCCGAGGTCGTCGATGATGGCGATGCTGACGAGAATGACACGGATGGCCGCCGGAACACGAGATCCGATCAGGGCGAGGACGCCGATGGAGAAGGCGATGTCGGTCGCGGAGGGGATTGCCCATCCGGCAAGGTGATCGGGATCGCCGGCATTGACGGCGACGAAGATCAAGGCGGGAACGACCATTCCACCAAGTGCGGCGATGCCAGGCAGCGCCCGCGCTCCCCAGGCTGAAAGCGATCCTCCAAACAGTTCCTGCTTAATCTCGATTCCCACCAGCAGGAAAAAGAGCGCCATCAGGCCATCGTTGATCCAGTGGAGGACGGAGAGTCCCAGGACATTGGCATGCAGCACGTCCTCGTAGGTCGAGCCGAGGGGGGAGTTGGCGACAATCATCGCCAGCGCGGCGGCGGCGAGAAGTACGACGGCCGCGGCCGGTTCGCTGCGAATGAATCGGACGAGCATGTGGGCTCCTCAACAAGCGACGATCCGGGTTGGGGAGGAGCCGGAAGACGCCAAACTTCTTGGCGGGCCGCTGTCCCCGGGATACTGGGCGTGTGCATGCGATTGTGCCCCGGATGCGCCGAGCCCGCCAGTACCAGTCCCGTGTTCGCCAGGCTTCCGGCCGGATGTACGGTGGGACGGTCTCAAGGACGGAACACATGGCGAAGGGTATTGACACCAGGAATTCCAGCGGCTACGCTGCGTGTGTTATGAAAGAACACCGTAGTAACCCACCAGTCGAAGAGCGGATCGAAACCCCGGTGAGCCTGAAGGCTTCGCCGAATTCGTCGTTCTATTACTGGTTTGCCAACCCCCCAGCTCAGCTGGCGGGGCAGTTTGGCTAACCAGCGCCAACTGCCACACGCAAGCTAGAGATCGAGGGGGAACCGAGGCACATGCCTCGGTTTTTTGTTTCCCGGAGATTTCCGGGAAGGCGGGACATTCGAGCGATTCGCGAAGAGCTACAGCGGGAGACAGGAGCACACCATGTTGATTCACCTTTCGGAAGACGCGCCTTCATCAACCAGGGACCGCGTGATGTCGCTGGCCAACGAGCGGGGCCTGCACAGCCAGGCGATGGCCAATGGCCGCGGTGGCGAGGTTATCGGAATCGCGGGCAACGTCTCGCTGGACGGCCTCGACCTCAGCGGCGTGGCGGATGTCCAGACGATCCACAAGCCCTTCATGATGGCGAGTATCGAAGCGCGTGAGCGGTCGGTTGTGATGGTGGGCGATGTCGCGATTGGCGGCGGCGACCCGGTGATCATGGCGGGCCCGTGCTCGATCGAGTCCACCGCCGACCAGATCGAGATTGGCAAGTCGGTGAAGGCCGCGGGCGCGAACATCCTGCGGGGCGGGGCGTTCAAGCCCCGAAGTTCGCCGTACTCCTTCCAGGGACTTGGCGAGGAGGGCCTGAAGGCGCTGGCCGCGGCTCGCGAGGTGACCGGCCTACCGGTCGTTACCGAAGTGATGGAGCCCGAACAGGTGGACCTGGTGTCCAGCTACGTTGACATGCTCCAGATCGGCTCGCGCAACATGGCCAACTTCCCGCTGCTCAAACGCGTGGCGAAGTCGAACGTGCCCGTGCTGCTCAAGCGCGGGTTCGCGGCGACGCAGGAAGAGTTCCTGATGAGCGCCGAATACATCATGGCGGGCGGGAACACGAACGTCGTGCTGTGCGAGCGCGGTATCCGCGCCTTCGATTCGGCCTTCCGCTTCAGCCTGGACCTGAACGTGGTGCCATCGATCAAGGAGGTCTCGCACCTCCCCATCGTGGTCGACCCCAGCCACGGGACCGGACGCCGATCGCTGGTGGCGCGGATGGCGATGGCCGGACTGGCCGCCGGCGCCGATGGCCTGATGCTGGAGGTTCACCCGGACCCCGACAACGCGCTGAGCGATGGGTACCAGACCATCACCCCGGCCGAACTGGACCGCATTCACCGCCGCGCGCGCGTGCTGCACATGGCGCTCAGCGACTTCGACCGCTCGGACGCCGAGAACGACGATGACCTCGCGGCGATCTCGACCCTGGTTGGAGCGACCGCCGGCGCGGACACGACGCTGGAGGCAATCGCCTAGCCAACTCCCGTTCCACTCTCGCTGAAGCGCCGACACCCCACGACGTGACTCTGGCAAGTCACGTCGTGGGGTGTCTCGCGTCTGGGGCCTAAGTAATCCGATGGCGATTACGTAGGGAGCGGTCGCGCCAATATCCGCAATTTTCAGGATGCCAGCGGCCCTTCAATCCGGCACCATTTGTGTACAGGGTTCGGATGACTTGCATGGCGAGTGCATTCGCGACTCCCGGCTCTTCACGGTCCTGGAGCATCGCGCTGGTTCGCCACACCCCTGGAAGGCGGTTTCTTCACCAAGACAACGATGGAGTTTGTCCATGAATCACGGATACGGTCAGTGAGCGCCTCGAGACATGCGCATGCGAGGGATGCGTTTGGCCAGAACGGCCACTCGGGCATCGGCGACGATGACGACTTCCCCGCGGAGGCGCACGCCTTCCGACCGGGTACGAGCACGCTGATGGACATCCAGCAGTCCGTGGTCGAACGACTCAACGGGCAGCGGGTTCGGATGGCGGACGTGCTGGCGGGCCGTGTGTTCCTGGCCCTGGTGGATGACCGTACAAGCACTCGACATCGCACCGCGGCGGCGATCGCCTGGGTCGAGGAGCGGCTCGACCCTGACGTGCGGCTCGTGCTGGTCTGGAGCAGGCGTCCGGTGACGCTTCGCCGGCTGTCGCCAACGCGGGCGGGCACGTTGAACCTGGTCGACCGCGAGGGGGAGCTTCGCCAGATCCTCGAAAACGCGGGCAGCAGGAAGGCACTCCTCATCGACGCCGCCGCGGGAACCGTGGAAACGGCGGATGAAAACAGCGACATATTCTCGCTGGGCCGGGAGATCCGGGCGACCGACGCCCGAGGCAGCGACCATGTGATCGATCTCGGCGACCTCACGTAATCAGCTTTCCGTGCATGTAGCCCCTGAGTTGATTGCCCAGGCGCATGGCGTTCTCATGGAAGTTTCCGCCCGGAATACTCTTTCGGACACCATCATGACATTAGCAGTCGCTTGACATTCGCCCTCCGGCGGCATACCGTAACCATTACTGAAGCGTCGACGTTCCGCCGGGTGCTTCAGGACATCGGGACTACCGATCATCCGAAGAGAATCCGGCATTGTAGGTGGCTGGAAGCGTTCGAAAGGGCGTTGCCTTTCCAGTACTCCCAGGAACCCGGCCGCTGGCCAACTCCGGCCTTCGGTACTTCGTTGTCCGTCACCGAATGCACCACTCGGTGGCGTCCATCAAGATTCATGGCCCGCTTGCGGGGCATGGAGCGGGGTTCTCAGGGGCGGCAATAGCATAGGTCCCCTGAGCCTGTGACGTTTACCTTTCCCAGGGTGGCGACCTCAGACAGATGCTTCAGAGAAGAACATGTTCCGGCCCGCTCCAACGAGCGGGCCGGTTCACGTTAAGCGGGGGTTGCGTCACCTTCGGGTCCAGTCGCCGGCTGTTCCGCGAGGGGCTGACCACATCGCGCGCAGTAGATGCCGATGGGTGTCACCTGGTGACAGTGAGGGCAAACCATGCGCTGTTCCTGGCCTCCCAGCGCCCGACGGTCGGTCTCGACCGCCTGGTCGAGCACGCGGCGGTACAGGACGAATGCCGCGACGGCCACCAGGGCGGTCCACAGGAACTCGGCCCAGATGCCGGTCGACTGCAACTGGATCGACCCCATCACCATCAGGAAGATTCCGACCACCCCGGCGACCGCTGGATAGATGGCCAGCGACGAGGAGGTGCTCAACATGTAGCGCCACACCCCCGCGCCAATCATCGCGCCACAGAGGGTGATGATGAGGGGGCGCAGGATGTTGACCCCGACGATCATCAGGGTCCAGTCGCTAACCCGCGCCAGCGGGCCATCACCGTTGATCATCGGCAGCCAGTACACGACGCCGAGGCCGATCGAAAGTCCAGCGGCCGAGGCGCCGGCCATGATCATGCCGTCCATCACCTCGTTGCGAAACTGAGGCCACCGGCGAAGGACCACGGGCACCGCGCCGATCCCGACGATGGCGGCGGCCGGCAACAGCAGCCCCGCCACCATCCAGACCATGAAGGGCGCCGAACCCGCCGCCTCGGCGAATCGACCGCCGAATCCGCTGGCACCGAAGTTGAGCCGGCCCGTGTCGAACCACTGCGAGCTCACGACCCAGGCCGAAATCCACCCCACGAGCAATCCGGCCACGCCACCGGCCACCGCGAGCGCGGCGACGATGAGATTCGATTCCTTCTCGAACACGTCGTGCTGGGTGAGGGTCATGACGATCAGCACCGGCACGATGCTCCCGAGCACGATCAGGGCCAGACCGGCGCTGTTCGACAGGAGCATGAGCACGGCGACGATCACCGCGGCGGCGGTGAACCGTCGGTGAGGTATCAAATCTGGCATATGGAGCCGCGGATCGAGGAAGCCCCGGAAGCCGTCGATCCGGCGAGGCGGAGGCAGAGGGGCGTCTGGGTCGCGCTCCTGTTCCTGAGTTCCAGGCCCATCCGCGGCTCCGTTCGCCGAGTCGTCCCTGGCGCGGAAGAGCCCGCCAACGTTGAACCGCGAGAACGCGCCACTGACCGACGCGGCCGCCCCGGCGATCGGGTTCGTGCCAGTGGCAGGCTTCGCGGTCTCTGACGGAGGGAGGGAAGTGGTTTCCCGCTCGTCGCCCGGCTCCGCGCCGGGGGAGGGAGGAGCACCTGGACTGGATTCTTCGCTGGACGCGGCGGAAACCTCGTCGACGGTGGCGGAATCCGTCGAGCCAGGGGAATCCGGGTCGTCACCGAGATCGATCGGGGTAAATCCGGTATCGAAATCGTCTTCCTCGGACTGAAGGTCGTCATGGGTCCCGGGCATCTCGATCGGTTCCGAGGATTCGTGGCTCGAATCGGCCCCTTCGCGCTCGTCGACATCCAGCGGAGGCGCCACGGCGGCCGGTTCCGAGTTCCCACTGGGTGCTTCACGGGGGTCGATGGCGGGATGGAGATCCTGGCTCGGTTGCTCGCCCGTCAAGTCCTGTTCCGCGTCTCCTGATGGACGATCTCCATTGACGTTCCCTGTCATCGCTGGCTCCCTGCGAACGCTGGCGTTGTCCCGTGCCACTTCGGCACGCATACTGGCGGGTTCATGCTGGTGACATGATACGATGTACGACTGGTTGACCCTGGGAGGACGAATGGAGTGATGAGCGCCCGTCGTGCCGCCTAATCCGAGGTATTACGGTGTCGCTTACAGAGTTCGCTGGCCTGGTTGTCTACGGCATGTTCGTCGGCGTGGCGCTTGCCGCGCCGATCGGGCCAGTCAACATCGAGATCATCACCCGGGGATTGCGCCACGGCTTCCGGAGCGGCTGGCTGGTCGGCCTGGGGGCGCTCACGGCCGACACGATCTACGCCGTGATCATCGTCACCGGCCTGACTCCCATCGCCGACCGCCCGGGACTGAGAGCCCCGCTGTTCCTCGCCGGGGCGGTGATGCTGGGGTGGGTCGGCTACTCCAGCCTGCGGAGCGCGCTCAACCCGCCGGAAGTGACCGAGTCGGAGGCTCCCAGGGGCCGGAGGAGCTACATCACCGGCTTCCTGATCGCTGCGCTGAGTCCCATGGGAATCATCTACTGGCTGTCGGTCGGCGCGGCGCTGGTGGCGGAAGCGGTCGACCGGTCGGGGAGGGTCGGGGCGCCGGTGCTGGTGGGCGGAGTATTCCTCGGCCTGCTGGCGTGGGTGACGACGCTCTCGGTGGTGGCGCAGTTGTCGCGGCGGTTCGTGACGGGACCCGCGATGCGCTGGATCACGGGCGCGAGCGGGGTGCTCATCATCGGGTTCGCCATCTACTTCCTCTACCAGGGCATTCGTGCGCTGACCTGAGCAGGCATCTCCGAGCCCACATCGTACGTACAGCTATCATGAGCGTATTCCGCCCGTCGCCCCGACAGGCGACACCATGCCCGCGTCTCTCCCCGGAAGGACCCCCTCTTTGAGCACGATTTCCGATCGCCCTGATGAATGTCCACGCCCGCGAACGCTGACCCGCCGGGCGACCGTGCTCGGCGCGGCGGCCAGTATCGTGGGAGCCGCGTCGATCCGCGCGCAGGGCGCCACGCCCGACGCGACGCCGGAGTCGAGCCCGCAAGCCTCTCCGGTCGCCGCGACCCCTGTGTCCACGCCGACGCAGCCTCCCACTCCCACGCCAACTCCCGTGTATCCACTGAAGGTGATCGAGGATCAGCGGCCGGTGTGGACCGGCGAGCCCATCGCCGGTGGTGACCTGCGGCTGTTCGTGGAACCAGGGAGCCTGGCGGATTTCGCGCCAACCACGTTCCAGCAGGATTTTGGGACGATGATGAGCTACCTCGATCCGTTGATCTGGGTGGACGAGGTGACCCTGGAGCCGAAACCATGGCTGGCGCGATCGTGGAAATGGAGCGAGGACAGGCTCTCGCTGGAAATCGTCCTGCGAGACGATGTGACCTGGCACGACGGGTCGCCGCTGACGGCGGAAGACGTGCGATTTTCGCTGCTGTGCCACCGGGACGACTATGACAGCGCCGTGTTCTTCATGCTGGCCGTGGTCGCCGATGTCGAGGTGGTGGACGAGACGCACCTGGTGGTGCGGTTCGACGAGCCGGACGGGACGTTCCCGTTCAACGCGGGGAACCTTCCTGTCTTCCAGCGAGCGCAATGGGAAGAACACTGGTTGAAGCGGCCTGTCGGTGAGCGGACGTTGACGAAGTTGGCGCTCGGCGACCGGCACCCGATCGGAACCGGGCCATGGATCATCGAGGAGCGATCGGAGAGCGAGGTGCGATTCCGGCGCAACGATCAGCATTTCGCGGCGGTGCCGCTGGCCGACACGCTGACGATGGTGGCCGAGGGAGATTTCGGCCGGCGGTTCGATGCCTGGAATCAGGACGACGCCGACCTGATCTGGCCGTTCCCGGGCGACAAGGTCGAAGAAAACCTTCAAACGAAGGGATCGCTGGTCGTCGCCGACGGGACGGTGTCGTACTTCGCGGCATTCAACTTCGGAAACCCGACGCGAATCGACCCCGGATGGATGGCTTTGCCTGGATTGCGCGAGGCACTGACCCGGGCCGTGAACCGTGAAGCCTACGCGGAGTCGATCTTCGGCGGCATGATCGATGTCGAGCGGGCCGGGTTCATGACACAACCCTGGGCGATAGACGCGGCGGTGGTGAACCCGAAGCGCGATCTGGACGAAGCCCGAAAGCTCCTCTCCGACAACGGATGGGGCGACTGGGATGGCGACGGCATTCTCGACAGCCCCAGCGGCGATCGGGGGATGTTCGTCTGCATCGTGCGGGAGGACGCGGACGAGAACCTGCTGGCGATCCTCGATACGCTCGACGCCGACTTCCGCGAGATCGGGTTCGGGCTCGAGGTGCAGCGGTTGAGCCCGGACGACTTCACGGCGCGATGGACAGGTGGGTTCGACTACGACCTTATCGCGCTGCAACTGAACCAGTACGCCGCCTTCAACGAGTTCGACCTGGTGGGGGCGGCGTGGAGCATCCGCCGCAACCCGGCTGGCTGGAACCCGGGAGGGTACTGGAATCCGGAGGTTGACCAGGCGCTGGTGAACTACCTGGGGGCGGTCGACATCGATGAGATGAAGCGAGAGCTGTCGGTGGTGCAGCGACAGACGAACGACGATCCGTTCGCGATCTGGCTCGGGTTCCCGAAGCAGCCGGTGTTGATCCGGCCGGACGTGGCCGGGTTCCAGCCAAACAAGATGTGGCAATCGTGGAACACCTGGTCGCTGTGGCATGGCGAGGAAGCACTCGTGGCGACGCCAACTCCGTTGCCGCCCACTCCAACACCGGTTCCACCAACTCCACAGGCGACACCTGACCTGGGAACCCCGGGCGCCTCGCCGGTGGCCAGCCCTGAGGCCACGCCCGCGTCCTGATTCCGGGTGTAGGGACCTACAGACCCGCTTACGCGGGCCGTAGGTCCTTACATTTTGCGCCATGTTCGGAGGCCTCTCGTATCAACTGTAGATCAGGATGGGGTACGTGATGGCAAGTCGGATACCATGCGTGCAGAGATTCGACAGCCAGATCAGGAGCAGGCGGCACGTGACAACAGACAAGCTGATTCTCGCGATTGACCAGGGAACGACATCGAGCAGGGCGATGCTGTTCGACCGCCACGGTAAGGCCGTTGGTGTCTGCCAGGAAGAAATCACCCAGCACTATCCCCAGCCAGGTTGGGTGAACCACGATGCCAGCGAGATCTGGGAGATCACGCTGCGAATGGCCCAGCGGGTGCTCTCCGAGAACGATGTCGCGCCAGACCGGGTGGCTGGCATCGGTATCACCAACCAGCGGGAGACGACGGTGATCTGGGACCGTGCCACCGGGCGACCCGTGGCCCCGGCCATCGTCTGGCAGAGCCGGCAAACGTCGCCGCTGGTCGAAGAAATCGCCAGCCGGGGAATGACGGAAACCTACCAGCGGATCACGGGCCTGGTGCCAGATGCCTACTTTTCGGCGACCAAGATCGCCTGGCTGCTGCGAGAGCATCCCGACCTCGTGGCGAGGGCCGAAGCCGGTGAACTGGCGGCGGGCACGATCGACAGCTGGTTGATCTGGAACCTCTCGGGCGGGAAGGCGCACGTCACGGACTATTCCAACGCCTCCCGGACCATGCTGTACGACATCCGGAAGCTGGAATGGTCGGACGAGCTGTTGAAGGACCTGGGTATCCCACGCGCCTTGCTGCCAGAGGTGAAGGGCAACGCGGAGGTGTTGTGCTCGACCGAGTCGTCCCTGGTCGGCGCGGAGATTCCCGTCTCCGGGGTCGCGGGCGACCAGCACGCGGCGTTGTTCGGACAGGCCTGCTTCGCTCCGGGCGAGGCCAAGAACACGTACGGAACCGGCTCGTTCCTGCTGATGCAAACCGGCACCGAAGCGGTGATCTCCGGCAACAACCTGCTCACCACCATCGCCTGGGGCATCGGTGGCGAGATCAATTACGCGCTGGAAGGTTCGATCTTCGTGACCGGATCGGCGGTCCAGTGGCTGCGCGATGGCCTCGGCATCATCAAGGACGCGCGCGAAATCGAGGCGCTGGCCGGATCGGTGTCTGATTCCAACGGGGTGCATTTCGTGCCGGCGCTGACCGGCCTGGGCGCGCCTCACTGGAACGCGGACGCGCGAGGCATCATCACGGGCCTGACCAGAGGCGCGACCGCCGCTCACCTGGCGCGGGCCACGCTGGAAGCCATCGCATTCCAGAGCATGGATGTGCTCAGCGCGATGCAATCTGATTCCGGGATCGACCTGGCCGAACTGAGGGTTGATGGCGGTGCGAGCAGGAACGATCTGCTCATGCAAATCCAGGCCAATGTGCTCGGCGTACCGGTGGTTCGCCCCAAACACGTGGAAACGACGGTCCTGGGCGCGGCGTATCTGGCCGGCCTGGGGGTGGGCATGTGGACCGATCCCAACGAGGTGCGCGAAACCTGGGAGGTCGACAGGCGGTTCGAGCCGGAGTGGTCCGAGGACGAACGGGAAAGCCGGCGAGCCGGCTGGGCGGACGCGGTGAGGCGGGCGATCGCATAGGACACCCAGGAGTCGGGTTCGAATCTCGACGGGAGCGATCGCCGATGGATGCGGAACACGGAGCAACGTTCTTGCTGGTGGGATGCGGGCACTGGGGCAATCCCGGCCTGGACATTCGGCAAGTCAAGTTCGACGACATGCTCGCCCCCAGGCGCCAGGAGGAGATCGCCGACTGCGTGGAGCGGCTGGCCCGCTTCGAGCCGACGAAGGTCGCGCTCGAGATCGAAGCGAATCAGGTACCAGCGTTCAACGACGACTACCGCCGCTGGCGAAACGGAACGTTTGACCTCACGGCGAACGAGCGGCACCAACTTGGATTCCGGATCGCGGGCGCGATGGGTCACGACCATGTCCACGGGTTCGACTGGCATGACCATTCGCGCACGATTGGTTGGGAGCGAGCGATCGACCATGCGATGGACCACGGACAGCGGCACCTCCTGGGATCGATCGCCGATGTTCTCGAGGACACGACCAGCATCGCCGCACGCGACGCGGAAGAAGTCGCGGCCGCTTCGGTGCTCACACAACTCCTCGAGACCAACAGCGCGGATGGCCTGGTGGGAAGTCACCGCGTGTACCTGGACATGGCGCGGATCGGCGACGTCGACACGCATATAGGCGCGGACGTCGTGATTCGCTGGTACGAGCGCAACATGAAGATGTTCGTCAACCTCACGCGGTTGGTGGAGTCGCCCGGCGAACGGGTGCTGGTCGTGGTGGGTGGCGGCCACCTGCCGCTGCTGCGGCACTTCCTCGAAGGCGCCGGGTACGCGGTTGAACCCGTGGAACGGTATCTGGGCAAGCGCTCGGTTCCCGAGGAGCGACAAGTAACGCTCCGTGGCCTCCAGCCCGGCGACGTTGGCTGGGTGGCCAGCCGCAACGGCGCGCTCTACGCGGAGCAGTTCGGCTGGGACACGAGTTTCGAGGCCCTGGTGGCCGGAGTGCTTTCGGACTATCACCGGAACTTCAAGCCCGGCCGTGAGAACGGCTGGATCGCCGAAGTGAATAGTGAACGGGCGGGATGCGTGTTCTGTTGCCAGCGTGACGACACCACCGCGCAGCTCCGTATCCTGCTGGTGGAACCGTGGGCGCGAGGTGTTGGACTTGGGCGACACCTGGTAGATGAATGCATCGCCTTCGCCAGGGGCGCGGGGTACTCCAGGATGATGCTGTGGACGGTCGACACGCTGACGTCGGCGCGTCGAATCTACGCGGCGACCGGATTCGAATTGGTCAGCTCGGAACCGGTGGAGCAGTTCGGGTTCAGGATGATGGACGAGATCTGGGAACTGGATCTGATGTCCAGCGCAAGCGGCTAGAGCCCCTTGCGCATGTGATACCACTCGTCTTCGAAGCCCAGGCGCTCGTACAGCCGGTGGGCACCCTGGTTGGCGATATAGCAGTGGAGCGTGACCTCGGGAAGCTTTCGCTCACGACACCATGACTCCGCGGCGGCGACCAGCAACGATCCAACTCCCTGGCCCCGGGCCTGTTCCGCGACGCCGACTCCGGCGATGTGGCCATGTGGAACGACCGCGTCGAATTCCAGAAGCGAAAGCACCCAGGTGTAGCCCAGCCGGGCTCCATCCCGGTCGACGGCCAAGAAGATGGCCTGGTCGTCCGGGCTGATCTCGATGACGTGCTCGATCCAGCTATCGGTGTACGGGCTTGGGCCATCATGACGCCAATGCGGAGCGCCGTTCTCCTCGACGAAGGCGTACTGCTCCCGGATGAACTCGATGTCGGACCCGTCGGCCGGACGGATGGTGATGCCGCTCATGGATGGTCTCGCATGGTGGTCCTCGGCTCGAACCGGAGGGATGCCGATCCGGGGAGGGCGCGCTCGCGTCCTCCCCGGTGGCGCCCGTTAGGTGTAGGCCGGAAGGTAATCGCCGTGGGCCTCGATCAGGTCGTCCACGAGATGCCAGATCTGGTCGAGCGAGAGTTCGGCGGCGGTGTGCGGATCGAGCATGGCGGCGTGGTAGATGTGCTCGCGCTTGCCGGTGAGGGCCGCTTCAACCGTAAGTTCCTGCACGTTGATGTTGGTCTGCATCATCGCCGCGAGATGCACAGGCAGCTTGCCGAACGCGGTCGGCTGGAAGCCATTCTTGTCGACGAGGCAGGCCACCTCCACGCAGGCGCCTTCCGGCAGGTTCTCGATCAGGCCATGGTTCGGGAAGTTGCCGTAGATCACCTGGGGCTCGCCGGTGACCTTGCCGAGGATGATGCGTGACGCGTACTCATGCGAGCGCTTGTGCGCGATGGGCGCGTCGCCCTCGTATTCCTCGCGCATGGACTCCCATTTCGCGATCTGGTTTTCGCAGCGGCGTGGGTACTCGTCCAGCGGGATGTTGAAATCCTCGATCAGGTCGGGACGGTCGCGCTTGATGAACCAGGGTACGTATTCCGCGAAGTGCTCGCTGGACTCGGTGACGAAGTACCCGGTGCGCTTGAGCATCTCGTAGCGAACCCGGTTGTGCTCGGGCTGGCGACCCTCCGCGAGTACCTGGCGAATGGCTGGGTAGAGATCTTCGCCATCGCGCTCGAAGGTCGTGTAGAAGGCCATGTGGTTGATCCCGGCGCAGGTGTAATTAATCTCGTCCACCGGCACGCCGATGTCCTTCGCCAGCTCTCCGGCGGTGCCCTGGACGCTGTGGCAGAGTCCCACGGTGCTGATATCGCTGGCGCGGCCGATGGCCCAGCAATTCATCGCCATCGGGTTGACGTAGTTCAGGAAGAGCGCGTCCGGGCAGACCTCCTCCATCTCCTTCGCGATGTCGACCAGCACCGGGATCGTCCGCAACCCGCGCATGATTCCGCCAATGCCGAGGGTGTCGGCGATGGTCTGGCGCAGGCCGTACTTCTTCGGGATCTCGAAGTCGATGACGGTGCTCGGACGATATCCACCGACCTGGATCATGCTGATCACGAAATCGGCGTTGGTGAGCGCCTCGCGCCGATCCATCGTGGCTTCAACGGTGGTCGAGGCGCCGGCCGAGGAGACCAGCTTCTCGGCGACGATGCGCGACGTTTCGAGGCGACTGGAGTCGATGTCGAAGAGAGCGATGGTGCAATCGGCGAGTTCGGGGTAACTAATGACGTCGCCAATGATGTTCTTGGCGAACACGGTGCTGCCGGCGCCAACAAGCGCGATTCGTGGTCGAGGCATGTTCGAGGTCCTGCTCCCGGGAATTCCGGCCGCCATGGCCGGGAGGTTGCGCGTCCGGCTCCGTACCGGAGCGGTCGAGTGATGCTACCGCGAACCGGCGGGGGGCGGAAGGGTTACATCGCCAGTTCGGCCGCAGTGAGCTTCGCCTGCATGATCCGGGCCGGCGCGGCGGGAAGGATTTCCGGAGCCGGCTCGCCGGCGGCGACCATGCGATCGACCAGGCGCGCGCCAAGCTGGTCGCAGAGTTCGCGATGACTCTCCGAGCCGATCAGGTTGCGAAGTTCGTACGGATCGACCTCCAGATCATAAAGGTGCGATTCGGCATAGGTTTCGGCGCCAGGACCGCTATTCCCATCGATCCCTTCGGCGGTGACGGCATATTTCCACCGGCGCGTTCGCAACGCGCGGCCAACGTGGCTCTCGCTGATCTGGACAAGGATGTCACGTGGCCGATCGGTATCGGAGCCGCCGCGGAGGAGCGGCATGATCGACCGTCCCTGCATCTCCTCCGGGACCGGGATGCCAGCAGCGTCAAGCAACGTGGGCGGAAGATCGATCAGGCTGACCAAATCGTGAATATGGCCGCCGCCGCGGAACCCCGGACCAGAGAACACGGTTGGCACCCGAATGGAGGACTCGTGGCAGGAGCGCTTGTACTCGCTGTTGCGCGTCTTGAAGTGGCAGCCATGGTCCGACGTGAAGAGCACGATGGTGTTCTCGATCAGGTCCAGGCTCTTCAGCGCGTCGAGCAGCCGGCCGTACGCTTCGTCCAGGCGCTTGACCATGCCCCAGTACCCAGCGAGGTGCTGGTGCGACGAACCGCCCAGGGCCAGCAGGTCGGGCGGCACCCAGCGACTCTCGTACCTCGTCCGGTAACCTTCCGGGGCGGGATAGTCGTCCACCCGGTTCTGGTGATGCGGCTCCAGGAACGAACAGAACAGGAAGAACGGCTCGTCGCGATGGGTGGCGACGAAGTCGATGGCGGCATCCGTTTGGGCATCGACCCGGTAGCCAGGAAGCGTGACTTCCTCGCGGTCGTTGTCGTAGACGGTGAAGCGATAGGGCTCGGAGGTGAACTCCAGGGTATTGGCCGCCAGCCAGGTCTCGTAGCCGCCGCGTTGCTCGGCCTCAACGGGATCCTTGCTCGCCAGGTGCCACTTGCCGATGTAGCCGGTGCGGTACCCGGCGTCCGCGAAGTGATGCCCAATCGTCCGCTGACCTTCGGGCAGGGGAATGCCGTTTCGGAAGCAACCGCTGGTGGTCGGGTAAAGCCCGGTCTGGAGCGCGGAACGGGCGGGTCCACAGACCGGCTGGCAGGTGAACGAGTTGGCGACGTGCGTGTTCTCGCGCGCCACCCGGTCGAGGTTCGGCGTCAGGTCGAGCGGGTTGCCGTGAAGCCCGGTGGAGTCCCATCGCTGCTGGTCGGTGAAAAACACGATGACGTTCGGGGAGTTGTTCATTCGAGCGGTGCTTTCCTTGGCGCGTGGTGGCGATGGGTCAAACCGGCAGGCGTTCCAACTGATCGATGAGATGGAGTTCGTGGGCACGGGCACGATTGAACTCCTCCTCGGGCGAGCACAGGGCGCGCAACTCTCGTTCCATGTCGGCCGCGAAGTCCGGCGCCTCGTCGAACCGGTTGACGAGCTCGTCCGGATCGGACGCGAGGTCGAAGAGTTGATGCGGCGCCAGCTCATGGTGGAGCAGCTTCCACGAACCCTTTCGGATCATGAAGGTGCCGCCTCGGGTTCCATGGCCGTGGTATTCGGCGAAGGCGACTCGATCCGGATCAGCGAGCGGAATGTCCTGAAGCGGGGCGCCCCACCAATGTCCTGGTCGGCTAGCGCCGGTGGCCTGGAAGAGACTGGCCTGGAGATCGAGCAGGGTAACCGGCGTGGACGATCGGACTCCTTCCGGAAACCCGGGCCCCGCGACAATCAGCGGAACGCGCACCGAGTCCTCGTACATCGAGCACTTCCACCACATGTCGAACTTGCCGAGCATCTCCCCATGGTCGGATGTATATGCGATCACGGTATTGTCCAGCTGGCCGCTGGCTTCAAGGGCATCCATCAGGCGACCCAACTCCTGGTCGACGTAATCGACCCGAGCCAGATATCCCTGGCGGAGACGGCGGATCTGCTCGTCCGAGAACGTTTCGGTCTGGAAATGGCGACGAAGATCCTGGGCGTAGGGGTGATTGGCCGATTCGGCATCGCCCCGGTGAGCTGGAATGTCTCCCGCGCCCTCGTACTTGTCCCAGAGCTCGGCCGTGGCGTAGTGGGGGAAGTGGGGCGCGATGATGTTGACGGTGAGCGTCCACGGCCGGTCAACTCCTGGCGCCGTGGTGGTCAGCCATTGGATCGCTTCGTCGACCACGCCCGCGTCCTTGGCGAAGGCATCGGGGCGCGGACCGTACTTCTCGGCGCGGCCCGGACCATCCTCGCGGATGCTGAGGGGATCGCGGCGAAAGTTGGTATCGCCGGGCGGCGTGCGGTCACCGGCGAGGCGCATCTCGCTGAATCCGAGACTGTCACCAGGCGCGTACACATCCGTCTTGCCGATGTTGACCGTGTGAACACCGTGGCTGGCGAGGACACCGCCATAAGCGGGATGATCGAGATCGTCGATTCGGCAATTGTTGTAGATACCAGCCTGATGGGTGGGCAGGCCGGACAGGAATGCCGACCGCGAGGGACCGCACAGAGGCGACGGGCAATACGCGGCGTCATAGGTGACACCTCTCGCGGCGAGACGCTCCATGTGGATCGTTTCGACCGTGGGATGGCCGTAGATAGAGGCTATGGCCGGATTGTGTTCATCCGACATCAGCACGAGCACATTGGTCACGAAGCAATCCTTGTCCTGGGAGCGGGCGCGATCAGGTCTTGACCGCGCCGGCGATCCCTTCCACGAAGTAGCGCTGAAGGAACAGGAAGACGATCACGATCGGGGCGAGGCTAATGGTCGCGGCGGCGGCCATGCCCGACCAGTCGGTGAAGAACTGTCCCTGGAAGGCATAGATGCCGACCGCCAATGTCCGCAGGTCAGGCCTGGCCAACGTGAGCACCAACGGCTGCAGGAATGCATTCCAGCTGTTCATGAACTGAAGGATGATGGTGGTGGCAATCACGGGTTTGGCCAGCGGAAGCATGATCTGCCAGAACACGCGGAAGAAACCGGCTCCATCCAGCACGGCCGCCTCCTCCAACTCCTTCGGTAAATGCGCGAAGTAGCCGGCGAACAGCAGCACCATCACAACGTTGGCGCCGCCTGACTGCGCCAGGGTGACTCCCAGCAGGGAGTTCGCCAGCCCCAGTTTCGTTACCAGTTCGAAGATCGGGATGATGGTGTACCCCTCGGGCAGGAAGATGGTCAGGGCGAACATCGCGATCACCAGCCTCTTGCCGGGGAAGGAGTAGCGACCCAGCACATACCCAATCATCGAGACGGAAATCACCACCAGCAGGATCGAACCAACCGTGACGATCGTCGTGTTCAGGAAATACCTGCCGATGCGCGCATCGGTCCAGGCCCGGGCGAAGTTGTCGAACTGGGGATCTGCCGGAATCAGGCTGAGCCCAGCGAAAATCTCCTGGTTTGTCTTGAATCCCGCGCTCAGCATCCACAGGAACGGGTAGATCCAGCCGAAACCAAGCGGCAGCAGGATCGCCGTGGTGATGATGGCTCGTAGACGCGGCCGCCGCCTGCGCGAGCGGCCCGTGGCATTGGTGGTGGTCGGCGTCGCGACAACACTCTCCATGGAAGAAACCCCTTAGTCCTGTCGCATCTGGGCGCGAGCCGCGGCCGCCTTGCGCAAACCCCATGCCTGGACCAGTGAGATAGCGACAACGGTCACGCCAAAGAAGAGCGCGGCCGCCGAGGCGAATCCGAGGCGTGGAAGACCGGTATTGCCGAAGGCGTTTCGGTAGATGTAGACCTCCATCACTTCGCTGGCGAAGTAGGGGCCGCCCCCGGTCATCGTCTGGACGAGGCCGAACACATTGAGCGAGCCAACGATGGTAATGAGCACGATCACCACCGCGAAGGGCAGGATCATTGGCAGGGTGATGTCCTTGTGGATGGAGAACCGGTTCGCGCCGTCGATGCGAGCGGCCTCGTAGAGGTCCTGGGGCACCACCTGCAGCGCGGCCAACCAGTAGATCATCGTGATGCCGAACCACTTCCAGATCCAGACGGCGGCCACGGTCCACAGCGCGGTGTCAGGATCGCCAAGGAAGTCGACTGGCCGGTCCACGAGTCCGACCTGCAGCAGCACCTTGTTGATGGGTCCGTTGAACGGACTAAACACGAACGTCATGACGATGCCGATGATGGCGGCACTCGTGACCACTGGCAGGAAGAACACGGTGCGGAAAAAGGTGCCAAGTTTGTAGGAGGAGTCGTTCAGGATCAGCGCCAGGATGAACGCCAGCACCACCTGGATCGGCACCGCCACCACCATGAACTGGAACGACCGCTTGTACGCGTTCCAGAAGAACTCGTCGTTGATCACCAGCCGGAAGTTGTCCCATCCCGCCCACGACCGCGAGCCCAGGAATCCCGACCAGTCGAGAAACGCGAAGTACCACGACATGACGGCGGGGTAAAACGTAAACATGGCCGCCAACACCAGATTTGGCAGCATGAACAGGTAGCACCAGCGGGAGCTCCAGATCCGCCGTCCCAGCGATTTACCGCCACTGCTCACCTGTTGTGTGTCCGATGGCAACCGGGTTGTTGCGATGCCCATGGTGGTTGCTTGCTCCAGGAGAACGGGGAGGGCCGGTTGACCCTCTCCCGTCCTCGAAGGCGTCTGCTAGTAGCGGTCGAAGGTGTAGTCGGTGTTGGGGTCCCAGTCCGCGAACACGAAATCGTCGCGCGAGACATTGGCTCCCTTCTCCTGGGCGGCGGCTATCGCTCGCTCAAGTTCCGCCGTCGCCCTGTCCTGCAGGTCCTGCATGGCCCCGGCCACATCCGGCACCTGGCCGGACAGGATGCCCTGCATCAAGGTGCCAAGGTCCGGCTGAAGGGGTTGGCGCTCGGCGGCCACCGCGCCGACCTCCGGGTTCCGCACCGTCACCATTGGGCCCAGGCGGAGTTGCTCGTCGTACAAGGCAAGCGCGATGGACGCCTTCTCGTCCAGCTCCACCGTTTCCAGGGCGATCTCGGATGCTTGCGGGACCATAGCCCGGAGATTGCCCCCGGTGGACGCCATGATCGCCACCTGGCCCTCCACGCTACCGATGTAGGAGAAGAGATCGCCGGCCACGTTCTTGTAGGGACTGTTGGCGTAGACCCAAAGCAGGTTGGCGCCCGTTTCCTCGTAGGTCATGGGGATGTTGACGTCCCCATTTGGCACCGGCTGGCTGGAGATCGTCCATCGGAAGTCAGGGGCGTCGCGTTGCCACTGCGGGATGATCCATGGTCCACCCAGGTGCATGCCGGCGATGCCGTTCGGGAACTGGGCGCGGGCCTCGGCCTCGTTGAGCGACATCGAGCCCGGGAAGACGCTCCCGTCCTGCTCCATGGCGAGAAACAACTCAACCGCCGCGATGTACTCGTCGCTGGTGTACACGAACTCGCCGGTCCGCCAGTCAATGTCGTTGAAACCAACGGCGGAACCGGACGAGGCACCGGCCATTCGGGCGAGGTTTCGGACCATGCCGGCGAAGTTCGGCGCCGACTGGCCACCCCAGATAATGCCGAAGTACTGGCCAGCGCCTTGCTCCGTCACGACGCGGGCGGCTTCGCGGAACTCGTCCCACGTCAACCGCTGGCTCGCCAGGTCATACCCGGCCGCTTCCATGATCTCGGCGTTGCCGAAGATCGTCGTGGCGTAGCGCTTGTCGGAAGTTTGGGGAAAGGTATAGGTCAGGCCATCGAAGACGTGAACGCCTTCCATGAACGCGCTCACGGGGAATCGGGATTTCCATTCCTCGAAATTGGGAATGATGTCGTCAAGCGGCGCGACCCAGCCCTCCGCGACCGCCTGGGCGGACGGCACATCCTGCGGCATGGCGAAGATGTCGTGGGCATCGCCACTCTGCACGCCAATTGGCACGATCTGGTTGATCTCGGTCCACGGAAGAGGATCGTACTGGATCTCGATGTTGGGGTGCTTCTCGGTGTAGGCGGCGTGGAGATCGTTATAGAACAGGGCCTTGAGGTCGCCGCTGTCGATCCAGCGCAAGGTGATGTCTTCCGTGGGTAATTCCACGCCACTATCGGGAATGACGATTTCGCCAGGTGCCGCGTCCTGCGCGGCCACCGCGAATTGCCGGGAAGACGCGGCGATCGCGCCAGCGGCGGCTCCCGCCTTGATGACATGACGCCGGTTCATGGATCGGAACATGGAAATCTCCTTGCTTACCCTGAAGGTGAATCGATGTCTTCGTATTCCGTAACAATGGAACTGCTGAAACCCATGACATGGGTGCTGAGCCGCCAGGAGAACAAACCTCCTTTCACACCTGGCTGCTTGCGGGTGGGGCAGTCGACCCCTGGCTGGAACCGCGTGGAAAGAAGCTCCACGGTATGAGCAATCGGCGATCTGGCGTGGTCTGTGGTGAAGCGATTCGTTCGATCAGGAGTCGGGCCACCGGGGCGAAGTCCGGACTGGACGGTCCAGCCGACGAGAGGTTGGGAACGGTGATGCGTCCCTCCTCGACATTGCCGCAGCCAACGATGGCGACGTCTTCCGGTATGCGCAGGTTCAGCGCATGCGCGGCCCAGATGGCCGCGATGGCGCCGGTATCGGAGGCGGAGAATATGGCGGTGGGTGGGTCGTCGCCTTCGAGCAGTTCCAGGGTGGAGGCATGGGCCTGATTGCGGTCGCGTGCGCCGGGCCGGGTGTATCGGTCCGGGATATCGAGACCATGAACCGAGAGACGTTCACGGACCTGGTCAAGGCGGTGCTCGGCGTATGGAACCTGCGGCCGATGGCCGATGAATCCAATCCGGCGATGGCCCTGACCGACGAGATGATCGACGGCGTCGTTGATGGCCTGGACCTCCTCGTTGGCGACCACATCGAAGCCATCGGGCTCCAGGTTGCCGACCGCGACCATTGGCACGTTCTGGCGAGCGAAGTCCCGGAGGACATGCTGATACTGGACGAGGCCCCAGGGTTGGATGATCGCGGCGTCGGCGAGGCCACGCGGGATCATGTCGAGGGCATCGACCAGCTTGTCGAGGGTCGGGCAGACGACGATGGAGAGCGAAAGGCCGTTGTCATTGAGAACGGCCTCAACGTCGGTGGCGAACCGCTGATCGTACGGACTGGAGAGACGGTCGATGAGCAGGAGGACGCGATCGGTTCGCTGGCGGCGAAGGTTTCGAGCGGGTTCGTTAACCCGATAGCCGATCGCCTCGACCGAGGCCATCACGCGCTGGCGCGTCTCCTCGCTGATGCGCGACGCCGCGCGGTTTCCGGAGCGGCCGCCGATGACGTAGGAGACGGTGGCGACCGAGACGCCGGCCGTGCGGGCGACATCCGCCATGGTGGGTCGGTTGCTGGGCTTACGGCTGGTCACACGCGCTTCTCCGAGGAGGCGGACGGGGGCGGGCCGGTCAGGTGAATCGTTTAACCAATGTGCGATCCAGTATGCCGTCGATCCGCATGGTGTCAAGCATCGGGTCGGAGCAATCCACGGGGAACTCATGGTGTGCTCGTCCAATGCCGCCGTCCAGCGCGAGCAGCATGGCGTGCCGGTGCACATTGGTCGAGTCCGGGCGAAGGGTTCGCGGCGCAGCCTACAATTGCCGAAGACGTGGCGGCGCGGAATGTGCCCGCCTGGGATGTAGTGGACGGAAGGAACGATCGTGCCAGCAGTGGATGTACCCAGAGGCCCATTCGATGTCATCGTGATTGGCGCTGGGATCAACGGTACCGGGATCGCACGGGACGCGGCGCGGCGCGGGCTGAACGTACTGCTGCTGGACAAGTCGGACATCGCGGCCGGAACGACCAGCTGGTCGAGTCGCCTCATTCACGGCGGGCTTCGATACCTCGAACATGGCGAGATCCCGCTGGTGTACGAATCGTTGCAGGAGCGCGAACGATTGCTGCGCATCGCGCCCCACCTGGTGCGACCGTTACCGCTTACGCTCCCCATTTACGGCTATCACAAGCGTGGCCCGCTGACGATCCGGGCGGGAATGGTTGCGTACGACGTGCTTTCGTGGAACAAGTCGCTCCCACGGCACCGGATGTACAGCCGCGATGGGGCGCTGGCGCATGAGCCGGGACTCAACCCGGACAACCTGAAGGCCGCGGCACGCTACTACGACGCCCAGGTCGAGTTCCCCGAGCGCGTCTCCGTCGAGAACGTGATCGACGCGGCAACCAACGGCGCGGTGGTGGTGACCAGAGCCCAGGTCGACGGCCTGGTGCTGGAGGCGGGTGTGGTTCGCGGTGTCGAATACACCGACCTCACCAGCGGCAAGCGGCACACGGTGCGCGGCACCATCGTGGTCAACGTGGCGGGTCCGTGGGTGGACGACGTGCTGGCGGATGCCGGCCTCGGATCGCCCCGCCGCCCAATGTTGGGGGTGACGAAGGGCACCCACATCGTGGTGGAGCCGTTCCCGGGCGCCCCGGCCGACGCCATGTACATCGAAGCCAAGAGCGATGGACGGCCGTACTTCATCATCCCTTGGAACGGGCTCTACCTGATAGGCACCACCGACGATCGCTACGAGGGCGACCTCGACAATGTCGTGCCAACCGAGGACGAGATCTCCTACCTGCTCAGCGAAACATCGATCGCGATCCCCGCGAGCGGGCTGACCCGGGAATCGGTGCGATACGCCTACGCGGGGCTGCGGCCGTTGCCGAACCAGGACGGGGCCGAGAGCGGCATCACGCGGCGGCACATCATCCACAGCCACGCGCCGAAGGTCCAGGGGCTTCTCTCGATCATCGGCGGCAAGCTCACCACGTTCCGCAACCTGAGCGAACACACCGTCGACAAGGTGGGAGAGATGCTGGGGCGGTCGCTGCCAGCGTCCAGCACCGGAGAGGTTCCGCTGCCCGGTGCGCCAGGCAAGCCCGCGGTCTACGCGCGGGACTTCATCGCAAACCGGCCGGACTGGTTGAGCGAACGGTCGGCCTCATATCTAATGCGCGTCTACGGAACACGGGCGACGAGCGTATTGGCGATGGCGACGGACAATCCGGACCTCCGGACGGTGGTCAGCGTGCGAACTGGCGCGATTGGCTCGACGATCGCGTTCGCCTTCGCCGAGGAATACGCCACCAGCCTGACCGACGCCATCATGCGGAGAACGATGATCGGATACAACGCCGACGCCGGCTTCGACAGCCTGGATGGCGCGGCGGACGTGGCGCGCAAGGTGCTGGGCTGGGATGAGGCACGCATCGAGCAGGAAGTGGACGAGTTTCGTGCCTACATGGCGCGGTTCCTGCCCCGGGCCGGTACCAGTTGATCGGCATATTCAGTCGTTGAACAAGAAGTGTTAGGTGAACTGGCGAAACACCTGACCACTCGACTGTGTACGTACAGCTAAGCCTCCGCGAAACGCGCATTAGGTATTGCCAGCGGGCATATGGATCGCTAAGATAGGGTTAAGTTGAACCAAGGAACGGCAGGGGTGGCCGTCCTGGGGACAAGCCAAGCACCACTACCGCCCAAGGCTGATGGGTGGAGCATTCCTTGACGCTATTTTGTTACCAGAGAGAAAGGAACCAGTCCTCATATGACCATGCCTGCAAAATCCGCCATTAGCGCCCTGCGCCCGAGCCTCGTTGTCGCCGAGGCGCTCGTCGAACGTCAGGATCCCGTCCAGATCGTCGACCGGGCCCGCAAGCTGGGCTTCTCCCCCACCCTCACCACCGCTGTCGTTGGCGTCTGCTGCGGACAGGACTCCTGCGAAGTGATCCCCGCCTCTCACGGGGCGACCTCACCCGCGACCAAGCCGGTCAAGCCCTAATCCCACTTCTCCCATATAAGCCGACAATAGAGCATCCAAACGAATATCGCTTCCGACGCTCGCTGTGTGCTAGAATCACCGTTCGTGACTGCCCACGGGTGGTCAATGCGTTGTGCACCTGAAACCCCCGCGATAACGGGGATTCCCGAGGCACGCGAAACCCAGGTTCCCGCAATTCCGGACGCCAGGCAGACGTTCGGGGATGGTCGTTATTGCGGACGACCGGAAGGGCCGTAGTGCAGCCCGTTCCTGCTGGAATCCCGCTCCAGGCCAGATGACGGCCGGTTTCGATCGCAGATCCGAATTGCCAATACTGACCACGGCCAACATGTCTGGCCGTTCCCTTCACCAGGAGTCGCACGTGATCAAGCTTCGTCTTCGTCGTACCGGCGCCAAGAAGCGCCCCAGCTATCGAATTGTCGCGGCCGAGCACAGCTCCCCGCGAGATGGCCGGTTCATCGAAATCCTCGGACATTACGATCCGCTGACCGAGCCGGCGACCGTGAAGGTCAACGCCGAGCGCGTGCAGTACTGGCTGAGCGTTGGCGCGCAGCCGTCGGACACCGTCGCTGGCCTGCTGAAGCGCGCTGGCGTCACCGCCGGTGAGACCGCGCCAGAAGCAGCGGTCGCGGACGCGTCCTAAGCGTATGGCGAACGAACGCGACGGCATCGAGGGGGCAGAGTTGACCGGCGACGAATCGGACGAGCAGTTGCTTCCGAACGACGCGACGGTTGACGAGGACACGGTTTCGGACGCCACGGCAAACGGCGATGAAACCGGCGAAGAGGCTGTTGAATCGCTTCGGGAACTCGTGAGTTTCCTGGTGCAACACCTCGTCGATGATCCGGATGCGGCCGAGATCACACTTGAACGTCGCGGATCGTCGGTCTACATCCAGCTACGGTTGCCCGAGGACGATCTCGGTAAGGTTATTGGCCGCGGCGGACGAATCGCGAAGGCGATCCGGACGGTGCTGTTGATCGCGGGATCGCGCCATCACCTCCGGGTCAGCCTCGATATCGAGAGTTGACAGACACGGTGACGGATACCTCCAACCCGGAACATGACCAGACAACACCGGCGGACGGCGACACGTCGTCCGCCGGTGTTTCGCGTGCGCGGGCCCGGACCTCGAAACCCAAGGCGGGCGCCACTCGCCAGCGGAAGGGCCCAAGGTCGCTGATCGAGACCGCGGGGCCATCCCCGGACGATTCGCTCGCCTCGATCAAGCTGACCGTCGGCGTGATTGGCGGCACCCACGGCGTACATGGCGAACTCAAGCTGAAGCTCCTCACCGATCACCCGGAGCACCTGCCGACCATTCGCACGGTCTACCTTGGCGAGAGCGACGAGCCGACCAAGGTGACGGGCTTCCGGTTCCATGGCGATCAGGGCCTGATCACGCTCGAAGGCGTCGACAATCCCGAGGACGGCAAGCGTCTCGGCGGCCTGAAGG
>JAEWEG010000048.1 GCA_023389575.1 Chloroflexota bacterium | reverse complement strand
TACCGTGCCCGGAAATACCCCACCAAATGATGGATGATCACATCCCGGTCGAGGTCCGTTTGCTCGCGGAGCGGCTCGACACGCTTGGCGGCCGACGTGATGCCCTTGTCGCTGAGCTTCTCTTGCCCAATCCTGAGCACCCGCGCCATGCGCTCGGTATTCATCTGGTATGCCATTGTCGTGTGGTGAAGCACGGCGCCGCCCTTTCGCGCCTGTGCCGCCCCACCAATCTTGCCTCCATCCGAGGCGATATCGTTCAGCGGCGCGTACCAGGCGTTCACGCCCAGTTCCCGCAAGGCATCCAGCACCCAGGCATCGAAGAACGCGTACGACTCAGGGAAGGTCATGCCCTTCACCATCTCCTCCGGAGCGTAGATGGAGTAGGTGATCGCTCCTTCCGGCTCGATGAACATGGCGCCGCCGCCACTGATCCTGCGGACCAGCGTCACGCCCTCATCGGCCGCCACGTCGACGTTCACCTCGTTGCGCACCGACTGGAACCGGCCCAGCACCACGGCGGCCGAATCCCACCCCCAGAACCGGATCGTCGGCGGTCGCTCGCCCCGGCCAACGGCCAGGGTCAGGGTTTCGTCCAACGCAACCTGCATCTGGGGATCGAGCGGTTGCGGTGGGAGCAGGCGCCAGGAATACTGCTTCCATCGGTCGTCCCGGGCCTCGTCCACGGCGGTCACCACCTCGTCCATGGCGATCGAATCCGGCATCGCTGTCACGCTCCCCTGTCTTCCGCGAGCAACGCCCGTCGCACCGCGATCGCGATACCCTCTGGAGACGTGCCCAGCAATTCGGTTCCGGCGGGGATCCCCCGCCGCACGGCGTCGGCGATTCCCGTCTCGTCCGTCTCCCGCGGCAAGCCTTCCAGCGGGGCCGTCAGCGGTTCCAGCGCTTCCTCCGGGTACAGAAAGAAGTCGCCCGAAACCACGACGTTTCGGAGCACACCATCAACCACATCGAAATCCACAACCACCAGCTTGCCGCCGGGGGTCTTGTACTCACCGTGCATCCATGATTCCTCCGGATCGGCCCATCCACGTCGATCCGCCTTCGCCGACCGATCATCCCGCCATCTGGCCCGCATGGCAACCAACCGGCTCGCCGTGCCCGCACGCTCCACGCAATATACCGGACTCGCGCAACCTTTCCGGCACCCGCGGCGTTGTATAGGGTGATGGGTCATGTGCAATCACTCGTCGCACACATGCAAGGCGGGGCAGCCACCCCGCGTCCATGGCCAGAACCAGCCATCTGTGCCATCTTGTCAAAAAGCGAACATGCGTGCTAAAATACGAGTGTCATTCGCCCCTGGAAGCCTCCCCACACTGGTGACCCGGCGGCACAGATGACCCACTTTCTCCCCTCCCTCTTTCCGAGCCGCTGGCCCCAAACCCAGCGGCTCGCCCCTTTAACGAACCACCGGTCCGATCAGGTCTCGCGCGCGTCCTCGATGTACGGAACGATGTCGTCCTTGTCGTCGATCGGCGTCATCAGCACCGTCGAAATCGTCCCGTCCGGCGCCACGATGTAGGTCGCGGGGAAGGCGATGACCCCGTAGTCGAACTGGATTTTCCCGGTGATCCTGTCCCCACCCTGGGTGTCGCGCCCTATGGCATAGGTCACCCCATGGTCCTCGGCGAACGCCTCGGCATCGTCGTCGGTGTCCATCTTCGCCCCCACGCCGACGAACACCACATCGTCCCCGGCCTGATCCGCCGCCGCCTGCAACGCGGGCATCTCCTCCTGGCAGGGCTCGCACCACGACGCCCAGAAGTTGATCACCACCACCTTGCCGCGCTGGTCCTCCAACCGGAACGTTTCCCCGTTGAACAGCGACATCTCGAACAGGGGCGCGATCCTGGGCTCCTCCTGGTCTACATCATCCTGTCGATCGAGCCACGACCAGCCGCCAAGCAGCAGGACCACCACCAGCAGGAGCCCGCCCAGCACCCGCGGCGTCCGCGTGCCATAGCCGATCCGGCCGTGCACCTCCAGGTCCTCGTCGGTGTCGGCGAGGGTCATCAGCTTGCCAGAGGTTCCCACCAGCGAATGCAGGCCGGATTCCTCGGGCGGATCTGGGAAGCTCTCCCTCGGATCCTTCGTCTCCTCCTCGCCAGTCACGTCGCCGCTCAGCCCAATCCCTCAATCGCCGCCTGGACGGCTTCCCTTGTCGCCTCGTCGCCACCCACGAGCACGGCCACCACGTTCGCGCCCTGGTACACCGTCAGCGGTTCGCCATTGGTCACATCCTGGCCGGAGGGCGTCGTCAGCGTCATCGTCTCCGGATCGAGCGACGCCGCCTCCTGCTCGCGCGCGGCCGTCGCTGCCTCTCCATCCGCGCCCGGATACAGGAAAATGAAGACGTTCGTGTCTTCGACGACGAGGTTCTGGCCAGGCCGGTCGATCTGGTTGGACGACGCCGTGGCCGGCGACCGTCCATACTCGGCGTCCAGCCCCTCGTCCGCCAGCGAGTCCAGGACATTGACCAGGCCATACACGCCCGATTCAACCGTCGGCACTGGCGGGTCGTCGTTGGACCGCGACTCGTCGTAGTACCAGATGCCGACGGCGGCCAGCGCGAAGCCGATGGCCGCGATGAACAACACCGTGCTCAGGAGTTGCGAGCCTCGTCGGCCCGGTCTGGTTGGAGATGCTTGCCGCGTTTCGTCCGGCATCCGGTAGACCTCACCTGTGTGCCCGTGGAGCGACCCGGGCCATGTGAGGAACTCGCCGCGAGGCGGTCCAGCCCGGGAATTGCTGTTCAGATGGTACGCGCTGCCCTATCCCCTCGCCACCCTTGGCGCGCCAACCCGCTCCGCCACGTACGGTTCCGGCCTGTCGGGTCTGGCCTCGGCCCCACCACATCCAAATGAGCCATGACGAACGTACGCGGAAACCATTCATGAGATGGCCATATTATGCTGATACCGGCATAATATGCTTTCATAGTGATATGGTGTTGACAATTCATCCGCATATCACTATACTGAGATACATCAGGTCGAGGGAGCACTCGACAGACATCGCCGGCGCTGGAGCCGGTACCAGGAGCACGCAGCCACCATGAACGCCATCCGCCGATTCTTCAACGCTGGCCCCGCCCGCCAGTCCTCGTCCCGCTTCAATCGCTACTACCTCGGCGTCCTGCAGACCGGCAGTGGCTATCCCACCGCCGACGAAGCCCGCCAGGACCTCAAGAACTACGACAAGACCTTCAACGTGTACGGCTGGCCCCGGTAACGGAAACGAGGGGGACCGGTTCACCCCACCGGACCTCCTCGCCCGCGGAACCCATTCGTCGCCAGGGAGTCGCACCCCACTCCTCCTCCAACACGGGTATCCGCCTGTCACCCTCCGCCAGAAATACCTCCTCCACGCACACGACCCCGGTTCGTCATGAACCGGGGTCGTGCGGTCTAACGTCGCACCGAATCTCGTGGACCTACGCGACCTCGCTCTGGATCGCCGACGGTGTCACCTGGTCGGCCAGCAACCGCGCGAACCGCTCCTGTCGCCGCGCCATCGGATCCCCGGGTTCCCCATCCTCCGCCGGAAGCTCCAGCCACGAACCCAACAGGTTGTACCCCACGTGGTAGGTGAACACATAGGCACGCCACAGTGGATCGGCGATGAACGACAACCGGTGCCGCGCCCGCTCCGGCGACTCCAACCCGTACCTGGCAAAGTACTCCACCACGTCGTCGTGGGCGACCCCTTCCTCGTGCAACAGGAGGGCGGCGTTCCCCGCCAGCGACTTCGGCGCCCGCTGCGCCTCCATCACCTGCATTTCCCTCGCCGGATCCACATCGATTCCGGCCATCCGGTACAGATGCTCCCGCCGCCACTGGGCGGCCTCCTCCGGCGTGAAGATGATCGATTCCGCCAGCGTGGCGATGCCCTCCGAGATCACGCATTCGGGGGTATTGATCAGCTGGATCGAATGCTCGCCATAGCCCAGCTCGCGAAACAGGCGCTGTTCCTTGATCGCATGCTCGGTGTGATGGCCCGGATAGCCCTCATGACTCACCAGGTCCAGCAGCCGACTCGCCTGGATCGGGAGGTCGGTGTTGATCTCGATCAGTGACCGGCACCCTCCCAGATACCAGTTGTAGCCGCTCCAGGGCTTGTTCGAGACCATCGAAATCTCGATGCCTTCGCCATCCGGCAGCGGCGCGAACACGCTCGCCCGATTCCGCGTCTCGTCGGCAACCGCCTCGATCATCAGCCGCGCCGTTTCGACCGGCACCTCGAACTGCTCGCGCCAGGCGATCATCCGGGTCGCGATATCGCCCTCGCCCGGCAGGGCGTCGCCCAGCGCGGCGATCGCCTCGTCATAGACCGCCTCGGGGTACTTCTCCGGCTCGATGTCGAAGCACAGCCGGACTTCCTCGCGGTACGGAATCTCCTCGCCGTTCAGCTTCCGGCACGTGGTGTGCAGGGCCACCACCTGCGCGGTCAGGTAGTCCGTCCGCGAGGGCGGCAATTCCGTGGCGGTCACCTCCGCCAGCAGGGAGGTCGCCCGGTCCAGCAGGTCCTGCGTGGAAGGCACCGGCCCGGCGAGGGCTGCCTCCCTGATCTCCGGCGGCCCGAAGTAGGCGTCCACCGTGCCTTCGATATGCCGTTCGAGGCCAAACCCAAGCTCCACGTATCGCCGTGAAAGCTCATCCAGTTCCTGTGCCATGTGCGTGAATCCTTCGCATGCCGCGCCAATGCCTGTCTGCCCGCAACAATACCGCGAAGAGGCATGTCCCAGCGGCCCTCTCCACACTCGATCCGCGCCCTAACCCGTTGAGTCCACATCCGCGCCCCAAAATTGGTACAACGCCTCTCGCTGCAGGTCACTGAGAAAACCCGGAGTCGTTGTCTCCGGATAGATCATTGCGTCGGTCCAGAGCTCCTTGCGAATACTCGTCGCGACTCCTGGCCTGATCGCCTTCAAGGCGAGTTTCGCCAGCAACTGGCCGCTTTCGAAGAGAAACACCTGGCGGATTACCCAGGGCGCACTCAACCCTTTCGAGGTAATGGCACCGATATTCGGGCCAGTTAGCACCAGGTAATGATCAGGATGGTCGCCCGGGTCCAGGCTCGCACCAAGGTTCAGCAAGCCATCTCTCCGACTACCGTATTTAATGTTCACGGATGATCCCGCCAATGGCCCGGAACGAAAGTGCCCATCTATCGCCTTGTGCGAGGCGCCCGCCATCAACTCGATATCGAAAATAGCCGCCACGACATATTCACCGATGTGTCCAGAGTGAGCGGGTCGACCGATTATTCGGGAAATTTCTGCTTCAACAACGTTCCTGATCCGAAGAAAGCTCGCCAGCGTGTGAAGATCTTCCATGCCCGCTCCTATCCCGTCCCACCATTCACAACCGATTTCGCAATACAGACCATGGTAGGGGGCACCCGCCGTGTGAACGACGATGTCACTCCCATGCGCAGGGTATCAACCCGCGAGCGCCACTTCGCGTGCCCGCATACAGCGATTACCTCCGAGATGGCACTTAACAGTGAGCGGTTCGCTCCATACTCATGAAAGGAGGACAACGCGCATGGATGTGTCTACGCTGGTGGACAACGCAACGGCTGGCGACATCGACGCCTTCACCACCCTGGTCCAGCGCCACCAGGCCATGGCCTTTGGGTACGCCTACGCCACCACCCGCGACTTCGACCTCGCCGAGGAAGCGGCACAGCAGGCATTCATCACCGCCTGGACGAACCTCTCCACACTCAAGGACCCGGCCAGGTTCGGAGGCTGGCTGCGCGGCATCGTCCGCTTCGAATGCCTCCACCTGCTCCGGAGTCGGAAGACGCCGCACCTGCCGATCGACGCCATCATCGATCTCACCTCGCCGGACCCGGGACCAGCCGAATCCGCCGAGGACCGCGAATCGTTCGACCGCATCCTCGCCGCCATCAACGCCCTGCCCGACGCCGAGCGCATCGCCACCATCCTCTTCTATATCCACGACCATTCGCAGCGGGAGGTGGCCGGGTTCCTCAACCTTCCGGTCACCACCGTCAACAATCGCCTGCGCAACGCCCGCAAGCGCCTCCGCGAAGGAGATCTCATCACCATGACCAGGGAAGCACTCAACGCCCATCAACTGCCCGGCGACTTCGCCGATCGCATCGGCCAGGTCGTTCGCGCGAACGGCCCGATCGTCGACGCCCGGTTCACCCCCGGAAACCGCCCGGCCGTGCTCAACCAGGTCGCGATTGCCGGCGCCAGCGGCAGCCCCGCGCGCACCGCCCAGGTTGCCCAATACCTGAGCGACGATCTGGTTCGCTGCATCATCACCAACGATCCCGCCGCCGCGCCGACCGCCACAGGGGAGGGCTGGATAGTCCGCGATCTCGCCGAGCCCGCCTCACACGCGCTCGATGTTACCGCCATCGAACGTGTCATCGACGGTCTCCGGCCCGCGCAAGCCACGACCGAACCGATCGAAACCGGGATCAAGGTCATCGATCTCGCCTGCCCGCTCCCCGCCGGCGGCCTCATTGCCCTGGTTGGCGACATGCAGACCGGCAAGATGGTGCTCGTGGAAGAATTGATCCACCGGCTGGGACATCTCCAAGAGCCGCTCACGCTGCTCGTCTTCGTTGAAACCACCACCGAGGTCGCCGCCATCCAGAAGCTGGAATACCGGACCTCCGGCGCGGTCAACGCGATCTACCTACCGGTCATCAGCGCCTCGCCAGACGACCTCGCCCCCATCCTCGACCGGTTCGACGCGATGGTCTCGCTCTCCCGGGAGCTGGGCAAACAGGGCTTCTATCCCGCCGTCGAACCACTCCGCTCCAGCTCCCGCCTGCTCGCCCCGGAGATCGCCGGCGCGGATCAGCTCACCGCCGTGAAGGATCTCCACGCCCTTTTGCGCTCCATGGACAATCCTGAGCGCGCGGCGCGCACCCGCCGCTACCTCACCCAGCCGTTCCACGTCGCGGAGCCGTTCACGAACCGGCCGGGCGTGAATGTCTCGCGCGATACGGCCCTCGCGGACCTCCGCGCCCTGCTCGATGGCGCTGGTGACACCTTCCCGCTCGACGCCCTGCTCATGAGCGGTGCACTGGCGGACATTCCAGGGCCAGCCTAGCCGCCGCTGACCGCCCCTTCACGCCATCCTGCCCACATGCCAACCCTCTTGACCCGTCCGCCGGGTGTTGACAAAAGCCCGTTCAAGATATATACATTATGTATGTATATATCTTCCTCCGAGCGCCGAACCCAGGCCGAACGACTCGCCGCCACCCGAACCGCACTCATCGACGCCGGTTTCGCCCTCTTCAGCGAACACGGCTACAGCAATGCCACCGCCGCGCAAATCGTTGCCGCCGCCGGGGTCACGCGGGGAGCCCTGTACCACCACTTCCCCGATGGCAAGGCTGGCCTGTTTCAGGCCGTGTTCGAAACCATCGAGCAGGACCTTGACCGCCGGACGCGCGAGGCCGGAGAGAAGGCGGTTGCTGCGTCCGGGGAACTCCTCCAGGGGCTCATCGCCGGATTCGCGGAGTTCTTTGCGCTGTGCGCCAAACCTGGTATCGGTCGCATCTATTTCCAGGACGCCCCGACCGTGCTGGGGTGGGACACCTGGCGCCGCATCGACCGCGACCATGCCATCGCCGGGATCGACTACGGCCTCGAACACCTGATCAAGGCCGGCATCCTCGCTCCCCAACCACTCGCCCCGCTCACGACCATCCTCTACGGCGCATCGCTCGAAGCCGGCCGCCTGGTGGTGGACTCCCATGGCGATCCGGCCGTGGTTGCCGCCATGACGGCGACCATGGAGCGCCTCATACGCATGCTCGTGCGGGAATCTCCAGGAAACGCCCAATGATCGTTGCCATCATCTTCGCCTGCGAAATCCTCTTCTGGGTCCTTATCGCCGCCGGTCTTGTCGCCCGCTACGCCCTTAACCGCGAGCGGCTCGGTGGCATCCTCCTCGCCGCCACCCCGGTTGTGGATCTCCTGTTGCTGCTGTTTGTCAGCATCGATATCCGCCGGGGCGCCGAGTTCCACCCCCAGCACGCCCTCGCCGCCGTCTATCTCGGCTGCTCGCTCGCCTTCGGGCACGACATGCTGCGCTGGGCCGACCGCAAGGTGGCCGAACGCTTCGCTGGCCAGCCTCGCACCCCCAAGCCCATCGGCATGGGCCACGCCGCCCAGGAACGCCGTGGCTGGCTGAAGCACGCCCTCGCCTGGGGCATCGGTACGGCGGTCCTCGGCTTTCTCTACCTGCTGGCCGGTCTCCCCGATGACCCCGGACAGTTCTTCGAACTCTCGTACATGTGGGCCATCATCCTCGTCATCGACTTCATCTGGAGCTTCTCCTACACGGTCTGGCCCCGCGAGAATTAGCATCTCCACTCCCTGGCCACCAAGGACAGATGGGCATCGCGATATCGCCCCGCACCAAAACTGTATCGAGCCTCACCGGAACGTCCAGCGGAAGCTCTTACGACCTGATCGATTCGTCGAATGTGGGGGAGTCTAGCTGGCCAGAGCACGAACCGCTTTGTAAGCCCGGTCAAGGCTCGTCCTGTCGGGCTGGCTGAGCACAAGCGCGTTGCCATTGGCCGACGACTGCAAAACCGGCACGTAACGGAGCGACCCATCGGGCCCGTGCAGCGCCAACTCATCGGGGTCAGGCGCCTGGCTCAACGCGGCGACGCCAAGCTTTCCAGTGATGATGCTGAGAATTCGGCTAATTCGCTCCAGTTCCGCCACCTGAGTATGCAGGTAAAACCAGGCCGGAAACTCACCACGCATGTTCTCACTGTCCCTGATCCAGCGAACCGCGGGTTCCGGCCCGATATAGGCGGGGCCGTCCAGAAACTCGATCACGACCATCTCCGGGCGCACGCCAAATGCCGCCGCCGATGCTGCCCGGAGCGCGTCCACCGATGGCTCTCGATCGAAATAGACTTCTTCAACGCGTGCCCTGGTCATCTGCCTTCTCCCGGAGTTTCCAGATCCGTCTGGCCATTGCCCGCGCATCTTCGCCAACTCCCTGGCGATTGAGGAAATACTCCGATTGATCGTTATCGCCATTGTAGCGGGCAAACGCCTTCATCACGAGCATAACCTCCTGGTTCACGGGTCCAACAAAGCCCACGCCTTCAACCGGGAACAAGGTCCCGTTGGGCTTTACCTGCCAGGTCCGTCCGTTGACTGTGTAGCGTTCCCCGTCGCGCTCTGCACGTCCTTGCCGAATGGCCTCCATATCTCCTCGCATATCTATGCCAGGCTCTATGAGCGTCGTGATCTGCTTTGAGGGGGAATCCCCGCGCAGCCGGGAGATAAAATGCCGATCGGATGGCTCCCGAATCGGAATCCGGGGAATATTTCGCCCCTTGTTAGCTTCGCCCTCTGCCAATAGCGTGATTCCAGTTCATCGCGTGCAAACGAAAGTGCCGGAACACTGGTCACCCGTCTTTGCCGCAGGTCCTACATCAGCCCCACGTCCACCAGCACTTCGCGAATCCGTGCCGCCTCGGCCTCGTTCAGGCGCGTCATCGGCCGCCCCGTCACGTTCGTCGAGATCACGCCCATCAACTGCAACGCCGTCTTGAACCCGCCCAGGGCGCTGGCGGTGTACCCCGTCCGACCCGGCTCGGCCTGTCGCGTGATGTCGAACAGCCGGAACAAACGGTCCTGCTCCTTCCGCGCGCCATCCAGGTCGCCCGACCGAACCGCGTCGTAGATCCGCACGAACCCGGCGGGATCGACATTGCCGATGCCCGGCACGCATCCGTCCGCGCCAACCTGCAACAGCGAATCCACCATGGTCTCGGACCCGGTGAACGCCACGAAGCCGTCGATGTCCCGCGTATCGATCAGCACGCCCCGGAAGTTCCCGTCCTGCCCGCTGCTGTCCTTGAGGCCCGAGATCACGCCTTCACGCGCCAGACCCGAAACCGTCGCCCGCTCCAGCTTGATCTGCACCGCCGAGGGAATGTCATACGCGATGACGGGCAAGCCTACCTCCCGTCGCAGGATGCGGAAGTGTTCGGCGATCTCCTCCTGGCTGGGACGGATGTAGAACGGCCCGGTCGACACCAGCGCATCGACACCCAACTCCCTGGCCTTTAGACCATGCTCGATCATGCGCCCCGTCGACATGTCGATCACGCCCGCCAGCACCGGAACCTGGCCGCCAATGGTCCGCACCGCCACGTCGAGAATCGTCGCCCGTTGGGCGTCGGTCAGCGTGGCTGTCTCGCTGGTCGAGCCCAGCATGAACACCCCATGCACGCCACGCTCGAGCTGGTAGCCAAGCAACCGCTCCAGCGATGCCACATCGACCTCGCCGCTCTCGGTGAACGGGGTGCACACGGGCGGCACGATGCCGCCAAAGGATTCCGGAATCGCCACATCGAACTCCAATCAACATCCACTGAATCGAACCGCGAACAACCTGGTTTCGCCGATCATCACCCGAACCACCGCGCCCGTCCATATGCGCGCCAGGCGCCATCCGCCCGCGCGAACCGATCCCCACGGCGCCGGTATCCACGTCCATCTATTCAGCTATCCGTTACAGGTAACCTGAGCCCCGCCCTTTCCGTATCCCGAACGCGAGGCTCAACTGGTCAGTTTCCAGTTCAACGAGGACGTTCCCACCAGCGACATGCTGGCCGCCAAACAGCGCGACTCGAACGCCTGACAACGCACGGAGGCCCGGAGTGAATGGTCGCTCCGGGCCCCCGTGTCCCCAAAATCTGAAACCCCCGCGGAATCAACTCACCGGGCGAGGCTCACGAAGCCCGCTTCAACCCGGGCGGCAGGCCCAACCTTCCCGCATTGGATCGACCTCCAGCCGCAACCCCTCGGCGAGGATAGTCCGCGTATCGTCTGCCAACCTCCTGGCACCCGCCGAGAAGATAGGCAATGAATCCACATGCTCAGATTGGGCATTGAGACTTCATATTCATATTGCTCTCTCGTCAACTTCATGGCACCATCCGGCTGTCCGCCAATTGTGAACAACTCGTGGGGCCGAATCGTCTTCCAGTGCAATGAGGGAACATCATACCCAGAAAACGTGAGGAGTTTTGGCCATCATGAAGGTGCTTCGTTCATCCTCTAGTCAGGGCTGCACGTTACTGTCGCTCTGCGCGCTGCTCATCCTCTCCATCCTGCCCATCCCGGCTTTGGCCCAGGTAAGCACGCAGCCGGAATCGTCCGCCCAGGTCATCGCCCAGGGCGTCGATACCCTCTCGCGGGGTGACCTCGTCTGGCGCGTCATCGAGGGCGAGTCCGCGCCCGGCGAAAAGGCCGGGTTTGGCTTGCGCAACCTCGGCTTCACCCTCGCCACGCGCAATCCGATCATTGTCACCAGCCTCACCACCGGGCAGGATACCTACCTCAGCGAAGGCCAGGCCCACTTCACCACCCAGGGCAGCAACGAACGGCGCGCCAGCGCCTCCCGCCGCGCGACCGACTACCTCGGCATCGAACTCGTCGCCGAAGACACCCCCGCCGGCAAACAGGATTCAGCCAGCATCGCCTTCACGGGTGAACCGTTCCCGTCACCCCGGGGCGACTTCAACATCCAGCTCACGCGCTCCGTCGCCCTCTCCAGCGAGGAGGCCACCTTCAGCCCCGAGGACGATGCTCCATTCCTCGTCATCGTCACCGAAGGCGCCATCCAGGTAAGCCCGGAAGATGCCAACCCGGTCGAACTCGACGAAGGCGAGTACGTCGAATTCAGCGGGGATATCGAGATCCTCTCCAGCGCCACCGGGGGTGCCACCTGGCTTATCGCCTCGATCGGCGCCGAGGTCGAGATTCCACCCATTCCAACCGCCGAACCCACTGACGAAACCGGCACCCTCGAAATCCTGCTGGAACTCTGCCCCGATGGCTTCGACGAGGAGTGCGAGCCCACCACCAACGAGAACGTCACCGTTCCCGCCTTCCGCAACGTCGACAACGAGAACTGGATCATCCCTGATCGGGCCGAGGTCAGCGACGACGGCACCACCTACACGTATGGGGATCTCCCCGCCGGCCGCTACACCACCGGCCCACACGGTGAGACGCTGGAGAACATCAACATCGACGGCGCCCGCTGGTCGAGCGAGACCGAAGGCTGGGACTTCCGCATCCGCGCCGATCGCACCACCACCCTTCGCCTCCAGGTCGTCCCTGAACCCGAAGCGGACACCGCTTCCATCCTGGTCAACCTCTACGACTGCCCTGAAGGCGCCGATCCCGCTTCCTCCACCTCCGGCTGCACACCATCGAGCGATCCCTGGAACATTCCGTTCAACCCGGTTGGGGCCAGTAGCGTGGACGAGGTGCTCCGCCTGCTCGATGATGCGATCGACCTCGGCGATGGCCAGTTCCTGTTCGAGGATCTTGCCCCCGTGAGCTGGGAGTTCTCGCCCGACGACGACGGTCCACAGGGACCGCTCGGCATGCACGTCGAAGGCGATGCCTACCCCATCGGCGATTTCGGGATGTGGGCAATCGATCTCGAAGCGGGAGATGTCGCGGAAGTCTTCATCTACCGCGTTCTCTCAAGCGAAACCACCGGCTCGCTCTTTGTCACGCTTTATGACTGTCCCGCCGGCAGCGATCCAACCGAGAGTGTTTCCGGCTGCGAAATCAGCTCCGATCCGTGGGATGTCGGTGTTTCCAACATCGGTCAAAGCAGCCGCGATGACTGGACGCTGTACAACGATGCAATCGACATGGGCGACGGCACCTGGTGGTTCGAGTTGCTCCCCGCCACATTCCTGTCGTTCTTCCCGGCTGGCCTGAATCCGACTGGCGAATTCGATGTCTATATCTCCGGCGATGTCGAAGGTTTCGGCGACGATACCTGGGTGGTCACGATTCCGGGCGGTGGGGCCGCGGAGATTTCCCTCTATCGTGTGTATCCCAGCGATGGCCCCTCAGAAGGCGGCACCGGCTCGCTCGTCATCACCCAGTACGACTGCCCCTACGGCACCGATATCTGGATCGACACGAGCCCCTGCGAGCTGTCCAGCGCGCCGTGGGATGTCCTGGTCACCAGCATCGAAACGGGGCAATCGTGGACCATGCTGGCCGATGGCATTGAGTACGATTCTGGCACGTACTATTTCGAGGCGCTGCCGGCCGGGTTCTACACCATCACACCGCTCTCCAACCAGAATTGGGATATCTACTACGAGTCGTCGATCGAGATTACCGACGTCAACGAAACCTACGTCACCATCTTCAGCGTGGATCGTCGCGAGCCGTAGCCCACATCACACCGGAGGCGTCCCCACCAGCGCCTCCGGTATCCCCACGAGCACATCATCCGTCCGGCAACACCACCCGGTCATCGAACCGGCGCAGACCGCTCACCGCCATCGAAAAGCCCTCTGGCCGCCGCAGGATGAACAGCAGCGTAAACCCGATCCAGCCGAGGCTCAGCAGGTCCATGCCGGCAAACCCGGCTGTCCCCAGCGCGCTCAACACCACGAACGGCATCCACCCGGAAATCGACTTCAGCAGGATCGCGCTAGCACGGGGATCACGCCCATCCCCGGTCTTGACCGACACCAGGACGATCTTTTCGCCCAGCGTCTCGCCATGGGTCGCCAGCGGAATGCCCACGAACAGCACCACGCCCACCACCAACTCCATCGCCGCGCTGATTCCCCTGTGTGGCGTTCCCAGCGACATCATGTCCAGCGCCGCCAGGACAAACGCCACCCCAAGGGCCGCCACCACCGACCCAATCCAGAAGATCATCCAGTCGCAAAATACCTGGACCAACCGCCGCTTGCGGTTGATCGGCCGAATACGATGCCGGTCCCGCTCATCGAGGTCCGTGCCGGGCCACAACTCCAGCAATGGCGCGAGCAACAGCCCAATCACCGTGCCCGTGGTGTTGGTGATCAGGTCGTCCACCTCGAACACCCGGTACGGGCAGGGCGAAAGGCCCCAGTTGCCAGTGAGCTGCGTGAACTCCACCAGTGAAGTGGTCCCAATTCCAGCCGCGATCACGGCCCACCACGGCAACCGGATCAACGCGCGCAGGAAAATGCCCAGCGGCACGAACAGCAGCACGTTGAACGCTACCTGCTGCACGGTACTGCTGGCGATGAACTCACGCGGCGACGATGTCCTCGCAACCTGTCGAAAGTCGTCCACGAACCGGAACGGACGCAGCAACACGGTCCCGCCACCGCCCTCCGCGCACAATGCCGCCACGTCGATCCCGGTCGGCAGCAGCGTGTACATTGGAATCGCGACCAGGTACAGCATGAAGGCGAGGATCAGCATCAGCCTCCCCAGGCTGAGCGTTCCCCATTGCCGGTACTGGACCGCGATGAACGGCACCACCAGCAGCACGGACAGCACCGCGCCGGTCGCGATCGCGACCAGCGCCGGCTCCACCACGAACTCGTATCCCACGGCGGCTCCCGGCGTTCCGTGCCGACGCTACTGGATCGGCGCCTCGATCTCGTTCGACTCGTCCATGTCCGCGCTGTGAACGGCTTCCGCCAGGAACCCGTACCTGGCGATCGCCGCGATTCGGCCGTCCGTCACCGTGAACACCGACGCCACGGTCTGGCTCCCGGTCTCCGCGCCCGTCTGGGGGTTTCGCCAGGTGGCGTACTGCTCCACCACCACGGTGTCGCCATCGCGAAACCACCGCTTCGGGGTCATTGAGATATTGGCCCGGCCGACCCACTCCTCCAGCAGGTACTTTCCCTCACCCGACCCACGAGGGCCGCCTATCCGGATATCGTCGGTCGCCAGGTCCAGTATTCCGGGCACATTCCTGTCGTTCAACTGGTCGTGAAAGGCCTGCACGACTGCTATCGGATCGTTTTTCGTCATCCATCTCCCTTAATCCACCGGTCAACCCAGTGGCTGCTCCACGTCCCGGCATGCACGGCACGCTCGCAGGAACCCTCGCCCCCACGGATCATCCATCGACAGTACCCGGTTCGTCTCCGAATCGGAGCGAACCCCGGCCAGTTCCAGCGCCCGGTGCAGCGACCCATCTTCCCGGCTTACCTGCACCTGGTCATGTTCCACGCCATCCGGCTCGAACAGCTTCGCCAGGTCGAACGACGAGGCGGTTGTCGCCCACGCCATCCCGGCCGCGTACCCGTCCGCCTCGAGCACGCTCTCGTCACGCTCGTCGGTGAGGTCGACCGGTGCGACATCGCCCGGCGAACCCTCGGCTCGCTCCCGCCGGGATTCCTCCCGTTTCGCGGCATCGAGCAACGCCCGCTGGCACACCGATTGCACATCCACCCGGGCTGTTTTCAGCCGCCGGTTCAGATCCTCCGTCACCTGTATCCTGATTTCGGGCATCCTGATACCTCCTGGCCTGGATTCCTGACCAAGTCATTATGCCCCTACCCCGCAACTCCTCGGATGGCCGGTATTCCAGGTTGGCGGCCACGCCACCCTCCATTCCATACTTGTCACAGGCAATCACGTGCCAGATCCTTTTAATGGAGATCCCCGCGCATGATCATCACCCGGCCCAACGAACTGGCTGGCCTGCAACGGGCCAACGCCGCCACTACCCGCCTGCTCCGCGAACTCGAAGCCCTCGCCAAACCGGGCATGCCCACCCGCGAACTGGACGAGTACGCCCGGGCCTACATTCGCAAGCTCGGTGGCGAACCCGTCTTCGAAACCCAGAACGGCTTCCCCGGCGCCATCAACACCAACCGCAACGACATCGTGGTCCACGGCATTCCCGGCGACGAACTCCTGGAAGAGGGCGACATCCTGACCATCGACGCTGGCATGCTGCTCGGCGGGTTCGCCGGCGATGCCGCCACCACCTTCACCATTGGCCTCGCCACCAAACGCCAGCGGGACCTCATCGACGCGACCTGGAAGTCGATGACCACCGCCATCGAAGCCGCCCGCACCGGGAATACCGTCGGCGATGTCAGTTGGGCCATGCAGTCCGTCGCCGAATCCCACGGGTACAACGTGGCGCGCGGCTTCTGCGGCCACGGTATCGGCCGCCGCTGCTGGGAAGATCCCCAGGTGCCCTTCGCCGGAACCCCGGGCACCGGGCCCAAGCTGGTCGAAGGCATGGTCATCACCGTGGAGCCCGTGGTGATCGAGGGCAAGATGGACTATTACATGGACAACCGCTGGGAAGCCCGCACCAACGACCGTTCGCTCGTCGCCCAGTTCGAACGCGCCGTCATGGTCACTCCCACCGGCGGCCTTATCCTCTCCGCTGACTGAGCGTCACTCAATGACTCATGTGCTGGTCATCCATGGCGTATGGCACGAGGCGATCGAACCAGGCGCGGCGCTGGACCAGTGGATTCGCCATGCCCAGGCAGGCATCGGCGCCCTCGATCACGTCCCTCCTCCCGAAACCGCCTTTGTCCTTGGCTTCTACGGCGACATCCTTCCCGAAACCGACCCGCTCGCCGGATTCCTTGCCAGGCACACGTTGTCGCACCGCCATTCGGACGACCGTCCATCGCCTCCTCGCGAGCCTCTCCCCTTCCTCACCGGACCCCGCCCCACGATCGGGGCCATCGCCCAGGCGATCGACCAACGCACCGACATCGGGGACCTGATTTCACACCACCTCTTCGATTCCGTTGCGCGCTATCTCACCTTCGGCGCCGAACGGGACGCCATCGTGGCCCGGATCGTGGACCAAATCCGCGCCATGAACGACACCATCGTCATCGCCGCCCACAGCCTCGGCAGCATCGTTGCTTACGACCTGCTCCGCTCCAGCCCGGAGGCCCAGCAGTCGGTCAGTGGCCTGATCACGTTCGGCTCGCCGCTTTGGCTGTCGTCCGCCAGGGAGCAGATCAAACTCCATTTCGGTGATACCGCCTTCCCAGAAATGCTTCCTCGCTGGATAAACGTCTACGATCCGGATGATCCGGTGGCCGGCGATATCAACCTCGCCAGCCTCTTCCCCGCCGCCGACGGCCGGATGGTGGAAGATCACCGCCTTCCACTCACCAATGGTCTCGGATTCAGGCCGCGAGATCCGCATGACCCGTTTGCCTACGCGGGATCCCCCGCCTTCGCACGCGCACTCCATAGCCTGCTGGCCCATGCCGATACCCCGCGGGGCGGTTCGAGAAACGGATAGCGCGCTGGGCCAGTCGTGGCTGGGCGAACGCTCCACACCCACGCTCACCAGGGGCATCCTTCAGCACATCGTCGGCCTTGAAACACTTGATGGCTTCCCTGAGGGCGGCCAGCACGCACTACTCCACCGCCCGGGAATCCACTCGCACATCCCAGTGTGTCACCGCGAACCGTATGCCTTCGGCGGTAAACCGATCCGCGATTCGTTCCTGCAACTCACCGCGCACGGCCCAGTACTGGCCCGGCCGTACCGTCGGCAGCACCAGGATCCGCACGCCGCTCGCGCCCAGTTCATCAACCACCACGTCACACGGGGGCCGGTCAAGGATGCGCGGATCGCTGGCGGCAATCTCCAGGATAAGGTCGCGTACTCGTTCAACGCGCTCGCCGTAGGCCACGGTCAGCCCAAAGCTTGCGCGCAGTCGTCCCATGCGGGAGTAGTTGACCACTCCGCTCTCCTGAATCTTGCTGTTAGGGAGGGAAACAAGTCGCTCGTCGGGCAGCAACAGCACCGAGTTGAACAGCAGAATCTCCCGCACCGTGCCCAGATATCCCATCGTTTCGACCAGCTCTCCCCGCCGAAATGGCTGGAACAGCAGGAAAACGACCGTCGCGGCCAGGTTGGTCACGGATTGCTGGATCGCGATGGCGATGACCGCGACCAGGATGATCGTAATCGTGGTCACGTAGACGGTGGGCACGCCCAGCGCGATCAGGGCCAACGCACAGGCGATGCCCAGCAGGAGGTATTGGACCGCCGCTGGCACCATCCGCTCCATCGACGGACCGAGCGCCTGGGAGATTCCAGGCCGGTTGAGCAAGCGTTGCAGGAGCCGCCGCGCCACGATCGCCAACACGTACCCACAGCCCACAATCGCGGCCGCGGTTCCCAATCGCGTACCGAGCGCGACGACGACGTCAATCATCCGCTGCACGTCGTTTGCCCCTTTCGACCCTCCACGTTGCCCGGTGGCGCGTCAGCGATCGCCCCAGATCCTGTCGAAACGCGCCCACCGCGCCGCGGCTACCGTCAGGGGGAATTACGCCTGCGCTGCGCATTGACCTGGGCTAATGCGCCGATCGCAAGGAAGACCGTCAAGCCGTGCACTGGCCCGGCTGGCCTCGTCCAGCGGTGCAACCAGTCAGACCACCGCGTTGCGCCAGCCGGCTTCCCGGAACCATGCCGCACTCTGTTTCGGAATCCGCTGCTGGGTTTCGAAATCGACGTAGATCAGGCCGAACCTGTTGCCGTAGCCGGCCGTCCACTCAAGATTGTCCTGGCTACTCCAGTAGAAATAACCCTTCACGGGCACGCCTTCGGCGGTGGCGCGCTGCAACTGCATCAGGTGGGCACGGATGAACATGATGCGGTCGGTGTCGTAAATATTGCCGTCGTCAGCGATCACTTCGTCTCCGGCGCAGCCGTTCTCGGTGATGAAAATCTCCTTCGCCCCCCAGAGCGACTGGACGAACTTCGGCGCCCAATACAGGCACTCGGGGCCGATGGGGAAGTTATTGACTGCCGCCTTCGCGTGCCCCTTGGCGAAGGGGACATTTCGCCAGCCCGGGGCATCGTCTGACGCCACCACATAGACCATCGGGCAATAGACGTTGATCCCGACGAAATCGAGCGGCGAGCCGATGACCTTCAGATCCTCATCGGTAAATTTCGGTGCGTCGCTCCCTGCCTCTTCCAGGTAGTTGTCGGTGTACTTCCCTTCGAGCATCACGGTCAGGAACGGCGCGTTTCGCTCGCGTGTCGCTGCTTGTGCGGCCTTGATATGTTCGGGCGCTTCGATCAGCGGGACAGCGGTCTCGATGTTTTCGGCCGGACCAACCTTGGTCCCAGGTTTCCCGCTGGCCCGGATTGCCTGCACCGCCAATCCGTGGGCGAGGACGGCGTGATGACGAACCTGATTGAACTCACCGAGCGGCAGGTTCAGACCGGGAGCAAGGTGAACGGTTCGTGGTACTGGCCCCGGAACCTGGAAACCGCGATACCCCGCCTCGGTAAACGACCTGAACTCGTTGATCGTAAAGAAGTGGCGAACTCGGTCGGAGAGCTTTTCGGCGACGTACCCCGCGTACTCGGCGAACGCCTGCGCCGTGTCACGCGACTGCCAACCACCGAATCGATCCTGCAGTGCCTGTGGCAGGTCCCAGTGGTAGAGGGTGGCGAAGGGTTCGATCCCCGCCGCGAGCAACTCGTCCACCAGGCGACTGTAAAAGTCGAGACCCTTCTGATTTGGGTGGCCGGTTCCCTCGGGGAAGATGCGCGGCCAGCTGATTGAAAAGCGGTAGGCATTGGCCCCGATGTCCCGCATCAGCGCGACGTCTTCCCTGTACCGGTGATAGTGATCGTTGGCGACATCGCCGGTGTCATCGTTCCTGATCTTGCCGGGCGTGTGCGCGTAGGTGTCCCATATGGATGGGCCCTTGCCGTCCTCATCCCAAGCCCCCTCGATCTGGTAGGCGGAAGTAGCGACGCCCCACCTGAATCCCTCCGGGAGATGGCGATCTGCCTGATCGGTCATGGTTGGGTACCTCCAACGTTCCCGTGGATATGCTTGGCCCCTCGATACGCGTCCATTTCCTCCTTCATGCACGCTACGGCCTACGCTCGATCACACTCGCCACGCGCTAATGGAACGCGGCCTTGATCCCCACGATGATCCCGCCAATCAGCACGAGCGCCACGCCATGAATGAGTTGTCGTGACCAGCGATGGTCGAGCAGCCTGCCTACCCGCACCCCGTAGCCAAACAGCAAGATGAGCGCCACGATTTGGGCCAGATCGATCGCTCGCTCCACGGAAACCAGCCCGAAAACGGAAAGCACCAGGCAGATCGTCGGCCCCTGAGCGACCACCAGCACTGGCGCGGCTTCCCGCGCGACCTCGCGCAGGTGCTCCCTGGTGAAATAGCCCTCCCGGGCGATCAGTCCAGCGATCGAGTCGGCATAGATTTCAATCAGCGCGACGGCGAACGTCGTTCCGAAGAGGATCACCGCCCCCTGCCATGCTCCGGGTGGATGCAGTTCCATGCCCTGCAACACGGCGAGAATGGTGATCAGGCCATAGATCTCCCGCGCGACATGAGCTGTCGGTGGACTGGCGTGCGTCTCATTGGTATGCGTGGAAGGTGAGGTTGTGACGGCGGTTTCCAAGCGATTCCCCCCTCCACCCTCGAGCGAACGGCCCGCGCCCGCCTTTCGTGCGCGACGAGACTGCCACAACGGCACGGAGGATGAACGAGTCGAGGGCGCATGTCCCTCTTAGCGAACCTGCGCGAGTGCATCGCACGTCCCTGTCGATGAAGACAGGTGTGCTCGTCAACACGCTCGCTGGAATGCCTGGAACTGGGGAACCGCGGCGATGGCCGGGGCGTCAGGGAGCGTATTGCTGGGGTGAAAGTCCGGGCTGAGCAACATGCCGATCAGTGCCGTTCGGGCCTGGTTGGGACATGCTGGCCAGAACGCTCAGAAACATCACAATTGTAAGAACGATGTCGATTATCCGGCTGGAACAATCATTCTGTCAATCAGAACGGGATGGGAAAGACGGAATGGGAAAGTTTGCCCAGCTATCGGTGGCCGGTTGGACTAGCCTGCCTCAGGTCTCAATCGAGCCTCCCGTTCGCCCCGCGAGATGCGATTGCCTAACCGTGCCATGGACGGTCACGAAAATGCACCTCAGGGCCGGATCAATGATCCAGCCCTGAAGTGCGGTTCAGCGTCAGTGGTCAATGGATGAAGAAGGCCCCCGATTGCTCGGGGGCCTTCCGGCGTTTCCGCCTAGTAAATTTCGAGGTACTGCTCTCGTTCCCACTCGGTGACCACCATGCGGAACTCGTCCCACTGGGCGGTCTGGTTCTCGATGAGCGCGTTCGAGACGTGCTCGCCGAGGGCGTCCTTCAGCACATCGTCGGCCTTGAAGCACTCGATGGCCTCGCCGAGAGTGGCCGGCAGCGTTGGGATGTTGCGGCGCTGCAGGTCCTCATCGGTGAAGTGGTACAGGTTTTCCTCGATTGGATCCTCGAGCGGCAGCTCATTGACGATGCCGTCCATGCCGGCCGCGAGCATCGCGGTGAAGGCCAGGTACGGGTTGCACGAAGGATCCGGGCAGCGGAGCTCGATACGGGTGGCGTTCAGGTTGCCGCCGCGGATGGCCGGCACGCGGATCAGCGCGGAGCGGTTGGTGCGCGCCCAGGCCACATACACCGGGGCTTCGAAGCCCGGCACCAGGCGGCGGTAGGAGTTCACCAGCGGCGCGATCACGGCGGCCAGGCCGCGGGCATGCTTCAGCTGGCCGGCGATGAAGTGCTTGGCAACCTTGGAGAGGCCGTACGGATCGTTCTCGTCTACGAAGGCGTTCTTGCCCGTGCTCGGATCAATGAAGCCGAAGCTCTGGTGCACGTGCATGCCCGAGCCGTTGATGCCAGCGATCGGCTTCGGCATGAATGTCGCGTGGAGGCCGTGCTTCTGGGCGATCGCCTTCAGGATGTACTTGAAGGAGACGGCGCGGTCGGCGGTCGGAATCGCCGGACCGTACTCGAAGTCGATCTCGTGCTGTCCAATCGCCACTTCGTGATGGCTGGCTTCCACCTCGATGCCCATCGCATCCAGCGCAACCACCATGTCCTTGCGGACGGTCGACGCGAGGTCGGTGGAGAGGTCGAAATACCCGCCCCGGTCGTGCGGCAGCGGGTTGATGCCCTCGCCGTTGCGCTCGAACAGGAAGAACTCAAGCTCTGGGCCAACGTTGTAGGTGTAGCCAAGCTCGGCGAGCTTGCCAAGCTGCTTCGCCAGCGCCTGTCGCGGGTCACCGGCGAACGGTTCGCCGTTTGGGGTGTGAACCCAGCAGATCACCCGGGCCGTCGTGAACTCGCCCCGCTCCCACGGAATCACGGCGAAGGTGGAGAGATCCACTTCCAGGTACATGTCGGACTCGGCGATGCGGGTAAACCCGGCGATCGACGATCCGTCGATCCACTGCCCACCCTCGACGATGTGGTCGAAGATCTTGGCGGGGACCGTCACACTCTTCACGATGCCCATCACGTCGGTGAACTGCAGGTTGATGAACTGCACGCCCTCCGCTTCGATCAAGGCGTAGATTTCTTCCGGTGTGGGACCCGAGCCAAGCAGTGCTTTTCGATCGAACGATACTGTCTCTACCACGTCCGTCATACTCCCGTGAACAACCACGATCAACCCGCGTGTCAACCGCTCCTCAATTGAACCTGCTAGAGCCTATCGCGAGCGCGTTTTCCCGGGCATCGTGCAATGTGACGAACTTCACACACTGTTTTTATGCATCTTGCATGCATCGGGACTCAAACCGCCAAATTCTCTTCCCCATTTGGCACAAGTTCTTCGCGTTCGGGCGCCGCGCACAAACAGGTGCACCCTGAATTTGTCCGCACTACCGATTCCGCAGTTCGCCTCATGACCTCGAATGGCCTTGCCCTTCGCCTCTTGTATCCCTCATCCAAAACGACAACCACCGGAAGCGATTGCTCGCTCCCGGCGGTTGCATGACTCGCGCGTCCAATTCGACATGCGACATGGGTCTTAGGGTGATGACCTCATGTTCTGATGGCGATGGTCCAGGAGGTTGGTGTCCAGCGTCCCCTCACGCCTCGACCTCATACAATTCGTCGCGGGTCCAGCGCCCAGCATCGACGACTGGCTGACGCTCAAGACGCGACAGCAGCGCCGCCCGCGCGCCGGGAACCAGTTCTTCGCGATTTGTGATTGGGGCGATCCGCGCAACAGGTCGACCTTGGCTTGTCACCACAAAACTATGTCCATCCCGCACTCTTCGCAGGATGCGTGAGACCCCGCGATTGGCCTCCGTCGCCGAAACGATTTCGTCCATGATATCTCCCGCCAGACCACCGGCACATTGCCTGAGTTACGAGATGTTATCCTGCGACCAGGAGGTAGTCCATGACCGCACGCACCACCACGCCACCCACAGAACCCCGCACTGTCTCTCTGGACGAGGTCAAGCGCGACCCAGCCCGTCTCATCGCTCTAGTGACCAGCGAGCCGGGAACGACGGTGATGATTGAGTCTGAAGGAACTCCACGAGTGGCGATGATTTCCGTCGCCGAACTCGACGCACTTCGTCTGGCCGCCAGGCGCGAGGCGGGACTGCAAACCATTCGCGAGATTCAGGATCGGTACGATGGCCGCAACGACGACCTCACCGACGACGAAATCATGGAGATGGCTGTTCGTGCGGGCCAGGAATACTTCGACGATCTCGCCGGGACTGGCAAAATCTCATTCGAACACGATGAGTCGTAATGCTCACACTCATCGATGCGAATCTCCTGGTCAGCTTTCTCCTCGCGCCTCAACGTCCCACGGCGGCCGCGGTTATTGTCAGCCGCATCACTGGCGGCCAGGGGGCGTTCATCATCAGCGAAGTGTCAATCGCCGAGGTCCTCGACGTCACACAGCGCAAGCCATACCTGCGGCAACGCATTAATCAGATTGATGTTAATGACCTCATCGCTAGCGTCGTGATGTTCGCCGAGGTGGCTCCACGGCTTTCCAACCCAATTCCCAGACGATGTCGCGACAGTAAGGATGACTACCTGCTGGAGACGGCGAAGAGATACGAAGCTGACATCATCGTCTCAGGTGATAAAGACATGCAGATTCTGGATCCATTCGAGGGAATCCGCATCCTGTCGCCAGCGGCATTCCTTGGTTTGGTCGCCTCCTCAAACCCCTAACATCGTCCCGACACCAGGATAGATCCTGGCTGACGATGGAGCGTGCGTCGAAAGCCGTGCGGCGGAGTTTCGTGGATGACATGACGCTGGAACGACAACCGCCGGAAGCGAGCAATCGCTTCCGGCGGTTGCGTGGGCCGCGCATTGCACTTCGCGCGACTGACCACCTTGGTTGAACCATCCCACCTCACCCCTCCTCAGGGTCCCCGGTGGAACCGGATGGAGCAGCCGAGGCCGCTCCATCCGTGGGTGCACTAGCCCTGGAACGGCTCCAGCAGGCCCTGGTAGATCAGCATCGTCGGGATACCATCCGCGTACGGGCTGTTCTTCAGGATTGGATCGTCGTCCGCCGGCCAAGTCGCCACGCGCACGCCTTCCAGCGCCGCGTTGTTGCCGTAGCGCTCGAACAGAGGAATCTTCGGCAGCAGTTCGTTGAACACCTGCGCCATCACCGTCACGTCGGCCTTCTGCGCTTCCACGTCCAGGCCGCGGGCCGAGGACACCACCAGCGCGTTCAGGTCCACATCGCCCGCCACATCCGTCGACTGCTCCAGCGGGAAGGCAATGCCCTCGCCGCCGTTGTTGATCGCCAGGGTGTTGCGGTCGAAGAACGCCGTGACGTACGAGAAGTGCGGGTGCGGGTTGGAGCTGTTGCCCCACGCCTGGATGGCCAACTCGAAGTTGCCCTGGTCCACGTCGATCGGAATCTGCGTGTGGGTAATCGCGCGTGGCTCGATCGACATGCCGAAGGTGTTCAGCTGATCGGCGAGCGCCTGTCCGGCGGCCGACCAGTCGGCGAACTCGGCCGGGAAGGCCAGTTCAAACGACGCATCGTCGCCCGAGGGGGTCTTCCAGCTATCGCCATCCTTCGTCCAGCCAGCTTCCTGCAGCAACGCCGAGGCCGCTTCCGCGTCCAGCGGGTACTGGTTCAGGCTGTCGATGTCTTCCTGCGACAGCCAGTTCTGGATGATGTTGTCGCTGAACCCGGCGTAGTAGGTCACCGGCACGCCGGAGTCGGCCAGCGAGAAGAAGCCGATCTGGTCGCCGTCGATCGCGTGGGCAAGACCCTGCCGAACCCGCTTGTCGCCAAACGAATCGCCCAGCGTGGCGAAGTTCATGATCAGGGACGGACCCGAGTACACGGGCGGTCGCAGCACGCGGATACCGGTATTGAGGAACTCCTGCTCCGTCGCCGGGGCGAAGCCGTGCGTCGCGTAGTCCACGTCCTTGTTCAGCACCACGGCGGAGATCGTGTCGGTCTCGCCGTTGAAGTTGATGATCCGGTCGAACAACGCCTGGTCGGCGTTCCACGCCTTGTCGTTCTTCACCAGCGTCATCTGCGCGTTCGAGATGCTGCCTTCGTCGATCTGGTACGGACCGCTGGCGGCCGGAAGCTCCGGGCGGAAGCTGTTGAACTGCTCCAGCAGCTGCGCGCCTTCGGGATCGTCAACCGTCTTGCCCTGCTCCTTGAAGACCTGTCGCGCCTGCTCGGCCCACTCGCCGAAGGTGGCCGATGGTCGCGGCGGGGACTGGCGGATGATGTAGCGCTCGATCACGGTCGATGGCACGGCCATGTGGCAGTGCACGGTCAGGTCGTCAACGGCCACCGCGTCGTCGATGTACTGCCACACGGTGTTGGACATGATCTTGAGGCACCAGAGGGTATCCACAACGTCCTTCGAGGTGAACGGGGTGTCGTCGCTCCAGACCACGCCTTCGCGCAGCTTGATCTCGAAGGTGTTGGCCTCGTCGCTCACCGGCGTCGCGCCATCGGCGGCCGGCGTCGCGGAGCCCGAACCGGCGAAGGTATCGCTGTTGATGAACGACCACTCGGTGGCCAGCAACGGCAGCCACTCGTCGGCTTCCCAGAAGTACATGCCCAGCGGCTGCATGATCAGTTCGCCGTAGACCGTGCCGTTTGCCAGGATGCCATCAGTCACGAACGTGTTGAAGTGTCCGCCCGAACCGGGATCGACGTACGGATACGCACCGTGGTACTCCGTGCCGCCATCCTGGGCGACAACCACCCGGCCACCGCCGAACGCCCCACCGGCCATCGCCGATGACGCCGCTCCACCCGCGAACACGGCCGCGCCCAGCGAGGCGGCGCCAGTGCCCATCAGTCGTCGCCGGGAAAGCTTCTTGCCCAGCGTCCGGTTTGCGATGCCTTTAATGTTCCGCGATTCGTCCGACATCATTTCCTCCAGTGAATCCGCCAACTTCCCCATGCCACGCTGGCATGCGGTCAAGATCTTGCGGCAGGCAGGGCGTGAGCCCGGCGTGCCATGGGATTCCTCAACTGACGCGAGTGATGGACAACACTCGTGAGTATATCGAGAGGCCTACAAGGGTCCCGTTGTTGGAATTACACCGCGAATCATACCACTGGCATGTGGTGAGCGGCCCAGGCGGTGATCCGCCGCTCCGGCACAGGAAGCCGGGGACTTGCTCAGTCGGCCGCACTGCTCATGCCCTCGTTCAGCAGGGTAATGCCGTCACCACCGTTGGCGATATCCCGCACCACCACGTGGCAGGCCACTTCCCGGCCGTTGCCCACGTCCACCAGGGGCGGAATCTGCGTATCGCACAGGCCAGCCTCCCAGAACGTGCAGCGCGGGTGGAATACGCAGCCACTCGGCAGGTTGCTCAGGTTCGGGATATCCAGGCTCCGCAACTCCAGCTTGTTCTTGGAGCGCGTCAGGTCCGGGTCGGCTTCCGGAATCGCCGCCGCCAACGCCCTGGTGTACGGATGCATTGACCGCCCGATGATCTGCGGCGTGCGCCCATACTCAACCAGCTTGCCCACGTACATCACGCCCACGCGCCCTTCCCAGGCGAAGTACTTCACCACCGCCAGGTCGTGCGTGATGAACAGGAACGTCACCCCAAGCTCGTTCCGCAATTTCAGCAACGTGTTGAGGAGGCTCACCCGGATCGACACGTCGACCATCGACACCGATTCGTCCGCGATGATCATCCGCGGGTTCAGCGTCATCGCCCGCGCGATCGATATTCGCTGGCGCTGCCCACCCGAGAGCTGGTGCGGGAACTTGTCGATGAAATTCTCCACCGGCCGGCAGTCCACCAACTCCAGCAGCTCGCCCGCCTTCTGCGTGGCCTCGCGGCGGCTCTTCGCGATCTTGTGATGCAGCAATGGCGCCCGCAAGGTATCGCCAATCGTGTGCACCGGGTTCAGCGAGGCGTAGGGGTCCTGATGGATGATCTGGACCGACTTCCGGTACTGCTTGAACTCGGCCTTGGACATCTTCGTGATGTCCTTGCCCTCGAACAGCACCTGGCCCCGGGTCGGGGTAATCATCCCGGCCGCCATCCGCGCCACCGTCGTCTTGCCCGATCCGCTCTCACCCACCAGGCAGAGGATATCGCCCGCGTTCATCGTCAACGACACGTCGTCGGCCGCCTTGATCGGCCCCCGCTTGGTGTCGTACTCCTTCACCAGGTGATGCAACTGCATGATCGGTTCAGTCATCAGTCATGTCCTCGATGCTACCGGGAAACGTCACGGCCAACCGTGGACCCGGCGAAGAAACGGCCGCCCGGCGATATCCTTCACCTACACGGCCGACATGTTCGCGGTCACGATCCGCTCTTCTTCCATTCGTTCCCAGATTTCCTGGTCCTTCGTCACCTGGTCGTGGTGATGGCAAGCCGCGAAGTGCGTTCCGCCGAGGTCGATCAGCGGAGGCACCTGCTGGGAGCAGATCTCCGTGGCGTATGGGCAACGCGGGTGGAATGGGCACCCGGACGGAATCCGCAGCAGGTTCGGCGTCGCGCCCGGAATCGCGGTGAGCGGCGTGAACTCCTCGCCCACGATCGGCGGCACCGCGTTCAGCAATCCCACCGAGTACGGATGCTTCGGTCCATAGAACACGTCCCGCACCGGACCGTATTCCACCAGCTCGCCCGCGTACATCGTCGCCACCCGGTCGGCCAATTCCGCCGCCAGCGAGAGGTCGTGCGAAATGAAGATCATGGTGAAGTCCAGCTTGTCCCGCAGGTCCTTCACCACATCGATAATCGCGCGCTGCGTCAGGATATCCAGCGCCGTCGTCGGCTCATCGAGGATGATCAATTGCGGTTCCAGCAGCAGCGCTAGCGCGATCGACACACGCTGCCGCATGCCGCCCGAAAGCTCGTGCGGATACGCGCTGTACACGCGGTCGGCGTCCAGCTGTACCGCCTTCAGCAGGTCCAGGGTCCGCTCCCGTACCTGCCGCTTGTTGGTCATGCCGTGGGCCTTGGCGGTCTCGTAAAAGGTATCGCTCACCCGCATCACGGGGTTCAGCGAGTTCTGGGCCGCCTGGAACACCATCGCGCATTCCTGCCAGCGGAATTTGCGAAACTCCTTGTTGCTCATCCCGAACAGGTCCAGGGTCTTGCCTGAACTGTCGCGATAGGTCGCCTTCCCCTTCGACACCCGCGCGGTGCGAACGAGCATCCGCAGCAAGGCGAACCCCAGGGTCGACTTGCCCGATCCGCTCTCGCCAATCAACGCCACGGCCTCGCCCTGGCGAATATCCAGCGTCACGCCACGCACGGCCTGCATCCATCCAGCCGGCGTTTTGTACTCCACCCAGAGGTCCTCGATGGACAGGATCACCGGCGCCGTGGATTCCGCCGTGCCGCGCAGCGCGTTCCGGCGCTGGGCCTCGCTCTGCTCTGGTGTACTCATCTCGTCAACCGCCAATCTGCATATCCTCCCGGGTCTCCATCCACCAGTTCCGGCGAACCCTGGCTACCCTTCGCGAAGTCGTGGGTTGAAGATGTCTTCCAGCGAGCGAGACATCAGCACCAGCGAAAGCTGGAGCATGGTGATCATGAAGATCGGGGACATGATGAACCACATCGCGTCGCGGTTGTTCAGCGCGCCCTGGGCGTACCCCTGCTGGATCATGAGGCCCCAGTTATTGCCCGCCAGCGAGACGAGGCCCAGGAAGTAGAGGATCACCTGCCCGTAGATCGCTCCGGTCATGCCGGCCACGAAGTTGATCACGATGTAGCTCATCATGTTCGGCAGTACTTCCCGGAACAGCAGGTGCGAAGTGCCCAGGTCGAGCATCCTGGCCGCCTCCACGTACTCCCGCTCCTTCAGGGAAAGCACCTGAGAGCGCACCGCCCGCAACAAGGTCGGCCACCCGGTCACCGCCAGGATCAGCGCCAGCAGGAACGGGCTGTTCAGCTTCACGAACGCCGCCAGCACGCCCAGGAGGATGATGGTCGGCACCGTCAGCACCACATCGGTGATGGTCAGCACCGCCACGTCGAACTTGCCGCCGATCATCGCGGCCAGCGCCCCGAACACCACCGAGATCGCCGTCGACATCAGGGCCGCCGCCGCGGCCACCAGCAGCAGGCTTCGGCCGCCCTTCACGATCTGGTACCAGGTGTCCTTGGCCATGTAGTCGGTGCCCAGCCAATGGTCCCTGGATGGAGTGGCGTACACGTTGCGGCCATCGCTCGGGTTCGTGTCGGGCATGAAGAACGGCCCCACGAACGCCAGCAGCAGGATGGCGATGAATACCCCGAACGCGATGGTCCCGGTCTTGTTCCGCGCCGCGAAAGTCAGCCAGAAATTTCGCTGCTTCGGCGCCTGGGCGAACTCCCGCGGATCGGTCGCCGTCTGCACATCGGCGGGTTGTATTACCTGGTCAAACATGGTTAGTTGCTCCCCGACCGGATGCGCGGATCGAGCCGGCTATACAGCAGGTCAGCCGCCAGGTTCGCCAGCACCACCGATATCGTGATCATCAGGAAAATGCCCTGCAGCAGCGTGTAGTCGCGTCGCTGAATGGCCTGGAACAACCGCTGCCCAATCCCCTCGTACTGGAAGATCGGCTCCACCAGCAGCGACCCGCCGACCACGAATCCAATCGCGATGGTGAGTTGGGTGAACAGGGGCAGAATCGCGTTGCGGCCCACGTAAAAGAAGAGCACCCGCCATTCAGGGACTCCCCTGGCGCGTGCCGCGGTCACGAAATCTTCTTCCAGCGCCGAAATCGTGCTGCTCTTCATCAGCAACATCCAGCCGCCAATCGAGGTGAACACGTACACCGCGATCGGAAGCGAGGCGTGGTAGGTGATGTCCTTGAAAAAGGCCCAGCTGAACTCCACCTCCTGCCCCGAGGAAATGGCTCCCCGCATTTTGGTGAAGGGAATCCAGCCCAGCCGCACCCCGAACGTAATGATGATTAGGATGGCCAGCAGGTAGTTGGGAATCGACTGCGTTATCGAGGCGAATCCGGAGAGCAGGCCTTCCGACGGGGTGTTGCGCCGGTACGCCATCAGCATGCCGAGGACCGACCCGATGGCGAACGACAGCAGGAGCGCCGTCCCCACGCTAAAGATCGTCCACCAGATGCGCGAGTTGATGATGGAGAGGACAGAGTTGCCGGGGCTGGTGATCGACTGCCCAAGATCGCCCTGCAAGAGACCGGACATGTAGTCGAAGTACTGTCCGATCAATGGCTGGTCGACATCGATCGAATACAGCGACTGGGCCATGTTCTTGGCGTCGTCGTAGGAGTACCCGTACTGGGTCATCTGCTGGTTGATATAGACCTGAACCGGGTCGCCAGGCAGCAAACGCACCAGGAAGAAGATCATGGTCGAGACGACGAAGATGGTCAGGATCGCCCTGAGCACCCGCCGGAACACGAAGCTCCCGGCCACGCGCTTGATCCAGGGAGGATCCTGTTCGGCCACGTTCTCCGCTGGCAAGGCGGTTCCCGATACATTGGCAATATCCGCCATCGGGGATACCCCTTTCACGAATCACCGGTTGTCCGCGCTCGTTCTCACGGCCGGGTTCGATGCCCTGTCCATGCGGAGAACGCAATCCAGAAAAATGCTCTCATCCGTGTCGGCGTACAAGCCGGAATGTGGCGTCAGGATAATAGTCCGCGAGGGGGCAATGCAACCAAGCTCAGCCAAGATGTATACAAATCGCCGCACGCATCGCTCAAGTCGGACCACACGGCAAGGGCCGGCTTGTGTCGTTGCACAACCCGGCCCCCCATCAGTTGGTGTCGTTCGGAATTTGGTATGTCAGGCGGAAACCGGAACCGGCTTCCCAGCCTTGGCCGAGGCATAGGCCGCCAGCGTGACTTCCACCGCCCGCAGGCCATCCACGCCCGATGGCTCGGTCGGCGTGTCGTTGCGAATCGCTTCCACGAACCCCCGCACCATCTCCGAATCGCCCACGCCCTCCACGGGACGCCAGGTGTAGGTGCCGTTCCGGGTTTCGGCCACCTCCAGCGTATCGGCGAACGCATCCAGCGAGAGCACGCCTTCCTCGCCGATCACCTCGATCTCGACACCACCCCAGGTCGGCCAGGAGCCCGGCCGCGACCACGAGGTGTCCAGGCTTACTGATATCCCATTGCTCATCTTCATCATCAGCAGCCCGGTGTCATCTACGGGAATGTCGTAAACGCGGGTGTCCATCTCGGCGTACACCTCGGTCACCTCGGCGTCGAACATCCACCGCAACACGTCCACCACGTGCACGGTGTGGTCCATCACCGCGCCGCCGCCAGACAGCGCCGGGTCCACGAACCAGCTGTGCGGGCACGTGCCCGGGTTCCGCGCCGCCACGACCAGCGGCTTGCCAACCGCTCCCCGCCGGACCGCGTCCCGCAGGGCGATCGTGGCCGGAATGAACCGCACCGGGAAAGCCGTTTGCAGCTTCACCCCGTTGCGCTCACAGGCGTCCACCATCGCCTGGGCGTCGGCCACGGTGGTCGCCAGCGGCTTCTCGCACAGCACGTGCTTGCCGGCGTTGGCCGCCGCGATGGTGTGCTTCGCGTGGTTCACGTTCTCCGACCCCACGATCACCGCGTCGATGTCGTCCCGCGCCAGCAACGCATCGAGGTCCGCCTCGAACTCCACGCCAAACCGCTCCGCGGCCGCCCGGCCACGCTCGGCGTCGTCGTCCCATACCGCGCTGATCGACACGCCCGGCAGGGTCAGGGCCCCAGCCGAAAACCCGTAGTTGTGTGAGTGTGCGAAGCTCACGATACCCAATCGAATGGGCGCCGCCTGATCTGTCATTGTCGTCTCGCCTTTGCCCGTCTCATCGCGCGGGCCATCTGTCCAAACCCTCGATCCAAACGGATGCGGCCCCTACCGGGTCACCACCGAGCCATCGGCACCGAAGTGCACCGGCTGGCCCGTTCGCATCGAATCCAGCACCGAGTTCGCCAGGGTAATCGCCCGGACGCCATCGTCGCCGTTGACCAGCACTGGCTCGCCGGTCTTCAGGCAGCGCGCGAAATGCGCCACCTCGCGGGCGTGCGGTCCCATCACCGATGGGCGCGCATAGACGCGGGCTGGCCGGTCGAGATTCTCCGTCAGCGGCGTATTGCGCTCCACCACCAGGGAAGCCGCCCGCTCGCTGCTGAAATTGATCAGGCCGTACTGGCCCGCCACCTCGATCGAGGTTCGGTGGTTGGAGTGCGCCCAACTGCTTTCGATATGGGCGATCACCCCGCTCCTGAACTTCAGCGATGCCGCGGCATAGTCCCGCTTCGGCTGCACGGGGGTGAAGGTCAGCCCGTGGGCGAAGAGGCGCTCCACATCGCCGAACAGCCAGCAGAGGGTGTCCAGTTCGTGAACCATCAGGTCCAGCACCACGCCGCCGTTCTTCTCCACGTCGGCGAACCACGGACTGCGCTCCTGTACGGGAGGGTTCGTGCGCTTGGCCCGAACCGTCGCCACCCGCCCGATCTCGTCGCGGTCCAGGATCTCCTTGATCCGCTGGTACTCCGGGAAGAACCGCACCACGTGCCCGATCATGAGGGTCACGCCGGCCGCCTCGCAGGCCGCCACCATCGCCCGCCCGTCCTCGGAGGTCCTGGCGATCGGCTTTTCGCAGAACACATGCTTGCCGGCCTTCGCCGCGGCCTCGGTGGCCATCCGGTGCAGGCTCGTCGGCAGCGCGATCAGCACCGCGTCCAGCGCCGGATCGGCCAGCGCCTCGTCCATCGACGCGGTCGCCCTGGCTGCGGTCTCCCCAGCCAGCGTTTCCGCCCGCTCCAGGTCGATGTCCACCACCCACGTCAGGTCGATATCCGGGTTCGCCCGCATCCCGCGCGCATGGACACCGCCCATGCCACCGGTTCCAATCACCGCCATCCGCACTGGACGGCCAGAAAGCTCGTCCGGGGTCACGGGGCGAAACGTCTCTTCTGCAGTCATGGTTTGGATAACCCGCATTCCTCGGTCAGGCGGAACCCGCCACGAAATGGGCAGCCATCTGGCCGCCCCGCTCCGCGCACACTACACCGCCGCCAGGCCTGGCGCAACAACTCGGGCACCACGTGAACGCCAACCGAGCAACGCGGGCCCACCCGCACGGCCATCTCTTCTCATTCGACAGTGGGGGCATCACTCGGGGCCCACTGCGCGAGCCCCTCGATCCGGCCAAAATGCCGGTCGAACGTCGCCAGTTCATGCCCTTCGGCCTCGCATCGCGCCGCGATCACCGAATCCGAAAACTCGAGCCTGGGATGCTGGGCCCAGATTTCCACAGCCCTGAGATAGATCGTGCTGTCATCCCCCGGGAATCTCATCCCCCTCTTCCTCAGAATGGACTCAAGAAGCGGAACGTCCTCCTCTGGCCGCAGGGCATATTGCCGAGAGGAGGTAAGAACGTACGCGACTTCATGCAAGACCACCTCGCTAGTCGTCGCGGGGATCTCGCCACGCTCGATTTGGTGGAATAGGGCGCGGGCCTGTGCCTTCATGCGTCGAGTCTTGGGAGAAGTGGCTGTGGTCAACAATCTGAGGATGATGTTGGCATCAAGAAAGATCACTCGAGTTCAGACCGGCGCATTCGACGCTCGACGGCATCACCGGTCGCCTCGCGGATCAGATTGCCGAAGTCATCGTCCACCTCGCGGTCAAGCGCCGGGAGGATTCCATCCAGTTCTTCAATGGTCAATGTGGCACGCTGGACGGTGAGGGTGCCTCGACCGTCGGTGGATATCTCGACAGTGTCTCCGGGCTCCAATCCTATATCTCGTCGCAGATCATCCGGGATGGCCAGTTGTCCATCCGCTCCAATTTGGGCTCTGTGGCTGTCCACGACCATGTTTCACTCCTCACGCATGATCAATCTGGCTTCATCCTAACAGCCCGTCGCCTTCGCCTTGCCTGCGTTCGGCGTCATGTTCATCACGCGTCTCGGCAACAAGTCGCTCGGCGGCCTCTTCCATCACGTCATGGATGATATTCCCGAAATCCGGATCGGCCTTGACTCCCGGCCTGAGCTTGAAAACGCCTGTGAGTTCCTCGACGGTCCGCATCCGGGTGAGTACGATCTCCCCTTTCGCGTTCTCACTCACGAGTATGCGATCACCAGCCTTCCATCCTTGCCTGCGCCGCAAATCTACTGGCAAGGTGATCCGCCCACTCTTGTTAATCACCACGGATTTCATGTACGTTGCTCCAACTCTCGCGCACGTCAAATGTACATGAATGCTGGACTGTCCACCCATTCCTTAATCTATGATACGGAGCAAGCCCACCATGCCTCTTCCACACTTCGTCGCCCGCACGAACCGCTACTGGATCAACCCGATCGCCCGCGCCTTCGGACCGCGCGTCCCACCATTCATGCTGGTTCACCACACCGGCCGATCGAGCGGCGCGTCCTACACCACCCCGGTCTGGGCCTTCCGTCACGGTGACGAGTTCGTCCTCGCCCTCACCTACGGTGCCCGCACCGACTGGCTCCAGAACCTCCAGGCCGCCGGGTTCGTCACCGCCACCTACCGCAATCAGGAATGGCGCCTTACGAACCCCCGCGTCATCCACGGGCACCCCGACCAGCAGCCGCTCCCCTGGCTCGTCCGCCGTGCCCTTGCCATCCTCGGCGTGCGAGACTTTCTTCACGTCACCGCCAATCCGATCACGGAGGACTGATCGCATGGAATTCGCCGATGTCGTACGCAAACGCCGCATGGTTCGCAACTTCACGCCAGAACCCGTTGCTCCCGACACGCTCGAGCGCATCATCGCCACCGCCCAGCGCGCTCCCAGCGCCGGGTTCAGCCAGGGCGTCGTTTTCGTGACCATCACCGATCCCGGAACTCGCCAGGCCATCGGGCGCATCGGTGGCGAGGAACACTACGTCGAGGGCGGGTTCGATCCCTTCATCTCCGGCGCCCCGGTCCAGATCGTGATCTGCACCAGCGAGAAGCTCTATCACGACCGCTACAACGAGCCTGACAAGGTCGACGACGACGGGTCCGAAATCAACTGGCCAATCCCCTACTGGCACACCGACGCCGGCTGCTCGCTCATGCTGCTCCTGCTCGCGGCCGTCAACGAAGGTCTCGGCGGCGCCTTCATCGGCGTCCCCAACCCCGCCGACCTCCAGGAACTCCTCGGCATCCCGGACGAGTACCTACCCATCGGCGTGGTCATGATCGGCCACGCCGCCCCCGACCAGAAATCCGGTTCCCTCAAGCGCGGCCACCGCTCGCTCGACGCCATCTGGCACCGTGAGCGGTGGAACAGCGCCACCGAATAGCGAGCCCGATCCCAGCTCGTTCTCCAGGATGACCAGACACACGTACGGAAGCCAACGCACTGGCTCCCGTACCTGCTGTGTTCTTATCCCTGGGCCGCGAAGCAACTCCCTACAGCGGGCTGCCCGCCCCCCAATCCGTGATCGCGTAGGCCATGTCGGCTCCCAGCCTGTCCGGATCGAATCCGTTGGCGTTGCCGATCACGGCGTAGCAGATGCCGTCGTTCCTGCGCGAAATCACCGCCTCGGTCCCGCCGAGCTGGCCGGTGTGCCCCCAGTCGACCGCGCCTCCCCAGCCCATGGCTCCCAGCGACGCCGCGGTCACGATGTCGGCCGGGTTCGGGAAGTCATCCATGCGCACCATGAACCGCAGCAGGTCGGTCGGAGTCGCGATCCATCCCCCGTGCGCGTCCATCCTCCGGACCGGAATCCCGTAGGGATCGCCAATCGTGGAGTTGCTCCCGTCGTAGACCACCTCGTCGACGGCCCGCTCCACAAGCGAATCGCCCGCGATTTGCATGCTGGAGATGCCGCACCGCGCCAATACGGTGCTCTGCACGTAGTTCTCGTAGGTCTGGCCCGTCGCCGCCTCGATGATCCTGCCCAGCAGGCAGTACCCGAAGTTGGAGTAGGTGAACATCGCGCCCGGCGCGCCGGAGAGCGGGAACGTGTCCAGCGTCCAGGTGATGATTTCGTCCATCGTGTACTCCGGGTGCTGGAACATGGTGTTCCCGCCCCAGGCGCCCACGGTGTGATTCACCAGGTGAGAGATCGTCACCGCCATCAGGTCGGCGGAGTACGCCTTGGTGCCATAGGTGGTGCCAAGCCAGCCGCCGCTTCCAAACACCGTGTCATCGAGCCCCAGCGTCCCATTCTCGGCAAGTTGCAGGATCGCCGCCGCCGTGATCGGCTTCGACACGCTGGCCACCCGCATCCTGTGCTTCACGGTGAGCGCCTCGCCAGTCGACGCATCAGCCGTGCCATATCCCTTCGCGTACACCAGCAACCCGTCCTTCGCGATCGCGACCGACACTCCCGGCACGCCCGATGTCGCCAGCATGTCCGTGGCGATCCTGTCGACGTCCGCGAATCCCACCGTGCCACCGGTCGGATCCGTGTCCGATGCCCAGATCCCGGCGAACCGGGCGTCTCCACCCACGCCGTATCCCGCCACGTGGGTCAGCACATATCCCGCCGCGCCGTTCTCGTTGAACGCCGCCTGGTAGGCATCCGCGCTCAGGTTGTGATGGGAGATCCAGTATGGCTTTGGCGACGCATCGAAAATCGCGGCATAGTAGTCCGCCCCGTTGATTTCGTAGCCGCTAATGTCAACCAGTCGGAGCCCCTCTCCCGTCCACCGGTCAAACTCCGCCTGATACGTCGCGTTATCCATGCCATGGCCGGCCGCCCACGGCGTGCCGTCGTCTCCCACCCAGATCGAGGCGAAATAGTCAGCCCCGCCAACGGTGAATCCCGACACCCGCAAAGGCCGGAGCCCAGCCGCCACATTCTGGTCGAACACGCCCTGGTAGTCGGCCCCGGCGACCCCGTGATTGGCGCTCCACGACGCGTTCGATTGCTCGAAGATCGCCGCGTAGTGGTCCGAGCCGTCCTTCTCGTACCCGCTGATGTCGACCGGCCGGTAGCCTTGCGCCGTCAGCGAATCGAACTGGGCCTGGTAGTCCGCGCCCAGGACCCGGTGCATCCCAACCCACGCCGGCCCTGGCGACATGTCCCAGATCGACGCGTAGTAATCCCGCCCCGAAACCGAATATCCACAGAGCTTGACCAAACGGTATCCCTGGCCCGCCAGGGAGTCGAACTCCCGCTGGTAGGCATCGCCATCCAGGCCGTGATTCGCCACCCACGCGTATCCCGATTGCGCGGCGTTCGGAATCGCCACCGGAGAGAACGTTCCGCTCCCGCTCGCGACGGTCCGGGTCATGTGCAAGCCCAGGCCCGCCGCCCCGATGCCGGCGGCCAGTGCCCCGAGAAAGTCACGCCGCGTGCCGCGGCCATACCAATGCCTGGGTGTGGTGAGAAACGAGGTGGTCATGGCGCGTCCTCCAAACGAGCGGAATGCGGCGCGGATCGAGCCCGATCGCCGCGCGAGTCACACGACTCCATCCGCACTGTAGAGACCGCCGCGACCCACGGAAATGCGTATATCTCCCCATTTCCAGCGCCGCATGCCGCCGACCGCCGTCGACCATGAGAAACCCCCATGCAGGAAGCGCCTGCTTCCCGCATGGGGGTTGTCCGGGTATCGCCTTGTTGCCGGGGAACCTAGTCCTCGATTGGCTCGTGATGGTCGTGATCGGCCACGCCAAGCTTCCAGTGCCCGGAGAACGATGTCCATTCCCGCTGGAACCCGGCCTCGTTGAGCAGGTACCGGCGAATGCCACGTAACTGGTTGGCCTCGCCCCCAGCCCACACATGCGCCTCGCCCGGAGGAATGCCCGCCGCGCACCAGTCGCGGACCGCCTCTTCCAGCACCGGGGTCGTTCCGGGCTTCGCGCCGTTCCGGTACACCCAGGTGATATCGGTCCTGGCGGCCGTTTCGATCGCCTGCTCATCGCCCTCGTCGTTCACCTCGATGAACGCCACGATCTTCGTGCCGGCCTTCGCCTCTTCCATTCGCCGCGCGATCGAGGGAAGCACCGTCTCGTCGCCGATGAGCAGGTACCAGTCGAACACATCGTCCACCACGTGCGAGCCACGCGGGCCCAGGATGCCCAGCTTCTGGCCCGGAGCCGCCTGGGCCGCCCAGTTCGAGGCCGGTCCCTCGCCATGGATCACGAAGTCGATCACCAACTCGTTCGAGTCCGCCGAAAACCGCCGGGGCGTGTAGTCCCGAAGCGTTGGCCGCCTGGCGCCCTCCGGGTACGAAATGCCCTTCTCGCCCACCGCCGGCATCACCGGCGCATCGGCGCCCGGCTCCGGAAACGCCAGCTTGATGTGGTCCTCCGGGTCCAGCGACTGGAACCCGGCGAGCGAATCCCCGGCCACGGTGACGCGCACATACCGTGGCGTGATCGGCTCAACCGATTTCACCGTCACCAGGCGCGGCACCAGATCGAATCGAACGGTTCGCTTACGGCTTGCTGTCTCCACCATCCCGCCTCTTCTCCCTATCCTTCGTCACCAAGCAGGGCAATCAGCCCATCCGCCAACGTCGATCTCCACCAAACGTAGTCGTGTCCACCGCTGTATTCACGATAGGTCACCGCGTATCCCCGGCTCACCAGCACATCGCGCATGTGCCGGTTACTGGCCACCATGCTCGGCATTCCATCGCTGGACGCGCGGTTCTCGAGGCGTCCAACCTCCATCCAGAACCGCACCGGCGCCACCGGCATGGTCGCCACTCGAGACGGAAGCCACGCCCATTCCGGAGCATCCCCCAGCACCACGTCGCGCTCCGCGTTCATCGGGTCGGGCTTCCACCAGTACGACCCCGACTGCGACAGCACGTTGCCGAACGTCTCCGGATGCGTCAGGCCCGCCCAGGCGGCCGCCAGGCCACCGTAGCTCTGCCCGGCCACCACCCGCTCGCCGGCGCGCTCCGTCACCCGGTACCGATCGGTGAGCCACGGCAGCATTTCATCCACCAGCGACCGCGCGAACGGCTCCGAGCAGGGCAGTTCCGTTCCCCGGTCGACATTGCCGATCATGAGCGCCACCAGTGGAGGAATCGCCCCTGCCGCGATCAGGTTGTCGAGCACCGTGGGCGTCCGCATCACCGAGTCGTGCCGCTCACCATCGAACAGCACCAGCAGCGCTGGCGCCTCCGCGCCATCTCCGTATCCCGCGGGGGTATAGACCCAGACGTCCCGGGAGTTCTCCAGAATCTCGCTGGTGAAGGTGTGATGGTCCACCGTTCCGGCCGGAATCGCGGGGTCGTGCACGATCCACGGCTCGGAAGCCGAATGGGGCAGCGCCAGCACGGAGTCGTTGAACCGGCCCAGGTCCGGATCGCCCTGGAACCGCTCGTCCACCAGCCGCGACGGGTTCAGCGGGTCTGGGACCCATCCCAGTCGCCGGGTGTCCCAGTCCGTCTCCTCCGCCTTTGGCGTCAGCGAATCGTTCGGTGCGAACTGGTACGAGGTCCGGATGTCGTCTCGCATCACCATCGATCGGTACCACAGGTCCGTCCCCGCCAGGTGCGTCATTTGGCGATCGGGAAAGTCCTTGCCGGAAATCCACTCCAGCAGCACCACGTTGCTGGTCGGCCCCGTCTCCCGCCAGACGAAGGTCACCATCACCGCCCCGGCGGGCGAATCCACCGGTTCGACGATGGGCGCGCCCATGGCGGCACGCTCCGCCCAGAACGCCGCCAGCGCCCCGGAATCCGTTTCCAGGTCCGCCAACAAGCGTTGAAGGCGCGGGCTTTCCGGCGGGCGGGTAGCGGTTGGGGCCAGGTCCAGCATCGGCTACCGCTCGCCGTTGACGAAGATGCGCTCGATGTCGTCCATCATCGCGTGGGAGGCCAGCACGCCGAACGACCCACTCCACAGCGCGCCGTCGACTTCCACCACCTGGTCGTTCTGGTACGCCGTGGTCTGCTGGAACAGCGGCATATCTCCGTATCCCACCAGCGCCTCGGACATATCCGCGTTGCGCGTCGCCGCCAGCATCCAGTCCGCGTCGATCAGGTCGAGTTGCTCCAGGCTCACCGTGTTGCCGCTATGCGGGGGCGGAAGCTGGAGCGTGAACTCGTTGCCGGTCAGACCCGACCAGGTCAGGATCCGGCCCGAAATCCACGCGTGAGACATCACCACCGGGAATTCGGCCTGCGGCCGGAACACCACCACCGAGTCCCCGGCGACGTCACCGAGCTGCTCCGCGATGCTCGCGGCCCGCGCCCGCGCTTCCTCGATCACCGCCTGGGCCTCGGCGGTCTTGCCCAGCACATGTGCCCAGGCAAGCTGCTCATATTCCCACTGCTGCAAGCCTTCGGCATCGTCGTCGGCCACGGCGATCTCGCCGGTGGCAAAGGTCGGGGCGATCGCGGAAAGTGGCTCGTACTGATCCGGGTATAGGTAGCGGTCGGTCAGGATCACGTCCGGCGCCAGCGACACGATCAGTTCCAGGTCCAGCTCATCCCAACCGCCAACGTAAGTCACGTCGCTGGCGACATCGTCCTCCAGGTAGGCGGCCACCGACTGGCCGTTGGAACTGCGGGTGACGCCCACTGGCGATACCCCCACCGCCAGGGCGCCATCGAGCGAGCCGTCGGTGATCGTGATCACCCGCTCGACCGATTCCGGAATCTCGATGTCACCGTAGATGGTCGGCAGCATCCCCTCCGGGAACGTCACCGTGAGCCCATCCACCACCGGCGTGGCCTCCAGGACCGGGAGGTCGCCTTCCTGCGCGAACACGCTACGCGGAAGCACGAATCCCGCCGCGGCCATCCCGGCCATACTCGCCAACACCTGTCGCCGATTCCGCCTGTATGCCATCAACCGTTCCCCTTTTCCCGCCAAAAAGCGCGCCATCGCGAGCCAATTCCATTTCCGACCAATTCAGTCGGCTTCTTCCGGCAGTGTAGAAGCGCCCGTAGACAGCGTCAACCCGAATGCGGCGCATCATGCCGCATTCGGGTTGACTGGATTCGTGCATGCGATTGGATGAAACTCGCGAAGCCTACTGTGGCGGCTCCGGCTGGTTGGGTGCGTCGGGCGATGGCAATTCGCCAGGCTCACCGTCCGGCGCGTCAAGCGGCGGATCGGTGGGGATGTCTCCCCGGTCCGGCATGTCCGGATTCTCCCGGGAGTCGCGCGGGTTCTTCTCGGGATCTGGCGTCACGATCGGCTCGTCATCGCCAGGAAACGTAGTCTCGACATCGCTCATGGGACCCTCCTGTCAGGCGCCATTTCCGGAACCAGGGCCATTGCCCCTAGCCGTTGGCGCCTCGCAATCATGACACACGCCCATGAGCGCGCGACGCCAAACGTGTCCTATTCCGCGCGTTTTCCGCTGTGGATCGCCACCGTGCCGAACCCCAGCAACGTGAACCGTACGTCGTCCAGCCCCAGGGCCCGCATTCGCTCCGCCAGGTCATGCGCGGGAGGAAACGCCTCCACCGATTGCGGCAGGTACTTGTAGGACGACAACGACCCGCTCAGCAGCCCGCCCACCAGCGGCATCACCCGCTGGAAATAGAACTGGAACAACGGCCCCAGGAACGGCCGGTGAAACGGCGTCATCTCCAGGCAGACAAACAGCCCGCCCGGCTTGAGCATCCGCGTCATCGACGCGATCGCCGCGTCGTAGTCAGGCATGTTGCGCAACCCGAACGAGACGGTGCAGGCATCGAAGGACGCCTCCTCGACCGATGGATCCATCACATCGCCCACCAGGAACCGCACGTTTCCCGGGCGATTCCCGGCCTTCACCTTCGCCGCCTCGATCATCTCCCCGGAGAAGTCGACGCCCACCACCTCGGAAGCGCCCGCCTTCGCCAGCGCGAACGCGAGGTCCCCGGTGCCGGTCGCCATGTCCAGCACCCGCGGTTTCCCATCCGCCGCCGACCCCATCGCCAGTTTGGCCACCCGCTTGCGCCAGGCCTCGTCGCGGCCACCCGTCATGATCCGGTTCATCAGGTCATAGCGAGGCACGATCCGGTCGAACATCGCCCGCACGTCGGCCCCACTCTGGATCGCGCCCTTCCGCGTCTCCGTCGCTGGCTGCCCGGTGGGCTTCGATTCTTCCGTCATGTCCTCACAGTCCCTTCCGATATACGCGCAACCAGGCTATCCATTGCTCACTTCAGAACACTGATCGGTAGGGGCGGACCTCGTGTCCGCCCTGTGACACCGCTCACGCCTTGCCTGCCAAGGGCGTCCGCCCGGACATACCCGCGCGTCACGACCACCCGTCGCCACCTCGCGCCGATTGGGATCATCCAGGGCCGATACGAGGTCGGACCCTACAAATGACGGGACAGCCGGGCGGCCATTCATGCACACCATACACGCGCCAAGGCCCGTGGAGAGCGACGCGAATCCATCCGCCCACGCTCCCCCGGCCCTCCTCCAGGCCACCGCGTCACGCGCTCAGCACCAGCGCGGTGGACAGCACCACGCTGTACACCAGCAACGCCCGCCCGGTATTCCCCAGCGTTGGATTCAGCTCGCGACCGGTCCTCACCGAAATCTGGTTCCACAACGCCACGCCAAACGGCCACCACACCAGCGTCAGCACCACCGGCCAGTCCAGCCAGCCAACGGCCCAGAACACCACCGGCGACGCGCCGGCGATCGCCAGCATCACGCCGTACTCGAGCCGCGTGTTCCGCGCCCCGAGCCGCACCGCCAGCGTTTTCTTCCCCGCCGCCCGGTCCGTCTCGATATCCCGCAGGTTGTTGACGATGAGAATGCCAACCGCCAACGCCCCGATCGGCACGGACATCGCCAGCGCCAAGGCCGTCAACTCACCGGTCTGGATATACGCCGTTCCCGCGACGGCCGCCAGCCCGAAGAAGATGAATACGAATACCTCGCCCAGGCCAAGGTATCCCAGCGGAAACGGCCCGCCCGTGTACGCTACGGCGCAGACGATCGCCGCCAGACCCAGCAGCAGGATCGGCCATCCGCCCCGGAACACCAGCGGCAACCCCGTCACCACCGCCAGCGCCAATGTCACGGCCGTCGCCCGCATCACCCCCTCGGCGCTGACCATTCCGCTCGCCGTCACCCGGGTCGGCCCCAACCGCTCCCCCGTATCCGCGCCCCTGCGGAAATCCAGCGCATCGTTGGCGAAATTGGCCGCCACTTGGAGCAACAACGCCGTCAGGATCGCCAGCACCGCCGAAATCCAGTGCACCCCATCCTCGTAATAGGCCACCGCCGTTCCAGCGATCACCGGCGCGACCGCCGCCGGCAATGTCTTCGGCCGGGCGGCCAGCACCCATACCTGGAGCGGCGACATCGTGGTCGAACTCACGCCGAACCATCTCCCGGCAGCAACTCCATGTTGTCGATCAACCGAACGTCGTCGATGACCGCCGCGACGATGGCCCGCGCGCCGGCTGTCACCACCTCGACCGGGTCCAGCGTTTCCGGATTCACGATCTGCAGGTAATCAAGTTCGATCTCGGGGCTCCGCTTGACGATCACCGCCCCCAGGATCGCCAACTTCAGGGCTGACCGCTCGCCCGAAACGGCGGCTTCACGCATCGCCGCCAGCGCCTCGTGCAGCGAGGTCGCCATCGCCCGGCCTTCCGCCGTCAACCGCACGTTGCGCGAACTCATTGCCAGGCCATCGGGCTCGCGCACCGTCGGCACGCCCACGATCTCGCCCGGGAGCCAGAGGTCGCGATGCATTCTCCGCACCATCGCCAGTTGCTGGAAATCCTTCTCCCCGAAGTACGAGCGGTCTGGCCGCACCTGGTTGAGCAACATCGACACCACCAGGGCCACGCCGTCGAAGTGGCCCGGCCGCGATTCACCCTCCCACAACCCGGTCATGCACCCCACATGGACCGAGGTGGCGAACCCCTCCGGGTACATCGTCTCCGCCTGCGGCGCGTACACCATGGTCGCCCCGGCCCCGCTGGCGAGCGCGACATCGGCCTCCAACACCCTCGGGTACCGCGCCAGGTCACCGGCATCGTTGAACTGGGTGGGGTTCACGAACACACTCACCACCACCACGTCGTTCTCCGCCGCCGCCCGCCGGATCAGGGTCAGGTGCCCTTCGTGCAGCGCGCCCATCGTCGGCACGAACCCAACCGTTTGCCCGTCCCTTACCCGTGCCCGAACCGCCTCGGGCGTCGTCACCACGACGGTATCGCTCACGAGTCAGCATCCCGCGAGCCGGACTGGTCCCGCAGCGAGTCCAGCACCGATGACTTCATCTTGTACCCATGCTCCTGCTGGGGATACGCCCCGCTCCGCACATCCGCCGCGAACGCCGCGAATCCCTCTCGCGTCGCGGTCGCCAGGTCGGCGTAGCGCTTCACAAACCGTGCCGCGTGCCGGTCCTCGATTCCCAGCAGGTCGTGCATCACCAGCACCTGTCCATCGCAGGTCGCCCCGGCCCCGATCCCGATCACGGGAATCGACACCCGCTGGGTCACGATCGCCGCCAGCGCCGAAGGCACCACCTCGATCACCATCATGTAGGCGCCAGCCTCGGACACCGCCACCGCGTCATCCACCAGCGCCCGGGCCGTCTCGATATCCTGGCCCTGCACCTTGAAGCCGCCCAGCAGCCCCGCCGTTTGCGGCGTCAGCCCAATGTGGCCCACCACCGGAATCCCGGCGTTGGCGATGGCCCGCACCCGGCTGGCAAGCCGGACCCCGCCTTCCAGCTTGACCGAGTCCGCGCCGCCTTCCTTCATAAGGCGCCCCGCGTTGGCCACGGCCTGCTCGTCGCTCACCTGGTAGGACATGAAGGGGAGATCGGCCACCACATGCGCCCGCGGCGCGCCCCGTCGGACCGCCCGGGTGTGATGCAGAATGTCGTCGATGGTCACGGGAACGGTGCTGTCGTACCCCAGCAGCGTGGTTCCCACCGAATCGCCGACCAGGATCAGGTCGACCCCGGCGTCCACCGCGAACCGGGCCGATGGCGCGTCGTAGGCCGTCACCATCACCAAAGGCGGCTGCCCCTCGCCGGCCTTGTAGTGGCGCAACGTGGGAATCGTCCAGTACGGTTTGTCTGTGTTGGTCATGAGAAAAACGTAGCCCCCAGGGAAATCAGGCGATCGCGCCGGGATCGATGTCCGTTTCGTCATCGGTGGTCAGCTGAACCCGCCCCTCGCGGGCCCGTACCAGCGCCGTCAACAACTGGTTGGCCGGAACCCGGATCGAGTGTCGCCGCGCCTCGGAGACGATCGCGCCATTGATCGCGTCGATCTCCGTCGGCATCCCCAAATCGAGGTCCACCAGCATCGACGACCGGTTGTCTCCCGTGCTCCGCGCCACGTCGTCAATCGACGCCAGCACCTCGGCCAGGTCGATTTTCACGCCCGACGCCTTGCCCACCGCGACCACCTCGCGCGCGATGACGTCCGCCGCCATCCGCAACCCCGGGTCGGCGCTGATCGCCGCGTTCCGCACATTCCCCAGGGCCGTGAGCGGATTGATGGCGGCATTCACCGCCAGCTTTCGCCACACCCACCGGTGGATGTCGTCCACCGCCACGGTCTGCAATCCGGAGTCGGTCATCGCCTTGGCGATGTCCCGCAGCAGCGCGTTCGCGGGGTTGGTCCTGCGCCCGATGGCCGTGATCCCCGCGCCGGTATGCAGGATCTGGCCCGGCTCGCCCCGCATCGCCGCCTGGGTGGTGACGCCCAGGTAGACATGCGGGCGCACTCCATCGCGAAGCAGGGAGGTTCGCAACGCCGACGCGTTGCCCAGACCGTTCTGGAGCGTGATCACGATCGTGTCGCGATTCAGGTACGGATTCAGCGGCGCCACGGCCTCGGCGGTGGCCCAGGCCTTCACCAGCACCAGCACCACGTCCGAGCCCTGGACATCGGCCGGATCGGTCGTTGCCCGCACCGGAACAACGCGCGGTGAACCATTCAGTTCGGTAATCGTCAGCCCGTTGGCCCGGATGGCATCCAGGTGGGCGGACTCCCGCCCGTACAGCACCACGTCCTCGACGGCCTGGCCCGAACCAGCCACCGCCGCCAACCGACCCGCCATCAACGATCCCATGGCGCCAGCGCCAACCACCGCGATCCGCACGATTCGTTCCTTGCCCTTACCGGGAGACGCGGCCCGGAACACCGGCCAGACGCATCCCTGACTTCAAGCTCGCATTCATTGCCTCCATTGTCGCACGCCCCACGCATCCGTTACATGAAGCATCCGGAGGCGGGATTCGTCCCGCCCGGTGACTCGACGCACACGCTAACAATGGTCGTCATCCAGAGCGACCGTTCCACTCCCTTTGGGGAGGGGTCAGGGGTGGTGCATGGTGGATCGCCGGACGAAGCCGCCAGTCCAGCGCAGGCGTTTCTACCCCAAAACACGCGTCAATGGTTTGGCGGCGGGCACCGCCTAACGGCGGAAGGACTTCGTCAGGGGATGTCTCGCTCCGCTCGACATGACGGTGAAGGGCTTGAAAGGCAAGACGTGTGTACCGGAAACGCTTACGCCAGCGTCACCGTCTGGATATTGCCCGAAACCAGCTCGCCCTCCACGTCGTAATCAAACGAGCCGTCCGCCTCGACCGCCTCCGGCGTTCCGCTCAGTTCGGCGGCGCCAGTTCCCACCACCAGGCGCACGCTGTCGCCGCCCGCGCCAACCTCGCCGCCATCCACCATCCGTAGGCTGAAGGGATGCTCCCCCTCGCCGTTCACCGCGGCCGTCCCGGTCATCAGGCGCGAGGTCTCCGTATCGTGCGGCCCGTAGCTCTTAACCGACACCAGCGAAATGGTCACCGCCGCACCATCCAGACCGGCCGCGTCGTGCCAGGCCAGGGCTCCCTGGAACACCAGATCCTCCGCGTCGTCCAGTTGAGTCCTGCTCCCGAACGCCGAGAACTGGATCGGTCCATTCGGCCCCTCCAGCGACCCACCGGCCACGATTCCGGCCGAACTGCTGATGGCCGCCACCGCGGCCCGCGGCAACAACGACAACGACGCGATACCCGCCGCTCCCGCTCCCAGGGCGGTGATGGCGGTTCGACGAGAAGTACGTGCCTGCATGGTGTTCCCCAATCAATGAGTGGCAAGGAAGAATGCTCGAACCAGGACCCACGCTCCATAACATTTCCGGATTACGTGCCGAGTATACCGGTCTCCATCGCCCATGCGGAGAGCTCCGTACGGTTCGCTTTCCCGGTCTTTCCCAGCATGTTGCGGAGGTGCGCGTTCACCGTCCGCTCGCTGATGAACAACGTGTCCGCCACCCGCCTGTCGGAGTACCCTCGCGCCACCAGATTGAGCACTTCCCGCTCCCGCCGGGAGAGCCCCGCGAGGTCCGGATGCTCCTCCACCGGAGTCGCCGTCGCCGCGGCCGCCCGCTCATGCCAGGCCGTCATCTTCAACCGCTCGAACAGCGACAATGCCTCCTCCAGCAGGCGAGCCTTGCGGTAGAGCGGCGTCGTGCTGGCCACCGCCTGCTCGTAACAGGCGATTCCCAACAATGGATGCTGACCCTGGCTGGCAAGCGACTCCCGCGCCCGGTCGAACATCGCGGTCGCCTTCGCGTCGCCCAGCAGGCTCAACATCCGCGCGCGGGTCAACAACAGGCTCGTCTGGGGATAGTCCCCCATCCCCGACGCGACGACGGCCTCCGCCAGCCGATCAAAGGTCACCGCCCGGTCCGTCGCCCCCAGCCGGGCCACCGCCCCGGCCGCCCATGCCACCATGCCATTCACCTGCTGGATACCCGGATATCGCGCGACCTCCGCCAGCGCGTCCACGATCCGCAACGCCTTGTCGCGCTCGATCCCGGCCACGGCCGCCGCCGAAGCCGCCATGGCCGCGTACAGCGGAACCGCCAGTTGCGCCTCCAATCCCTGCGGGGCCACCGCGATGAATCGCAACCAGTACGCGGCCTGCCCCGCCCAGTCGCCATCGAGATAGTGGGCCAGCGCGAAATCGCGCTCCATCAGCAACGCCTCCGCGTCGCTCGCCGGTCCCAGCACCGCGTTCGCCTCGTCAGCGAGCCGCTTGCTCGCCACCGCCGCCTCGAACTCACCGAGCGTGACATGCAGGAGCGTGATCTGGTTGAGGGCGTTCGCCTGCCAGGGAATGGTTCCCGCCCGCCGCGCCGTTTCCAGCACCTCGTTCCAGATCTCCATAGCCGCCCGGAACTCGCCGTGGCGATAGGTGAGATCGTTTCCCGCCGCGGTCAATCCCCGAAGGGTCGCGCGGGGTTGTCGCCAGCCTCGCGCCCGCGCGATCAGCGAGCGCGTTTGCTCCGGCGATCTCGCGTCGAATGACTCGATGGTCTGGACGTGGTCCTCTTCCAGGCCACTCTCCCGGGCAACCCGCGTCGCCAGCGGGTCGAACCCAACCCACCGCGCCGCGTACAGCACGTCGTTCGGAACCACCTCGATCGGCTCCGTGAGCAATCGCAACCGCGCCCAGTGAATGTCCCGCCGGTCGCCCAGCGCCTCCAGCCCGGCCTCCCGCAGCCGGTTTCGCGCGGCCATGCTGGCGCCAACCGCCGTGAAAGCATGCGCCAACCGCCAGCAAACGTGCGCGACCGTCTCCGGGTCCGCCCCGGCTTCCGCCAGCAACTCAAGCGCGCGATCCGCCCCGGACACCGCCTTGTCCACCTGAAGCGACTCCGCCAGCGCCAGGGCCCGCCGCCAGGCGATATCCGACTGGACGCTCGCGGGCTCCGATGCCGCCATGTCCCCGGCCAGACCGAGCATCTCCGCCGCCCGGCCGTGGTCGAACGCCCGCGATGCCCGTTCCGCGCTTTCCAACGCGTATCCAATCCCGCGCTCCGAACCGGGCAAACCACGCGACGCATGGTAATGGAAGGCAAGGTCGCCGGAGACGTCCGCCAGGCGTCCCGCATGCACCCGTTCCAGGGCCTCCGCCGCCTTCCGGTGCAATCGCGCTCGCCTGCTCGGGGTCCAGCCCTCGGCGATCACCTCCCGCACGATCTCATGGGAGAACCGGTAGAACTCCGGTCCCTGGTCACCCGCTCGCAGGAAATCCGCGTCCAGCGCCAGGTCGATCGCGTCCAGCAGGTCATCCTCGGGCAGATCGGCCATCTCGCTCACCAACCGGAAGTCGAAGCCCCGCGGGAACAGCGCCGCCATTCGCAGCACCCGCTGAACCGGTTCCGGCATCCCATCCAGCCGCGCCCGGACAACCGCGCGCACCGACGGTGGAATCTCCGTCTCCCCGGCGTCGCCAACCACGCCCGCCAGCCGCGCGATCTCGGCCACGAAGAACGGATTTCCCCGCGTTCTCCCGGCCAGATGCCGAACCTGCGTGGACGATGCCGACCACCCCAGCGTCTCGACCATCTGTCCCACTTCGGCAGCATCCAGCCCGCCCAGCTCCAGCCAGCGAACACCGGGAAGCCGGTGCAACGTCGCCAGATATCCCCGTGTCTCCACGTCCCGCTCCGGAACCGGCGTCCTCACGGTACCCACCAGCAACACCGGCGCCGAACCCATTCCCTGGACGACATGCGGCAGCACCTCCCGCGAGAGCTGGTCCATCCATTGCATGTCATCCAGCAGGATCACCACCGGCCTGACGGCGGCCGCCCCTTCGATGGCCGCCAGCACCGACCGCCGCACCCGGTAGTGATGGTCCTCCGGCGAAACCGCGTCCGCCCCCTCGGAGACCAGGTTGACCGGCTGCCCGATCTGCTCCAGTACCGAGCCCCACGGCGCATATGGCGGCGACCACGCTCCTTCGCGCGAAATCTCCGTCGCCACGGCCAGTCCACGTTCCAGCGCGCTTTCCCGGACGAACCGCAGCAGCGTCGTCTTCCCGATCCCCGCTTCCCCGCTGATGAGCACCACCGGCCCGCCCGCGGCGTGGACGTCGTCCAGGCATTGCGCCAACACCTCGAGTTCCCGCCCGCGCCCGATCAGCATCGCCCACCCCGGAGTTCATACCAATGGAAGTAACCACCTACCGAAACACGATAGCAGACGCACGAATCGGCCCACACCCCGGCCCCATCCGCTACACTATCGCCACAACCCAACTCTCAACGGGAGCTCGGACGAACCGGGCTGAGAGGGTGGCTCGATGCCACCGACCGTCGTACCTGATCGGGATAATCCCCGCGCAGGAATCGTGAGGAGCCATATCTCCATGACCGCAACCCATCGCACCATCTCTCGCCGCCGCGTGGTCCAGGCCAGCGCCGCCGCCTCGGCCGCCCTCGCCCTTGGCGCGCGAATCGCGCCGTCACCGGCCGCCGCCCAGGACCTCCAGCCAGCCACCCTCGCCCTCGACTGGTACCCGAATGCCAACCACGCCGGCATCTACATGGCCCGTGAGAAGGGCTACTTCGAGGCGGCGGGAATCGACCTGGAAATCGTCGTTCCTTCCGATCCCACCACCGTGCTCCAGACCGTCGGCGCCGGCCGCGACACCTTCGGCATCTCCTATCACGCGGAAGTCCTCTTCGCGCGCGAGCAGGAGGTGCCGGTCGTTTCCGCCGCCGCCCTCGTCCAGCATCCGCTCAACTCGCTCATGGTCCTCGAAAGCTCCGACATCCAGAGTCCCGCCGACCTCGCCGGGAAATCCGTGGCCGTCACCGGCCTTCCCGCCGACGACGCCTTCCTCAAGACGATGCTCGAGAACTCCGGCCTCTCCATGGACGATGTCGAGGTCATCAACGTCGGCTACGACCTGCTCCCGGCCATCTTCTCCGAGCGGGCGGACGCCACCATCGGGGTGTACTGGACGCACGAAACGATCCTCGCGGAACGCGAGGGCTACCCCGTTCGCTACTTCCGGGTCGAGGAATGGGGCGTGCCGGACTACTACGAACTCGTGCTGGTGACTGGCGAGACCACCATCGAAAACCAGCCCGAAATCGTCAGCGGCCTCCTCGGGGCGCTCCAGCAGGGCTACAACGACGCCATCGCCGATCCCGAAACGGCCCTCGACCTCCTCATCGCTGAAAGCCCCGACCTGGTGCGCGATGTGGAACTCGAAGGCCTGGACCTTCTCATCCCGCTCTGGACCGATGGTGGATCAATCCCCTTCGGCCTTCAGACCGATGAGCGCTGGAACGCCTACGGCGACTGGCTGAAGGAACAGGGCCTCCTCGGCGGCGATGTCGACATCGCCGCCGCCTGGACTAGCGAGTTCCTCCCCGACACCGCCCCATCCGCTACCCCAGAGGCGTCACCAGCCTCGTAACGCCCTGGCCCAGTGGGATGGGCGTGCGGGCCCTTCCCGTGGCCAACGCGCCCTCGGAGGACCATCCACCGGCACGGGCGAACGCCGACCGTTCCATCGATGCCGGTGAGTAACCATCTTTGCAACCCCCATCCGGGAACCGGGTCTGCTCTTTTTCTTGGACGGATGGACGTCGCCAGCGCCACGCGGACCAGACCGGGTCGTGCGGGACGATCCAGCCTGATCAGGACGGTGCTGCGCTGGCGGACGTTAGGGCGTGGGGCCTCCCCGGGCGGCTCGGGTCTGCTCCCAGCGCACCCCTTCCCGCACCATCACGTTGAGGATCGTCACCAGCCAGCGCGCGACCGCGATCCGGGCCACCTTGATCGGCTTGCCCCGGTCCAGCAAGGTCTCATACCGGCCCCGGATGGTCCCGGCTCCCCGCGCGCACTGCCCGTGCCGCCGGAGCTGGGTAGCGCCCACCGCGACGAGGTAGAGGGTGCGCCGGACCATGGCCCGCCCGCCCCGGACCGTCGGACGATGCGCCAGCGTCCCGCTTTGCCGGTTGCGTGGCGCCACCCCGCCCAGCGAGGCGATCTGGCGCCGCGAGAGGCTCCCAAGTTCAGGCAGCTCGCCCAGCAGGCAGGCGGCGGACACCGGCCCCAGCCCCGGCAGGGATTGCAGCAGGGCCGCCCGTGCCGCCAGGGCGGGATGCGCGGCGATGTGGCGGGCGATCTCCCGCTCACAGCGCGCGAGTTGCTCGGCCAGGGGAGCGTGAAGGGCGGCATAGTACGTCACCATGTCCGCCGGCGCCTCGCTGGCCCGCAGGGTCAGCTGGGTGTGCGCCTTGACCAGGTCGTCCCGGGTCCGGACCAGGTCCCGCAGGTGGCGCTGGACCGGATCGGGCAATGGGGAGGGCCGGGGCTGCTTCTGGGCGGCGAACGCTTCCAGCACCCGGGCATCGATGGTGTCGGTCTTGGCCAACTGGGCCTCGGAGAGCCGGAACGCGGCGGTATGGAGCGGGTTGGCGACCGTCACTGGCGTGCCGGCGGCGGCGAGGGCGGCGGTGACCCCTTCGTGATAGCGGCCGGTGGCTTCGAGCACGATACAGGGGTGACTGGCATGGGCCAGGGCGGCGCGGAGGTCCGCCCAGCCGGCGGGGGTATTGGGGAATCGCCGCACCCGGGATTCCCCGCTGATGGCCACATCCAGCATGGTCTTGCCGACATCGATCCCCACGAACACATCCATCTGGCACCTCCCGGTATGATGCGGATGGGGATCCGTGCTGGTGGTCAGCCTTGTCTGCGGACGCACGGACGGTCAGGTCCGGGTCCAGGTAACCATCCGATGGGAACTCAGGGCGGATCCCCCGGTCGATGAGGACGGACCCGCACTAACCGGCGGTCGTGGTGACCCAGGCCTTCCACGGGTGCCGTCCTCACCCCCAGCATAGAGACAAGGTCCTCCCTA